>NZ_JGYX01000001.1 GCF_000741215.1 Bifidobacterium pullorum subsp. gallinarum
TCGACGAGGCGAGCCTGATGACGCTGGCGCGCAGGATCGCCGCGGGCGAGACGCCGCACGACGAGCCCGCCCGGACCTGCACGACTACGACCGGTTCATGCGGCCGTCCGACGACCGGAAGGAGGCATGATGACCAAACCCGGAACCGCACAGCCCGACACGAGACGGCGTCGCGCGTCGACCGGGCAGCTGATGGACGGGATCATGGGACTCGCCCGCCGGCTGCCGCTGACCCGCCAGGTATTGGCCGACCAATTGGAGACGGCCACGCCCGCGCAGACGGGGGTTCATGCACGCGTGGATGAACGCCGAGATCGATTCCCGGGAACGTTCCAAACGCGCGCGACTGCTCAAGCAGGCCGGGTTCCCCCAAACCAAGACGCTCGACGGCTACGACTGGACACCCCTGCGCTTCCCCGTCGACTACGGGCGGCAGGCATTGGAATCCCTCGACTTCGTCGAGCACACGCAGGACGTGGTCATGTTCGGCCCTCCCGGCACCGGCAAGACCCACCTGGCCATCGCGCTGGCCCGGCAGGCCTGCCTGGAGGGCGTACCGACCAGGTTCTTCACCGCCGCCGAGCTCGTCATGCGACTACTGCGCGCCAACGCGGAGAACAGGCTCGACCGGGAGCTCTCCCAGATCGGCAGGGCCAGGCTCCTGGTCGTCGACGAGCTCGGATACATCCCGATCGACGAGGAAGGCAGCCGCCTCCTGTTCCAGGTCGCCGCCAACGCGTACGAAAGACAGAGCATCGTCTACACCACCAACATCGAGTTCAGCGGATGGGGCAGGATCTTCGGCGACCCCAACACGGCACGCCGCTTGTCAATCGACCGCACCGTCCACCACGGCAGGATGATCAGATTCGAGGGCGACAGCTACCGCAAAACCCACGCCCTCATGCAATAACCCAGAAACCACCGACCGGACAGGCCCAGCCACGACAAACCGGCAACATAACGACCGGTAACCCGGTCAACTTCCCCACGGTAAGACGGCACACGCCGAGTTGACAAAATACAATCACGGTGTCGGACTCCCAGTGGCCGAACTGCCCGCGCGAGTCCACAGCCCTGGGTCGTTGGCCGATGTCCACGCGCATCGGGATGCGCGGCCCCCTGACCTTGCGTCCCTTCCGTCCGGCCCGGCGCTTCCTGCCCGCGGCAGGTACTGGCGCAGGTCCAGGCCGCGCTGCGGCTTCGCGTAGATCCACTGGTGGAGGCACTCGTGACTGACCCGCATCACGGGGTCGCCGGGGTACTCCAGCTTCAGCCTGCCCTCGATCAGCTCGGGGCTCCATCCACGGCGCAGCGCGTCCATGACCCACGAGCGCAGCCGGTCCGAGTCCATGCGATGCGGTTTGCGGGACTCGTGGCGCCTCAGGTCGGCCCTCCGCTGCGCCGCGAGGGCGGAGTGGAACGGCATGGACGTCCACGGGCCGGTCTTCAGCCGCCGCGGCCGGTACGGGCGGTGCGTGTTTTTGTTCAATTGTTTGTTGAGGTTTTAGTCATGTAGTTTTTTCGGGTTTAGGCAAAGGCATGCCGACCACCCGTGGGCCTTATCTTGATGGTGCTTCGTTTTCCGTCAAGGAGGTCCGGAAAGGCTATGATCAGCATGCCCAAAGTCCAGTCTATCCGTCGTCGCAGGATGAACGGCGAGTCGATCGCGTCGATAGCGCGCAGCGAGAACGTCAGCGAGCCGACGGTGCGCAAGTACCTGAAGACAGGGGACCTGTCACCCAGGCCGCCGGTCAAGCGGAAACACGCGGAGTCGGTCATCGACCGTTACGTGCCGGTGATCGAGCAGTGGCTCGCGGAGGATCGCTGCACGTGGCGCAAGCAGCGGCATACCGCGACCCGGATATGGGAGCGTCTGCGTGACGAGTACGGGGCGGAGGTGTCGCTGTCGACCGTGACGAGGAAGGTCGCGCAGCTGCGGCGCGAGTTCGCCGCGGAGCGCGAGGCCGGCTACCTCGACCTGGTGTGGCATCCGGGCGAGGCGCAGGCCGATTTCGGCGAGGTCGACGTCAGGTTCCGGGGCGAGGTGTCGCGCATGCGTCATTTCGTGCTGGATTTCCCGTATTCGAACGTCGGGCCGGCGCAGCTGATGCCCGGGGAGAACGCTGAGTGCGCGTGCCAGGCGCTTCGCGACATCTTCGAGTGGCTGGGCGGCGTGCCGCCGCGGATCGTGTTCGATAACGCCGCGGGCGTGGGGCGCAGGATGTTCGAGCGGGTGAGGCTGACGCGCCTGTTCCAGTCGTTCCAGGCGCATTACGGGTTCGAGTACGTGTTCTGCAACGCGTACGCGGGCCACGAGAAGGGCGGCGTGGAGTCCCGGGTCGGCGCGGTGCGCCGCAAGCTGTTCGTGCCGGTGCCGAGCGTGTGGAGCATGCCGGCGTTCAACGTCAGGCTGCTCGAGCGGTGCCTCGCGCTGGGCGACAAGGACCACTACCGCAAGGGCGGGCGCGAGACGGACCTGTTTGCCGAGGACCGCAAAGCACTGCTGGCGCTGCCGGAGGCGCGCTTCGACGTGGTCACGTGGAAACGCATGAAGGCCGACAAGTACGGGATCGTCACCGTCGAGGGCAGGCACCGGTACGCGGCCGGCCCCGAGCATGCGGGGCGCGAGCTGATCGTCGGGCTGCGCGCGTTCGAGGTCGAGCTGCTCGATGCCTCCGGGGCCCGCATCACGACGCATCCGCGCGCCTACGGCGACAACCCCACCAGCAGCGACGACCCGTCCCTGCGGATCGGGCTGCCGTGGCGACAGGCCCGGGGCCTGGCCCAACAGCCAGGTCCGAGAGGCGCTTCCCGACCCGCTGCGCGAATGGCTCGACGGGCAGGAGCGCGCGGTCCTCGCCGAGGGGCTGCGCACGCTCAGGCAGGCCGAACGCGAGAGCGGATGGGCGAACGCGGTGGCGGCGATGGCCGAGATCCTCGAGACCACCGGCGGCATCGACCGCGCCGGCGTATGCCTGGCCGCGGCCCGACACGCCGCCGGGACCGAGCCCGTCGCCTACGACGAGCCCGTCGACCTGACCGAATACGACCTGGCGTTCGCCGGGAGGAAGGACAACGCATGAGCCAGAGGAACGAGGAACGCACGGACATCGACCGGCTGCGGGCGAGGGCCCGCGCCCTGTTCATCTCCCAAGCCACCATCGACGACCTGCTGGCCTGGGCCACGCCCAGGCAGCTCCAGGCCGTCGACAGGCTGCTGCACACGGAACTGGACAACCGTGAGACCTCGAAGCGCGCCAGGCTCCTGCGCCGCGCCCGGTTCCCCGTCCCCAAGACGCTGGACGGCTACGACTTCACGAACGTGAAGCTGCCCGACGGGTACGCCCGGGACGAGCTGCTCTCCCTGGACTTCGTCGGCAGGGCCCAGGACCTCGTGTTCTACGGGAAGACCGGACGCGGCAAGACCCACCTGGCCACCGCGCTGGGCATGAGCGCGATCGACCGGGGCATGAACGTACGCTTCCTGCCCACCGCCGAGCTCGTCCTTCAGCTGGGCCGCGCCAAGCGCGAGGGAACCCTCGAGACCATGCTCAAGGACATCGCCAAAGCCGATCTGATCATCCTGGACGAGTTCGGCTACGTGCCCTTCGACGTCGACGGCGCCAGACTGCTCTACCAGGTCATCGCCGGCAGCTACGAGAGAAGGAGCATCATCTTCACCACGAACATCGAGTTCAGCAAATGGGGCACGATCTTCGCCGACGACAAACTCGCCGCCTCGATCATCGACCGCATCGTTCACCACGGACGACTCATCGAGTTCACCGGACAAAGCCACCGCATCAGCCAGGCACTCATGTTCGGCAAACCCCAAAACCAATAAAACACACCCGGCCGGCACACCCACGCCCAAAACCGAAAAAAATACCTGACGAAAACCGAAACACCAACTTGACTAAAAACAGGTGCGATTCGTTCTCGTTGGACGCGAACCACAGTCCCCGTTTCAGATCGCGGCTGACGGTGGCCTTGTCCCGGCCGATCAGCCTGGCCGTTTCCCTGACGCTCAGACCCTGCTCGCAATGCAGCCTCTCGATCCGGATCCGCTCGTCCGGGGACAGGTGCGAATAACATGTACCCACGAGTGCAACACCTCCAGCTGGAACCTAGACACTTCCAACCCTAGGCAGGTGTTGCACTTCTATCTAGAACCCGCGGACGCCTGTGGCTTGACGGCCCGTTTGATAAAATGACTAACTGGCGGTCGCTTGCGGAATTGGCCTTTGTGCATACTTCCGTCGGCAAGCCCCTGAACGATAAAAACGCGTTGAGTTCATTTTGAGTTCAACGCAGACGTGGATTTCGGGGTGAATCTGTGAACATGATAGACACTGAGACACTACAGAGACGAGAGAGTGCCCCGTACATATTCTGATTACTGAGTGGGAGTAGTCCAGCAGAAAAGTGTTGCACCGCTCGGGGGTGCGTTCCGCGTTCGCGGGATGCGCCCCTGTTTCGTATGTGCCGATTTTGGACCCGCTAGCCGTGTGGCGCGGAAACGTTGACTTTCTTTGTAGAATGCTAGTTTTCTACCATGCTCGGCCGTCGCGGTGTGGCATGTCTGGCCGCTGGCTGCACGTGGTTTCCGAGCTGGGATTCGACATCTCCCGCACCGGCTATACGGTATCGCTTGTGCCCAGGGACCGTCTGCCGCACGCCAACGCGCTGATCGAGGGCGCCAACGCAATCGGCGAAGGCATCGGGCCGAGCGTCGGCGGATGGCTGTTCGACACGCTCGGGGTCGCTCTGTCCCTGCTGTTCGATTTCGTGACGTACGTGTGCAGCTCGCTGCTGGTGCTGCTCAACGTACTCGAACGCAGGAAACGGAAGACGGCCGCGGCATCGGAGCATACGCCCCGGCAGGATGAATCAGCGCGCGTCAAGACCGATGATGAATACGATGACGACGGTGATGTGCTGAGTGGCCTGCGCTTCGTCTGGGGGATCGGGATCATCCGTTCCATCGCGTTCTCCGCGGGCCAGTTCAACTTCTTCACCGCCGTGTTCTTTACGATCTACTACGTGTTCGTGATCCGCGTGCTGCATATGGATCCCGTGGCGGTGGGCCTCGCCGCCACGTGCAGCGGCATCGGCGGTATTGTGAGCTCCGTTGCGGTGGGGCCCTCATCCGGCGCATGGCGTCCGGCCCCCCTGTTCATCGCCACGCTGTTCGCGCCCGCTTTGGCGGCGCTGCTCGTGTCGCTGTCGGCCTTCACAATCGAGTACGGCAACGCCGTGGTGATCGCATTGGTATGCGTCTCCCAGTTCGTGTGGAGCTTCACCGTGACGGTGAACCTCGTCCTGAGCGAATCCATCAAACAGGTCACCGCCCCGGAACGGCTGCTCGGGCAGGTCAGCTCGGTGGAGCGCGTCATCGCCCTGGCAGCCGAGCCCATCGGCGCGCTGGCGGGCGGACCGTTCGCGGACATGATCGGAGAGGACATCGCCCTGTACCTGTGCGCTGTGGGACTGGCCGCATCCACGGCCTGGGCGTTGGACGAACACGGGATCCTGTCCTTCCGTAAGCCGGACGAATGGCAGTGCTGAATCCGCAGCCCCGTCCTTCCCACGCGACAGAACATGTCATGATCGGTATGATCGCGGAATCATTCGCTCCAGGGAATCGGTGCAGACTATTGTCATGCGTTGGGAGCAATTTCGCGACCGCGTTTGACATTTCCAGGAAGACCTCGTAGATTGGACCCGTCTAAAATCGTGTGGACTTTTCTGGGCGTAAGCCACCTTTTTGCCACGCAGCCGAGCATCGGTCGCGTGGTTTTTGTATTGGTCGGCAACATCCGACGAGATGACCTCTCTTCCGAAGACTCGGGACGTGTGAAGCTTGCCTTGCATGGGATGGGGCGAAGGAAGGAGAGAGCATGGAAAACGCAATCGATTCGCAGACGACGTCTGTGGTTACCTCGGCTTCGGGACATCGCCAGGTAACGGCTGCCCTGCAGGTATTTGCAGGTGGTGCCTGCTACGGCGCAATGGCCACTACGTACAAGCTCGCCTACGCGGCGGGTTACACTTCGGCGCAGGTGGTGGCGAGTCAGGCGTGGTTCGGCTGCCTGTTCTTCATCCTCGCAACGGTCGTACGTTTGCTGCGCGGCGGCCGTCTGAGCCGTCTTGGGGGCGCACAGGTGTTCAAGCTCATGGGGCTTGGTGCCCTCACCTGCACCACCTCGATTCTGTATTGCTATGCCATGAGCGTGCTGCCTGCTCCGGTGGCCCTCACACTGCTGTTTCAGTTCACTTGGATGGGACTTGTCTGGCAGACCATTATGATGCGGCGCGCGCCCAGGCTTCTTGAGATCGCCTCGGCCGCGCTCATCGTGTTCGGCACCGTGTTCGCGAGCGGCGTCTACAGGACGGGACTCGCCGGCTACAATCCTGTCGCGCTCGTCTGCGCCCTCGGCGCAGCGGTCACCTGTTCGTTGTTCGTCACACTTTCCGGAAAGGTCAAGGTGGACTGCTCCAACGAACAGCGAGGTGTTGTCGTGTGTCTGGGCGCGGGTCTCATGTCGCTCACCGTGTGCCCGGACTACCTCTTCTCCGGTGTTGTTTTCCAAGGCATCCTGCCTTTCGCCGCCATAGCGGGATTCTTCGGTCTTACATGTCCGGTGCTGCTCTTTGGCCTAGGCTCCCCGCACCTTCCCGCCGGGCTCTCGACCGTTATGGCCGCTGCGGAGCTTCCCGCCGGCCTCCTCATCGCCATGATCGTGCTCGGCGAGCCGCTTGGCATTGCCGAGTGGCTGGGCGTGGTTGTGATTCTTGCTGGAGTGTGCCTTGCACAGGTGCCCTGGTTTCCTCGCGCGGCACCGCGAGGAAGTCTGACCGCCGTTCCGATGGCTTATGCGGAGGGCAAGGCGCTCCTCAGGGAGTGGGGCCTGCCCGAGACGCTGCGCGGCGTGGGCGCCATCGCCTTGGGATACGCCGCGGGGCCCGAGGGCGCGGCCGCCCCGCGCAAGGACGGCTATGTTGTGCGCATCTAGCAGGATTTGGTCTTGCCAGAGGCGTCCGTCCTCCTCGGCGGGAATGCAAGCCGCTCGGAAGCTGTCGAGCGAACATCGGCGTTGAGTTCATATTGAGTTCAACTCAAGTGCTCGAAAATTGCCAGATTCCGGCGAATAGGGGGACACCGATACACCACGTGGACGAGAGGCTATGGAAGTGCACGATTTGATTACTGAGTGGGAGTGATGTAGACAGGGCGCACATAACGGCCCGATACGATGACATTGACTCTGTAGGGAGGTCTTCGGACCTCCCTTTGCTGTTGTCTGGTCCTATTCCGGCTCTCGTGCGGGCATTCGTTGGCGCATTCGGTCGTACGCATGGGCCGGTTCCCTGTAGCGTCAGTCCAAGTGCAATCTATGGTGATGCTACCGGGAGTGTTCCATCCAAGACTGATCTGGCTGCGGATTACACTTGTATACCAATCGAACGGGAAGAGCGATTGGGACGGATATGGAAGAAGCCTTGACCTCAGCGAGCAAGTGTTTTGCTCGCAAACCTGTGCCGAAATCATGGAAACGATGGGGGCTGTACCTCATTGAGTCCATGGTTCTCATCGGCCTGCTGTTCCTGATGTCTCGCCTGGTACCGGTTATGCCTTCATTCGTGATTGCGCTGCTTTGGGCGGTGCTGACTTTTGTCATGACGATCGGTCATGTTTACCGTGTCGTTGTAAAGAAGACATATCGTCAGGTCAGATATCGTGAAGGCGGTATGCACGCCCGCTTCAACAATGGGCGAATTCTGTCCATCATTATTGGATTCGTGTTTTCCGCGGTATGTTCGGCCGGATTGATCCTGAGCACTCCTCGATGGGGAACCCTCGAATGGATCCTTACCGTGATTTCGATTCCGCTGTATATTGTCGTGTTCCTTGTCGCGGACAAGTTGTCGCGTAGGGAATATACGGAGAATTACCGTTTGTCGGGCTGTTTGTTCTGGAGCTATATCGTCGTGGGGGTGCTACTGGTTGTTTTGTATACCGTCGCCACGTTGGTACGGCCGATGACGACGTACGACAGTGCGGTTGATGCGTTCCTGGCTGCGAAGAACCCTCTCGAAGGCGCATCTTCCACGTTGGTGTCCGAGTCGGGGATATTGATGAGTTTCGTGGATGGGATGAAGCTGTATGGCATCTCGACGGCATCCCACGTGTCCGCGGCCATCTCATTCGCGATCGTGATCATCTTGTCTGTTTCCACGTTCTTCGGCATCGCGGGTTTACTGAGGGTGGCTTCCATCGATATCGGTGAGATGAAGAGGGTGTTTTCGCCTTTGCCGGCGGAGGGACAGAAGATTGCGGATCTGCATGTCAAGAAGGCGTATATCGTCGTGGCTGCGGCTATGCCTGCCGTCCTGATCGCATCATTCGTCGGCGCCGATTCCTGGATGGCCACTGTAGCGACGACTCAAGGATATACCATGGCCGAACGATTCGTCCGTGACCAGATGGATCTTGCCATATATGTGCTCGACGGAAAATACTACGACCAGCGGGCAGTCGAAATGGTGCGTGAGGAAACCGAAAGGAAGGTCGCCAAGCTCAGCGAGAAGAATAGCGAGGTGCTAACGAATCTCATTAACGAATCGTTCGATAAGCGTCTCGAGAATGTGGATGACTACCTTGATTGGTACTACAGCCTGCCTGCCGATTACGAACGATTGGCGAGTATGATCACCGGTTCCGCGGAGGAATTCGTAACCGATCAGTTCACCGCGCACATCGAAAACGGCATCGACGACTCCGCTATTGACGAGCAGTTGGAGCGTTACGCCGCCCAGATCGACCAATATCGCACGGATGCGGAGGAGGAGCTCGCCGCGTATGAAATGGATGACGTACCCGAATGGCTGATCGTCGAGAAGGAGGAACTGGATGACGATTTCTTCTCCGACTCGTTTGAACCGGCCCAGCGGCTACTCGATGCGAATGATCGGGTCGTGATAAGCAGTACGATCGGCCTGGCCGCCGGTGTGCTCATGAAAGCGGCATCGAAACAGTTCTTTAAGAAATTCGTAAGTCAGATCGGAAGCAAACTCGGTGCGAGCGCTATAGGAAGCGCCATCGGCGGTACTGCGGGTACCGTTGCGGGTCCACTCGGCACGGTTGCGGGGCTTGCCGCCGGTGCCGCGGTCGGAGTCGGCGTGGACGCATTGATGTTGAACATCGACGAATGGCAGAACCGCGACGAGTACAAGGCGGAGATCGTCGAAGCCATCGAGGAACAACGCAGTGAGGTTTTGGGCGCATTGGGATAGGAGCCAGTCTGTTCTTCATCCACGCATGGTCTTCGCGGCAAGGCTGAACGAAGAGGCACGATATGGCGGAGCATCGACTCGGCATCGGCGTATTTCGCTGCAATGTCGTGTCGTGACATGGATGGAATACGACCGTGACGGGGGATGATTTCTGCCGCGACACGCCATTGATGAAACGCTACGTAGCCACGCTGCATGACTCTCGGGTGAACATCGGGTAAACTCAGTGTGTTCACTGTTGAAAACCTGAGCGAAAAAGGTGGCGAGTCCGTTGGACGTTTCATTCATGACTTTTATCCAACAGGTCCTCACCAATCCGGCGTTGATGGTGACTACGTTGCTCACGCTCGGCGTCATCTTCGTCAACGGTTGGACCGACGCCCCCAACGCCATCGCCACCTGTGTGACCACGCGCTGCATGCGTGTACGCTCCGCGGTCATCATGGCCGCGGTCTTCAATTTCCTGGGTGTGTTCATCATGACCCAGCTGAACGCCTCGGTGGCCTCCACCATCAGCAACATGGTGGATTTCGGCGGCAACACGCATGAGGCGCTGATTGCCCTGTGCGCCGCGCTGTTCTCCATCGTCGTCTACAGCGTGATCGCTTCGCTGTTCGGCATCCCCACCTCCGAAAGCCATAGTCTGATCGCCGGCCTGTCCGGTGCGGCCATCGCCATCCAGAGCGGCATCGGCGGCATCAACATGGACGAGTGGGTCAAGGTGCTGTACGGTCTGGTGGCCAGCCTGGTCATCGGCTTCGCGATGGGCTGGGTCGTCTGCAAGCTGGTCACGGTGATCTGCGCCGGCATGGACCGCCGCCGCACCAACGGGTTCTTCAAATACGCGCAGATCGTGGGCGCCGCCTCGATGAGCTTCATGCACGGCGCGCAGGACGGCCAGAAGTTCATCGGCGTGCTGTTCCTGGGCATGGCGTTCTGCAACGGGCAGTCCAGCGTGGCCGGCGTGGTGATCCCGGTGTGGCTGATGCTGCTGTGCAGCGTCATCATGGGCCTGGGCACCTCGGTGGGCGGCGAGCGCATCATCAAGTCGGTCGGCCAGGACATGGTCAAGCTGGAGAAGTTTCAGGGCTTCTCCGCCGACCTGTCGAGCGCGTTGTGTCTGCTGCTGATGACGGTGCTCGGCATCCCCGTGTCCACCACGCACACCAAGACCAGCGCCATCATGGGCGTCGGCGCGGTCAAGCGTCTGTCCGCCATCAACTTCGGCGTGGTCAAGGACATGATGCTCACCTGGGTGTTCACATTCCCCGGCTGCGGCATCATCAGCTACATCATGGCCAAACTGTTCATGTTCATCTTCGAACGGAATCTGCTTCACATGGCAAGAAAGAACGACGCGTTCTACTTCGACTCCTTTGACAGGAGCGCCGAATACGCCTGTCAGGCCGTGCAGCTGCTGGCGGACGTCATGCGCCATTACGACCCGGATACGCTCCAAGAGCGCATGGGGCAGATGCATGCCATCGAGCAGGCGGCCGACGAGGTGCGTCACGCGTTGGTCGACGAGCTGGTCACCGCGTTCATCACCCCGATCGACCGCGAGGACATCGCGCTGCTCAGCGACTATCTGGACAGCGTGGTCGATGAGATCGAAGGCGTGCTGCACCGGCTGTACTACGACAACGTTCGCGAGATCCGCCCCGATGCGCTCGTCACCCTCGACAAGGTGGTCGAGGAGGTGGGCCAGATGAAGGACCTGGTCGCTGAGATGCGCCGGTTCAAGCGGTCCAAGACCCTGCGCGAGCGTGTGTTCACGATCAACCGCATCGAGCAGGAGGCGGATACGATGTTCGTGGATGCGTTGCGCACGCTGCACACCGCCGAGACCGACCCGCTGCGCGTGTTCGCCTGGCATGAGGTGTACACGCAGCTGGAGGAGTGCGCCGACGCCTGCGAGAAGGTGGCCGACGTCATCGACAACGTGGTGATGAAGAACAGCTGAGCCTACCGCTCGCTCTTGAGCCAGGCGATGGCCAGCTGCGTGCGGTTGGTCATGCCGAGCTTGTCCAGGATTCCGCTGATGCGGTTGCGCACGGTGCCCTCCGACAGGCACAGTCGGGAGGCGATGTCACGGTTGTCGAGTCCCTGCGCGACCAGCGCGGCGATGTCCCGCTCGCGGTCGCTCAGATTCGGGAACGGATCGCTGGGCACGTCGCCGTCGTGGCGGTGGGGCCGTTCCGCCGTCAGCTTGCCGAGCACCTCGGCGCCGAGCACGACCTGACCCGCCATCACGGCCTGCAAGGCGGGGGCGACGGCGGACACGTCCTGCTTGATGAGGTATCCACGGGCGCCGATGGCGATGGCCTCGTCGATATAGGCCCGGTCCGAGAACGTGGTCAGGAACAGGATGCGCGCGGCATGGTCGAACGCCAGGATGCGCCGGGCCGTGTCCAATCCGCTCACGCCGGGCATCTGGATATCGAGCAGCAGCACGTCCGGCCGGTGGTGCGGGCCGGATCGATAGCGTTCCACGGCGTCGGTTCCGTTGTTCGCCGTCCAGAGCACCTCGGCCGCCCCGGTGGCGGCGAGGATGGTGGCCAGCGACTGGCAGACGATGGGGTCGTCATCCACGATGGCGGTTTTCATGCGCGTCCTCCCTCGGCGGTCCATGGTGTTTTGGGAATCGATGCGAAGACGCGCCATCCGTCGTTGAATGGTCCGCACAGCGCCGTGCCTCCCAACGCCCTGACGCGGGCCTCGATGTCGGCCAGCCCCATGCCGCGCGGAGCGGCGGCCTTGACGTGCGGCGTGCGGCCTCCGTCATCCTGCACGGTCAGCTGCCAGAAGGCGGGGAACTCGTGCAACAGCACCGACACCTGCGCGGCGTCGCTGTGATGGGCCACATTCGACACGGCCTCGCGGATCACCGCGGACAGGCACCGCGCGACCGGCGCGGGCGCCGTCCTGATATCGTTGCGCAGCCGAACGTCGAAATCCGCCGCACCGTCGAACGCGTGCGCCGCGGCATGGATCTGCGCGGCGAAATCCGTGCCGTCATCCTCCAGATCGTGGACGGAACGGCGGATCATCGTCATCGCCTGGTCCGCCGTATCGTGGATCTGTGCGAACCCACGGGCGGCATCGTGCGCGCCGCCGGCCTCGGCCACCAGCCGGCCCGCCTCGGCCTGCATGATGGCGCGGGTGAGCAGATGGCCGACGTTGTCATGGATATCGCGGGCGATGCGCGTGCGTTCGTTGACGGTGGCCGTATGGATGGCCGCGGCGCGTTCCTCGCTGCCGTCGGCGAGCCGGATCCGGTAGCGGCGCAGCATGTCCCGGGACTCATCCTCGATCCGGGTCCTGCCGGTGTCGAGCGCGTCGCAGCGCCTCGCGGATTCCCCGAGCAGCGCACCCACCGCCGCAACAACGACGATGAGATACGAATCCGGACCGGCCTGCCCGCGGTCGGCACCCAACCCGAACAGGCGCATCGCCAGCGGCGCGACCCACAGCCAGCACGACACGGCCATCATCCAACGCGGCGGCCCGGCCGCACCGTTCCCGCGGGCGGGCGATGTGTCGGCCCGTACTAAGCGGAGGGGCCGCAGACGCATGGCGTCATAGGCGATCGTCGGCAGGAACCAGAGGAATTCATCGGACAGACATGCCATAACCGCGTAGCAGCCCGGCATCAGGGGACGAAGCCGTGCGGCCGGCAGCCATTCGCACAGCGACGTGCAGCAGACCGCGGCCAGCAGCGCCACGACCGAACCCGGCCGCATATCGCCGGTGAGGGTGATATGCAGGATCAGGCACAAGGCGAACATCGCGGCCTTGTCGAGGAGTGTGCGCATGTCTCCACCATACCGTGACTTCGGGGACGGGCACGGTGACATTCGTCACGATCCGGGCGGAAACGATGACGTGTCTCACCATGCAGGCCCCGTCGGCATCCTGCATCATGGAGATACCTACACAAGACAGGAGGCAGCGATGACCACATCCGTTCCATCCGCGGTCAGCGTTCATGGGCTGGTCAAACGGTACGGCGACGTGCTCGCCCTCGACTATTTCGACCTGGACGTCAGACAGGGGGAGATCTTCGGCCTGCTCGGCCCGAACGGTTCGGGCAAAACCACCGCCATCAACTGCATCCTGGCGCTGCTGACCTACGACGCCGGGCAGGTGGGCGTCTTCGGATCGCCGATGACGCCCACCAGCTATGCGCTCAAACGACGCATCGGCGTCGTGCCGCAGGAGGTCGCCGTCTTCTACGAGCTGACCGTCGAGGAGAACGTCGACTATTTCTGCTCCCTGTACGTGCCCGACAGACGCACCCGAACCCCCATGGTCGACGAGGCCATCGCCTTCGTGGGACTCGACGACTACCGGCGGTTCCGTCCGGGCAAGCTCTCCGGCGGTCTGCTGCGCAGGCTCAACATCGCCTGCGGCATAGCGCACAGGCCCGACCTCATCTTCTTCGACGAGCCGACCGTGGCCGTGGACCCGCAAAGCCGCAACGCCATCCTGGAAGGCATCATGACCCTGCGCGACCGCGGCACCACCGTCGTGTACACCAGCCACTACATGGAGGAGGTCGAGCAGATCTGCGACCGGATCCTCATCATGGACCACGGCCGGCATCTGGCGCTCGGCACCGCCGAGGAACTGAAACTCATGATCGACACCGGCGAACGCATCACCGTCCAGACCCTGGACCTCACCCCGGCCACCCTGGAGCAGGTCGACGCCCTGCCCGCGGTCATCGCGGCCACCTATGACGGCCAGCAGCTGGACATCCGCTGCCGGCGCGGCGAGACCAACCTCATCGACATACTCGGCGTGCTGGAGCGATCCGGCACCAACATCGGACACCTGACCTCGCGTCCGCCGAGCCTGAACGACGTGTTCCTCGAACTGACCGGCACGGCGCTGCGCGACTCAAAGGAGCGGACGATGCTCACCACATTCATCGCACAGATCAAAACCATGCTGCACCGGCCGGCCATGATCTTCTGGGCGCTCGCCTTCCCGATCATCCTGGCCACCATGTTCCACGCCATGTTCCAGAACATCGAGAGCAGCTACAGCATCGAGGCCCAGCCCATAGACATCGTGCGTGACGACGCATGGGACGGCCTGACAGGCGCGCAGGACCTCGTGGAAGCCCTGCAGGACGCCGACACGGCCGTGCTCAAGGCCACGCAGGTGCCGGACGCGGACGCGGCGCTCGCCGACCTGCGTGAGGGTCGCGCGGTGGGCTATCTGGCCGCGCGGGACGGCGAACTGGCGTTCGTCATCAGCGATTCGGCCGCGACCACGGCCGAATCGGACGGGGCCGTGGGCATAACCCTCAGCATCATCTCGGATGCCGTGGCGCGGTACAACGACACGGCGCGGCTGGGGGAGGCGGTGGGGCGGTACGCTCCCGAAGCCTTTCTGGACGACTCCTTCACCGGGCAGCTGGGGGCCACCGCGGGGTTGAGCGAGGAGATCCGGCTCACCCGCACGGCCCCGGACGAACCCGTGCGCTACCAGTTCGCACTGCTGGGCATGGCCTGTCTGATGACCATGACCCTGGCCATCGGCGCCATCAGCGAATCCCAGCCGAATCTGTCCACCCTCGGCGCGCGCCGCTGCCTGGCGCCGCTGCCGAAGTGGCGCATACTGACGGCGGGGTTCCTGGCCGCCTGGCTGGTGTCCGCATGCTGCATGAGCCTGTCATTCGTCGTCATCCGATACGTGTTCTCGGTGGGCGTGGCCGGGCGTGAACCGTTCGCGTTCCTCGGCATCGGCGTGGCCACGTTCATGGCGTCGTCGCTGGGCTCGCTGATCGGCGCGTTGCCGAAACTGGGCGTGGGCTCGAAGGTGGGCATCTCCACCGGCATGACATGCCTGCTGTCGCTGTTCGCCGGGCTCTACGGCCAGCCGGCCATGCAGCTGGGCGACATGATCCAGCGGGAGCTGCCGCTGCTGGCGGACATCAACCCCGTCCGGCAGGTCTCCCAGCTGTTCCACGACATCCTGTATTACGACAGCCTGCAGCCCTTCGTCCGCACGGCCGCGCTGCTGGCGGGGATGAGCATCGTGTTCCTGGCCATTGCGGCGCTGATGTTGAGGAGGCAACGCTATGAACACCTTTAAAGCCGCATTGCGGGTCATCTGGCGGCACCGCGCCTATCTGCTCGTCTACCTGTTCGGGCTGAGCCTGATGATGATCGTCCTGATGTCCGGCTCGGTGGCCGGCGCGCAGCAGGATGCGGCGTCCGCCGGCGTCTACGAGTCCGATAGGGCCACGGTCGCCGTGGTGGACCGCGACGGCGGTGAGGCCGGCATCGCGCAGGGGCTGCGCGAGGGGCTCTCCGCCGGTTGCGATCTGATCGCGCTAGACGATACCGAGCGCGCGCTGCAGGACGCCGTGGCCACGAACTATGTGGACCTGATCATCATCGTGCCGGAGGGTTATGCCGCACGGTTCGCCGAGGCGGTTCGCACGGGCGGCGACGTGCCGGCGGTGCGGACCGTGACCAGCTACACCTCCGGCGTGGGGGCGATGGCGAGGATGCAGATGGAAGGGTTGCTATCGTCGCTCCGATCGGAATACCGCGCGCGGCTGGTGCATGCGGGAGTCGACACGGACGCCGACGGGGCGCTGCTGGCGCACAGCGTGCAACGGGTGATGGACGAGGCGCAGGTCAACGGACGCGACGGCATCGCCGTGGCGCAGACGGGAACGGCCGGCGACTCCCGCACCGGGGCGTCGATGTTCGGTGTGTCGATGAGATTCGGCGGGTATCCGATTATGGCATCGATGACCGTGACCGTGGCGCTGGTGGCCGGTGTGTTCAACGCGGGTCGGGTCCGGCGCAGGCTGGCCGCGTCGGCGGAGCATCCCTCTCGGCGGGGGATGGGCGTGTTCCTGGCCTGCCTGCTGCTCGGCGTCATCGCGTCGGCCTATTACCTGGCGCTGTCGGCGCTGCTGATGCTGCCGTTGGGCACGGACGCCTCGATCGCGCCGGAGTCCTTCGCGCTGTGCGCGGTGACGGTGCTGACGTACGCGCTGATGGCCGTGGCGTTGGGATTCGCGCTCGGGCAGTGCGGCGTGTCCGAGGAGGCGGCGAACGGGTTCGCGAATGTGTTCTCGCTGATGGTCGCCTTCACCGGCGGCGCCTGGTTCCCCGCCTCGCTGATGCCGGACGCCATGCTGGTGCTCGGCCATCTGCTGCCCGGCTGGTGGTACGGCGACGCGCTGGGCGCGGCGCTGGGACTGGGGGAGCATGCCGCCTCCGGTCCGGATGCGGGGGCGTGGGCGTCATCGACCGGTCTGGTGCTGATGTATGCGGCCGCCTTCACCTGCGTGGGATTGGCCGTGGGCGCCATCCGGGCGCGCCGGCCGCGCTCGGATACCGCGGAGAGGACCACCGAGCTGGCCGTCGGCTGAGTGCGATCGGTGGACGGTTCCGGGCCGCGCCGCCGGCCGCGATGATAGAATGCGGGCGTGAGTAGAGGACACGGAACGGCTGCGGCAGCATCGGACGTCCATGCCAAGGCGGACGCGAAGTACGTCCAGATGACCCAATCCCCGCTGGAACCGCTGATCCTGCGTCTGGCCGTGCCGGCCATCGTCTCGAATCTCGTCACCGTGACCTACAACATGGCCGACACCTGGTTCATCGGCCGGCTCGGCACCTCGCAGTCCGGCGCCGTGGGCGTGGCCTTCTCGGTGATGACCATCATGCAGGCCATCGGCTTCTTCTTCGGCCAGGGCGGCGGCAACTCGCTGTCGCGAGAGCTCGGCAAACGCAACGAGGAACGCGCCTCAAGACTGCTGTCGGTCGCCTTCTTCGGATCGGTGGGCTTCGGCGTACTGCTGGGCGTGCTGGGGCTGCTGGTCCTGCATCCGCTGGTGCGCGGCCTGGGCGCCACCGACACCATCGCCCCCTATGCGGTGCAGTACCTGACGCCGCTGCTGGTCGCCACGCCCTGCGTCACCGGCTCGTTCACGATGAACGGCCTGCTGCGCTTCCAGGGGTTGTCCGCCTATTCGATGATCGGTCTGGTCACCGGGGCGATCCTGAACATCGCTCTGGCCCCGGCGCTGATCTTCGGCGCCGGTCTGGGCATCTTCGGCGCGGGCTTGGCCACCGCGATCTGCCAGACCATCAGCTTCACGATCCTGACCGTGATGTGCGTCAAGGTGGGCGTGGTCCGGCTGTCCCCGCGATGGTTCCAGCCGGACATGCTGCTCATCCGGGAGATGATCGGCGGGGGACTGCCGTCGCTGCTGCGCAACGGCGTGGGGTCGGTGGCCGTGACCTGCGTGAATCTGGCCGCGAACCCGTTCGGCGATGCGGCGATCGCGGCCATGGCGATCGTCAACCGCATCGCGTTGACCGCCAACTCGATGATCGTCGGTTTCGGACAGGGGTTCCAGCCGGTGTGCGGCTATAACTACGGCGCCGGTCTGTTCGCCCGCGTCCGCCGCGGATTCTGGTTCGGCGTGCGCGTGGAGACGGCGATCCTGGTCTGCGCGACCGTGGTGTTCGCGCTGTTCGCCCCCGAACTGGTCGGCCTGTTCCGGGCCGACCCCGACGTGATCCGGATCGGCGAGGTGGCGTTGCGGCTGCAGTGCTGCACGCTGTGGATGAACGGGTTCAACATGATGTCGAATATGAGCCAGCAGACCATGGGCAGGACGTTGGCAGCCTCGATCCTGGGTGTGGCCCGTCAGGGGCTGTTCCTGGTGCCGCTGGTCTGGCTGCTGCCGGCGATCCTGCCGGCGTTCGGCCTGCCGGCGCTGCTGGGCATCCAGATGGCCCAGCCGATCTCCGACCTGCTGACGTTCGCGATCACGGTGCCGATCCAGCTGCGCATGCTGCGGGGGCTCAAGGCCGCGGAAGGCAATCCCGCCGACACGCTGGCGCGGTCCGTCGCCACGTCGTTGTCGTCGACCGTCAGGAAAGCCTCATAGCTGAGGCGTGAATCAGTCCTCCCTGGCGGCCAGGAAATGCTTCTCGCTGGGCAGGACCAGACTGAGGATCAGCGCGACGACGAAGGCCACCGCAATGCAGTTCGAGGCGAAGATCTGCTGGAACAGGGCGGGGAAGTGCACGAAGATGTCGCTCACCTGCGTGAATCCGATGCCGATCGTCAGGCTCAGCGCCGCGATGGTGATGTTGCGCTGGGTGAAGCCCGCCTCGGCGATCATCTGGAATCCGGAGAGGATGATGTTGCCGAACATCATAATCGTGCAGCCGCCGAGCACGGCCTGCGGCATCGAGTTGAACACCTCGGCGATGGCCGGCACGAAGCTGGCCAGGATCAGGATCAGACCTCCGGAGAGGATCACCTTGCGGTTGACCACCTTGGTCATGGCCACCAGGCCGATGTTCTGGGCGAAGCTGGTCAGCGGCAGGCATCCGAACAGGCCGGAGACCGAGGAGATCAGGCCGTCGCCGGCGATCGCTCCCGCCGTCTCGCGTTCGGTGGGCAGACGGTTCAGACCCACCTTCGTCAGCGCGGCCGTGTCTCCCAGCACCTCCACGGAGGAGACCACGTACAGCAGGCCCAGCGAGATGATCGCACCCGGGTCGAACTCGGGCTTGAACGGCATGATCCGCGGCACGGACACGATCTGCAGGTGCGCGAAACCGGAAAGATCGACCTTGCCCATCGCCATCGCCACCACATAGCCGACCACCAGGCCGAACAGCACCGAAAGCTGCTTGGCCGTGCCCTTCATCAGCAGCTGGAACGCCAGGCAGGCGACCAGCGAGATCAGGCCCAGCGTCAGGTTCTGCCAGCTGCCGAAATCCTCGGCCCCGGAGCCGCCGCCGAAACTTTCGGCGCCCACGGTCAGCAGCGAGAAGCCGATCGACGTGACCACGATGGCCGAGACGATCGGCGGCACGAACCGGCGCCAGTAGCGGGCCGTCAGACCCAGGACCAGCTCCAGCAGGCCACCGACCAGCACCGCACCGACCACGGCGCCATAGCCCTTGTCTGCGCAAATCGCCACGGCCGCAGCCACGTAGGTGAACGAGATGCCGGTCACCATCGGCAGCCGCGAGCCGATCAGCCACGCGCCGTACAACTGCAGGCAGGTGCCCAGGCCCGCCACCAGCAGACCGGCCTGAATCACCGTGGCCGACTGCTGCGCATCCATGTTTGCGGCCGACGCCACAATGAAAATCGGCGCCAGGTTCGCCACGAACATGGCCATCACATGCTGCAGCCCAAACGGGATGCCGCGCCAGAACGCAATCGGTGCATCCAAACTGCTCAGTGCTTCGAACGAAATGCCGGAGGTCGTTTTGGTCTTCTTCTCGCTCATATTCTCTCCTCTCGCGCGGGCTCAGTGACGGAACGTGATATCACCGGTCTCGGGATCCATCGACTCCACAATCGCCAGCGAGTCGACATCGTATCCTTCCTGACGCAGTCGGTCCCCGCCACCCTGGAATCCCTTTTCCACGGCGATGCCGATGCCTTCCACCGTGGCGCCGGCATGCTCGCAGATATCGATCAGGCCTCGCAGCGCCTTGCCGTTGGCAAGAAAATCGTCGATGAGCAGGACATGATCCTCAGGCCCCAGATACTTCTTCGACACGATGACGGGGAACTCGCGCTGCTTGGTGAACGAATACACGGTGGTCACGTATTGATCGCCATCCAGATTGATGGACTGCGCCTTCTTGGCGAACACCACCGGCACGTTGCCGAAATGGCGGGCAGCCACGCAGGCCATGCCGATGCCGGAGGCCTCGATGGTGAGGATCTTCGTGATCGTGCGCCCGGCGAAATGCTCGGCCCAGGCCCTGCCCATGGCGTCGTACAACGCCACGTCGCACTGGTGGTTGAGGAAGGCGTCGACCTTGAGCACATTGCCCGGCTTGACGGTGCCTTCCCTGCGGATACGTTCCTCGAGTTCCTTCATACTTCTCATCCTTTGCGCTGAATGCTGCCGACAACGTGCTGATGCGCGTATAACCGTCCAGCTTACGTGCGTCACCTGACCGAACGATGTGGTAGACATGAATGCGCCGATACCCGACGTATCGGACTCGATCGATTCTTGAAGGAAAGGGGCCAGCGTGCCACAGGATCCGGATCTCATCGTGCGTGCCGCCGACGATCTCATCGGCGACCTGAACCCGCAGCAGGCCGAGGCCGTGCAGTACCGCGGGCAGGCGCTGCTCATCGGCGCCGGCGCGGGCTCGGGCAAAACCCGCGTGCTGACGCGCCGCATCGCCTGGATCCTCACCCAGTTCGGCGCCTGGCCCAGCCAGATCCTGGCCATCACGTTCACCAACAAGGCCGCCGCCGAGATGCGCGAACGCCTGACCGGGCTGATCGGGCCGGTGGCCCAGCGCATGTGGGTGTCCACCTTCCACTCCGCCTGCGTGCGCATCCTGCGGCGCGACGGCGAGCAGATCGGACTGAAATCCGGATTCTCCATCTACGACACCGCCGACTGCGAGCGCCTGGTCAAGCTCATCGGCGCCGATCTGAACATCGACCTCAAACGCTATACGCCCCGCTCCATCCTGGCGCGCATCTCCGATTACAAGAACAACCTGCAGGGGTGGCGGGAGCAGCTGAACACCTACGCGGCCGACTACAAGCCGGGCCAGAAGGGCTACCAGCTCGGCCGGTTCGGCAACGTGGAGGAGCTGTACGCGGTCGTCTACGCCGAATACCAGCACCGGCTCGCCATGGCGAACGCCGTGGACTTCGACGACCTGATCGTGCGCACCGTCGAACTGCTGCGCGGCTGCCCGATGGTCGCCGAATACTACCGGCACAAGTTCCGCTACATCCTCGTCGACGAGTACCAGGACACCAACCACGCGCAGTACGTGCTCGTGCGGGAGCTGGCCGGCGTGGATGCGGGGGAGCGGCCCCAACCGGACGCCGTGGCAGCCGGACGGCAGGGGCCGGCCTGGATCACCGTCGTCGGCGACTCCGACCAGTCGATCTACGCGTTCCGCGGCGCGGACATCCGCAACATCCAGGACTTCGAACAGGACTTCCCGAACGCCAAGACCATCATGCTCGAACAGAACTACCGTTCGACGCAGACCATCCTGGACGCGGCGAACGCGGTCATCGCCCACAACGAGGGCCGCAAGCCCAAGAAACTGTGGACCGCGCTGGGCAAGGGCGAGCCGATCGTCGGCTACGCCGCGGACAACGCTCAGCAGGAGGCGGCGTGGATCGCCTCCGAGATCGCGCGGCTGCACGTCGAAGCCGGTGTCGCCTACTCCGATGTGGCCATCATGTACCGGGCGAACGCACAGTCGCGCTCGCTGGAGGAGGCGCTGATCAAGGCGGGTCTGCCGTATCAGCTGATCGGCGGCACGCGCTTCTACGAACGTCGTGAGGTCAAGGATGCCATCGCCTATTTGCAGGCGATCGTCAACCCCGCGGACGACGTGAACATGCGGCGCATCCTCAACGTGCCCAAGCGAGGGCTGGGGGCACGGGCCGAATCATTGGTCACGATGTACGCCGACACGCACGCCGCCACGTTCTTCGACGGCGTGCTCCACGTCGACGAGCTGGGCGCGCCCACACGCACCGCGACACAGCTGCGAGCGTTCCGCGACCTGATGACGGCGTTACGCGAGTTCGCCGTCGCCCATGACGGCAAGCCCTCCGAAATCGTGGCGGAGGTGCTCTCCAAGTCGGGGCTGCTCGAGGAACTGCAGCGTTCCGATGACCCGCAGGATGCCTCCCGCGTCGAGAACCTGTCCCAGCTGCAATCCGTGGCCGCCGAATACGAGCAGAAGACCCCGGACCCCTCGTTGGCGGGGTTCCTCGAGACCACGGCGCTGGTGGCGGATTCCGACCAGCTGCCGATGCAGGGCGAGGACAGCGGTTCGATCACGCTGATGACGCTGCACACCGCCAAGGGTCTCGAATATCCGGTCGTCTTCTTGACGGGCCTCGAACAGGGCACGTTCCCGCACTCGCGCTCGATGGAGGACACCAGCGAACTGGCGGAGGAACGTCGTCTGGCCTACGTGGGCATCACCCGCGCCCAGCGTCGGCTGTATGTGACCCGTGCCGCCGTACGCGCCCAATGGGGGCAGGCCGCCGAGATGATGCCCAGCCAGTTCCTCGACGAGATTCCCGACGAACTCATCGATTGGAAACGTCGCGAGGCGGGCATGGAGCGCATGCGCGGCGGCTGGGGCAACGGCGGTTTCGGCGACGACGAATTCGGCGGATGGGATGACGACGACTTTGGCGGCGTCAGCTACGGGGGAGCGGGGTCGACGTTCGGCTCTACCTACGGGTCGGCCCGTGGAACGGGCTCCTCCTATGGGTCCGGTTCGTCCTCCGCGGCGCGGTCCGGGTACGGATCGGGCCGGTCGTATGGCTCCTCGTACGGCTCACGGTCCACCTATGGCGGTTCCGGACGTTCATACGGCTCCTCGGGCTCATCGTATGGCTCGCGCTCGTCGAAATCGTATGGTTCCTCCGGCTCACGTTCGTCGTCCTACGGATCGGGCTCCTCCGGATCCGGCCGCAGCGGGAAGGTGACGACCCGCCGCATCGCGCCGTCGTCGGGAAGCAAGCCGAAGCAGAACCCGGGGGCGTCCACGGCAGGCAACGGGCTGTCGATCGCGGATTTCCAGATCGGCGACAAGATCACGCACGACAAATTCGGTCTGGGCACGGTCGTCGACCTGCAGGACAAGGGCCCCAAGTCGGTGATCACCGTCGACTTCGGGTCGGACGGCGTCAAGCGGCTGATGCTCGCGGTCGCCCCCATCGAAAAGCTCTAGTCCTCACCCGGGCGTCTTCCTCCGCGGGGAGCGCCCGGACCGCGTCCCGCAGTGGTCCACCCCCTGCGCGTATACTGGACAATTGGTGTCTGCCTGCCGGCTGACACCGTCTGGAGCCTTAGCCCATCAACGGGTCGGCGGCCGTCGGAATCCCGTTTCGCGGCCGTTCGTGCCTCGGCACGAGGAAGCGTTGGAGAGGCCGGCTCAGCACAAGGCGGTCCGCCGCCCTGTGTTCCGTTCAAACAACGACAGAAGGAATATCTCAATGACGAACGTTCAGCGTTCCCGCCGTCAGGTGCGTCTTTCCCGCGCCCTCGGCATTGCACTGACCCCCAAGGCTCAGCGCATCTTCGAAAAGCGTCCGTATGCCCCGGGTGAGCATGGCCGCACCCGCCGCCGCACCGAGTCCGATTACGCGGTGCGTCTGCGCGAGAAGCAGCGTCTGCGCGCCCAGTACGGCATCTCGGAGAAGCAGCTTCGCGCCGCTTATGAGAAGGGCACCCGTACCGCCGGCCAGACCGGTAACGCGATGCTCTCCGATCTGGAGACCCGCCTCGACGCCCTGGTGCTGCGCGCCGGCTTCGCCCGCACGACCGCCCAGGCCCGTCAGTTCGTGGTGCACCGTCACATCCTCGTCGACGGCAACGTCGTCGATCGCCCGTCCTACCGCGTCAAGCCCGGCCAGACCATCCAGGTGAAGGCCAAGAGCCAGACCATGGTGCCGTTCCAGATTGCCGCCGAAGGCGTGCATCGTGACGTGCTGCCCGCGGTTCCGGGTTATCTCGACGTGAACCTCCCGTCGCTCAAGGCGACCCTGACCCGCAAGCCGGAAGCCGAGGAAATCCCGGTGCAGGTCAACATCCAGTACGTCGTCGAATTCTATTCGCGCTGATCTGGATCTTTTACCAACAAGGACATACCGAAAAGACCCCGCAGGTTCGCCCTGCGGGGTCTTTTCGTTGTCCGGACGGCCGTCAGTCGCCGATCACGGCGCCGACGATGGCCGAGACGATGGACATGATCAGTGAGCCGAGCACCGACCACCAGAACCCGTCGATGCCGACGCCGACCCCGAAGATCGAGACCGCCAGCCAGGAGGCGAGCTCCATGAACAACCAGTTGATCACCAGAGCCACGATGCCGAGCGAGAGGATCGAGAACGGCAGCGCCAGCGTCTGGACGATCGGTTTGATGGAGGCGTTGATCAACGCCATGAACAATGCGAACGCGGCGATGCCGAGCACCGGCGGCTCACCGAGCGCGCGCATGCCGGGCAGCAGGGCCACCATGACGCCTGCTGCGATGGTCATCACCAGCCAACGAGAGATAAAACGTCCCATACCAGCCAGTAAACCATGCCAGGCGGGCCAACGACACGCCACACCTCCTTCGGGCATGTCGTAACCATTGCGGCACCCCCAACTTGCTGTGCCATGCGTCCGACCGGCACGGATAATGGAGGGCATGAGAGTGCATCTGCATATGGTCCGGCACGGACAGACGTTCTTCAATCGGTACAACAGGCTGCAGGGCTGGTCGAACGCCACCCTGACCGAGTCCGGCAGGGCCGACGCGGCCAAGGCCGGCAACAAGCTGCGCGATCTGCAATTCGCCGCCGCGTACTGCTCCGACACCACGCGCGCCATCGAGACCGCGGCGACCATCCTCGACATCAACGAACAGGCCGGCCACCATCGTCCGGAACTGACGACGGATATGCACTTCCGCGAACAGTACTACGGATACTTCGAGGGCCTGGACATGGGCATGGCCTGGCATGCGGCCGGTGCGCCGCACGGCGCCCCGAGCTACAACGCCATCGTGCGGCAGTACGGACCGGGCGCCACGCGGGATTTCCTCAAGGAGGCCGATCCCTTCCACGATGCCGAATCCGACGCGGAGTACTGGACGCGTGTGGAGGGGGCCTACGCGCTGATCGCGGCGAATCCCGACCTGCGTGACGGGGACGATGTGCTGGTCATCGGCCACGGCAACACACTGCTCAGCCTGATGCACCGCTTCGCTCCGGAGGGCTACGATCTGGGCGAACGCCCCGCCAACGGCAGCGTGACCGTATTGGATTTCGACACGCAGGCTCCGTTTGCCCAAGCGCTCACCGTGGTTTCGTACAACCAGTGACACTTGCCGGCGTCTGGGGCGTTGGCTACGCTGATGACGGTATTGTGTGCGCGGCATGAGGCCGTGCACCGGGAAATGTGAGGTTCATGATGGGTGTTGGAGAGATCGCCGGTCTGATTGCGGCGATAGCATTCGCCATTCTGGCCGGATTCCTGATCTATCCGCTGATCCGCCTCGGCAAGCTGTTCGATCAGCTGGCCGAAACCGTCAAGCAGACCGGTGACCACGCCATCCCGGCCCTTGACGAGAGCGTGACGACGGTCAAGCAGGTCAATAAGTCGTTGGAGGACGTCAACAAGATCTCCTCCGCGGCCTCCACCACGGCCAACAACGTGGGGGCGTTGACCGATCTGTATGGCTCGTTCCTCGGCAAGCCCGTCATCAAGGTCGCTTCCACGGTATATGCGCTGAAATCCACCGCGCAGTCGTTCATGTCCAAGCGCGTCATGCAGCAGCCGAACAAGGGGGGAGTGATGGTCAAGCGATTGTTCTGGATAGCCGTCGGCGTGGCCATCGGCATCGTCGCGGTCAGCAAGGCACAGGCGTACGTCAAGGCGAACACGCCGGATTCCGCGCGGCAGTTCCTGCTCGGACCCGATCAGGATCATGTGGCGGTCAGAACGCTCGAAGGGCTGGTCAACGAGTTCAACGCCACCCGTCGAGCCCGCGAGGCTGAGCTCAACGAACGATATATCGGCCGGCTGCGCTGATCCATTCGAGAATCGGCCGGCACGGCGCTCCCGCCCTCGCCGCCACCAATCATCATCGATACTGTTTTAGGGCCTGATACGCCCATGCTCTGATATCAAGGAGAGACAACCACCCATGCGCACCTCTGAAATCGCGAAGCGCTTTCTGGATTACTTCGAACAGCACGACCACCTCGTCGTGCCTTCGGCGTCCCTGATCTCGCCGAACCCGACCACCCTGTTCACCATCGCCGGCATGGTGCCGTTCATCCCGTATCTGATGGGCGAGCAGACGGCCCCCCATCCGCGCATGGCCTCGAACCAGAAGTGCGTGCGCACGCTGGACATCGACGAGGTGGGCAAGACCACCCGCCACGGCACGTTCTTCCAGATGCTCGGCAACTTCTCGTTCGGCGACTACTTCAAGGAAGAGGCCATCCACTACGCCTACGAGCTGCTGACCAAGCCCCAGGACCAGGGCGGCTACGGCTTCGACCCCGAGAAGCTGTGGATGACCACCTTCACCGATGACGAGGAGGCCCGCGCCATGTGGCGCAACGAGGGCGTGGACCCCGAGCACATCCAGATCATGGGCATGGAGGACAACTTCTGGACCACCGGCGGCCCCGGCCCCGGCGGCCCGTGCTCCGAGATCTACGTGGACCGCGGCCCCGAGTTCGGCATCGAGGGCGGCCCGATCGCCGACGAGAACCGCTACATCGAGATCTGGGACCTGGTGTTCGAGAACTTCGAGGTCGACAACGTCAAGTCCAAGACCGACCTGCACATCGTCGGCGAGCTGGAGAACAAGAACATCGACACCGGCGCCGGCCTGGAGCGCATGGCCTACCTGCTGCAGGGCAAGAACAACATCTATGAGACTGACGAGGTGTTCCCTGTCATCGAGGCCGCGCAGCGCATGTCCGGCCGCCTGTACGGCGACGACGAGGCGATGGACGTCAAGTTCCGCGTGGTCGCCGACCATGTGCGCTCCGCGCTGATGATCATGAGCGACGGCGTGCGCCCGGCCAACAACGGCCGCGGCTACGTGCTGCGCCGCCTGCTGCGCCGCATCGTCAAGGCGATGCGCACGCTCGGCGTGACCGATCCGGTGCTGCCGACGCTGTTCCCGGTGTCCAAGGACGCGATGGTGCCGAGCTACCCCGAGCTGGAGCAGACCTTCCATGACGTGTCCGAGGCCGCCTACGGCGAGGAGGACGCGTTCCGCCGCACCCTGGAATCCGGCACCGAGATCTTCGACATGGCCGTCGCCAAGGCCAGGAAGGCTGGCAAGGACACCGTCTCCGGCGCCGACGCCTTCACCCTGCACGACACCTACGGCTTCCCGATCGAGCTGACGCTGGAGATGGCGGCCGAACAGGGCGTGAAGGTCGATGAGGCGAAGTTCCGCGAGCTGATGGCCGAACAGAAGTCCCGCGCCCGCGCCGACGCGCTGAAGAAGCGCCACAACGTGGACCTGTCCGTGTATGACGACTTCAAGAAGACGCTGGCCGCGCCGATCGACTTCCTCGGCTACACCGACTACTCCAGCCGTTCGAAGGTCCTCGGCATCATGCAGGAGGGCAAGGGCTCCGTGCCGGCGGTCACCGCCCCGGCCACCATCGAGGTGATCCTCGACCGTACGCCGTTCTACGCGGAGGCGGGCGGCCAGCTGGCCGACCAGGGCGAGATCCTGTCCGACGACGGCGCGGTGCTTGAGGTCGATGACGTGCAGAAGCCGATCAAGGACCTGATCGTGCACCAGTGCCGCCTGACCGAGGGCACGCTGGTCGTGGGCACCGAGGTCAACGCCACGATCGATCTGGACCGCCGCGGCGCCATCGCCCGCTCGCACACCGCCACCCACATGGTGCACAAGGCGCTGCGCGAGGAGCTCGGCCCGCAGGCCACCCAGCGTGGTTCCGAGGACGCGCCGAACCGTCTGCGCTTCGACTTCCAGTGGTCCAAGGCACCGGCCAAGACGATCATGAGCGCCGTCGAGGCCCGCGTCAACGACAAGCTGCGCGACAACCTGGCCGTCACCACGCAGGAGATGAAGTTCGACGACGCCATCGCCCTCGGCGCCATGCACCTGTTCGGCGAGAAGTACGGCGACATCGTGCGCGTCGTCTCGATCGGCGAGGACGGCTGGAGCCGCGAGCTGTGCGGCGGCACCCACGTGGACCACGTCGGCAAGATCGGCCAGGTCAGCATCCTGTCCGAGGCGTCGATCGGCTCCGGCGTGCGCCGTGTGGACGCCCTGGTCGGCCAGAGCGCCTACGAGTACAACGCCCGCGAACACGCGCTGGTCTCCCAGCTGTCCGACAAGCTCAACGCCCGTCCGGACGAGCTGGCCGAACGCGTGAACACGCTGTTGGCCAAGCTCAGGGAATCCGACCGCCGTTTGGCCGCCATGTATGAAAGCCAGCTGGCCTCCGCGGTGCCCGGATTGGTGTCGGAGGCCAAGGCCTCGGCCGCGCCGGTCAAGGTGGCGGTCAGGAACGTGGGGCATTTCGGCTCGTTCGATGCTCTGCGCAAGACCGTGCTGGACATCCGCGGTCAGCTCGGCGAGGATGCTCCCGCTGTGGTGGCGCTGGCCGGCGTGAGCGCCGACGACAAGCCGATGGTCGCCGTGGCCACGAATGAGGCGGCACGCAAGAGCGGCATCAAAGCCGGCGATCTGGTGCGCGGCGCCTCCAAGATCCTCGGCGGCGGTGGCGGCGGCAAGCCGGACTTCGCCCAGGGCGGCGGCTCCGATGCCTCCAAGATCGATGCCGCGTTGCAGTCGCTGACGCATGAGGCAATGAAGGGCTGAACCGCATCATATGGTGTGGCTCGGTGTTGACTTGGGCAACGCCCGGGTCGGACTGGCACTGTCCGACCCGGGCCTGACATTTGCCCATCCGGCGGGGAACATCACGGTCAATGGCGATTCCTTCTTCGCATTGGACACGGTGATCGACGTCATCGAGGATGAAGGCGTGGACCATGTGGTGGTGGGGCTGCCCCTGCAGATGGACGGCACGGAGGGCAGAAGCGCCAAAAAGGCTCGTCGGTGGGCGGATAACCTCAAAAAGAGAATGTCGGCCCTCCTGGATGACGGCCAATTCGCGTTGACGGCCGTTCCGGCTGTAACATTGGTGGATGAACGACTGACCACCGTCAGCGCGCATCGGCTGCTGCATGATGCCCAGATCGGTGGCCGGCAGCATCGGTCTGTGGTCGACCAGCAGGCGGCGGTGGTGATACTGCAGACCGCGTTGGATAGCAGAGAGAACAGGTAAGAGGAGCGACCCCGTGTCCGATAGTTTCAGTGATTTCTTCGAAGAGAACACGCAGTGGTCCGATTTGGACGGTGACGGGTTCTCCGCATTGCCGCCGCGTCCGCCGCGTTCCCGGCGTGAAATGCGCCGCAAACGTTCGGAGCGCAAAAGGCATCGGATCGTGGCGGCTGTTGTTGTGGTAGTCGTTCTGGCGTTGGTCGGCGCGGCGGGGTTCTTCGGATACCGTGCATTGAAGCAGTGGAAGGCCGACCGCGAGGCCGCCCAGGTCGTCGTCGAGGATTATCCGGGGCCGGGCAACGGCAGCGTGCAATTCACTGTGGAAAGCGGCAGCGACTGGCATACGGTGGCGCAGAACCTGACCAAGCAGGACATCATCAAATCCCCCGAGGCACTGACCAGCATCGCCGGCAACTCCACGCTGTACCCGGGCACCTTCAGCCTGCAGTACCAGATGAAAGCTTCGGACGTGTTGGCGGTGCTGTCCGATCAAGAGCAGGCTGGCGGGTTCATCGAGGTCAGGCCCGGCGAACGTGTCAGCGACGTCATCGCCAACGCGGCGCAGGTCACCGGTCTGCCCGAAAGCGACTTCCAATCGATCATCGACGGGGACGGAGCCGGCATCCTGCCCGCTGAGGCCAACGGCAGTTTCGAAGGCTGGCTGGAACCCGGCTCGTACAACCCCTCGGAGGGACAGACCGCCTCGGATATCCTGACGCAGATGGTCAACGCCCGCATCGCCAAACTCGACGAGATGGGCGTGCCGACCGGCGAGGAACGCGAGAAGATCATGATCATGGCCTCCATCGCCGAGGCCGAGGTCAACTCGCAGGAGTACTACGGCAAGGTCACCCGCGTGATCCTCAACCGCATCGATGCCGGCATGCCGCTGGGCATGGACACCACCGTGGCCTACGGTCTGGGCATCACCGCGGCGGAACTGACCGACGCCATGCTGGCGGACGACTCCAACCCGTACAACACGCGCATCCATCAAGGTCTGCCGCCGACCCCGATCAGCAATCCGGGAGACAACGCCATCCAGGCCGCGATGAACCCCGAACAGGGCGATTGGCTGTACTTCGTCACCACGAACCTGCAAACCGGCGAAACCAAGTTCGCCGTCACCGAGGACGAATTCTGGAAGATCCGCGACGAGTACAAGAACAACAACCCCAACGCGAACTGACCGGTCACACCGGTCCCGATACCGTGTGAGGCGGCGTCATCCTGCGGGAGGCGCCGCCTCACACGTATTCCCTTATCCGCATACTCCCAGCGCCACGGTCGCGGCCACCACAATCACCGGCGCGAACGGCACCTTGCCCGCATAGGGGGTGTCCCCCTGCCAATCGAACCGTCGCCACAGCAGCATCCAGACCAGCCCCAGCACGCCCATCGCCAGCCACCAGACCACCACGCCCCACAAGCCGGCCGTCCCCACGGCCAGACCCATCAGCAGCGTCACGGTCACATCGCCGAATCCCAGCGCACCGGGCCTGACCAGCGCCAATCCGCACTGTACCGCGGCGCACAGCACGGCGAACAGCGCCGCCTGCAGCACCAGGAACAGGTCGTTGCCCAGCAGCGCGGCCACAATCAGGGCCACCAGCTGCAGCAGGCAGCCCACGGCCACCCACAGCCGCGGCACCCGACGGCATCGGATGTCCTCAACACTGATCGCCAGTCCACATAGAAGACTCGGCAGCGCAACAAGGTAGCCCATGCCGGTAGGATAGACCGAAGTTGCAAGGAACACCACTTACCAAGGAGTACAGGCATGTTGCGTTGGCAGACGGCAGGGGAGTCGCACGGCGAGGCGCTGGTCGCCATGATCGAGGGAATGCCGGCCGGCGTGCGGGTCACCTCGCAGGATATCGTCGGCGCCCTGGCGCGTCGCCGCCTCGGGTACGGGCGTGGTGCGCGCATGAAGTTCGAACAGGACCAGGTGCGGCTGCTCACCGGAGTGCGGCACGGCGAGACGCTCGGCTCGCCGATCGCCATCGAAATCGGCAACACCGAATGGCCCAAATGGACCCAGGTCATGAGCGCGGACCCGCTCGACCACGACCTGCCGTGCGAGGGACGCAACGCGCCGCTGAGCCGTCCGCGCCCCGGCCACGCCGACCTGACCGGCATGCGCAAATACGGCTTCGACGACGCCCGTCCGGTGCTGGAACGCTCCAGCGCCCGCGAGACGGCCTCGCGCGTGGCGCTCGGCGCCGTGGCGGCGTTGTTCCTGGAACAGTCGCTGGGCATTCGCACCGTGGCGCATGTGATCTCCATCGGGGGCGCGGGCGTGGAGGACCCCGCATCCGCCCCGCTGCCCGCGCCGGACGATGTGACGGCCCTGGACGCCTCGCCGGTACGGACCCTCGACAAGGACGCCGAGGCGCGGATGATCGCGCGCATCGACGAGGCGAAGGCCAACGCCGATACCTTGGGCGGCGTGGTCGAGGTCATCGCCTACGGCGTGCCGGCCGGCATCGGCACGTATGTGGAATCCGACCGTCGTCTGGACGCCGCGTTGGCCTCCGCGCTGATGGGCATCCAGGCCATCAAGGGCGTGGAGATCGGCGACGGCTTCCTGGAGGCCATGCGCCCCGGATCGCAGGCGCATGACGAGATCGTGGTCGGCGGCGACGGACGTATCACGCGTATGACGAACCGTGCGGGCGGCATCGAGGGCGGCATGTCCAACGGGCAGCCGATCCGCGTGCGTGCGGCGATGAAGCCGATTCCCTCGATCCCCAAGGCGCTGCGCACCGTGGACGTGCTGACCGGCGAGGCGGCGCAGGCCATCAACCAGCGTTCCGACTCCACCGCCGTGCCGGCGGCCGCCGTGGTGGCCGAAGCCATGGTGCGGCTGACCATCGCGCGGTATGTGTTGGAGAAGTTCGGCGGCGACAGCATCGCCGAAACCCGACGCAACGCCGAGGCGTACCTGGCCTCGTGGCCGGAGCATATGCGCTGATGCCCGTCGTCTGGTGCCCGGCGATGCGCGGATCGCACCATGACGACGACGGGTGTGAAATCATCCGTTATCTCGGACGGATAGGAGGAGGGAACTGACGATGACGAACCATCCGCAGGCCGTGGTCATCGGCATGATGGGCGCGGGCAAGACCCGCGTCGGACGGGAGACCGCGCAGCTGATGGGGCTGCCGTTCCTCGACGCGGACGTGGAGATCGAACGTCAGGTGGGCATGTCCATCCCCGAATATTTCGAGCGATATGGGGAACCGGCGTTCCGCGAGGTCGAAAGCGATCTGATCCGGCGAACCGTCAACGGGTTCGACGGCATCTTCTCGCTGGGCGGGGGCGCCCCGATGACGCCCGCGGTGCGCGAATGCCTGGCCGAGTACATAGCCGAGGGCGGCAAGGTGATCTATCTGATGGCCGACCCCCGCGAGGCGATGGAACGCGCCCGGCGCGGCGGCGGCCGGCCGATGCTCAACGGCGACGCCGACGAACGGTGGCAGTCACTGTACCAGGTGCGCGATCCGGTGTTCCGGGACGTGGCGAATGTGATGGTGCACACCTATGGTCTGTCGCCGGCGCAGGCGGCAAGGAGGATGAAGGACATGATCGAGGAACGAGCCGTGCATGTGACCGGTTCCGGCATCGACCCGTACGATGTGCGCATCGGCGAGCGGGCGATGAGCCATCTGCCCGAGCTGCTGGGGGAGAAGGCGGCCCGTGTGGCGCTGATCCATACGCAGCCCGTGCAGCGGCATTCCGACCACGCCCGTGCGTTGCTGCGCCAGGGCGGGTACGAGGTCGTGGACATCGTCGTGCCCGATGCCGAGGCCGGCAAGACCGTGGACGTGGCCAACGGCGTCTGGCAGCGGCTCGGCGAGGAAGGCTTCACCCGCTCCGACGCGATCGTGGGCGTCGGCGGCGGCGCGGCCACCGATCTGGCCGGGTTCATCGCCGCCACATGGATGCGCGGCGTGCGCTACGTGAACTGCCCGACCTCGCTGTTGGCAATGGTCGACGCGTCCACCGGCGGCAAAACCGGCATCAACACGCCGCAGGGCAAGAACTTGGTCGGCTCGTTCTACACGCCGGCCGGCGTGCTCGCCGACGTGCGGACGTTGGCTTCGCTGCCTAACGACATCTTCGTCGAAGGGCTCGGCGAGGTGGCCAAATCCGGATTCATCATGGACGAGGAGATTCTGCGGATCCTGGAAACCCATGCCGCGGCGCTGCGCGGGTTCGACGGCGCGACCTTCCTGGAATCGCCGCTGAAGGACGTGGTGTGCGAACTGATCGAACGCACGGTGCGCGTCAAGGTGCACCACGTCTCCTCCGACTTGAAGGAGCAGGGGCTGCGCGAATTCCTCAACTACGGACACACCCTCGGTCATGCCATCGAGCAGATCGAGCACTTCAGGTGGCGGCACGGCAACGCGGTGGCCGTCGGCATGGTGTTCGCGGCGGAACTGTCGAACCTGCTCGGGCACATCGACCGCGATCTGGTCGACTACCACCGTTCGCTGCTTGGAGCGTTGGGACTGCCGACCTCATGGGGCGGCGGCTCATGGTCCGACGTGCTGGCGCTGATGCACCGCGACAAGAAGGCACGCGGCAACATGCTGCGGTTCGTGGTGCTGGACCGCATCGGGCATGTCATTCACTTGGAGGATCCGCCGGCGGACGTCGTCGAGGAGGCATTCCGCCGCATCCGTCCGTGAAGCAAGAAAGGAAGTCATCGTATGACACGCAAGGTTATTGTCGTTAACGGTCCGAATCTCGGACGCCTCGGCGTGCGTGAACCCGACGTCTACGGCCATCAGGACCTGGAGACGCTGCGCCGCGACTGCACCGCATGGGGCAGGGAGCTCGGTCTGGACGTCGAGGTGCGCCAGACCGACGACGAGGCCGAGATGATCGGCTGGATGCACCGCGCCGTCGACGAGAGGACACCGGTGGTGATGAACCCGGCGGCGTTCACCCACTACTCGTACGGGCTGTCCGACGCGGCGCACATGGTCACCGACGCCGGTCTGCCGCTGATGGAGGTGCACATCTCCAATCCGTCGGCGCGCGACGCGTTCCGCAAGTACTCGGTCATCTCCCCGGTGGCCACCGGCACGATCACCGGCATGGGGTTCTACGGGTACCGGCTCGCCCTCGAGGCGGTCGCCCACCTGCTGGAGCAGTGACCCCGTTCGCTCGGCCCGTTCCGTCCCCTCCGTGTCCGGTTTTCGTTGGGCGAGCGCAATTACGTGCCGCGGAATAACCGGTTCGTGTCATGTATTCGGCGGGCGTGTGTAATATCCGACGGGAAACAACCGATGCGTGTCAGTCATTCCGCGTTGCATCGAGCATCGGGTCGATGACGTCATGCCTTCTCATGAGGCGAGCATACGGGGTCGAACGGCCGGACCGCAACGGCGGGCGGGCATTGTGGACGAAGGGACGCCATATCGGCGCGTCTGTGGATAACCCTTCCCATGCCGCCGCCATGAGCAAGCTGCACGAGCCCGTCAAGGGACATCGGAAACGAGATGATGCCCGGAACCAGGGGAGTGTTTCGACGCAACCATCTCAGGAAGGTCCGGCGACTGCTCCTGGGGCGACGCCGCGAGCCGTAGGAGTTGCGTTCCGCGCGGGGATGTGCGAGGCTGGAGGCATGACCCGTCGTGCAGTGGACAAAGCCGTCATCGTCGCCGGTGCCGCGTTCGCCGCGGTACCGCTGGCGATCGTATCGTTGTTCGTGTTGTGCCCGTTCGTGAACGACCGGACCGCGGCCGGCCTGGCCGACGACGTCGCCGGCGTTCCGTCGCCGGCCGACACCCGTGTCGCGGAACGGTTCAGCCTGGCCGGGAAACTCACCGGCAACGGGAACGGCATGCAGTATCTCGGCGGCGTGCTGGTTCAGAGCGATCTGTCGAGCGACGAATTGGACGGGTACTACGCGGCCTACCGCAAAGGCGATTGGGACATGCTGGTGGATGCGCAGACGACCCGGGACCTCGGCATCATCGACCGCGGCGATTACGCCTTTGCCTCGGATGTGTCGGATACGTCCGACGGACGGTGGTACATCGTCTATACGTGGGGCGATGGGATCGCCCCGTTCAGCTGGTTCGACCTTCGCGGCAACTGATGACGCGATGCGACCGGTCCGCCTGCGCGGCGACCGAATCCTGGCGTACGATGCGGCATCCGTGGAAACACGCCGGGTCATGCGCGGATGATAATGTGGAATTCCATGGTTAGAAGACAACATGGCAACTCGCAGGAACACGTTACCAAGCATATTTTCGTCACCGGTGGCGTGGTCTCGTCGTTGGGCAAGGGACTGACGGCTTCATCGCTGGGCCGCCTGCTGCGCTCGCGCGGCATCCACGTGCTGCAGCAGAAGCTCGATCCCTACATCAACGTGGACCCGGGCACGATGAACCCGTTCCAGCACGGCGAAGTGTACGTGACCGAGGACGGTGCCGAAACCGATCTGGACATCGGCCACTACGAGCGCTTCCTCGACGTCTTCCTCAGCCAGAAGGCGAACGTCACCACCGGCCAGATCTACCAGTCGGTGTTGCGCAAGGAACGCGCCGGCGAGTACCTCGGTCAGTGCGTGCAGGTCATCCCGCATATCACCGACGAGATCAAGTCCCGCATGCGCGCCCAGGCCTCCGACGACGTGGACGTGATCATCACCGAGATCGGCGGCACCGTCGGCGACATCGAATCCCAGCCGTTCCTGGAGGCCGCGCGCGAGGTGCGCCGCGACCTGGGGCCGGACAACTGCATGTTCGTGCATGTCTCCCTCGTGCCGTACATCTCCGCCGCGCACGAGTTGAAGACCAAGCCCACCCAGCATTCGGTGATGATGCTGCGTCAGTTGGGCATCTCCCCGGATGCGCTGGTGCTGCGTTCGGACCGTCCGCTCAACCAGTCCATCAAGGACAAGATCTCGCTGATGTGCGACGTGGATTCGGAGGGCGTGGTCAACTGCGTGGACGCGCCGAGCATTTACGACGTGCCGAAGATCCTGTTCGACGAGGGGCTCGACGCCTACGTGGTGCGCGAGCTGGGTCTGCCGTTCCACGACGTGGACTGGGACGAGTGGGCCGATCTGCTGGAGCGCGTGCACCATCCCAAGCATGAGGTCAACATCGCGATCGTCGGCAAGTACATCGACCTGCCGGACGCGTACCTGTCCGTCACCGAGGCGATCAAGGCGGGCGGTTTCGCCAACTGGGCCAAGGTCAACGTCAAGTGGGTGGCCGCCGACAAGTGCGCGACCCCGGAGGGCGCGGCGGCCGCGCTCGATCAGGTCGATGGCATTGTGGTGCCGGGTGGATTCGGCATCCGCGGCATCGAGGGCAAGATCGGCGCGCTGCGGTTCGCACGCGAGAACGGTCTGCCGGCGCTCGGCCTGTGTCTGGGATTGCAGTCGATGGTTATCGAATACGCCCGCGATGTGCTCGGCATCGAGGACGCGGACTCCACCGAGTTCGACCCCAACTGCGCGAATCCCGTCATCGCCACGATGGAGGAACAGAAGGATATCGTGGCCGGCAAGGGTGACATGGGCCATACGATGCGACTTGGTTCCTACCCGGCCGAGCTGCTGGAGGGCTCGCTGGTCGCCGAACTGTACGGCACCACGCATGTCACCGAACGGCACCGCCACCGCTACGAGGTGAACGTGGCCTATAAGGACCGTCTGCGCGAGGCCGGTCTGGTGATCTCCGGCCAGAGCCCGGACGGCGAGCTCACCGAGTTCGTGGAGCTGCCGCGCGAGGTGCATCCGTTCTATGTGGCCACCCAGGCGCACCCGGAGTTCAAGAGCCGTCCGACCAAGCCGCACCCGCTGTTCGCCGGTCTGGTCAGGGCCGCGCTGGTCCACCAGTCCGAACGCTGAGGGATTATCCCACCATCAAGCGGATGCGGGGCGGGAAGCAACTCATTGCTTCCCGCCCCGCATATATATGCAACCGTGCAACTTCGGTCCCGACGTCATGCGCCGTAGAATTGCGCGCCGAGCAGATGCATGAGTATCGTGATGACGGTGAGGTGTACCGGGTAGAACCAGTAGAACAGCCACTTGACGGGCCGGCCGCGTTGCCCGTTGTACAGCAGCATGAACGGGAGTGCCCCGATCATCATCCATTGGTAGTTGTAGGTGAACGGCATCCAGTGGATGCTCACCGGAAGACCGAGATACTCCTGTGCGAGTCCCGGCAGGATGCTGTTCGTGAGCGGTGCATAGTTGAACAGTATGAATATCGCACCGCAGAACACCGTGAACCATATGGCCAACCGATACCGTGACTTCCGGCAAACCCACATGATCAGACCGAGCATCACATATGCATAGCCGCCATCGATGGAGATACCCATGCCAAGCGCGGTGGGCGCCACAATCTCGACGAGGAGCCGAGGCAGGATGTCCAATTCGCTGATGGCTGGTTCGGCCGCGGTGAACAGCAGGTATAGGGTAACCTGCCACAGGCAATAGGCTGCAAGGCCTGCAACTCGGTGCGGTGGTTTGCGCAATGAGAGGATGCCGATGATCAGTGCGACGTGGAATAGGGGCGTAAACGCGTTGCCGGTGCGATTAAGGATCAATTCCATGAAGGCCATGCCGACGCTGGCGGTATACAGCCGCATGATGTAGCGGAAGATACTGTGGGTGTGCTCACAGGCCTGCACACACAGAAAAGTGAACAACGGCGCGGCGAGTCGCCCAATCCAGTGCATCGGCAGCTCAATGGCATGCGGAAAGAACAGTGCGGTATGGTCGATGACCATGAGCAGACACGCGGCGATTTTAAGCGTAAACGTGTTCATGATATTCAATCCGTGATCTATGGGGATGTGCTTCGTGTCTTATGGACAACGTCAATATAAGAGACAGCGGTGCGCCATCATCTAAAAGGTGATGGGGGTGGAGACTTGTGATGCTTTTTGTCCGTGCAACGCTTTGGTAAAGGAATACGATAATGGATGTAATTGTTGCAATCATCATGTCAAGTGTTTTGTCGGCCGCTCCGATACCATCTTGCGATGCGCTTGTTCCAAGGTATGCCCAATTACAGTCCACGTCCACGGAAGAAGAGCGGCTCCGCGATTGTCCTCCATGGCTTGAGTGGATGTGCGGCAGTGAATACTATGCGTAAAGTAGTGGTATTTGCGCACGTAACGTCCACACGTCATCTTCGATGGCGTACGTCATCGTCCCTCCCAACGCGCGGATTCGGCGTTCATGAAGGGCTAGACCATGTGATGAGTGCCGTTCCGATAATCGCGACGCATCATATGCGTTGGATTCGATGATGCTGATTTGGTTGTTCCTGATCGTTATGCGTATGACGTAGCTATCATTGCCTTGTCTCGCGTGCATGACGATATTGGTATAGAGCTGGTCGATGAGATCATGCAGTTCCTCCGCGACGGCGGAATCGGGACGATGGTTCGTTCCCTGATTTTCCGTGCGCACGACACTGGTTCCGAGAAACCCCAATGTTGCAAGTATGTGATCGTTGCAATCCAGCTGCTGCCGGAGGGCGTCAACGAACATCACGTTGTCGTGGTCTCGATTGACATATGCGGCAGAGTCGTCTGATCCGCACAGGATGTCGATGACGGTTCGGGTCTCCGCAAGCGTGTCCGCCGCGACGGATTTGATATCGCGCAAACATGCATGGCTGTTTTCCCCGGTCGCCGTGGCAGGCTTAGAGTCATCAGCCATCAGTGATATCAGCGTCAGGCCACGCGCCGTGGAATCATGTATGCGACTGGCCAACAGCAGATCCCGTTGCGACCGGTGATACTGTTCCTGCAGGGATTGCCGTTGCCGCAGCTCTTCTTGGATGCGCTGGAACTGTTGGAGGGCTGACATGCCGTACCCGGCTATGGCGGCGATGACGAATGTACCTAGCAGAGTGACGATGCCGGAGGGTGCCCAAGTCGGTACATGGAATACCAAGGCGGCAAGGTATGCCGCTATCTCGGCGATGAAAAGCATGGAAACCAACACATATCTGCGCTGGTGCGCCAGCATGCCGAAAACAAGCCACAGACTCCAAAGTTGTGGAGAAAACGGCATTCCCGGATACAATGTTGTGGCAACAGATAACGCGGTGATGCCGATGCCGCAGCATGCGGGCAGCCAATACATGCCGATGCTCATGCTTGCCAGTACACAGGCGAACATCAGATTGGCCATCGATTGATCGGATCCCGCAGCGTATTCGAGCATCGTCAGCATCACGACGAAGATGATGATTGCCAACGCATATGGACGTCTGCAACCACGGAATGCCGGGAAGATGTGAAACGAAGCCGGTCCGGTGGCGTTCGGCGTGCTCATCGCGCGCTCCTGAACTGGGTCCATGCACGGATGAGCTGGAGCTTGTTGCCGACTCCGAGCTTGCGTATGGCGTGGCGTAGATGCGTTTTGACGGTGGCTTCGCTCAACGCCATGCGGGCGGCGACCTCCTTGGCCGTCAATCCCTCTATCGTCCAATCCAGCACCTCCGTCTCACGCGGCGATAATTCCAGGGAAGTCGCATTCACCGCGCCGGGAACAGTCAACAAGCGGTACGCCTGCCCAGGCGAGGAGAACCCCTGCTGAATGTATGTCCGTCCTGCCGCACAGTCGGCAAGGCAACGCTGCAGGCCCTGCACATCGGCCTTATCCAACAGCGCCTGCGCACCGAACCGACGAGTCACATGCTCATATCGGCGCAGCGAATGCGCCGTCATACCGTAGATGACGATGCGGTCGGAGAAATGACGGATCCGCTGGCATACCATGCCGCCGTCGACTCCATCCATATTCATGTCCACCAATACGACATCGGGTCTGCTCCGCCGATCAACGCACAGATCAACGGCCTCGTCGCCGGATCTCGATGTCCAGATCACAACGGTGCCGTGCCGCGGCGCCATCCCGTTGACCACGGAACGCAACGCCGCAAGCGTCAGAGCGTCATCGTCGATGATTCCCACTCGCAGGTCTTCGGCAGCGCGTTCGACTTCGGCGGCATCATATCCGGATTCATCGCTGTGTTCGTCCCTCATCGTTCGATACATCCCTCCCAATATCGACTGGTTTCATGATATCCAGTAGGACTCCTCTTCACACGGCCTTGGTTCAGAGGACGGACCAGGGGCGCGCCTTAGCGGCAGTTCAAACGACGAACGGCTTCGGAACGTTGCACATTGGGCGGAGCGTCGTGCGGGCATGGGCTTGTACACATCACTCAGTAGGGGATTCTGTCATTCAGTTGGGAACCGAATCGGATGAGACCTGTGAACTGGGGCCCGGAAGAAGAGTGTTTCCGGCTGAAACAGGTGCTACCCGTCTGAAAAGTTTCCAACTGAATGAGAAAATCACCTACCGAACGTCAGGGGATCCCTCTGCTGACGCGCCCTCGGCACCCCCGTGAGCTTCCTCACATCCGCTCGGGGATGATTTTTCGGGCGGATACTAGTGTTTTCCCGCTGATTCCATTAGTGTTGCGGATGGAAGCAATTCGTATGAAGGAGGCAGCGCGCAGTGACGGACGAGATGACGCCACAGTCGCCCGGGCAGACGGGCGGCGCCGCGGCTGACGTGGAGATGAGCCAGTACGTGGCCGGCCGGTCCCGCGTCAACGAGGACAAGATCAGGCAGGATGACGAGATCATCAGCCAGTTCGGCGAATACGAGTACGGCTGGCATGATTCGGATGCGGCCGGCGAGGCGGCGAAGAAGGGCATCGACGAGAACGTGGTGCGCGCCATCTCCGCCGACAAGGGCGAACCCGAGTGGATGCTCGACATCCGTCTCAAGGGCTATCAGGCGTTCCTGGACAAACCAATGCCGGATTGGGGCGTGGACCTGAGCGGCTTCAACGCCGACGACTTCAAGTACTACGTCAAGCCGATCGACAAGCAGGCCGCCACCTGGGAGGATCTGCCGGACGACATCCGGAACACCTACGACCGTCTGGGCATCCCCGAGGCGGAGAAGAAGCGTCTGGTCTCCGGCGTGGCCGCCCAGTACGAGTCCGAGGTCATCTACAACTCCATCCAGCAGGAGCTGAAGGACCAGGGCGTGATCTTCGTGGACACCGACACCGCGGTGCGCGAATACCCGGATCTGGTGCGCAAATACTTCGGCACGGTCGTACCGCCGGACGACAACAAGTTCGGCGCGCTGAACACGGCCGCGTGGTCGGGCGGCTCGTTCATCTACGTGCCCAAGGGCGTGCATGTGGACATCCCGCTGCAGGCCTATTTCCGCATCAACACCCCGAATATGGGCCAGTTCGAACGCACGCTGATTATCGCCGACGAGGGCTCCTACGTGCATTACGTGGAGGGCTGCACCGCGCCGATCTACTCGACCGACTCGCTGCACGCCGCCATCGTGGAGATCATCGTGGAGAAGCACGCCCGCGTGCGCTACACCACCGTGCAGAACTGGTCGAACAACGTGTACAATCTGGTCACCCAGCGCGCCTACGTGCGCGAGGGCGGCACGATGGAATGGGTGGATGGCAACATCGGCTCCAAGGCCACGATGAAGTACCCGGCCTGCATCCTGGCCGAACCGTACGCCAAGGCCGAAACCATGTCGCTGGGCTTCGCCGGCAAGGGGCAGTACCAGGATACGGGCGCCAAGATGATCCACCTGGCCCCGCACACCAGCTCCACGATCGTGGCCAAGTCCATCTCGCGCGGCGGCGGCCGTTCCGCCTACCGCGGTCTGGTCAAGATCGTCAAGGGCGCCGAAGGCTCCTCGAACTCCACGGTGTGCGACGCGCTGCTGGTCGACGACTACTCGCGTTCCGACACCTACCCGCATGTGGATGTTCGCGAGGACGACGTGTCGATGGCGCATGAGGCCACCGTCTCCAAAGTCTCCGAGGACCAGCTGTTCTATCTGATGAGCCGCGGTCTGAACGAGGACGAGGCGATGGGCATGATCGTGCGCGGCTTCGTCGAGCCGATCAGCCGTGAGCTGCCGATGGAGTACGCGCTGGAACTGAACCGTTTGGTGGAACTGCAGATGGAAGGATCGGTGGGCTGAGTCCGATGGCAGAGAATACCGAAATCACCATTCCCGTGGCGGATCCGAACGACCCGTACGCGGTGCCGGCGGCCATGCCGTCGAGCGCGGACCGTGCGCCGCGCAGCTTCGATCTTGACGCGTTCGCGATGCCGACCTCCCGTCAGGAGGAGTGGCGGTACACGCCGTTGGACCGCGTCGCCGAATTCCTCGACGTGTTCGAGCCGAGCGGCCTGACCACGGTCGAGGTGACCGGCATCGACGGCTCGCCGTTGGACCCCGAGCAGGTCGGCGTCGAGGTTGTGGACAAGACAGTCGCGCCGAGCGGCACCGTGTCCAAGCCGAGCGACCGCATCTCGGCGGTCGAGTGGAACGTCGTGAAGACCGCGACCGTCGTGACCCTGCACGGCGACGTCGCCCAGCCGGTGCGCATCGCGGTCACCGGCGGCGGCGACGCGCCGGATGCGCTGCACCTGGTCATCGCGGCCGATGCCGGCACCCATGCCGACGTCGTCGTCGAACACCACGGCATGGCACGTCTCGCGGAGGGTGTGGAGATCGTCACCGGCCGCGATTCCAACCTGTCCACCACCTTCATCCAGGAGTGGGAGAAGGGCTCCAAGCATGTCGGCGGCCATCGCATCCATGTGGGCGAGAACGCCAGCCTGCGTCACTCGATGGTCACGCTCGGCGGCGACGTGGTCCGCATCCGCATGGACCAGGACTTCGGCGGCCCGCAGGGCGACCTGAACATGCTGGGCATCTACTTCGCTGATCCGGGCGAGCACATCGAGCACCGCACGATGGTGGTGCACAACCATCCGGACTGCAGGTCGCGCGTGGTGTACAAGGGCGCGCTCGACGGGCAGGGCGCGCACTCCACGTGGGTCGGCAACGCGCTGATCCAACCGACCGCGCCGGGCACCGATTCCTACGAGCTCAACCGCAACCTGGTGCTGACGCCGGGCGCGATCGCCGATTCGGAACCGAACCTGGAGATCGAGAACGGCAACATCATCGGCGCCGGACACGCCAGTTCGGTCGGGCGGTTCGATGACGAGGAGCTGTTCTACCTGCAGTCGCGCGGCATTCCGGAGACGGAAGCCCGCAAGCTGGTGGTGCGCGGGTTCTTCGGCGAGCTGGTCGAGGAGATCGGCATCCCGCAGATCGCCGACCATCTGATGACCATCATCGACCGCAGGCTCGCCCGCGGCGAGAACGAAGCCATGACGAACGTCTGGGAGGAGAAGATGTCGACGTTGGAAATCAAGGATCTGTACGCCTCGGTCGAAACCAAGGACGGCCGTAAGCAGATCCTCAAGGGTGTGAACCTGACCGTCAACTCGGGCGAGACCCACGCCATCATGGGACCGAACGGTTCTGGCAAGTCCACGCTTGCGTACACGCTGGCCGGTCACCCCAAGTATGAGGTGGAATCCGGCCAGGTGCTGCTGGACGGCGAGGATCTGCTGACGATGACGCCGGACGAGCGTGCCAAGGCCGGCCTGTTCCTGGCCATGCAGTACCCGGTGGAGGTACCGGGCGTGTCGATGACCAATTTCCTGCGCACCGCCAAAACCGAGATCGACGGTCAGGCCCCGGCCATCCGCACCTGGACCAAGGAACTGACCGAGGCCATGAAGCGGCTCAAGATGGACCCGAAGTTCGCCACCCGTTCCGTGAACGAGGGCTTCTCCGGCGGTGAGAAGAAGCGTGCCGAGGTGCTGCAACTGGAACTGCTCAAGCCCAAGTTCGCCGTGCTGGACGAGACCGACTCGGGCCTCGACGTGGACGCGCTGCGCATCGTGTCCGAGGGCGTGAACCGCGCCAAGGAGAACACCGGCCTGGGCATCCTGATGGTCACGCACTACACACGCATCCTCAAGTACATCAAGCCGGATATCGTGCATGTGTTCGCCGACGGCCACTTCGTCAAGACCGGCGGCCCGGAGCTGGCCGACGAGCTGGAGGAGAGCGGCTACGACCAGTTCCTGCCGGAGGGCGCCGACAGCGAATCCGCGCTGGCGTAGGCGCCGCGGTGGTGCGGATTCGCAGTATGCGGCGGCCTGCACCACCGGGATGCGAACACGGATGATGCATCGGCGGATTGAATGATGGAAGGCAAGGGCATGGTTGATTTCGATGCGATTCGGGCGGAGTTTCCGATTCTGGACCAGAGCGTTTACGGACATCCGCTCGTGTATCTGGATTCGGCGGCCACCGCGCAGAAGCCCCAGTGCGTCATCGATGCGGAAGCCGACTTCTACCGTCACGACAACGCCGCCGTGCACCGTGGCGCGCATGAATTGGCGGCGCGCAGCACGGTGGCATTCGAGCGGGCCCGCGCTTCGATGGCGCGTCTGGTCGGCGCCTGCGCGGATGAGGGCGGCGAGGAGATCGTCGTCACCGGCGGCGCCACCGCCGGGTTGAACCTGCTGGCGACCGCCTTCGGCAACGCCTCGCTGGGACGCGGCGGTTCGGCGGCCGCACGGTTCGCCCTGCATCCGGGAGACGAGATCGTGGTCTCCAAGGCCGAGCACCATTCGGTGCTGCTGCCGTTCCAGGAACTGGCCGCGCGTACCGGGGCCACGCTCAAGTGGCTGGATCTGGACGAGGAGGGCCGCATCCGGTCCGACATGGCCGATGAGGTGATCACCGAGCGCACCCGCGTGGTGGCGGTCACCCATGTGGCGAATGTGACCGGTGCGATCACCAATCTGGCCCCGATCGTCCGCCGCGCCCATGCCGTGGGCGCGCTGGTGGTGCTCGACGCCTGCCAGTCCGTGCCCCATCTCAAGGTGGACGTTCACGCCTTGGACGTGGACTTCGCCGTCTGGAGCGCGCATAAGATGTACGGCCCGACCGGGGTCGGCTTCCTGTACGGCCGCCGCGAACTGCTGGAGGCGCTGCCCCCGGCGAATTTCGGCGGTTCGATGGTCGAACTGGCCTGGATGGACCGTCCGGCGCAGTACATGGCGCCGCCCGCCAAATTCGAGGCCGGCACCCAGCCGGTCGCGCAGGTGGTGGCCGCCGGCGCGGCCGCGGAGTGGATGATGGCGATCGGTATGGACGCCATCGCCACGCACGAGCATGAGGTGGCCGCCGAACTGCTCAAACTCGGCGACGTCGACGGCGTGAGCATCCTGGGGCCGTGCGAGAACAGGGACCGGATCGGCACGGTGGCGTTCGACGTCGACGGCGTGCACCCGCATGACGTCGGCCAGTTCATCGATGCGCAGGGCATCGCCATCCGGGTCGGACACCACTGCGCGCAGCCGGTGCACCGGCATTTCGGCGTCTACGCCTCGAACCGCGCCTCCAGCGGCGTGTACAATTCCGTGGCGGACGCGCAGGCGCTGGTGGAGGCGGTGTCCAAGGTCAGGGCGTTCTTCCGCGTGTGACCGGATGACCATATAACCTCGCACCTGCCGTGGTATCGACATCATGCCTGTCTGCGGATACGATGATTGCGGTGTGAACGATAGGATGAACGGTGTTCGTCCGGTAAGGAGCGTGAAGATGGATTTCGGCATGAGCGGCGACGATCTGGAACAGATGTACCAGGAGGTGATCCTGGAGGCGTCCCGCAACCCGCACGGTCGCGAGCGGTTCGCGCCGGATCTGGCAAGTGAACAGTCCGCGCAGGCGGGGGAGAGCGTCGTCCGCGCCAGCCATGAGTATTGCGCCGCCGGGGAATCCCACCAGTTCAACCCCACCTGCGGCGATGAGGCGACGATCCACGCCGAGGTGTCGGATGGCGGCGATGGTCGCCCGCACACCATTGAACGCCTTGTATGGGACGGCCACGGCTGTTCGATCTCACAGGCCAGCCTGTCGATTATGGTTGACCTGGTTGAGGGCAAGACCGTGGACGAGGCGATGCGGCTGGCCGGTCTGTTCCATCAGCTGATGGATTCGCGCGGCGCCGGATTATCCGATGAATCCGCCGAGGAGGATCTGGGCGACGCCGTGGTGTTCCAGGGCGTTTCGAAATACCCGATGCGGATCAAATGCGCGCTGCTCGGCTGGGAGGGTATGAAGGCCTCCGTGGCCGAGGCCCTGGCCCGTATGCAATAGGTCTTGTGGTGGCGATTCGCGCCACGTACAATGGTCGCGATACATGATGAATGGGAGTGCGAATGAACGACAATCTGGTGCCCGAGCCACGCAATACGGTGTTCGATTCCGTGCAGAAGGCGTTGGGCGATGAGCAGGCGGCGCGCCGTGTGATGGCGAACCCCGCGCTAGCCAAGGGATTCCCCAACGGCCGTCCGCAGCAGGACGCCGATGCCGCGCCGGCTGCGGAGCACTCCTGCCAATGCGGGAGGCATGAGGACAAGGAGACAGCCGACGGCGGCATCCCGCTGACCTATGTCGACGAGATCGGGCGGGCGACCGCTGCCGACGTGCGCGAGGCGCTGCACCAGGTCATCGACCCCGAACTCGGCATCGACGTGATCGACCTGGGTCTCGTGTACGGCATCGAAATCGATGCGTTGGGGCGTGCCATCATCACGATGACGCTGACCACGCCGGCCTGCCCGCTGACCGACCTGATCGAGGACGAATGCGCGGCCACGCTGGCCGGACTGGTGGAGGAGTTCCGCATCGACTGGACCTGGCAGCCGCGGTGGACCATGGACATGATCACGCCGGAGGGACGCGACCAGCTCGCCGCATTGGGCTTCAACTTCGACGCCATGCCGAAGTACTGACTCATCCCCACACCGCCTCCTCCGAAAGATTCGTTCGTCCTCCTGTGATGAAGGGCTGGCGGCGAAGCCGACCGGGGAGGGAATACGGACTCATACCAAGAGGGGCCATCCGTCAGGATGGCCCCTCTTGTGCGTTCTGTGCCGTTACGCCGAATCAGTCGTCGACGATCGTGTTCTTCGGCACGACGGTGATGCCGTCTGGCGTCACCGTGAAGCCGCGGGCAAGATCATGCTCGGTGTCGATGCCGACCGTGGAGTTCTCGGTGAGCACGACGTTCTTGTCGAGGATGGCCTTGTACACGCGGGCGCGGCGGTTGACGACCACGCCGTCGAACAGGATCGAGTCCACGACCTGCGACCAGGAGTGGATGCGCACGTTCGGGGAGAGCACCGAGTGATGCACCTCGCCGCCGGAGACGATGACGCCGGGGGAGATGATCGAATCGGTGGCGTGGCCCAGACGGTCGCGGCCTGCATGCACGAACTTGGCCGGCGGCAGGTTGCCGGACATCGTGTAGATCGGCCACTCCGAGTTGTACAGGTTGAACTCGGGCACATAGGAGATCAGGTCCATATGCGCATCGTAGAACTGCTTGAGCGTACCCACGTCGCGCCAGTAGGCGTGATCGGTGGAGGTGGAGCCGGGGATCTCGTTGGTGTTGAAGTCGTAGACGCCGGCCTCGTTGCGGCTGGCGAAGTACGGGGCGATGTCGCCGCCCATGTCGTGCTTCGTGTTCTCGGCCTTCTCGTCCTGCGCCAGCGCGGCGAACAGGGCGTCGGTGTTGGCCACGTAGTTGCCCATCGAGGCCAGGAACGAATTCGGATCGTCCGGCAGGCCGGTGGCGGTCTCCGGCTTCTCCTGGAAGCTCTTGATCATGTTCGGATGGTCGGGATCGACCTCGATCACGCCGAACTGGTTCGACTGGCTGATCGGCTGGCGGATGCCGGCCACCGTGAACTCGGCGCCGGACTCGATATGCTGCTGCACCATCTGGCTGAAGTCCATGCGGTACACATGGTCGGCGCCGACGATGACCACGATATCCGGCTGGACGTCCTCGATGATGTTGATGGTCTGGTAGATCGCGTCCGCGGAGCCGAGGTACCAGTGCTTGCCCAGACGCTGCTGCGCCGGGACCGGGGACACGTAGTTGCCCAGCAGCGGCGAGAAGCGCCACGTCAGCGAGATATGGCGGTCCAGCGAGTGCGACTTGTACTGGGTGAGCACGATGACCTGCTGGTACCCGGAGTTGACGAGATTGCTCAACGGGAAGTCGACCAGACGGAATACGCCACCGAACGGCACCGCCGGCTTGGCGCGATCCCTGGTCAACGGCATCAATCGGGTGCCTTCACCGCCCGCTAGCACGATGGACAGAATCTTCGGATTGGATTTCGACATCCGATCACTCCTCTCTTAGAGCGTCTTACGACACCGTACTGCATTGCTGTTGGCCCGCTTCCTTGCAGACCACCTACAGTGTCAATAATTACATATTTTTTTCGTTTCGCAAGACAGGACGCCCCGCATGTCATCGACTTTTCAGTGAACACGAGTCGAATAGAAGGCGACGGCGCTGGAGGCCGCCACATTGAGGCTGTCCACGCCGTGGCTCATCGGAATCCTGACGGTCAGATCGGCGTGGGCGATCGTGCGGTGGCTCAGACCATCGCCTTCGGTGCCGAAGATCAGGGCGAGCTTTTCGATGTGGTCGGGGGCGTCGGCGCCGTTGTCCAGCCGGCGTACCAGTTCGTCCAGCGAGATCGAATCGTCCTCCAACGCCATCGCCGCGGTCGTGAATCCCAGTCGGTTCAGCTCGGCGAGTCCCTCGACGGGCCAGTAGTGCGTATCGTCGCCGCCGATGCGGGTCCACGGGATCTGGAACACCGTGCCCATGGACACGCGCGCCGCGCGCCGGTACAGCGGGTCGCCGCACGACGGGGTCACCAGCACGGCGTCGACGCCCAACGCCGCGGCCGAGCGCATCAGCGCGCCGACATTGGTGTGGTCCACGATGTTCTCCATCACGGCGATGCGGCGCGCGTTCCCGCACACCTGTTCGACGCTGGGCAGCGGCCACCGGCGCATGGCCGCCAGCGCGCCGCGGTGCAGACGGTATCCGGTCAGCCGCTTCAGCTGTTCGGGCGACGCCACATACACGGGCACGTCGGGGCCCCAATGCCCGTCAACGAAGCGGAAGGTCTCCGCCATGCCATCGATCCACGGCTCCTCGACCAGCAGCGAGATCGGTTCTCTGCCGGCGGCCAGCGCCCGGTCGATGACCTTCGGCGATTCGGCGATGAACAGCCCCTTGGATGGCTCCAGTCGGTTGCGCAGCTGGATCTCGGTGAGATTCGTATAGGCCTCGACACGTTCGTCGTCAACCGACTCAAGTGGGATGAAGCGCATGCCGCCGCCTTTCGCCTGATACAACAAAACCCCTTGGAAGCCAAGGGGTTTTCGTCTGTGTCCGGAGCGGGACTTGAACCCGCACGCCTGTATAAATAGGCACTAGCACCTCAAGCTAGCGCGTCTACCATTCCGCCACCCGGACAGGTGCCGTTCGGCAACGAGTATGAACTATACCATTCCATGTCGCAAATGCAAACACGGTGTGTCGCGGCTGGGGGGCGATGTGTAGCCTAGTATCCATGACCGAACCTCTGTTTCTGCTCGACCTGGACCATGACGACGTTCCGGTGAACAGCGACGAGATCCACGCCGGGTGGATCCTGACGCTGCCGCCGCATATCCGCAGGCATGCCGTGCAGGCGATGCGTCTCAAGGCCGGGGACGCGCTCACGCTGTCGGACGGCAAGGGGCTGCGGCTGCGGGCCACCATGGTCGATCCGGAGCAGGGGACCGCCGAGGTCGTGGAGTTCGGGCGCGAGCCACAGCCGGTCGTGCGTCTGAACCTGATCCAGGCGCTGGCCAAGAACGGCCATGACGAGCAGGCCATCGACATGGCCACGCAGATCGGCGTGGATACGGTGATCCCCTGGCAGGCGGATCGCTCGATCGCCAAGTGGAAGGCGGGGAGGACCGACCGCAAGTGGCGTCAGGTGCTGGAGGCCGCCACCGAGCAGTCGCGGCGCTGCTGGACCCCGGAGCTGGGCGACTGCGTCTCCAGCAAGGGGATCGTGGCCATCTGCCGGAGGGCGTGCGTGCACGGCGAGCTGGTGATCGTGCTGCATCAAGATGCCACGCGCAGCTGGCATGATATCGAGGAGTCGATCGCCGCGTTGTCGGACCGTTGTCTGAACGACGGCAGGACGCGTGCGATCACCGTGGTCGTGGGTCCCGAAGGCGGCATCAGCGAGGCCGAGGTCGACGCGTTCGTCGGCGCCGGTGCGGAATGCTGCGTATTGGGAACGAACATCCTGCGCGCGTCCGCAGCCGGGCCCGTGGCCCTGGCGCTGCTGTCCCGCGCGGTGGGACGCTACGCCTAGCGGGGAATATCCGTGCGGCGCAATAGCATGGGATGCGGCAGTAGTTCAACCAGGAGGATCATGATGAGCGAGCCCGATTGCCTGTTCTGCAAGATCATCGCCGGCGAGATTCCCAGCGAGAAGGTCTATGAGGACGAGACGACCTATGCCTTCAAGGACATCAGCCCCAAGGCGGCGGTCCATGTGCTCGTCGTACCCAAGCACCATTACGCGAACGTCGCCGAGCTGGCCGGCGCCGATGCCGCGCAGCTCGCGCACATGGTTCAGGTCGCACAGTCGCTCGCCGATGACGCCTTCCACGGGGCGTACCGCCTGATCTTCAACACCGGGCGCGACGCCGGGCAGAGCGTGTTCCACGTCCATGCCCATGTCCTGACCGGCGAGACACTTGACGAGTAGCGGTCTGCCGCGAACCATACTTCACCGATATCTCACCCACTCACGAGAAGGGATTCCGTGGCCACCACGACACGAACCATCACCATCCCGACGCAACTTGATCCCGTCGCGGTCCTCGGACCGGTCGACGAGGTCCTCAGGGAGGTGGAACGGGCGTTTCCGGACCTGACGATCATCGTACGGGGCAACCGCGTCGCCATCATGTCCAGGTCGAAGCAGACCGAACCGCAGGCGGCACGTGCCGAGGAGGTCGTCAACACCATCATCCAGGCCGCATATACCGCGCCGATGGACGCCGATACCGTACGTCGCATGCTCGATCAGGACATCCTGTCGAACCGCGTACGCCGGACGCATCCGGGGCGCGGCGTGGTGACGGAGTCGTTGCGTCGCGCCCTTCCCGATATCCAGGCGCGCCGCGACGAGGTCTCGCAGCACCACAAGCCGCACGTCCCCGGCGTCATCACATTCGCGAACGGGGCGCCGGTCCGGGCCAAAACCGCGGGACAGGTGGCCTATGTCAACGCCATCGAATCGCATACCGTCACCTTCGCCATCGGTCCGGCCGGCAGCGGCAAGACGTATCTGGCCGTGGCCAAGGCCGTGCGCGCATTCCAGGACCGCAAGGTGCGCCGCATCATCCTGACCCGTCCGGCCGTGGAGGCGGGGGAGAACCTCGGCTTCCTGCCCGGCACGCTCAACGAGAAGGTGGACCCGTACCTGCGGCCGCTCTACGACGCCCTCTCCGACATGCTCGGCCCCGACCAGCTGCGTCATTACATGGACGACGGCACCATCGAGGTGGCGCCGCTGGCGTATATGCGCGGCCGCACGCTCAACGACGCGTTCGTCATCCTCGACGAGGCGCAGAACACCACCGAGCAGCAGATGAAGATGTTCCTGACCCGACTGGGGTTCAACACCACGATGGTGATCACCGGCGACGTCACCCAGATCGACCTGACCGTACCGAACTCCGGACTGGCCTCCATCGAGCGGATCCTCGGCGGCATCGACGACATCGCATTCGTCCATCTGGATGCGGCCGACGTGGTGCGGCACGCGTTGGTCGGGCGGATCGTGGAGGCGTACGATCGGCACGCCTACGCCATCGGGCGTGGGACACGGCAGCGAAAGGGCAATGATGAGCGTTGAGGTGATCAACGAGACGCAGTGGGTCATCGATCCGAAGGTCTTCTCCGACCTCGGGGTGTGGGTGCTGGATCAGATGAGGGTCAGCACGCAGTCCGATCTGACGATCATGTTCGTGGACCCCGAACCGATCGCCACACTGCATGAACGGTGGATGAACCTGGAGGGCCCCACCGATGTGATGAGCTTCCCGATGGACGAGCTGCGCCCCGGCGACGGCCGCACGCTGGTCGAGGGCATCCTCGGCGACATCGTGATCTGCCCGTGGGTGGCCGCCCAGCAGGCCGCGGCCGCCGGGCACAGCGCGTTGGAGGAGATGCTGCTGCTGACGATCCACGGCACGCTGCACCTGCTCGGCTACGACCACGTGACCCCGGATCAGGAACGGCAGATGTTCGGCCTGCAACGCCAGCTGCTGCTCACGTTCTTCGCGCTGCACCACGGCATCGGGGAACCGGCCACACTGCCCGCCGGCACCCCCGATGCGCTGGCGCAGTACGATGAACGCCGCCGGCTGACGCGCGGATCGGAACAACGGTAAGGATGAGGCATGATATTCGATGATCCCTCGCTGATCGTGGTGATCGCGGTGCTCGCCGTGGCCGCCGCGCTGCTGGTCTGGCTGTCGTTGACGATGGCCTCCGCCGAAGGCGCGGTCTCCCGCGTCACCAGGGCCAGTCTGAACAACCTGATCCTGGAGACGCAGACCGATCAGGAGATGAGCCAGTTCACCCGCATGAAGCGCATCGAGCGCATCCATAAGGTGCAGAAGCTGATCGCCGACCGGTACGCCACCTCCGGATCGTGCATGTTCTTCCGCATCTCCTGCAATGTGCTGGACGGCGTGCTGGTGATGTGCATCGCGTCGCTGTGCGGGGCGCCGCTGTGGCTGGAGCTGGTGTGCGGCGTGCTGTTTGCGCTGATCGTGGCCGTGGTGTCGGTGCTGGTGCGTCCCCGTGCCGTGGGGGCGCTGAAGCCGGTGGACATCATGATCAAGCATGCGGGCGTGATCACGGTGGCCTCCGCCCTGACGCCGTTCGCCCGCGTGGGCGGCCAGAACGGCCAGAAGCGCAGGCGCGAGTCGGAGCTCTCCGACGACGAGGAGCTCGAAAAGCTGCAGATGGAGCAGGGCAAGGCCATGATCGACCGGCTGGTTGAGGCCAACGACTTCGATCCCGAGACCTCGGAGATGCTGCGCAACGTGCTCAAGCTCTCGGACACGCTGACCCGCGAGATCATGGTGCCGCGCACCGACATGATCTGCATCGGCAAGGAGCAGACGCTGGTCTCGATGCTGAAGCTGTGCTCCCGCTCCGGATTCTCCCGCGTGCCGGTGATCGGCGAGGACGTCGACGACCTGATCGGTGTGGCCTACCTCAAGGACGCCGTGCGTGCCACGGCGTTCAACCCGGCGGCCGGCGAACGCACCGTCGATTCGATCGTGCGCGACCCCCTGCTGGTGCCGGAGTCCAAGCCGGTGGACGACCTGTTCCACCAGATGCAGCGGTTGCGCCAGCATGCGGCGATCGTGGTGGATGAGTACGGCGGCATCGCCGGCTTGGTGACGATCGAGGACACCATCGAGCAGATCGTCGGGGAGCTGGAGGACGAGCACGACCGCACCCAGCATGCCGAACCGGTGCAGATCGGGGAACGCAAGTGGAGCATGCCCGCACGCACGCCGATCGCCGACCTAGAGGAGATCTTCGAGATCGACATTGACGAGGACGATGTCGACACCGTGTTCGGTCTGCTGACCAAGTTGCTGGGACAGGTGCCGATCGTCGGCGCGTCGGCGGTCACCCGCGGATTGCGACTCACCGCCGTGGATTCAGCGGGCCGTCGGAAGAAGGTCTCGACGATAGTGGTGGAGCCGGCGAACGCCGAGCATGACGATGATGGGGAACCGGACACGCAAGCCGAACAGGACGAAGCAGAGAACAAGGAGCAGTGAACCAGTGAACGACGCAACTCAGCAGACACAGGACCAGACTGTGTACAGGTCGGGATTCGTGGCCGTGGTAGGCCGTCCGAACGTCGGCAAGTCCACGCTGATCAACGCGTTGATCGGCACGCAGGTGGCCATCGCCTCTTCCCGGCCGGAAACCACGCGTAAGGCCATCCGTGGCATCCTGACCACCGACCATGCGCAGATCGTGCTGGTGGACACCCCGGGCATCCATCGCCCTCGCACGCTGCTCGGCCAGCGGTTGAACGACGTGGTGGACGAATCGTTGGCGGACGTGGACGCCATCGCGTTCCTGCTACCGGCCGACCAGGAGATCGGCCCGGGCGACAAGCGCATCCTGAGCCGGTTGCGCGCCGAGTTCGCCACCAAGCGGGACGACGGGAGCTTCTCCTGGAAGGTGCCGCTGATCGCCATCGTCACCAAGATCGACGAGCTCGACCGTGAGCAGCTGATCGCCAAGCTCATCCAGATCAACGAGTTCGCCGATTTCACCGACATCGTGCCGGTGAGCGCGCTGCAGCATGACAATCTGGCCGAGGTGCGCAACGTGCTGATCGACAATATGCCGGAGGGACCGCAGATGTACCCGGCCGATCAGATCACCGAGGAGCGCCCCGAGGACACGATCGCCGAGCTGGTGCGCGGCGCGTTCCTGGAGGAGCTGGACGACGAGCTGCCGCATTCGCTGGCCGTGGTGGTCGATTCGATCGAATACCCGGAGGACAACGAGACCGGCGAGGCCTATGACGGCAAGGTCGAGGTCATCGTGTCGATCTACGTGGAACGCGATTCGCAGAAGCCGATCATCATCGGCAAGGGCGCCGAGCACCTGGTGCGCGTCAAGAAGAAGCTGCGCACGCCGGTCAACCGCATCGTCGGGCGCAAGGCCAAGCTGGACCTGCATGTCAAGGTGGCCAAGGGCTGGCAGTCCGACCCCAAGCAGCTCGAACGCCTCGGGTTCTGAGCGCCGGCGCGTCCGGCGTTCTCCATTGCGGCGTAAACGCTGCAAACGACGCAAAGATCAACATGTGATGCGCATATGGCATATGACTGTGGGGTGCCGCCGGAGAACTCCGGACGGCACCCCACAGTCATATGCGCCTGGATGATGCGCCGCGGCGCTACTTGCGCTTGGTGTACATCTGCGTGTTGAGCAGCGTGGCGTAGCGCTTGATGACCTTCGGGCGGATGACCTTCATCGAGGCGGTCATCAGGCCGTTCTCCTGCGTGAACTCCTCGGGCAGGATGATGAACTTGCGCACCGATTCGGCGCGGGACACGCCCTCGTTGGCCTGATCGACGTACTTCTGCACCTCGGCGCGGACCACGGCGTTCTCGGCGGCCTCCTCCAGCGTCATGTCACGGTCCAGGCCCTTGGCCTCCAACCATGGACGCAGCGACTCCTCGTCCAAGGTGACCAGCGCGGAGATGAACGGGCGCTTGTCGCCAAGCACCAACGCCTGGGAGACGAATTCGCAGCGTTGGATGACCTCTTCGATCGGGCGCGGGGCCACGTTCTTGCCGCCGGCGGTGATGATCAGGTCCTTCTTGCGGCCGGTGATGTAGAGGAAGCCCTCCTCGTCCAGACGGCCGAGATCACCGGTCATGAACCAGCCGTCCTCGGTGAACGTGTCGGCCGTGGCCTCGGCGTTCTTGTGGTAGCGCGGGAACACGGCCGGACCTTGGATCTGGATCTCGCCCTCCTCGCTGATGCGCACATGGAAGCCGGGGTAGGGGATGCCGACCGAACCGGCCTTGAACGGCGTGCCGATCGGGTTGAACGCGCAGGGAGCGGTGGTTTCGGTCAGACCGTAGCCCTCATAGACCGGAATGTTCGCGCCGCGGAAGAACGCCAGCAGCTCCGGGTCCAGCGGGGCGCCGCCGGCCACGATCCACTGGGCGCGGCCGCCGAGCACCTGACGCAGCTGCGCGTAGATCATCGGGTCGAAGGTGGCGCGGCGGGCGGCGGTCAGGGCCTTGGGCTTGCCGTTGGCGCTGATCTCCTTCATGTAGTTCTGCGCGGTGACCACGCCGGCGGCGAACGCCACGCCCTTGACGCCGTGTCCGGCCTTCTGCGAGGCGGCGTTGTACACCTTCTCCAGCACACGGGGCACCACGATCATGACGGTGGGCTTGGCCTCCTGCAGATCGTTGATCAGCGTGGCGATGCCCTGCGCGATGTAGATGCGCAGGTTGCTGGCGACGACGATGTAGTTGACGGCGCGGGCGAAGGTATGCGCCTGCGGCAGGAACAGCAGCACGGAACCGTTTCTGTTGTTCAGCACGGCCGGCATGAACGACTGCAGCGTCATGGCGGTGGTGCAGTAATGCTCGTGGGTCATCTCCACGCCCTTCGGCGCGGCGGTGGAACCGGAGGTGTACACGATCGAGCACAGATCGGTCTTCTTCACCGAATCGATGCGCGCATCCAGCTCCTCGTCGGAGACCTGGTCCGCGTACGCCTGGATCTCGGCCAGGCCGCCGGTCTCCAGGCACAGGATGCTCTCCAGCGAAGGGCATTCCGCGATTGTGCCGTCGGCCTTGTTGCGCATCTCGACGGTTTCCACGATGAGCAGCCTGGCGTCGGAGTTGTCCACGATGTTGCGGATCTGCTCGGCCGAATCGGTCTCGTAGATCGTGGCCATCACGCCGCCGCACGCCATGATCGCCGCATCGATGACGTCCCACTCATAGGAGGTGCGGCACATGAACGCCACGGTGTCGCCCTTGCGCAGGCCGCGCTGCATCAGGCCCTTGGCGGTGACGCGGATGTCCTCCAGCACCTCGGTGGCCGTCTTGGTCACCCAGGCGTCGCCGGACTTGTATGTGTACAGCGGGTCGTCGCCCATGCGTTCGGCGCGCTGCGCGTACAGGTCGTAGATCGTCATGCCCTCATCCAGCGGGGGGATGCCTTCGGTGTACGCGGTGAGCAGACCGGTCTGCTGGTCGATGTACGTGGTCGTCGGACGGTCCTCACCCCAGGTGTGCGAATGCGGCAGACCGGTGACATCCAGCTGCCCGGCACCGGAGGGGGCGGCATAGTCGGGACCTTCGCCGGAGTCGTCGCTGACCGGGTGGACGAAGTCGCCGCCGAGCTGCAGTGCCTTCTGCGCCAACGAGGTGGCGGTGTTCTTGAATGATGTGATGACAGACACGTAATTCTCCTTATAGCCTGATATGGCCTCTCTCTGTCGAATGATAACCGGTCATCGGCGACACGTCACCTTACGGTAGCGTAGGAACGCCGCCGCTGCGCCATCCATGCGACGCAATCTGCATATTGGGACGGTGCTGTTGTTTTGGTCGGCTCCTTGGTTAGACTGTAAGGCTGTAACATACACCGAATCTTTTCTTCTGATAAGAAAGAGGAAGGGCTCACATGGCTGAAACAGCACAAGCCACCGTGACGTTCGGCGTTCTGAACGAAACGTCGGACCACGAGTCCCGCGTCGCGCTGACGCCGGATATCGTCATGCGGTTGCGCAAGGCGGGCGTCGCCTGCCTGATTGAAAGTGGCGCGGGCATCGCCGCCAACTATGTTGACGAGGATTACACGAAGGCGGGCGCCGAGGTCGTGTCCGCGGATGAGGTGATTTCCCGTTCGGACGCCCTGGGCTTCATCGACCGCCCGGGCGCCGAGTTGATTGCCCGCCTGAAGCCGGGCACCTGGGTCATCGGTATGCTCGGTTCCTTCACCGATGCCGATTACATTGCGTCCCTCGAGCAGGCCGGCCTGATCGGCGTCGGCATCGAGAAGCTGCCGCGTCAGCTCAGCTCCGCGCAGTCGATGGATGAGATGACCTCGCAGAACTCCGTGATGGGCTACAAGGCCGTTCTGGTGGCCGCCAACGCCTACGGTTCGTTCTTCCCGATGATGACCACCGCCGCCGGCACCATTCGACCGGCCAAGGTCCTCATCCTCGGCGCGGGCATCGCCGGACTGCAGGCCATCGGCACCGCCCGCCGTCTGGGCGCGGTCGTCACCGCGTACGATGTGCGTCCGGCCGCCCAGGGCGAGGTCGAGTCGCTGGGCGCCAAGTTCCTGGATCTGGGCCTCGACTTCTCCAAGGGCCAGGGCGAAGGCGGCTACGCCCGCCAGCTCACCCCGGAGGAGCAGGCCGCGCAGCAGGCCGCCGTCGACGAGAAGGCCGCCGGGTTCGACGTCATCATCACCACCGCCAAGGTGCCGGGCCGCAAGCCTCCGATGCTGCTGACCAAGGCCGGCGTGGACGGTCTCAAGCGCGGGGCCGTGATCGTCGACTGCGCCGCCAGTGAGCTGGGCGGCAATGTCGAGGGCTCCACCGTCGGCACCCAGGTGACCGAAGGCGGCGTGACCATCATCGGCGCCCCGTACCTGGCCAGCGAGGTGACGAACACCGCGTCCAACCTGCTGGCGCGCAACGTCGCCGACGTGCTCGCCCACTTCGTACGCGACGGCAAGCTGAGCGATGGATCTGAACGAGGAGCTCGACAACGCCCTCGTCGTCGCCGGCCGCGCCGAAGCCCCGGCCGCGGAAGGAAAGTGAGAAGAGACATGGATATCGTCGTAGCAATCACCCTGTTCATCCTCGCGCTGCTCATCGGCGTCGAGGTCATCGGCAAGGTTCCCGCGACCCTGCACACCCCGCTGATGTCGGGCGCGAACTCCATCCACGGCATCGTCATCGTCGGCGTGGTCATCGTGGCCGCGCACGCCACCTCGCCGCTGGCCTGGGTGTTCATCTTCCTGGCCGCCGTGCTGGGCACGATGAACGTCGTCGGCGGTTATGTGGTCACCGACCGCATGCTGGAGATGTTCAAGTCCGACAAGTCGAAGAAGAAGGGGGAGGACAAGTAATGGGTACCCTCGCGCAAACCCTGAGCACGCCGCTGGGCGTGGTCGAATGGTTCGTCTATCTGATCTCCGCCGTGATCTTCGTGATCGGCCTGCACCTGATGAACTCGCCGAAGACCGCCCGCAAGGGCAACCTGATCTCCGCCGCGGGCATGATCCTGGCCTGCGCGATGGCGTTCATCGTGCTGTTCGTCAATGAGATCTCCAACGGCTTCCAGCACGGCGTGGCCGTGGCGCTGCTGATCGTCGGCATCATCATCGGCGCCGTGGCCGGCGTGGTCTCGGCCAAGAAGGTCAAGATGACCGACATGCCGCAGCTGGTCTCCATCTTCAACACCGTGGGTGGCGGTGCGGCCGCGCTCGTGGCGCTCAACGACATCCTGACCTCTGAGGGGCTGCCGACCATCGTGGTGCTGATCACCGCCGGTCTGGGCATCCTGATCGGTTCGGTCACCTTCTCCGGCTCGCTGGTGGCCGCCGGCAAGCTGCAGGGCCTGAAGTTCATGCGTAAGCTGGCCATCCCGGCCAAGGGCGTGGTCAGCGTGGTCTGCATCGTGCTGATGCTCGCCTCGTTCGTCATGCTGTGCGTCATGCCCGAGCAGCGCCTGCTGTTCAGCATCCTGACCACCGTGTTCGCGCTGATCTACGGTCTGGTGTTCGTCATCCCGATCGGCGGCGCCGACATGCCCGTGGTCATCTCCGTGCTCAATGCCTGCACCGGCACCGCCGTGGCCATGAGCGGCCTGGCGATCAACAACATCGCCCTGATCGTGGCCGGCGCCCTCGTCGGCTCCGCCGGCGTGACCCTGTCCATCGACATGTCCAAGGCCATGAACCGCCCGCTGATGAGCGTGCTCGCCGGCGGTTTCGGCGGCGGCTCCTCCGCCGCCGGCTCGGCCGAGGGCCCGGAGGGCACGATGAAGGAGACCACCGCGGACGACGTTGCCGTGCAGCTCGTGTACGCGGAGAAGGTCATCTTCGTCCCCGGTTTCGGTCTGGCCCAGGCTCAGGCCCAGCGTGAGCTCGCCGATCTGGGCGAGCTGCTCAAGGGCCATGGCGTCGAGGTCTCGTACGCCATCCATCCGGTGGCCGGCCGTATGCCGGGCCATATGAACGTGCTGCTCGCCGAGGCCAACGTGCCGTACGAGGAGCTCATCGATCTGGATGACATCAACCCGCAGTTCCCGCAGGCCAATGTGGCGCTGGTCGTCGGCGCGAACGACGTGACCAACCCCGCCGCCCGCAAGCCCGGCACCGCCGTCTCCGGCATGCCGATCCTGGATGTGGACATGGCCCAGAACGTGGTGGTCATGAAGCGCGGCCGCGGCCGCGGCTACGCCGGCATCGAGAACGAGCTGTACTTCAAGGACAACACGCAGATGCTGTTTGGCGACGCGAAGGCCGGCCTGCAGGCCGTCATCGCCGCCGTCAAGGAGCTCATCAACTGACCGTGAGGTTTAGGCGTCGGTAAGCGTATGGGGGCATCCCTTCGGGGATGCCCCCATTGTCATATCCGGCAACGTATCCGCATTGGCGGCATTACATGGCCGGACAGCCGAGGGACGAGCGGCACGCTCATGCTAGGGCATGCTGCACGTTCGCATATCGATTGCGGCTGTCGGTCATCTTCATCCGTCGGCTTTGATATGGAATGTGGCCGCAAGACACTCCGGAACCTCGCTCGTCGGCGTGTCCGTATCGATCAGATTGCTGAAGTAGCGGGTGCGCCCGGACAGGACGTCGCCGTAGAAGGTCTGCTTGGCATCGATATAGTCGATGCTGTGTTGGATTTCCTCCATCCGTTGCATGAGGATGCGTCGTTTCTCCGCAAGAATGCGCTGGCGTTCGGGAACCGTCGTTTCGCCTTCCAGACAGAGCTCCATGTACTTCCGCATCTCATCGATTCCCATGCCGCAGGCGCGCAGGCAGTTGAGACTGTTGATCCACGCAATGTTGCGGTCGTCGAAGATCCGCCGGTTGCGCTCGTCTCTGCGCAGATTGGGCACCAGACCCGATCGACAGTAGAACTTCAATGTCTCGTAGCTCATACCGACCAGAGCGCAGGTTTCCTTCATCGTGTACATGATGCCTCCTCGCCGACCTGTTCGCCGTAAGTGGAACGGGTGATCCCGGGATTTGACCGGTAGCGGCTACCGGTTTCTACCATCAAGGATAACCGCTCGCTGGAGCGTGCGGTCAGAAAGGTTGCAATATGGAATACGTAACGTTGCGCAATGGCGTGATCATGCCGAAGTTGGGTTTCGGCGTCTTCCAGGTGTCCGGTGACGAAACGGCGCGATGTGTATCAGATGCCGTCGAAGTCGGGTACCGTCATATTGACACAGCGCAGTCCTATATGAACGAATCCGAGGTCGGCCAGGGTATTCGCGATAGTGGCATCGATCGCAGCGAACTGTTCATCACCACCAAGGTATGGATTGAGCATTACGGATACGTCGAGGCGCGCGAATCGGTTGAGCGTTCTTTACGGAGGTTGGGACTGGATTATCTGGATTTGGTCCTGCTGCATCAGCCATTCGCCGATGTATACGGTTCGTGGCACGCACTCGAAGAACTCTACAAGGAAGGCAAGGTCCGCGCCATCGGCGTGAGCAATTTCAGCCCAGTACGTCTGGCCGATTTGGCTGCATTCAACGAGATCGCACCGATGATCAACCAGGTGGAGACCAATCCGTTCCATCAGCAGATCGCCGCACACGAGCATATGGTGGCCCGACACGTCCAGCATGAGGCATGGGCGCCGTTCGGTGAGGGGCGCAGCGGCATGTTCACCAACCCCGTGTTGTCTCAGATCGCTGAAGATCACGGCAAGTCTGTGGCACAGGTGGTGCTGCGCTGGCTGATGCAGCGCGACGTGGTGGCGCTCGCCAAGTCCACGCATAAGGAACGCATGGCCGAGAACCTGGACATCTTCGATTTCATGCTCACCGACGCGGAGATGCAGGGCATCGCCACGCTTGACACGTCCGCCAGCCTGTTCTTCGATCATGATGATCCGCGCACCGTGGACATGTTCGTCCAAATGGTGGCGGACCGTCATGGCAAGGCGTGACCGCTGATGTTTCGGGTGGTTCGGCCGATCGCCGTTGGCCGGGCGGAGCCCGATAGGCGCATCAGATCAGGCGATGAGAGATCACTACGACATCGAATGGAGAACGAAAGATGAATATCACACGTACATGGCGCTCTTGGGCGGCACTGGGTTCAAGCATCGCGATCACCTTCGCCATGTCCGCATGCGGCGGCACCTCGGGCAATGAACCGAATGCGGAACCTCAACGGACAGCTCAATCCCGGCAGGACGGCGGAACCGCGGCTTCCGGCAACGTGCTGGTCGCCTATTTCTCGGCATCGGGAAACACCGAGCGTGTCGCGCAATACATCGCCGAGGCCACCGGCGGCGACCTGTTCCACCTCGAACCCGCCGATCCCTACACCGACGAGGATCTCGATTGGACCGATGCATCGAGCCGCGTCAACGCCGAGCATGAGGACGAATCGCTGCGCGACATCGAACTGGTATCCGCCAGCGTCGACAATTGGGATGACTATGACGTCGTGTTCATCGGATATCCGATCTGGTGGGGCATCGCCGCATGGCCGGTCAACGCCTTCGTGACGGCCAATGATTTCACAGGCAAGACGGTGATCCCGTTTTGCACGTCCTCCAGCTCGAGCATCGGCGATAGCGGCGCCTTGCTCGCCGATATGGCCGGCACCGGCGACTGGCTTGGGGGAGAGCGGTTCCCTTCAGGAGCCGACGAATCCGCAGTCGGCGATTGGGTTGCCGAACTCGGCCTGTGACCGAATCCGGCAACCGACTGGAGCTGAAGGTCATTCGTCCCGGTCTTGACGGCATCGGAATCGCACCCAATCGAAGATGCGGGTGGCCCGTTCGTCGCCGTCCGTTCGTGCCAACAGGCGGAACGAGGCATGGGCGTCGTCGTCGCTGATCGGCAGCACCACATGGCCCGTGTGCATCTCGTCCAGGTCGTTCTGCGGCGCGTCGGTGGTGAAGAAGATCGTCGAAGAGTTGCGGAGCATCTGGATGAACACCTGGCGGTCCTCCTGCACGATGAACCGGGAATGCGGCAGATGCCGGTCGCAGATGCCGCGCCAGAATCCGATGTCGTTGAAGAGCTGGAAGGTCTCGCCATCCAGATCATGAAACGTCACGCTGGATGCGTTCGCCAGCGGGTGGTGTTCCGAAAGCACGACGAACAGGTTCTCATCCATCAGATGGCAGGAACGGAACGCGGGGAACCGCAGATCCTCCAGACAGATGGCCAGGCCGATCGAGCCGGTGAACAGCCGGCGTTCGATCTGCGGCTGGTCAATCGTCTCCGACGAGATCATCACCCCGGGGAACCGTTCGGCGATCAGCGATGCCAGATGCCAGAGCGGGGCGGGCGCAATCGTGCCGATGCGCAGCACGTTCGCCTCGTGGGACAATCGGTCCAACGCCTCACGCATCAACCGTTCGTCACGCAGCATCGGACGGATGTATTCCAACGCCAGCCGGCCTGCCTCGTTGAGCTCCACATGACGCCCCTCGCGCGACAGGAGCTGGTGCCCCAGCTCCTGTTCGAGGCGTTGCAGCGAACGGCTGAGCGTGGGCTGCGGCATGCGCAGCTCGTCCGCGGCGGCGCTGATTGTGCCGTAGGTGGCGACGGCGTCGAACTGACGCAGCTGACCAAGATCCATCACATGCCTCCCTCGACGATGGGCGCATCATCGTTCGGTCGTCGGCTGATACACGGGACGTATGCATGTCATGCATACGTCGCCGGACATGTTGCATTATACCCTCCGGCGCGATTGCCCGATACTGGGAAAGTCCGGATCGCGCCGGGCCTTACGTCTGCCGACATGGGATCGGCCGAGTCCGCCGCAGTCCGCATGATGCGAAAGGAGCTACAATGATCGACTACACCATGAATGACGGGCATACCATTCCCGCCGTCGGTTACGGCGTGTTCCTGATGAGCCCGGCCGAGGTCGAGGCGCATCTGCCGGAGGCCATCGAAGCCGGCTATCGTCATATCGACACGGCCAACGCCTACTTCAACGAGAAGGCCGTCGGCCGCGTCGTCAAGCGCAGCGGCATCGACCGCAGCGAATTCTTCATCACCTCCAAGCTGTTCCCGCAGGATTACGGGCACGAGGACTGCGGCAAGGCCATCGACGCCACATTGCGCCGCCTGGACACCGACTATCTGGATCTGCTGCTCCTGCACCAGCCCTACGGCAGGTACACGGAAGCGTGGAAGACGATGGAGGATGCCGTGGCTGCGGGCAAGGTGCGTTCGATCGGCATGTCGAACTTCAGCCAGGCCAAGGCGCAGGAGGTGCTCGACATGGCTTCGATCACGCCGGCGGTGATGCAGGTCGAGATGCACCCGTATTGGAACCAGCATGGGATGAAGGCCTTCTTCAAGGACCGCAACGTGACGCTCGAGGCCTGGTATCCGCTTGGCCACGGCGATGCCAAACTGATGGCCGAACCGGTTTTCGCCGAGTTGGCGGAGAAGTACGGCAAGAGCCCGGCTCAGATCATCCTGCGCTGGCACCTGGAGGAAGGCAACGTCGTTTTCCCGAAAACGCTCAATCCCGCCCATATGGCCGCCAACATCGACATCTTCGATTTTGCGCTGGCTGCCGACGAGGTCGCCAGGATCAACTCCCTGCCGCAGAAGGCCTACTACACCGTGCCGGACGAACCCCCGGCGTTCGTGCTGCAGCACAACGACTGGGATGCTCAGGAGTGAGGGACATAACGATGGAATATCGCGAACTGTCGAACGGCGCGAGGATGCCGGTCATCGGATACGGCGTCTTCCAGATTCCCCCGGAGCGGACCGAACGGTGCGTGCGCGACGCGCTCGAGGTCGGCTACCGGCTGATCGATACCGCCCAGGCCTACGGCAACGAAGCGGGCGTCGGCAAGGCGATCCGCGAAAGCGGGATCGACCGGGGCGAGGTCTTCGTCACCAGCAAGGTATGGGTCTCGAACATGAACTATGAGCGAGCCAAGGCCTCAATCGACGCCTCGCTGGAGACAATGGGCCTGGACCATATCGATCTGATGCTGCTGCATCAGGCCTACGGCGACTACCACGGCGCCTGGCGGGCGCTGGAGGAGGCGTACCACGATGGCAAACTGCGCGCCATCGGCGTCTCGAACTTCTACCCGGTTCGACTCATGGATATGTGTGCCTTCGCGGAAATCCCGCCGATGGTCAATCAGGTGGAGACCCATGTGTTCTGCCAGCAGGTCGAAGCGCATGAGAACATGAACCGACTCGGCGTGGTCCACGAGGCCTGGGGGCCGTTCGCCGAAGGCCGCAACGGAGTGTTCGTCAGCCCCGTGCTGACCGGTATCGGCGAGAAGCACGGCAAATCCACCGCTCAGGTCATGCTGCGCTGGATGATGGACCGTGGCATCGTGCCGCTGCCGAAGTCCACGCATCGCGAGCGCATGACCGAGAATCTGGATGTGTTCGATTTCACGTTGGATGACGCGGATCGCTCCGCCATCGCTGCGATGGACGGTGGTCATCCGATTATTTGGGACCATGGCAGCGTCAAGGTAGGCATGGGCCTGTTCGATCTGATCGCCAACGTCCAGTTGCAGGGCTCCAAGCTGTACTGATTCGCTCCGGTGTCCCGCTGAATGCGCGGTTTCCGATTCGGACATATGCGAATCGGAAACCGAGTTCTTCGGGCGTCAAGGTTGCGATAGCAACGTAAGAATCAGAGGCTTCGGACAAATGTGATGCTTACAGCCCGAAGGTGCGGGTCACGAAATTGCTGACGCGGCGCCAGTAGCGTTCCGGATCCGTGGATGCGGCCATCGTATGCCCGGCCCCGGGGATCATCATCTTCTGACGGTCGATGCTGGCGCAGGCGTCGAAGTTCCTCTCCAGCGAGGCGGGGGAGACGAAGTCGTCGGCGCCGCCGTGGATGAACAGCATCGGGATTGTCGTATGGTGCAGCTGTCGTACGCACGATGCCTCACGGAACCCGTAGCCCGCGCGATGCCGGCAGATCAGGCTCATCGTGGCCACGAGCGGACGCGCGGCCCAGCGCGGCAGATGGTACAGCGAGCGGGCGTTGAACATGAACTGGTCCCACACGGAGGTAAAGCCGCTGTCCTCGATGGCGGACACCACGTTGCGCGGCAGCGAGGCCTCGCCGGCCGCCATCATCACCGCCGCGCCGCCCATCGAATTGCCGTGCAGCAGGATGCGTGCCTGCGGATCCGCCGCCGTGATCACGCCGATCCAGTCCATCAGGTCCACACGTTCCATCCACCCCATGCCGATGTAGCGCCCCTGGCTCAGCTCGTGCCCGCGCGAGGCGGGCACCAGCACCGTGAATCCCATCCGGGCATACCGGTGCGCGTACTTGGCCATCTCTGTCGGGTCGCCGCTGTATCCGTGGCAGCAGATCGCGTACAGGTGCGGAGTGGGGCTCACGCAATCGGGGTCGACGAGCCAGCCGTGCAGCTTGAACCCGTCGCGGCTCATCATCGAGATCGGCTGCTTGGACTCCTCGAACCAGTCGGCCGCCTCCTCCTGCTCCGCCATGTCGGCCGCAGGCGTCTCCGGTTGCGGATCCTCCAGCTCGCCGTCCTGCAGGCGGCGCATCATCGACCGCCGGGCCTGGGTGTCCAGGGCGAACGAGAAGAGGAGATTCGCCGTGGCGTATAGTGCGCCGACCGTGGCCGCGGCGGTGACGCCGGCTCCGATCAGAACCTTCTTCGTCAGCGTTGATGTTGTCTGCGTCATTGCAACCTCTTCCATGGACGGCCTTCTGTTGTTCAGTCTAGCGCCCGGTACACGGGTACGACGACCGCAACACGGCGGGCGTGCGATGCAGCCGGCGCGTGGGGCGCTGTCCGGGGTGTGCGTATACTTGATGACTGTTGCTTTGGCGAGGGAAACCGCCGTGGGTGGTTTCCGTAATCGACTCGGCGCATTCAGCCCCTCCTGCGGGGTCGTTCTGCGGCGCGTCGTGGCGTCAAAAGACAGAACGACAAGTGACATGCAACCCAAAGGAGGCCAGCAATGGCTAGCAACATGATCGTCCTCGAGGGCGAAGTTCGTGATGAGTTCGGCAAGGGCGCCGCGCGTCGTATGCGCGTGGCCAAGCAGATCCCGGCGACCATCTACGCCGGCGGTGCCGACCCGGTGTTCGTCAAGCTCCCGATGAAGGAGACCACGCTCGCCCTGCGTCACACCAACGCCCTGTTCACCATCAAGTTCGGCGACGAGCAGAAGATGGCCGTGGTCAAGGACGTGCAGCGCAACCCGGTCAAGCGCATCGTCGAGCACGTGGACTTCTATGAGGTCCGCGCCGGCGAGAAGATCGACGTCGAGGTGCCGGTGTTCGTCGAGGGCGAGCCGAAGGGCGCCGCCGTGGCGTTCGTGGACATCCAGGAGCTCAAGGTCCGCGCCGATGTGGCCAACCTGCCGGAGCGCATCGTGGTGAACGTGGACGGCATGACCGACGGCACCAAGGTGTTCGCCAAGGACGTCGTGCTGCCGGAGGGCGTCGAGCTCGACGTCGAGGATCCGGAGGAGTCCGTGGTCACCGTTGAGGTGCCGGAGGACGTTTCCACCGAGGAGGCCCCGGAGGCCCCGGAGGCCCCGGAGGCTGAGTGAGCGTAGCGCCATCCAGATGTAACCGATGAAAGGAACCCGCCTGTTGAGCGGGTTCCTTTCATATTGTGGTCGCCGTCCCGCATCCCGACATCGGGATGTGAGAGAGTACCAATCATGAAGCCCGGGCCACAAGCGCGGGAGCATTACCACTGAGCGCCGTCGCAAGGGCGGCAGGAAAGAAGTTGAGAATGACCGAACAGAACCATCACGATCCCGCGGCGCTGGACAAGCTCGCCGAACCGTTCACCGTGCTGCCGAACGACAACCCGGCCTCGGACGCCAAGCGGCAGGAACTCATCGACAAGCCGGCATTCGGACAGATTTTCTCCGACAACATGGCCCACATCTCCTGGACCAAGGGCGAGGGGTGGAACGACCGCCGCATCGAGCCGTATGCGCCGCTCAAGCTCGATCCGGGCGCTTCGGTGCTGCACTATGCGCAGGAGATCTTCGAGGGCCTGAAGGCCTACAAGCACGCCGACGGCTCGATTTGGATGTTCCGCCCGGATGCGAACGCCGAACGCTTCCAGAACTCGGCCAAGCGTCTGTACCTGCCGGAGCTGCCGGTCGACGATTTCATCGGCTCGTGCGCCGCGCTGGTCAAGCGCGATGCGGCCTGGGTGCCCTCCCGCCGCGAATACACGCTCTACCTGCGTCCGTTCATGTTCGCGTCCGAGCCGTTCCTGGGCGTGCGCGCCGCGCAGGAGGTCGACTACTGCGTGATCGCCAGCCCGTCCGGCCCGTACTTCCAGGGCGAGAGCCGCCCGGTGAGCATCTGGGTGGAGGACAAGTGGTTCCGCACCGGTCCCGGCGGCACCGGCTTCGCCAAGTGCGGCGGCAACTACGCCGCCTCGCTGATCGGCGAGTACAAGGGCATCGAGAACGGCTGCGAGCAGGTGTGCTTCGTGGACGCCGCCACCAAGACCTATCTGGAGGAGCTGGGCGGCATGAACATGATGATCGTCCACAAGGACGGCCACATCGAGACGCCGAGCCTGACCGGCAACATCCTGCCGGGCGTGACCCGCCGCTCGCTCATCCAGCTGGCGCAGGACAAGGGCCATGACGTGGTGGAGACGATGATCAAGCTCGACGACCTGCTGGAGGACATCAAGTCCGGCGAGGTCACCGAGGTGTTCGCCTGCGGCACCGCCGCCATCATCGCACCGATCGGCCGCTTCAAGTCCGAGAAGTTCGACGTGACCGTGGCCGGCGGCGAACCCGGCGAGCTGACGATGGACCTGCGCAACACGCTGCTCGGCATCCAGCTCGGCGAGATCGAGGATCCGCACAACTGGATGTGGAAGGTCTGCTGACCCGCACCCGAAACCGACACGATGCGCCCCGGCCTATCAACGGCTGGGGCGCATCGTGCGTCTGCGCGCCGCCGCGCAACACGCCGCCACATCCCGTGCGGGAACTGGGTAAGCTCGGTACGGAGCATGGTGCCTGTTTGGGAGAGGATCGGAAGGACGACGATGCAGGGAACGCAGGTGGCGCTGGAGAGCAATACGTTCTTTCTGATCATCGAGTACATCGCCATCCTCTGCTGCGGCATGGTCGGGGGACTGTCCGCCATCCGCAAGGGGTATGATCTGTTCGCCATCCTCATCACCGCATGGCTGACCGCGTTGGGTGGAGGCATCATCCGTGACGTGATGCTCGGCGCCGTCCCTCCCGTCGGCATCTCCGACCGCGGTTTCGTGTTCACCGCGCTGGCATCCGGGGTTCTGGTGGCCGTGATCCACCCCGAGGTCGACAAGCTCAAATGGTCGATGACCGCTTTTGATGCGATCGCGGTCGGCATGTTCGCCGTCAACGGCACCGAGAAGGCCATGCTGTACGGCACGTCGGGCATGACCGCGGTGTTCATGGGCATGTTCACCGCGCTGGCCGGCGGGCTGATCCGAGACATGCTCATCAACGAGGTGCCCGTGGTCATCCGCGACAAGCACTGGTACGCCGTGCCCTCGGCGGTGGGATGCGTGGCCACGGTGTTCGTCTGCAAGGGTGTGCAGGCGGGCGTCATCAACCAGACCGCCGAGATCGTCATCGACGTGTGCGTCGTCGTTTTGGTGGTGGCGATGCGGCTGCTGTCCGTGAAATTCAATCTGATGCTGCCGGGTGCGGTGGAACGGCACCACACGTATCTGCCCGGCGGCAGACGCTGATCACGCGTCTCGACGGTGTGTTGCGAATGCGGGATCCGATGGCCGATACAAGAAAGTCCCGCACCTCTTGCGAGATGCGGGACTCAAGCGATGACCTATATGGTCAGGCTCACAGGGCGTTGATGGCCACAGCGAGGCCGGACTTGCGGTTCGCGGCCTGGTTCTTGTGGATCACGCCGGCGCCAGCAGCCTTGTCGAGCTTCTGGGCGGCGACCTTGTAGGCGGCCTCGGCGGCGGCCTTGTCCCCGGCGGCGATGGCCTCGCGGGTGGCGCGGATCGCGGTCTTCAGGCTGGACTTGACGGCCACGTTGCGCTTGTGCGCCTTCTCGTTGGTCAGCACGCGCTTCTTCTGCGACTTGATGTTTGCCACTATCTACTCCAAACGACGTTTATACGGTAAGGACATACAAAACCATGATGATAGCATGTCCGGTGGAAAAACGAGGTGTCCGAACTGCGCGATTCGCGGTGTGTTGCGTGATTCGACCTCAATCATATGGCATGGAACGGATTCTGTGCCGTCCCGATCCGAACGCGCGGGACATGCCATGGCGTGCGGTCCACGCTCGGCGGGGAAGTTGCTAGGATGATATGAGTCTTCCATCCCCTGCCATTGAGGAGGCCTTTTTGGTGGCTACGCAGCATAACCAGCCGGGTTTCACCGATCAGTCGCTGATCCGCAACTTCTGCATCATCGCGCATATCGACCACGGCAAGTCGACCGTGGCGGACCGCATCCTGCAGCTGAGCGGCATCGTGCCCGAGCGTGAGATGCGCGACCGCTTCCTCGACCGCATGGACATCGAACAGGAACGCGGCATCACCATCAAATCCCAGGCCGTGCGCGTACCGTGGACCTTCGACGGCACCGAATACACACTCGGCATGATCGATACCCCGGGCCATGTGGACTTCACCTACGAGGTCTCCCGCGCGCTGGCCGCCTGCGAGGGCGCGGTGCTGCTCGTCGACGCCACGCAGGGTATCGAGGCGCAGACCCTCTCGAACCTGTACATGGCCATCGACCACAATCTGGCCATCATCCCCGTGCTCAACAAGATCGACCTGCCCAGCGCCGAGCCGGACAAGCACGCCGAGGAGATCGCCGGTCTGATCGGCTGCGAGCCGTCGGACGTGCTGCGGGTCTCCGGCAAAACCGGCGAGGGCGTGACCGACCTGCTCGACCAGATCGTGATGGACGTGCCCGCCCCCAAGGGCGATCCGGACGCCCCGGCCCGCGCGCTGATCTTCGATTCGGTGTACGACTCGTACCGTGGCATCGTGACCTACATCCGCATGGTCGACGGCGAGCTGCGCAGCCGCGAGAAGCTGCACATGATGGGCATCGGCATGACCCACGACCCGATCGAGATCGGCGTGATCAGCCCGGATATGACCCCGACCAAGGCGCTGGGTGCCGGCGAGGTCGGCTACGTGATCACCGGCGCGAAGGACGTGAGCCAGTCCAAGGTCGGCGACACGATTACCACCGCGGCCAAGGGCGCCACCGAGCCGCTGCCCGGCTACCGCGACCCGCAGCCGATGGTGTACGCCGGCCTGTTCCCGATCGACAACGCCCAGTATCCGGAGCTGCGCGACGCGCTCGACAAGCTCAAGCTCAACGACGCGGCGCTGATCTACGAGCCGGAGACCTCGGTGGCGTTGGGCTTCGGCTTCCGCTGCGGCTTCCTGGGCCTGCTGCACATGGAGATCGTCTCCGAGCGCTTGGAACGCGAATTCGGACTCGACCTGATCTCCACCGCGCCGAACGTACCGTACGAGGTGACCGCGGAGGACAACACGGTCCACCACGTCACCAATCCGAGCGAGTTCCCCGACGGCAAGATCAAGAGGATCGTCGAGCCGATGGTGGCCGCCGACATCATCACGCCGAAGGAGTTCATCGGCGCGGTGATGGACCTGTGCCAGGACCATCGCGGCCAGATGGGCACGATGGAGTACATCAGCGCCGACCGCGTGGAGATGCACTACCGCATGCCGCTGGCCGAGATCGTGTTCGACTTCTTCGACCAGCTGAAGTCGCGCACCAAGGGCTACGCCTCGCTGGACTACCATGAGGACGGCGAGCAGAGCGCCGACCTGGTGAAGGTGGACATCCTGATCCAGGGCGAGAAGGTGGACGCGTTCAGCGCCATCGTGCACCGTGACAAGGCGTACAGCTACGGCGTGATGATGACCAAGAAGCTGCGCGAGCTGATCCCGCGCCAGCAGTTCGAGATCCCGATCCAGGCCGCGATCGGCTCGCGCATCATCGCCCGAGAGACCATCCGCGCGCTGCGCAAGGATGTGCTCGCCAAGTGCTACGGCGGCGACATCACCCGTAAGCGCAAGCTGCTGGAGAAGCAGAAGGCCGGCAAGAAGCGCATGAAGATGCTCGGCCATGTGGAGGTGCCGCAGGAGGCGTTCATCGCCGCCCTCTCCACCGGCGAGGGCGCGAACGACCGCGACACCAAGGACAAGATCCGCGCCGCGCAGAAGTCCGAAGGCTGATGGCGTTCGAGGTTTACGTCCATGTGCCGTTTTGCCTGCGGCGCCGAGCCGTGAAGCAGGCAATCCGGTGGATTGCCTGTAGGCGAGGGGAGCGACCGCCAAGGCCGCGACGGCAGCGCCGCGTGGAGGTGTGAGTCATGTTCGAGGTCTACGTTCATGTGCCGTTCTGCCTGCGGCGCTGTGGATACTGTGATTTCAACACGTACACGGCCGTCGACCTGGGCGGCGGTGCGTCGCGCGGCAACTACGCCGCGATGACGATCCGCGAGATGCGGCTGGTCCGCGACTGGCAGGAGCGTCACGGCATCGCCGAACCGCCGGCCTCGACCGTGTTCTTCGGCGGCGGCACGCCCACAATCCTGCCTGCCGACGACCTGATCGCGATCCTGAACGCCATCCGCGAGCTCTGGGGCGTCGAGGACGGCGCCGAGATCACGACGGAGGCGAATCCGGACACGGTGGATGCGGCGACCATCCGCGCGCTGGCCGACGGCGGCTTCACCCGCGTCTCGTTCGGCATGCAGTCGGCCGTGCCGCATGTGCTGAGGACGCTGGACCGCACCCATACGCCGGCCAACGTGGAGGCCGGCGTACGCGCCGCCGGGGCGGCCGGCCTGCGCAGTTCGGTCGACCTGATCTATGGCGCGCCGGGGGAGGGCCTGGAGGATTGGCGCACGTCGGTGCGCACGGCCATCGATCTGGGTGTGAACCACATCTCCGCGTACGCGCTGACCGTGGAGCCGACGACCAAGATGGGCCGGCAGATCGCCGCCGGCGTGCTGCCGAAACCGGATGACGACGACGAGGCGGCCAAATACGAGATCGCCGACGAGTTGTTCTCCGCGGCCGGCCTGCAATGGTACGAGATCTCCAACTGGGCCCGCCCAGGGTATGAGAGCCGCCACAACCTGGGGTACTGGCGCAACGTCGACTGGGCCGGCATCGGCCCGGGCGCCCACTCGCACTACAACCGCGTCGAGCCTGCATCATGTCGCAGCGAGTCGGAACGCTCCGCCCGGCCGCATGGATCGTCCCCTCAGGACTGCGACGCCCATGGCGCCATCCGTTCCTGGGATCTGGCCCACCCGCGGCTGTGGAGCGAACGCGTCAACGCCGGACAGGTGCCATGGGCCGGCAGCGAATCCATCACGCCGATGGAGGCCCTTGAGGAAACGATCATGCTGGGCCTGCGTCTGCGTGAAGGACTGGACCTGACGGCGCTCAGGACGTCCCTCGATATCGGTGGGACGTCATCCGCGGCACTCGACGCGGGCGTTGAGGCATTGGAACGTGAGGGATTGGTCGAACGCCGCGGTTCCCGGCTCATACCCACGCTGCGCGGCCGTCTGCTCAACGACGCCGTCATCGAACGCATGTTCGACTGCTGCGGTCTGTAGCCGCGGGATGGTCTGCGCCAGACAGTCGCCGGGCGACGCGGTGATTCGAAATGTGGACACTGAAGTTGCGTGGTAACATCCGGGCGGTACTCTCAAGCGCAGTCAATCCGGATTGGGAGAGAACGGCCGTGCCGCAAGGCGCAGGATGTCTCATTATGCGGACATTTGTGACCTGCGGGTCGTATCCTGTCCGTAACGCAAGAAAGGTGATCCAAGTGACGTTGCATGCTCCGCTAGATCTGACCGTCCGATGCAAGGAGGGGCTCTACGACCCCGCCGCGGAACACGACGCCTGCGGCGTCGGCATGGTGGCCACGATGAACCGTCGGCCGGAGCGGCGCGTCATCGACAAGGCCATCGAGGTGCTGAGGAACCTGGACCACCGCGGCGCGGTGGGCGCCGAGGAGAACACCGGCGACGGCGCGGGCATTCTGATGGGCATGCCCGACGCGTTCATGCGGGCCGTGGTCGACGCGCCGCTGCCGGAACCGGGCCATTACGCGGCGGGCATCGCGTTCCTGGACCGGGACACCGCCGCATGCGGCCGCCAGCAGCAAGCCATCGCCGCCATCGTGCGCGAGGAGGGGCTGGAACCGCTCGCCTGGCGTACCGTACCCACCGATCCGAACGGGCTGGGATTGCAGGCGCTGGCCTCGATGCCCGCATTCGTCACGTTGGTCGTCGCCTCCCCGGACGGCTCCCTGGGCGGACTGGACCTGGAACGCAAGGCGTTCCGCATCCGCAAGCGCGTGGAGCACGAGGTCGGCGTGTACTTCGCCTCGCTGTCCGGCCGGACCATCACCTACAAGGGCATGCTGACCACCATGCAGCTGACCGGCTTCTTCCCGGACCTCAACGACGAGCGGATGGCGGCGCGCGTGGCCATCGTGCACTCGCGCTTCTCCACCAACACGTTCCCCAGCTGGCCGCTGGCCCAGCCCTTCCGACTGCTGGCCCACAACGGCGAGATCAACACCATCCAGGGCAACCGCAACTGGCTGCAGGCCCGCGAGGGACGTCTGAGCTCCGAACTGCTCGGCGAGTTCGAACCGCTGCTGCCGATTGCCACGCCCGGCTACTCGGATTCCGGCACCTTCGACGAATGCCTGGAACTGCTGCACCTGGCCGGCCGCAGCCTGCCGCACGCCATCCTGATGATGCTGCCGCCCGCCTGGGAGAACGACGACACGCTCGACCCCGACGTGCGCGCCTTCTACGAGTACAACAACACGCTGATCGAACCGTGGGACGGTCCGGCGCACATCATCTTCACCGACGGCACGCAGGTCGGCGCGCTGCTCGACCGCAACGGCTTCCGCCCGGGCCGCTGGCAGCTGGACGACACCGGCCTAGTCGTGCTCGCCTCCGAAGCCGGCGTGCTACCCGACGTGCCCACCGAACACGTGAGCGCCAAGGGGCGTCTGGAGCCGGGCCGGATGTTCCTTGTGGACACCGCCGAAGGCCGCATCGTGCCCGACGACGAGATCAAGCACGCGCTCGCCGCGCAGCACCCGTACCGGCAGTGGGTGGAGGGCAACAGCGTGCACATGAACGAACTGCCCGCCCGCGAACACGTCAACCACTCCTACGAATCGGTGCTCCGCCGCCAGCGCGCCTTCGGCTACACCGAGGAGGACATCAAGCTGATCCTCAACCCCATGGCGGACACCGGCAAGGAGCCGCTCGGCTCGATGGGCAACGATACGCCGATGGCCGTGCTCTCCGACCGCAGCCGCATGCTGTTCGACTACTTCACGCAGAAGTTCGCGCAGGTCACCAACCCGCCGCTCGACTGGGAGCGCGAACGGATCGTCACCTGTCTGGAATCGGCGATCGGCCCCGAGCCGAACCTGCTGGAGGACACCGAACTGCACGCCAAGAAGATCCTGATCCCGCTGCCGGTCATCAACTCCGAGGAGATGGCGCAGCTCAAGCGGCTCGACCGCGCCGCCATCCTCGACGGCTACTACCGGCCGTTCGTCGTCAAGGGCCTGTACCAGGTCGCCGGCGGCGGCCCCGCACTCGAATCGCGGCTCGACGAGATCTTCGTCGACATCGACCGGGCGATCGCCGACGGCGCGAACTTCATCGTGCTCTCCGACCGCGGCTCGGACCACACGTGGGCGCCGATCCCGTCGCTGCTGCTCACCTCCGCGGTCCAACACCACCTGCTGCGCCGGCACACGCGCACCCAGGTCTCGCTGGCCGTGGAGGCCGGCGACGTGCGCGAGATCCACCACGTCGCGCTGCTCATCGCCTACGGCGCCGCCTGCGTGAACCCGTACCTGGCGTTCGAAACCGTGGAGGACCAGGCCCGCCGCGGCTACCTCGCGGTCGATGCGGCCACGGCCGTGACGAACGTGACGCACGCCCTGTCGATCGGCGTGCTCAAGATCATGAGCAAGATGGGCGTCTCCACCATCATGAGCTACCGCGGCGCCCAGCTGTTCGAGGCGGTCGGCCTGAACCGGACCGTCATCGACCGGTATTTCACCGGCACCACCTCGCAGGTCGGCGGCATCGGACTGGACGAGATTGCCGAGGAGGTGGCCCGCCGCCACCGCGTGGCCTATCCGAACCAGTGGACCGTCACCGCGCATGACGAGCTGCCCACCGGCGGCGACTACAAGTGGCGGCGCACCGGAGAGAACCACCTGAACGACCCGGAGGCCATCTTCCTGCTCCAGCAGTCCACGCAGCGCGGCGACTACGGCATGTTCAAGCGGTACTCGGCGCATATCAACAGCACGTCGCACCGTCTGATGACGCTGCGCGGCCTGATGCGGTTCAAGCCGACCCGCCAGCCGATCCCGATCGACGAGGTCGAGCCGGCCAGCGAGATCGTCAAGCGCTTCTCCACCGGCGCGATGAGCTACGGCTCGATCTCGCAGGAAGCGCACGAGACGCTCGCCATCGCGATGAACATGATCGGCGCGCGCTCCAACTCCGGCGAAGGCGGCGAATCCGACGACCGGATCAACGACCCGTTGCGCGTCAGCCGCATTAAGCAGATCGCCTCCGCGCGCTTCGGCGTGACCAGCGACTACCTGGTGCACGCCACCGACCTGCAGATCAAGCTCGCCCAGGGCGCCAAGCCGGGCGAGGGCGGCCACCTGCCCGGCGCCAAGGTGCCGCCGTGGATCGCCAAGGTGCGGCATTCCACGCCCGGCGTGGAGCTGATCTCCCCGCCGCCGCACCATGACATCTACTCGATCGAGGACCTGAAGCAGCTGATCAACGACGCGAAGATGGCCAACCCGAAGGCCCGCATCCACGTCAAGCTCGTCTCCGAGTTCGGCGTCGGCACGATTGCGGCCGGCGTGGCCAAATGCCATGCCGACGTGGTGCTGATCTCCGGCTATGACGGCGGCACCGGCGCGGCCCCGCTCAACGCGATCAAGCACGCCGGCACCCCGTGGGAGATCGGCCTGTCCGAAACCCAGCAGACGTTGATCCTCAACGGGCTGCGCTCCCGCGTGACCGTGCAGTGCGACGGCGAGCTCAAGACCGGACGCGACGTGATGATCGCCGCCCTACTGGGTGCCGAGGAGTTCGGCTTCGCCACCGCGGCGCTGATCGTGGAGGGCTGCGTGATGATGCGCGCCTGCCAGAAGAACACCTGCCCGCAAGGCATCGCCACGCAGGACCCGGAGCTGCGCGCCCGGTTCACCGGCAAGCCCGAGCATGTGGTCAACTTCTTCATGTTCGTCGCCGAAGAGGTGCGCGAGCTGCTGGCCCAGCTCGGCTTCCGCACGCTTGAAGAGGCCGTGGGCCACGTGGAGTGCCTGGATCAGGATGAGGCGGTCAGCCGCTGGAAGGCGGACGGCGTGGACTTGACAAACGTGCTGATGCAGCCCGGCCCGGTCCCCGGCACGATCCTGCACAAGACCATCGAACAGAACCACGAGCTCGACAAGGCGCTGGACAACGAGCTGATCCGCCTGGCCGAACCCGCGCTGGAACGTCGCGAACCCGTGCGCATCGAGATGCCGATCCGCAACGTCAACCGCACGCTCGGCACGATGGTCGGCTACGAGATCACCCGTCGCTACGGCGCCGAAGGCCTGCCCGACGACACAATTGATATGACCCTGCACGGTTCCGGCGGCCAGTCTATCGGTGCGTTCATCCCGCGCGGCGAGACCCTGCGCGTCTACGGCGAGGTCAACGACTACGCCGGCAAGGGCCTGTCCGGTGGACGCATGATCGTCCGGCCCGAGGAGGGCGTGAACTTCGACCCGCACCGGAACGTGATCGCCGGCAACGTGACCGGTTTCGGCGCGACCTCCGGCGAGATGTTCGTCGGCGGCAAGGCCGGCGAACGCTTCGCGGTGCGCAACGGCGGCGCCACGTTCGTCGTCGAGGGCGTGGGCGACCACGGCTGCGAGTACATGACCGGCGGCACCGTGGTGGTGCTGGGACCCACCGGGCGCAACTTCGGCGCCGGCTTCTCCGGCGGCGACGCGTTCGTGCTCGACCTGGACACGTCCAAGGTCAACCCCGAGGCCGCCGCACACGGGTCGCTGCTGTTCGAACCGCTGGACGGGGCGACATCCGAGAAGGTGCGCGACCTGGTCAAGCGCCACGCCGAGGAGACCGGCTCGGCGTTCGCCGCCGCGCTGCTGGAGGACTGGGATGCGACGGCCGCCCGGTTCACGCATGTGGTGCCCAGGCAGTATGTGGCGATGACCGCGGCGATGCGCCGCGCCGAAGACGAGCATATCGATTTCAACGAGCCCGGCGTCTGGGAACAGGTGTACGAGCAGGTGATGGAAGGAGCGCGCTGACATGGCGGACCCCAGAGGATTCCTTAAAGTACGTACCCGCCGCGAACCGGCTGAACGCCCCGTCGAGGAGCGCATCCGCGACTGGATGGACGTGCACGCCGAATCCGGCCTGCAGCCGTGGACGCGCGAACAGGCGTCCCGCTGCATGGACTGCGGCACCCCGTTCTGCATGACCGGCTGCCCGCTGGGCAACCTCATCCCCGAGTTCAACGACCTGGTGTATCAGGGCAAGTGGGAGGACGCCTACCACCGGCTGTCCTCCACCAACAACTTCCCCGAGGTCACCGGCCGCATCTGCCCGGCCTTATGCGAATCGGCGTGCGTGCTGGGCATCCACCAGCCGGCGACGATGATCAAGAACGACGAATGCACGATCATCGACCAGGCGTGGCAGCTGGACTACGTCAAACCGATGCCGCCGCACCGCCTGACCGACATGACCGTGGCCGTCGTCGGCTCCGGACCGGCCGGACTCGCCTGCGCCCAGCAGCTGACCCGCGCCGGACACACCGTCGTCGTCTACGAGCGCGACGACGCGATCGGCGGCCTGATGCGCTACGGCATCCCCAACTTCAAACTCGACAAGCGGCTGATCGACCGCCGCGTGGAGCAGATGGAGGCCGAAGGCACGCGGTTCCGCACCGGCGTGGAGGTCGGCAAGGACATCTCCTGGGACGAGCTGCGTTCGCGGTATGACGCGGTAGTGGTGGCGATCGGCTCCACCGTGCCGCGCGACATGAACCTGCCCGGGCGGGACCTCGACGGCATCCATTTCGCGATGGAGTACCTGCCGGACGCCACCCGCCGCGTCTACGGCGTGGCGCCGGTCCATGACATCACCGCCGAAGGCAAGGACGTGATCGTGATCGGCGGCGGCGACACCGGCTCCGACTGCCTGGGCACCGCCATCCGCCAGGGCGCCAGGAGCGTGACCGTACTGCAGATCATGCCCAAGGAGCCCACGGAGCGCCCCGACGACCAGCCGTGGCCCACCTACGCACGCCTGTACCAGCGGACCAGCTCGATGGAGGAGGGCGGCGAATACCTGTACAACACGGATTCGGTGAACTTCATCGGTTCCGAGGAGGAGCAGGCCAGGGTGACGGTCGAGCATGCCGCCACGGCCGCCGGATTCGTGGCCGACGAGCACGGCCACGTGACCGGGCTCAAGGTCGTCAACGTCGCGCCGGGGGAGGACGGGCCGTTCACCCGCCAACCGGGCACCGAACGCGTGCTGCCCGCCGACCTGGTGCTGATTTCGGTCGGCTTCCTGCATCCGGACACGACGACGCTTGTTGAGCAGTTGCCGGTCGAACTGGACGGGCGCGGCAACGTGGCGCGTGACGACTCGTACGCCACGTCGCAGGACGGCGTCTTCGCCTGTGGTGACGCGGGCCGCGGACAGAGCCTGGTGGTCTGGGCCATCGCCGAAGGCCGCTCCTGCGCCGCCGCCGTGGATCGCTACCTGACCGGCGACACCGAACTGCCCGCGCCGATCGCCGCCTCGCGCCGGCCGATGGCGCTGCCGCGGTAGGGAACGAAACATTCCCTCCGCGCCATGAAGTTGTTTCCCCGCGTGCTTTGACTGTATAGTCAGTGCACGTGGGGAACAATGCTATTCACTTGGCGATTGCCGATAATGACGAGATCGTGCTGAGGGGACTCGCGGCGATCATCAGCCAGCAGCTGCCGCAGGTTCGTGTCAGATGGGTCGCCCACTCGGGGCATGAGGCCATCGAGCGGGCGCTGGATCCGCTGAACCGCGTCGGCATCCTGCTCCTGGACATGAGCTTGGAGGATATGCCGGGCACCGAAGCGTGCCGGCGGATACGTTCCAGGAACGGCATGCTGCCTATTCTGGCGATGACGGCCTTCTCGCTGAACCAGTACGCGGCCACGGTGGCGGACGCCGGCGCGCAGGGCATCGTAGGCAAAGACGATTTCAATGGTCTGTGCCAGGCGATCACGGCGGTGGCGGCCGGTGGTGTTCTGCCGGCGATGACCGGCGGCATGCGGAACGTCTTGTTTGAGTCGGCGCAGTACGCTCACAAGCGTCTGCGAGTAGCGGACGGGCCAAATCTGACATTGCTCACTGAGCGAGTACGGCAGGTGGTGGAGCTGTACGCGCAGGCGAACAAACCGGCCGTCATCGCTCTGCGGCTAAAGATTACGCCAGGGTCGGTCAAGACCCATCTGGACCGGGCGCAGAAACGGCTGGGGCTGTCCTCACGCGCGGAGCTGGTGGATCTGTGGTGGCGGTGTCAGGTATGAGCAGGAGGAACCGCGGCAATAGCACACACGAGGCCGTGCTTCGGGGCATTCACGGCATTCGCCGGCATATGGCCGCATGGTCGATAGCGGACAAGGTCATCCTGTGTCTGTCGGCAGCTGCGTTGGTCGTGGCGATCGCCGAATGGATCATGAACCCGCCGCATACGGTGGTGGGTGTCGTGGGGGCGATGCTGCTTTGTGTCGCGTTGGCGCTACTGCCGTGGCGGGGACGTTTGGCGGCGTGGATGATAGTGATTATCGGGGTCATCGGTGACATGTCCATCGGTTTCGATGCCACAGGGCCGAGTGGGACTTGGGCGTTATTGTTGGCGATGGTGGTCTTTGGCCGGCACCCTCGAATCCCGGAATGCATCGCCACAATCGGCATTACCATGGCCAGTGTGACATATGCCACGATTCGATATCCGGAGATCATGGGATATGGCATACCAAACGGCATCATGAACTTCGGTATTGGATTGTTCTGCGTTTATCTGATTGGGGTGTCGATCTGGTATCGGGAAAGGCAACGTGCCCAACAGGAGATACGGCATCAGATGGAACAGGCGCAGCTGCAATTGATGGCGGCCACATTGCTGCATGATGCGGTATCAGGCAGTCTGACCAGAATCCTCATCACCGCCGAACGCATGAAGCGGGAACGGCCTGATGACTATGCACGTTGCGGTATGGAAGACATCGTCGGGTACGCCACTGACGCGTTGCATAAGACTCATCAGGCCATCGAGATGGTCCACGGTGGAGGTTCGGCGGCGAACGGAACGGGACGGTTCACGTTGCTGGTCGCCGTTCGAGCTACTGCGTCATCCGGCGACCGAAGACTGCATGAGCTTGGGTACCACGGGGAGACCCTTATACAGGGGGAATGTAACCGGCAGTTGGACGATCGTGGTTATGCGTTCATCCAACTGCTGCATGAGATCTATACCAACATCGAGCGGCATTGCGATCCACAGTGCTCGACATACCGCATACATCTTCGATTCGCCGATGATGCGGTCACATTGCTACAGACCAACGGAACGGCAACATCGGAGCAATGGGTCGCCCCTCCCAAATCCGGGCGGGGATTGGCTTTGCACGGTGAACAGATCAAGGCGCTCGGCGGAACCATACGCATCGGCGTGAATGATGGGCAATGGCGGTTCTTCTGCATGATGCCGCTCAACAGTTAGCCGCATAACCACTGTGAATGCGCATACCAGAGCAACTATTTTGACGTTGATAATGGTTATGCCGGTTGGATTGACCGGTGATAATGGGAAAGTGGCGGCCGGGGCGGTGACCCACAATTTGACCGGCGGACCCTTCCAGGTCCTGTCCTTGTTTCGGTTTGTCCCGTCCCGGTCCGCCGGCCCGAAGGCCATGGAGGCATGACCTCATAGGAGCGTGGCCGCTCCGCCGGACCCTAGCAAGAACCATGGTAGCGTGCCCGCGCCGACGTCCTGTCTGCGCCGGAAGCCTCGGGAACGGCAGACATATGGATGGAGGACAAGGATGGAGCATCCCAGGATCTACGCGGGGGTGGACACCCATTCCGACACGCATACGCTCGCCCTGATCGACGAGCACGGCAGGCCGTTGGCCACGCAGACGTTCACGGCCGACCCGACCGGCTACGAGAGGCTGGTCGCCATGATCGGCGATCCCGATGCCTGCCTGGGCGTCGGGGTGGAAGGCACCAACTCATACGGGGCCGCGCCCGCCAGACGACTCGTCAAGGCCGGGTACGACGTACACGAGGTGCTCCGGCCCAAACGCTCGGTGCGACGCAGGGACGGCAAGTCCGATCCCGTCGACGCCCTCGCCGCGGCCCGCAGCGTGCTCGCGGGCGACGGGACCAGCGTGCCGAAAAGCGCGGATGGATGGGTCGAGGCGCTACGCGCCCCGGACGCGGAACGGGCGCAGCCGGTCACGGCGACGGCCGCGCTGTCCAACTCCGCGAAGGGCCTGCCGGCCACCGCCCCGGAACACATCCGGGAACGCTACCGCGGGCTGCGCACCCCGACCAGGATGCGCAGGCTCGCCGCATGCCGTCCCAGCGGGAACACGGTGGAACAGGGCATGCTCGTTGCGCTGAAGGCCTCGGGCAAGGCATGGAAGGCCCTCAAGGAGCAGGCGGACCTGCTGGAGAGGAGCATGAGACTCATCCTGGAGGAGCACGCGATAACGCCCGCCCGCTGCTCGACATCTACTGCGCCAGCACGGTGACCGCCGCGACCCTGGCCATCGTCGCCGGCGACAACCCCGAACGCATCCGCAGCGAGGCCGCGTCCGACCAGGCTCTGCGGCGCCTGCCCCATCCCCGCCTCCAGCGGCAAGTCCAACCGGCACCGGCTCAACAAAGGCGGCAACCGGCAGGGCAACTCCGCCCTGCACCACATCGCCATCGTCCGCATGCGCTACCACCAGCCCACCCGCGACTACGTGAATCGGAAGACCAAGGAAGGCAAAGGCAAGATGCAGAATCATCCGCTGCCCGGAACGCTTCATCGCCCGCGAGGCCTACCGGGCCCTCATCTCCATCCGCCGGGGACGGACGCCCCTGAACAAGCCACCGGCCGAACGCGGACGACGGCTTCGCGAGCTACGCGTCGCGCACGGCATCACCCAACAACAGGTCAGCGACGCCCTCGGCGTCCACTCCATCCGCATCAGCGAGATCGAACGCGGCACCCGCAACCTACCCGAACTCGAACGACGCGCCACCCTCTGGATCCAAACCATCACCACCCCGAACCAACCAAACCAACACACCGAAACCCTTGACAATGTATAGGAGCATCAAAACACATCCTGTATTCGTACGCTCTTCCACATGGTATCGGACGCGAGACCATCATTGGCGGTCTTGTCCCCTAAACGGGGTACAAGGCTGGTTTCGCTGAAGATAACGAAGCACAGTGTTGTTTGTCTTCCACAGTGGAAGGCATACAACATAAGGAGGCTCTTATGAGCATGAACGAGAAGGCGATCGTCGGCGAATCCGGGAATTGCAGAAAACAGCAGTGACACGCATAGGTGCAGTTTCGGAACTGCCCCATGTGCCAGGCAAAGCGTAAAGGATGGCGCACGATGAGGGGACTGATGTTCTGTGTAGCTCGAACGTATTGCACGGTGGGGGTGTTGCTGACGGTGGTGCTGGGTAGCGTCCTGCCGTGGGCGACAGTAGGATTGGTCTCCGGTGTGGCCGCATCCGATGTGGACGTACCTGCTGTAGTTGGCGGTGCATCGATTCCCATTGCCGGCATCCTGACGGTAATCGTGGTATGCGCCATCATGCATCGGCATATGCATGATGGGGTGTTCTCTATGATCGTATTATCGGAAACGCCGCTGTACCAATACGTACTGGCCCAAACGCTGCTGCCCATGTCAAGCGTGGTCGTCAGCACCTTGGTCTGGGTGGCGGTTCTGTCGGCACGTCAATCGGTCATATCGCCCGTTCTGGTGCTGAACATCGTCTTGTTGGGCGCGGTCATCAACGTGTTGGTCATCAGCATCTGCCTGCTGTGGTACCAGCTTTCGCCGAACCTCGATGAGCAGTCGGCGGCGATGGGGAGCGTGTTCATATCCGCCATGGTCGTGTGGCTGTCGCTATGGACTGAGCTGCAGTCGCTGGGAACGATTAACGGGTTGGTAACGACACTGGGACTCGTAGCTTTGGCAGCGGGCGCCACTGCATGGTGCGAGCATGTGTTCCGCCGCCGTTTTCCGCGGGCGCTGGCACAACCATGACTATAAAGCAACCAACACCGCTCCTGCCATTGCGTGCGGTTATTCCGATTTGCAGAATAGCCGCACTCGCACGAAAGTCCGCAATGAAAGCTTTTCTATTCAAGGAATTCCGCTTATTCACCTCGTTGAATCGGATGTGTTGGGTTTCGCTGATCTTTCCAGTACTTCTGGTGATCCACCCATTGTCGCTTCAGGCAGGGAACGCCCTGTTCAATGCAATGATCGATGTTCCGGCGTTCGGATGGTCCTTTGCCATTACCGTGGACTACACCACCTGGCAGGACTATCTGGAAGGCGTCCCCGAGCTCATCGTGCAATCGGGTACGTCATTCCGCACCTATCTGTTGACGAAGCTGTGGATGTATGAGGCGGCGACCACGGTCTTCCTCGTCATATCGTTGCTGGCGGCGCTGCATGCCGACCGCGGCGCCTTGCCGGCACCGGGTATGGTGGCGGCGCAGCTCCTCATGGCTTGTTTGATGAACTGGGCGTGGACCGCGCTGGACACGCAGCTCGCCATGTTCCTGCGGTTGCTGATGCCGAACACGGCGTTCCTCCTCACCGCCTGCATACTGATGATTCCGATGTTCGCCAGCATCGTGCTATGGGCGCTACCATTCGTCACTGCGGCGCTGATTTCCCTGGCGATCGTTCTGCTCTGCGCGGTGGGGGCGTTCCTGCTGTCGCTCACCGTGCTGCAACGCCGATACGCATCCACGTTGGGCGATCTCGGCACGATTGCCCCGCCAATCATGTAATCCATGAACAGTCATCATCGGGAAAGGACCCGTATATGAACACCGATACGATCATCGCCGTCGATCATGTGACCTTCGGCTACAGAAAACGCCAGACCGTGCTGGAGGACGTCTCCCTCACGGTGCCGCAAGGACAGACGCTGGCCCTGTTGGGCTACAACGGCGTGGGCAAGACCACGCTGTTCAACCTCATCGTCGGACTCCTGCGGCCTCGGAGCGGCCGCTGCGTCATCAACCAGGCGCTTGTGCCGTCGATGCGCGATGTGTTCCTGATGACGGAACGGGCCAACCTCGTCGATTCGATGACGCTCCGCGACAACATCAGGTTCCGCGCACTGCTGTTCGCCGACGGCGATTCCACGTCACGGAATGTGAATCCGGCTGACCTTGACGATGAGCCGTTGATCCGGGCGTTCGAGCTCGGGCCGCATCTTGACAAGAAGGTGTCGGAGCTCTCCAGCGGACTGCGCAAGCGCGCTGGCCTGGTGGCGGGCATGCTGTTCGATCCGCACGTCATCATGCTGGACGAGCCCACCAACTCCATCGACCCGATCACGCGCGACCTATTCATCGACTACATCAGCCAGCTGCACGTCGCCGGACGGACGATCCTGACCATCACGCATGATCTGGAGTACTGCTGGAAGGCCGCGGAGCGGGTCGTCATCCTCGACGACCGGCATATCGTCAAGGACATCATGCTCGTCGACGTGCCCGATTACGAAACCTTCACCGGCATCGCGACGTTGGGGCGTGACCGTGAGGGCGTGGACTTCGGCATACAACACGCGGGCGAAACGACATCGGAGAGCCGGGGATGAACCGTGGCGTACCCGCGTTCATCAAGTAAACACACGTATCCCAAACGGCATACGTGTGTTGCAAGAAGCGGGCAACAGACGGACTCATGGTAATGGAAGGAAGATCTATGAAAGCATTGGTGTTTTACGTTGCCCACATGTACCGCAGGCTCATCTTCGGCGTATACGCGATGCTTGCCGTACTGGTACCGCTTGTACTCTCCGGCGTGATGATGTCGTCGGACCAGGTCCCCGGCGCATTGGCGGGACGTGCCGTTGTGGAGTTCGCGTTGCCGGTCGGGAACCTCACGGCTGTGATTGGGGCGTGCCTGGTGCTGCAGCAGGATGTCGCCAGAGGAATGTTGGTCGACCTCAAGCTGAGCAACACCCCGGTGATGCGGTATGTGCTGGCGAATTCGATATACCCGATGACGACCGCCGTAATTTCAATGATGGCAACACTGGGCATCCTGTTCGCTCGGCATATTGATATACCCGTCATGACGGTATGCGATGCTTTCATCATTGAATTCATGGCATGCATCATCAGCATCGGCGTTTGCCTGATATTCTTCATGCTCAATCCGGAGAAGGATTCCCAGACCGCCCAGATGCTTGCGGTGTTTATGTGTTTCTGCATCGTAGCCGTTCTGCCGTTATGGACGGAATTCGAGGCATTCAGTCTGCTCAATGCCGTTGTCGCGCGGGTCGGGATCCTGGTGGCTCTCATCGCCGCCATATCCGGCTGTCGGTACGTGTTCGGACGACTGTTCCCCAACACGCTGGACCGCATGTACACGGAATCGGCATAATCCCCGAGTCGCCTCGCGTGCCTTGAATTATCCGGAATGCGCGACGGATTTCTGCGGTTGCTGTTGTACAGTAGCTTGCAGTGAATCCGTTCGCATCATGAAGGAGTGAGCATGCCGAACCGTGCAGAACGCCGTGCGCAGGAGAAGCGTAACCGCAGGGGCATCCCGCAGCAGTACGACCAGACCCGGGGTCGTGGCCGTTCCGGGATGATCGACGAATACGCGCTGCAGCAGAAGTCGATCCGTCTGCAGGAGGGCACGGACGGCGAGTGGAAGCCGACCGCCTCGTTCGAGACGCCGGAGATGACGGCCGATACGGATATCGCGCTGCGCAATCCGAAGCTCGTCAAGGCACCGCATTCGGTGCGTCAGTGGTTCCGGGTGTTCAGCTGGGCGCTGATCGTCATTGCGGCGATCGCGTTCGTGGTGGTCATGTGGCTGCCGACCAAGCCGATCTGGCTGGTGGCCGGCGTGGCCGTGGTCTTCGCGGTCGGCGTGCTCAGCCTGTTCTTCACCGCGGGAAACTCGAAGCACAACCCGAATCTGGACGCCAACGGCACCGCCGTGTGATCGGGCGGAAACCGTTCCTCCATCGTTCAGATCGCCTCCGACGAACGTCTCACACGCGCTCGTCGGAGGCGATCGGCGTTACACGTCACCAACCCAGCGGCGCATCCAGCATGACGTGGGTCGATGAGGTCACCAGCACGTCGATCGAGCGGCCTTTGGTCGGGTGCGACGAGGTCGAGAACGAGAAATGCCGCGTCTTACGGTCTGCATGGGCCTTGGCGACGACATCGCACAGGTCCGCGTACGTCTTCGTCGCGGAATCGGCGGAATGGAACTCGAACGGTACGCCGTCGATATACAGACGGTAGATTGCATAATCCTCAGCCATACGCTCATGTAAACACCGCAATCTTAAAATGCGGTGCGGGGCGTGTTGCGGCATGGGCGCGCGGATTGTCGACAACGGCGCACAACTTGTCGCAACATGGGCGGTATGTTGTGCGTTTTTTGTGTGCGGATGTCATACAGTAGACAGTGGCAGAGTCCATTTCTACAGAGAGGTGACCAATGAAGGTCGATATCCTGACCCGTGAGTATCCGCCCAAGGTCTATGGCGGCGCCGGCGTGCACGCCGAGGAGCTGAGCAAGGTCCTGGCCGAACGCATCGACGTGACCGTGCGCGCGTTCGACGGCCCGCGCACGGAGGCCGATGTGCCGGCCATCCCCGGCAGCGATCCCAAGGGCAGCCTGACGGTCGTCGGCTATGACACCCCGGCCGCACTCAAAGACGCGAACGGCGCGATCAAGACGTTCGGCGTGGATCTGCAGATCGCCAACGACGTCGACGCCGACATCATCCACGCCCACACCTGGTACGCCTGCCTGGCCGGCCGTCTGGCCCAGCAGCTGCACGAGATCCCGCTGGTCATCACCGCGCACAGCCTGGAGCCGTTCCGCCCGTGGAAGCGCGAGCAGCTCGGCGGCGGCTACAACCTGAGCTCCTGGGCCGAGAGGGACGCCTATGAGCACGCCGACGGCATCATCGCAGTCTCCGGCGGCATGAAGGAGGACATCCTGGCCGCCTACCCGAACGTCGATCCGGACAAGGTGCACGTGGTCTACAACGGCATCACGATGGACGACTTCGCCACCCCGGCCGACGACGATCCGGCTTGGGGCGTGTTCGACCGCTACCATATCGACCGCAGCAAGCCGACCCTGCTGTTCGTCGGCCGCATCACCCGCCAGAAGGGCCTGCCGTATCTGCTGCAGGCGCTGCACTTCGTGGACAAGGACATCCAGGTGGTGCTTGCGGCGGGCGCCCCGGACACCCCGGAGATCATGGAGGAGGTCAAGACCGCCTTCGCCAAGCTGGACGAGGAGCGCGGCAACATCATCTGGATCGAGGAGATGCTCCCCAAGCCGGAGCTCAACGCGCTTGAGCACGGCTGCGACGCGTTCATCTGCCCGTCGATCTACGAGCCGCTGGGCATCGTGAACCTGGAGGCCATGGCCTGCGGTCTGCCGGTGGTGGCCAGCGCCACGGGCGGCATCCCGGAGGTCGTGGTGGACGGCGAGACCGGCTATCTGGTCCCGATCGACCAGCTGCACGACGGCACCGGCACCCCCACCAACCCGGACAAGTTCGTGCACGACATGGCCGACGCGATCAACAAGGTCATGCGCGACCCGGAGCTGGCCAAGAAGATGGGCGAGGCCGGCTACGCGCGCGCCCGCGACAAGTTCAGCTGGGAGTCGATCGCCGACGCGACCATCGAGGTTTATAAGAAGATCCTCGGTTGATCGGATGAGGTTCGCACTACCTCGGGGTTCGAAAAAACTTTGGCGGCTTTTCAGCTAGGGTGCATTCGAACCCCGAGGTAGTGCGAACCTCTTTTTGTCCTCATGATGGCCGCCAGCCTGCAACCCCCGATTCTCCGGCGTACAGTGAACCTATGACCGATAACGAGATTGCATTGAAGCTTTCGCAGGTGGAGTTCCGCCGTCAGCGCCGCGTGATCCTGGCGGACGTGAACCTGGAGATCCGCAAGGGCGAGAAATGGGTGCTGTTCGGGCCCAACGGCATCGGCAAATCCAGTCTGGTGCAGATGATGAGCACGCGCGGATTCCCGTCCTCGGGCACCGTGGACATCCTGGGCAACCGGCTGGGCAAGGTGGATGTGTTCTCCTACCGCAACCGCATCGGATTGAGCTCGGCCGAACTGGCCCGGGCGTTCCCGCCGAACGAGGACCCGCTGGACGCGGTGGTGACCGCGCTGACCGCCACCACGGGGCGCTGGCGCGACGAGTACACGGCGGAGGATTTCGCCAAGGCGCGTGGGCTGATGGAGGAGTTCGGCATCGCCTACCTGGAGGGCAAGCAGATGTTCAAGCTCTCGGAGGGGGAGCGCACGCGCGTGCTGATCTGCCGCGCGCTGATGGCCGACCCGGATCTGCTGATTCTCGACGAGCCGACCACGGGGCTGGACTTGGGCGGACGCGAGCTGGCGTTGCGGGCGTTGAGCCGCATCGGCGCCGAGGACACCGACCGCACCGTGCTGCTGGTCACGCACCGCCTGGAGGAGATTCCGACCGGGTTCGACCATGTGGCCGTCATGGGCCGCATGAGCGGCGACGAGGCCGACGCCTACAGGGCGAACGTGGCGGGCAACAATCCCTCGCCCGGCACCATCGTGTACACCGGTGACCTGGAACACGGGTTCACCTCGGAACGGCTGACGGCCGTGTTCGGCCTGCCGCTGGACGTGACGCACGCCAACGGCCGTTGGTCCGCGTTCGCGCACTGACGACTCGCAAACGTCCTCATCTCCGTGTCGGGCGTATCCGCACCCGATTAGCTTACGGTGAAAGATAGTTCCTTACGTGTGTGTAGTCTGGTCTCGATTCACTGGACGACACGACGTAAGGAAAGGAGTTGAATGACGCATGTTCCGCATCATGACGCACTATCTCAAAGCGTATAAGTGGCAGGTGCTGGCGCTGATGGTCTTCCAGATCGCGCAGGCGCTGCTGGCGCTCTACCTGCCGAATCTGAACGCCGACATCATCAACAAGGGCGTCGCCTCGGGCTCCAGCTCGGAGATCTACCGCTACGGCGCGATCATGCTGGGTTTCAGCCTGTTGCAGGTCGCCGCGGCCATCGTGGCCACGTACTTCTCGTCCCGGTTGGCGATGCGCCTGGGCTATGAGGTCCGCCGTGACTACTTCAAGGCGGTGGAGGGCTTCTCGCTGCAGGAGGTGGAACGTTTCTCCGCCGGCTCGCTGATCACCCGCGCCACCAACGACGTGCTGCAGGTGCAGATGATGTTCTACCAGGGCTTCGCCGTCATCCTGCAGGCGCCGATCATGTTCCTGGGCGGCATCATCTTGGCCATCAAGCAGGATGCCACGCTCACCTGGCTGCTGGTGGTCATCATCCCGGTGATCTTCATCGTGGCCATGCTGCTCATGGGCCGCATGCGCCCGCTGTTCGGCCAGCTGCAGGACCGTCTCGACAACCTCAACCGCATCGTGCGCGAGCAGATCACCGGCGTGCGCGTGATCCGCGCGTTCACCCGTGAGGCCACCGAGGCGGAACGCTTCGAGAAGGGCAACTCCCAGCTGCGCCAGACCATGGTCGGCGTCGGCCGCCTGATGAGCCTGATGATGCCGCTGATGATGTTCATCATGAACCTGTCGAACATCTCGATCATGTGGTTCGGCGGCAAGCGCATCGACGCCGGCGGCATGGAGATCGGCAGCCTGCAGGCGTTCATCCAGTACCTGATGATGATCCTGATGAGCCTGATGATGGCCGCGATGATGTCGGTGATGATCCCACGCGCGATGGTCTCCGCCAAGCGCATCAACGAGGTGTGCGACACGACCTCGTCGATCACCGCGCCGGAGCATCCGTACCATCCGACCGACACGAAGGGCGTCGTGGAGTTCCGCCACGTCTCCTTCCGCTACCCGGGCGCCGAGGAACCGGTGCTCGACAACGTGAGCTTCACGCTCGAACCAGGCAAGACCCTGGCGATCATCGGCTCGACCGGTTCGGGCAAGTCCACGATCATCCGCCTGGCCCAGCGCATGTTCGACGCGACCGAGGGCCAGATCCTGGTCGACGGCCACGACGTGCGCGAATACGACCCGCACGAGCTGGCCGCGCTGTTCGGCACCGTGCCGCAGAAGGCCCTGCTGTTCACTGGCACCGTGGCCAGCAACCTGAAGTTCGGCGACCGCAACGCCGACGAGGCCAAGATGTGGAAGGCTCTGGAAATCGCCCAGTCGGACGGCTTCATCCGGGAGAACCCGGAGGGGCTGGACGCGCCGGTGGCCCAGGGCGGCACGAACTTCTCCGGCGGCCAGCGCCAGCGTCTGTGCATCGCACGCGCCATCATGCGAGACCCGAAGATCTTCACCTTCGACGACTCGTTCTCGGCGCTCGATTTCGCCACCGACCGCGCACTGCGCGACGCGCTGAAGCCGATCACCCGGCAGACGGCCGTGATCATCGTGGCGCAGCGCATCTCCACGGTGATGGACGCCGACCAGATCATGGTGATGGAGAACGGCAGGATCGTCGGCATGGGCCGGCATGAGGAACTGATGCGGGACTGCGAGACGTACCGCGAGATCGCGGACTCGCAGCTGAAGAACGAGGAGGTGGACTGATGCCCGGACATGGACGCGGCAACGCAACCACGGCTCCGACGACCACGAAGCCGCGCAGCCACACGCTCAAGCGTCTGGTGAAGTACATCCTGGCCGACAAACTGCGCGTGGCGATCGTCATCATCGCCTGCGGACTGGCCACCACCACCATGGTGCTGGGGCCGAAGATCATGGGCCAGGCCACGAACGTGCTGTTCGAGGGTGTGATCTCCAAGATGCTGCCCGCCGGCACCACCAAGGAGCAGGCCATCGCGGCCCTTGAAGCCAACGGCCAGGGCAGCATGGTGGACATGGTCTCCTCGATGGACATCCACCCCGGTCAGGGCGTGGACTTCGGCAAGGTGGCGATGATCCTGGGGGTCACCGCCGGCGTGTTCCTCTGCACCGTCACGCTGCGCTGGATTCAGGGCTGGACACTGACCCGCCTGGTCTCCAACGCGGTCTACCGCATGCGCCAGCAGATCGAGGCCAAGCTCGACCACCTGCCGCTGAGCTACTTCGACCGCGTGCCCCGCGGCGAGGTGATGAGCCGCACCACCAACGACATCGACAACATCGGCCAGTCGCTCCAGCAGGTGCTGGGCGAGTTCATCTTCGCCCTGTTCTCGATCATCGGCACCGTGATCATGATGATCACGATCTCGCCGCTGCTGCTGCTCATCTCGCTGATCGTGATCCCGTTCCTGCTGGCGGCCGCGTACTTCATCATCCGCAAGTCGCAGCCGTACTACATCCGGCAGTGGGATGCCACCGGCAAGGTCAACAGCCAGGTGGAGGAAATGTTCTCCGGTCATATGGTGATCCGCGCCTACGGACAGGAGGACGAGACGATCGACGAGTTCGACCGCCGCAACCGCGAGCTGTATGATAGCTCGTTCATGGCCACGTTGATCGCCGGCATCAACATGCCGGTCACGCAGTTCTTCGGCAACCTGAACTTCGTGATCGTGGTGGTCGTCGGCGGACTCAAGGTGCTCTCCGGCACGATGACGCTGGGCGACCTGCAGGCGTTCTCCCAGTATTCGCGCCAGCTCTCCCAGCCCCTCGGCCAGTTGAGCTCGATGGCCACCATCCTGCAGAGCTCCCTGGCTTCGGCCGAGCGCATCTTCGAGTTCCTGGACGAACCCGAGGAGGTGGCCGAACGCGAGCACACCCAGGACATCAAGGACGTCAAGGGTCTGGTGCGCTTCGACCACGTCAAGTTCAGCTACGATCCGGCCGAGCCGCTGATCGAGGACCTGTCGCTGGAGGCCAAGCCCGGCCAGACGATCGCCATCGTCGGCCCGACCGGCGCCGGCAAGACCACGCTGGTCAACCTGCTCATGCGCTTCTACGAGATCCAGGGCGGTTCGATCACCATCGACGGCGTGGATACGCGCGACATCACCCGTCACGACCTGCGCCAGCATTTCGGCATGGTTCTGCAGGACACCTGGCTGTTCGACGGCACGATCCGCGAGAACCTGCTCTACGGCCTGCACGAGGGCGAGACCATCAGCGAGGAGCGGATGATCGAAGGCGCCAAGGCCTGCCATGTGGACGAGTTCGTGCGCCGTCTGCCCGACGGGTATGACACCGAACTCAAGGATGAAACCGCCGAACTGAGCCAGGGCGAGCGTCAGCTGATGACCATCTGCCGCGCGTTCCTCTCCGACCCGGACATCCTGATCCTGGACGAAGCCACCAGCTCGGTCGATACCCGCACCGAGGTGCTGGTCCAGCAGGCGATGAACCATCTGCGCGAGGGACGCACGAGCTTCGTGATCGCCCACCGCCTGTCCACGATCCGCGACGCCGACCTGATCCTGGTGGTCAACCACGGCTCGATCGTGGAGCAGGGCCGCCACGAGGAGCTGCTCGCCAAGGGCGGCGCCTACGCGAACCTGTACCAGGCGCAGTTCGCGAACGGCGACAACATCGAGGACGACTGACTCCTTCGGTAGGTGATTTCCGTCTTCAGTTGGAAACCGTTGAACGATTCGGGCCCGGATACGCCGCATGAAGGCGTGTCCGGGCCCGCTTATACCCGGTTCAGTTTCCAACTGAATCACTGATTCCCATACTGAATGCATGTCGACCGGGCACGAAGGCAGCTTCCAGGACGTTTCCGATGTTCACCACGCATGAAACGTCGCCGGATGCGGCGCATGTGGGCCGATTCCGCCCCAATCGGTATGCTCGGGTGAGGATTCAGCCACGAGGAAAGGACGCGCATGCGCAGAGGGCCGCTGCAGGCGGGTGAGAAGGTGCAGTTCACCGACCGCCGGGGCAAGAAGATCACCGACCAGCTGGTGCCGGGCGGCACCACGCAGACCGAACACGGTCTAATCCTGCACGATGAGGTGATCGGACGACCCGAAGGCAGCGTCACCGTCACCGTCAGCGCCAAACGCGAGGCGCAGATCAACGCGCAGCATCCCGAACGCGACGCCGGCAAGCCGTGGAAGGGCGCACGGGCCATCGGCGGCTGGCAGTTCGCCGTCATGCGCCCACGCCTGGCCGACTACGTGCTCTCCATGCCGCGCGGCGCGCAGATCATGTACCCGAAGGACATCGCCCAGGTCATCCAGCTCGGCGACATTCGCTCCGGTATGACCGTGCTCGAATCCGGCGCCGGCTCCGGCGCGATGAGCATAAACCTGCTGGACGCCGTGGGGGAGACCGGGCATCTGACCACCATCGAGATGCGCGGCGAGTTCGCCCGCGTGGCGGAGGCCAACGCCACCGTGTACTACGGGTCCCGGCCGCAGTGGTGGAACCTGCTGACCGGCGACTTCGACTCGGTGGCCGCCACGTTGCCCGAACACTCGTTCGACCGCATCATGCTCGATATGCTCGACCCGTGGAATCGACTCGAACAGGCGTACCGCGTGATCGCCCCGGGCGGCGTGCTGATCTGCTACGTCACCACCACCACCCAGCTGAGCCGGCTCGCCGAGGCCCTGCGCGAGACCGGCGTGTGGACCGAGCCGGACGTGCAGGAGACGCTGGAACGCAACTGGAAGGTGCAGGGGCTGGCCGTGCGTCCAGACCATCAGATGATCGGGCACACAGGGTTCCTGGTGGTCTCGCGCGCCATGGCAGAGGGGTTCGAGGCGTTGAAGAAGCGCGATCGCCCGGCCAAGGACACGACCAGCGACATCGACGAGATGACCGCCGTGGAACGCGCGGCGCAGCTGGAGGAGCTGGAGCTGCGCGACATCTCCGACCGCAAGCTGCGCAAGGTGCTGCGCGACCTCGACGCGCAGGTGGCCGCGTTGCCGGACACGGAAGGCGCTGCGGACGCGACGGATGTCGGCGGTTCCGACGTCGGCGTGACGGGCGGTGCCGGCGCGCTCATGTAGTTGAGCGATTGCGTGGCCATGCCGCACCGGCGACGTAGTTTGTGCAAAAGCCGTGTCCGGATGCGGGTCGCGTGGCGCAATCTGCAAGAATGGTGAGTGGTGAAGGTCGGCGTCCCGCCGGCCATGGAAGGACGGGGCAGTGGGAGTCAATCTCAAGAAAGTGGCCAAGGCGGCCAAGGAATACCGGCATATCCTCATCGTGATGCGCCACGCCAAGGCCGAATCCCTGGGCAAGTCCAGCGACCGTGACAGGAACCTGACCGACAAGGGCCTCAAACAGGCCAAGACCGTGGCCAAGGGATTGGCCGAGCTCAAACTCGTCCCGGACCGCATCGCCTGTTCGGGCGCGGCCCGCGCTCTGCAGACCTGCGAGCGCATGCTCAAGACCTTCGGCGACCATCCCACGGTGGATTACCGCCAGAGCCTGTATGACAACGGCGTGCAGGCCGTGTTCGACGAGATCGCGCAGACCAAGGGCAAGCATCGGGTGCTGATGGTGCTCGGGCATGAGCCGACCGTGTCGATCAGCTGTCAGTGGCTGGCCTCCGCGGATTCCGATCCGTCGCTGCTCGACCTGCTCAATCTGGGCCTGTCCACCGCCGGCGTGGTGATCTTCGGTTCCGACGAGCCGTTCGAGCGTTGGCAGATCCGCACCGGCCAGCTCCTGGCCGTCCTCACCCCCAAGGACTTCGACTGATTCGTGACTGTGATACATTCCGGGCACAACGTATTCTTCAAAATCGTTGAAATTCCAACGTTTTGGAGACATGTGTCACGGTCACGATGCATCAGAGTCCGGGTGGAGGGCCGAGACGAGCAGTGAACCTAGGCTATAAACCTGGTTTATAACGACACTCAAATCGAGCTGATGACTTATATCCTGAACTTCTCTGATAGGCTGACCGCAACACGATAGCGAACGCATCCGGCGCGCGCGACGGTCCGGGAACATTCGGGGACCCGGACACGCAAGCGCCATCGTCAACGGTCAGGAGGCATCATGTCCACACTCACCTCGGTTTCCGGCTTTCCCCGCATCGGCGGCGACCGCGAATTGAAGAAGGCCATCGAGGGTTATTGGAAAGGCAAGCACGGTCTGGACCAGGTGCGCGCCACCGCCAAGGAGCTGCGCGAGCGCCATTGGCGGCTGCAGGCCGAGGCCGGCATCGATCTGATCCCGAGCAATGACTTCAGCTACTACGATCAGGTGCTGGACACCGCCATCCTACTCAATGTGATCCCGCAGCGCTACGACCGTCTGGCCTTCGAGAACCCCGAGGACACGCTGTTCGCGATGGCCCGCGGCTATCAGGGGCCCAAGGGCGACGTGACGGCCCTGCCGATGAAGAAGTGGTTCACCACCAACTACCACTACCTGGTACCGGAGATCGACAGCGCCACCGACATCCATCTCAACGGCACCAAGCCGTTCGACGAGTTCGAGGAGGCCAAGGCGCTCGGCATCCACACCAAGCCGGTGCTCGTGGGCCCCTACACGTTCCTGAAGCTCGCGCGCAACGCCAAGGCCGAGCCACTGGAGCTCGACAAGGGTCTGGTCAACGCCGTGGCCGCCGTCTACGCCGAGATCCTGACCCGCTTCGCCGCGCTCGGCGCCACTTGGGTCCAGTTCGACGAGCCGTATCTGGTGCTGGACAAGGAGGACGGCGACGTCGAGCTGTTCAAGACGCTGTACGCCAAGATCCTGCCCGCCCGCACCGGCGGCGTCAAGGTGCTGCTCAACACGTATTTCGGCCATATCGCCGACGTGTACGAGACCGTGAGCCTGCTGGGCTTCGACGGCATCGGACTGGATCTGATCGAGGGCCGGGACGAGAATCTGGAGGCCGTCGGCCGTTACGGCGTGGGGGAGTCGACCACGCTGTTCGCCGGCGTCATCAACGGCCGCAACATCTGGCGCAACGACTACGCGGCGAGCCTGGGGCTGGTCGACGCACTGCGGCAGGTCACGCCGAATGTGGCCGTGGCCACCGCCTGCTCGCTGCTGCATGTGCCGTTCAGCACCGCCGGTGAGGACGGTCTGGGCGATGAGGTGCTCCGGCATTTCGCGTTCGCGGTGGAGAAGCTCGGCGAGCTGCGTGCGGTCGCCGACCTGTCCGACGCCGACGAGGAGGCGAAGAAGGCCTCCGACCTCCTGCGTGAGAACCAGGCGCTGTTCGATGGCACGCGCGTCGAGCCCGACCGGGCCGTGGCCGACCGTCTGGCCGCGCTGACTGACGAGGACGCGACCCGCCTGCCCGCCCGCGCCGAGCGCCAGCGGCTGCAGCGTGAGGCCCTGCACCTGCCGCTGCTGCCGACGACCACCATCGGCTCGTTCCCGCAGACCGCCGAGGTGCGCGCCGCGCGTGCCCGCCTGCGCAAGGGTGAGTTGAGCCGCGAGGATTACGATGCGTTCATCCGCTCGCAGATCGATCAGGTCATCGCCTGGCAGGAGCAGATCGGGCTCGACGTGCTCGTGCACGGCGAGTTCGAGCGCAACGACATGGTGGAGTATTTCGGCCAGCGGCTCAACGGGTTCCTGTTCACCCGGAACGCCTGGGTGCAGTCCTACGGCACCCGCTGCGTCAAGCCCCCGATCGTCTGGGGCGACGTCTCGCGCCGCGAACCGATCACCGTGGCCTGGAGCTCGTACGCGCAGAGCCGCACGAACCATGTGGTCAAGGGCATGCTCACCGGCCCGGTGACGATCCTCAACTGGTCGTGGCCGCGAGAGGACGTCTCCAACGAACTGCAGACCAGGCAGCTGGCGTTGGCGATCCGCGACGAGGTGCTCGACCTGGAGCGGGCCGGCATCCGCGTCATCCAGATCGACGAGGCCGCGTTGCGCGAGAAGCTGCCGCTGCGCAAGTCCGACTGGCACAAGAAGTATCTGGATTGGGCGATCCCCGCGTTCCGCCTCGTGCATGCGGCCGTGCAGCCGACCACGCAGATCCACACCCACATGTGCTACTCGGAGTTCAACGACATCATCCGCGACATCGACGCGATGGACGCCGACGTGATTTCCTTCGAGGCCTCGCGCGGCGACCTGGTGGTGCTGGACGCCATCCACGACGCGCATTTCGAAACCGAAACCGGCCCGGGCGTCTACGACATCCACTCCCCGCGCATCCCCTCGGTCGATGAGATCGAGGAGCGCATCGACGAGATCCTGGCCAAGGTGGATGCCGGCAAACTGTGGATCAACCCCGACTGCGGACTGAAGACCCGCGGCAACGAGGAGACCTGGCCGAGCCTGAAGAACATGGTGGAGGCCACACGCATCGTCCGCGCCAGGCTGGCCGCCCGCTGACCGGCATATCGTACCGCACCATCCCGTTTCGGGCCGGTGATCCCTTGAGGATGCCGGCCCTGACATAGGAGAGTCGTTCACCATGAGCAAGCCGCTGTTCTCCCTGGAGGTGTTCCCTCCCAAACGCACCGCGCCGATCGGCACGATCTACGATACGCTCGACGGCCTGCACGGCGTCGATCCCGCATTCATCTCGGTGACCTACGGCACCGGCAAGCAGTCGGACCGTACGATCACCGCGCGCATCGCCAACACGATCCGCACCGAATACGGCATCCCCGCCGTCGCCCACCTGACCGCCCAGTATCTGGACCGCGATCAGACCGACGAGGCGCTGGACATGTTCGCGCAGGCCAAGGTCGCCGCCGTGCTCGCGTTGCGCGGCGACCGCAACCCCGAACGCGAGCCGGCCGGCGTGTTCATGCACGCCAGCGACCTGACCCGCTACATCCGCCAGACCCATCCGGAGATCACCGTGTACGGCGCCTGCTACCCGGAATGCCATCCGCAATCCCGGGATCTGGACGAGGACATCAGTTGGCTCAAGGTCAAGGTGGACGCGGGCGCCAGCCATCTGATCTCCCAGCTGTTCTACGACAACGCCGACTACCTGAGGTTCCTGGACAAGGCGCGCGCCGCCGGCATCGACGTGCCGATCGAGGCCGGCATCATGCCGGTGACCAACGCCGCGTCGGTCCGGCGCATGACCGGTATGTGCTCCTCCAAGGTGCCCGAACGGCTGGCCACCATCCTGGACCGCTGGGGCGATGATCCGAACACGCTCAAGGAGGCAGGCATCATCTACGCCTCCGAGCAGATCGCCGACCTGGTGGCCCGCGGCGTGGACGGCATCCACCTGTACACCATGAACCATCCGGGCGTGACCCGCCGCATCTGGCAGAACGTCCAGGGACTGTTCTGAGCGGTTCGCCGCGCGGTCAGGGCCACGCAGGACGGCGCTGCGGCATGTACATTGGAGATATGGAAGCACGGCAGGATCTCACCATCAGCGTCAGGGAACTCATCCATGCGGGGCTGCAGGACCTCGACCAGGCCAGGGGGGCGTTCCGCCAGCTGGCGGACAGGGGCATGACCGCGGACCAGCTGACGTTGACGCTGCGCATGCTGGAACGCACCTGCGACCCGGACACGGCGCTGACCAATCTGGTTCAGATCGTGGGCACGCAGGCCGACCGTGACGGGTGGCTGGGCGACACGCTGCCCGACGAATCGTCGTTCGCGCGCCTGATGTCGGTGCTCGGGGCCTCGGATGCTATGGGCAAGATGATGCGCGCCCGTCCGGATCTGGTGGAGGCCGTGGCGGTCGACCGCTGCGGCAGCCGCGACTTCGACCGCGCCCGGCGCCGCGAGCATATCCTGAACGCGGTGGGAGCCGATCCCGCGGATGCAACGGCCCCCACCGCCACGCTGGATCTGGCGCAGGCCACCACGGGGCTGCGCGCCGCATACTACAAGCAGCTGGCCACCATCATGGCCGAGGACATGACCGCGGCCGACCCGATCAGCGAGCAGCCGCGCATCAGCCGTATGCTTGCGGACCTGGCCGACGCGGCGCTCGAAGGGGCACTGGCCATAGCCCGTCATGAGGTGGCCGGCAGCGAGCGTTGCCGCTTCGCCATCATCGGCATGGGCAAGCTGGGCGCGCAGGAGCTCAACTACGTTTCCGACGTGGACCTGATCTACGTGGTCGAGCCGGTCGACGGCGCCGACGGCATGACGCTCACCCGCATCGGCACCAAGATGGCCACCACATTGCAGCGCGTCTGCCAGGCCGTAGTCATGGGCGTCACCGAACCGGCGCTCTGGCAGATCGACGGCGGTCTGCGGCCCGAAGGCAAGGACGGCCCGCTGGTGCGCCGTCTGGATTCCCATCAGACCTACTACGAGCAGTGGGCGGAGAACTGGGAGTTCCAGGCGCTGCTCAAGGCCCGCCCGGCGGCGGGCGACCCGGAGCTCGGACAGGCGTATATGGACATGACCCGCCCGTTCGTGTGGAAGGCGTCCCAGCGGGACAATTTCGTCAACGACTGCCAGCAGATGCGCCGGCGCGTGGAGGATCTGATCCCCGCGCCGCTCAAGGACCGTGAGATCAAGCTTGGGCGCGGAGGGCTGCGCGATGTGGAGTTCACCGTGCAGATGCTCCAGCTGGTGCACGGGCGCACCGACGAGTCGCTGCGCACCCGGTCCACGCTCGAATCGCTGCAGGCGCTCTCCGACGGCGGCTACGTCTCCCGCAAGCAGGCCGTGCGCCTGTCCTGGGACTACCGCTTCGAGCGCGTGATGGAGCACCGCCAGCAGATGTGGGCCCTGAAACGCACCCACCTGTTCCCTGATCTGGGGGCCGCCAGCGTCGGCGGGCTGGAGCGCAAGCGCGAGGCCAATGTGGACGAGTTCAGCCGCAACGGCGAGCTGCGCAGGCTCGCCCGCGCCTTCCGCATGCACCCCGAGGAGCTCGTCGCCGCATTCGACGAGACGCGCCGCGAGGTGCGCCGGCTCCATCTGGACATCTACTACCGGCCGATGCTGCCGATCAGCGCGCGATTGGATGATGAGGAGGTACGGCTGTCCGACAGCGCGATGCGCGACCGCTTCGCCTCGATCGGCTTCGAGGATCCGGACGCGGCGCAACGCCATGTGGAGGCCCTGACCTACGGCGTCTCGCGGGCCGCCAAGATCAACCGCATCATCCTGCCGGCCGCCCTACAATGGCTGGGGGAGGGCCAGAACCCGGATATGGGCCTGCTCAACTGGCGCAAGCTGGAGGAGCATTTCGGCGAGGAGAGCGAATACCTGGGCTTCCTGCGCGATTCGCCGTCCGCGGCGCAGCGGCTGTGTCATGTGCTGTCCAACTCCCGGTTCCTGGGCGACGCGTTGAACAAGTCCGTGGAATCGGTCACCTGGCTCGGCGACAGCCACCGGCTCGCGCCGCGCACACGCGAGAGCCTGGACACGCAATGCCGGGCCACGCTGGAACGCAACCGCAACGATATGCGCGATTTCGCCAATTCGGTGCGCGCGTTGCGCCGCCATGAGATCGAGCGCATCGGCCTGGCGTGGATGAACGGCGTCATCGACGACGACGCCAGCTTGGGCGGCATGACCGACGTGTATGACGCGATCATCGACGCGGCGGTGGATTGGGCGATCGGCAACCAGCTCAAGGCGTTCGACCTGAGCGAGCCGCCGGCCGCGATCGCGGTGATCGCGATGGGCCGGTACGGTGGTCGGGAGGTGAACTTCAGCTCGGATGCGGACGCGATGATCATCTACCGGCCCAGCGGCGAGGCCGACGAGGCGACCGCCAACCGCTTCGCCCGCAAGGTGGCCGACGACCTGCGCGCGATCCTGCAGGGACCGGTGTCGTTGGAACAGAGGATCGAGCTGGATCTGGACCTGCGCCCGGAGGGCAAGAACGGGCCGCTGGTCCGCTCCTACGCCTCCTGCAAGGAATACTACGGGTCGTGGGCCAGCACCTGGGAGCATCAGGCGCTGCTGCGCGCCCGCCACGCCGCGGGCGATCGCACGCTGAGCGAGGACTTCCTCAAGAACCTGGCCGATCCGCTGCGCTACCCGGACTGTCCGGTCTCGCAGGCGCAGATCGCCGAGATCCGCAAGCTCAAGGCCCGCATGGAATCCGAACGCCTGCCGCGCGGCGTGCGGCGCGAACGGCATTTGAAGCTCGGCAAGGGCGGGCTGTCCGACGTGGAATGGACCGTGCAGCTGCTGCAGCTCGAACATGCGGGGGAGCATGAGGGGCTGCGCGTGAACTCCACGCTCGGCGCCCTGGCCGAACTCGAACGGCTGGGGCTGATCGACGGCGGCGACGCCGCGCAGCTGCGCGACACGTGGCGGCTGTGCACGGCGGCGCGCAACGGCAACTACCTGTGGAACGGCCGCGCCAACCAGGCGGACATCCTGCCCGACGACATGTATTCGCTGGGCGGCATCGCCGTCTACCTCGGATACGACGCGCACCGCGGACAGGTGTTCGAGAACGATCTGCTCGGCGCGATGCGCCGCTGCCGGGACATCATGGAACGTCTGTTCTACGGTCTGGACGATACGGCCGACGAGGTGAACACGCGGTGAACGGGAGCGTCCCGAATCCGGTCTATAGTCGGATAGGTCACAACACGTGGCCACCTGGACGAAACGAAAGGTGAGCCGTTGTCTACTGAAGTCCCACCGTCGGAAACCCCATTCGTTGGCAAGAGCGTCGTGACGCTTGACGATCTGTCCCGTCACCAGATTCTCGAACTCCTGCACAAGGCCGCATACATCGACGCGCATCGCCGCGAGGTCTCGCACACCTGCGACGGCCGTGTGCTGGCCACCCTGTTCTACGAGCCGAGCACCCGCACCCGCCTGAGCTTCGAGACGGCCATGCTGCGCCTGGGCGGCAAGGTCATCGGCTTCGCCGGCGCGCAGCTGGCCTCGGTGACCAAGGGCGAGTCGATCGCCGACACCATCAAAACCGTGTCCAACTACGTCGACGCCATCGCCATCCGTCACCCGAAGGAGGGCGCGGCGCTCGTCGCCTCCCGCGCCGCCTCGGTCCCCGTCATCAACGCGGGCGACGGCGGCCACATGCACCCCACGCAGACCCTGGCCGACCTGGCCACCCTGCAGTCGCGCTTCGGCCGCATCACCGACCTGACCGTCGGCCTGTGCGGCGACCTGACCTTCGGACGCACCGTGCACTCGCTGATCGAGACGCTGTGCAGGTTCGGCAACGTGCGCTTCGTGCTGATCAGCCCGGACGAGCTCAAGACCCCGCAGTACGTCATCGACCGCATCAACGCCACGCCGTCCTGCTCGTACGTGGAGGTGCGCGACCTGGTCTCGGTGATCGGCGACCTGGACGTGCTGTACATGACGCGCGTGCAGAAGGAGCGCTTCTTCAACGAGGACGACTACCTGCGCCTGCGCGACACGTACATCCTGGACGAGGCCAAGCTGAGCCTGGCGCAGCCGCATATGGCGGTGCTGCACCCGCTGCCGCGCGTCAACGAGATCGCCGTCGAGGTGGATGACGACCCACGCGCCGCCTACTTCGAACAGGTCAAGAACGGCATGCTGATGCGTATGGCGCTCGAAAGCTCCGTCATCGGCGACGAACTGCCCGGATACGTTCCGCTCGAACCCAAGGAGGTGCAGGCCTGATGGAGGTCACCAGCATCCAGGACGGCATCATCATCGACCACGTGCCCGCCGGCACGGCGCTGAAGGTGCTCCAGTATCTGAAGATCGACCCGTCCAAGACGCGGCTCGCGCTCATCATGAACACCGACAGCCCGCGCTACGGCACCAAGGACATCATCAAGATCGAGAACGTGGAGGGCATCGACCTGGACGTGCTCGGGCTCGTCGCGCGGCAGGCCACCGTCGACATCGTCCGCGGCGGCCGCATCGTGGAGAAGGTCCAGCCGCACCTGCCCGAGCACGTCGTCAACGTCATCACCTGCGTGAACCCGCGTTGCGTGACCACCACCGAGCGCGGCATCGACCAGATGTTCCACCTTGCGCACTCCGAGCGGCAGGAATACCGCTGCGACTACTGCGACGAGGAAGCCAAGCTCTGAACCCAACCGAAAGCGAGACAGCATGATCACCCTGCATGACGTCAAGGTGTGGGATACCGGCGAGGTCATCGACCTGGTCATCCCCGGCACCGCCGCCGACCTGCTCACCGACGCCGACAGACCGTTCCCGCCCGCCGCCGCGCAGGTCGCGGACGGCGACGTGCACATCGACGCGACCGGTCTGACCGTCGCTCCGGGTCTGGCCGATCCGCACGTCCACTTCCGCGACCCCGGCCAGACCGCCAAGGAGACGATGGTCTCCGGCTGTGCGGCCGCGGCCTCCGGCGGGTACACGAACGTGCTTATCATGCCCAACACCGTGCCCGCGATGGACGGCGAGAAGGTCGCGGCGGGGCAACCCGGCACCGACGAGGTGCTGACCGCCGGGCACGACTGCGTGATCGACTTCCTGCAGCATTACGAGGCCGACCACGGCGTCACGCTGCCGGTGGCCTACGACCTGTGCGTGTGCGCGTCCAAGGGCCGCGCCGGCAAGGAGCCGACCGAGCTGGCCGACATCGCCTGGTACATGCCCGGCAGGCACACGGGCGAGAAGGACGCCGCGCAGCTCGCGCATCCGGTCACCGCGGTCAGCGACGACGGTTCCGCCGTGCCCGACGCGATCCTGGACGAGGTGCTCACCCGCATCAAGGACGCGGGGCTGTACCTGATCGAGCACTGCGAGCACCACGACACCGGCTTCATCAACGAGGGGCCGGTCTCCCGCCAGCTCGGGCTGCCCGGCATCCCGGAGGACACCGAGCTGCGGATCGTGGCGCGCGACATCGAGGCCGCCCGCCGCACCGGCGCGCACGTGCACTTCCAGCACGTCAGCACCGCCGGTTCGTTCGAGGCGATCCGCAAGGCCAAGGCCGAAGGCCTGCCGATCACCTGCGAGACCGCGCCGCATTACATCGCACTGACCGACGAGGCGATCCTGGAGTACGGCCCGCTGGCCAAGATGAACCCGCCGCTGCGCTCGGCCGCCGACCGCCAGGCCGTGCACGCGGCCATCGCCGACGGCACCGTGGACCTGATCGCCACCGACCACGCCCCCCACACGATGGAGGAGAAGAACGCCGGGTTGGAGGCCGCGCCCAACGGCATCATCGGCCTGGAATGCGCCTACGGCGTCTGCCACAAGGTGCTGGTGGACGGCGGCATCATCTCCGAGCAGCGGCTCATCGAGCTGATGGCCACCGCGCCGATGCATCTGATGGGCCATACGCCCACCGACGTGGCCGGCCTGCTCAACACCTCCAGCGCCTGCGCCACCAAGCGCACGCTGGACCTGGGCGCCGTGGAGCACCCCGAATCGGTGAACCTGGTGATCCTGGACACCGACCGCCCCTGGACCGTGGAACCGGAACGGTTCCATTCCAAGGCGCGCAACACCCCGTTCGGCGGGTGGCAGGTAACCGGCATGCCGCTGGCCACCGTCATCGCCTCGAAGCTCGTCTTCAGCAGACTCTAACCGGAAGGAACCGCCATGGATCGACTTATCGAGGCCATCGCAGCCACGCAGAACCCCAGCGTCGTCGGCCTGGATCCGACCGAGGCGCTGGTGCCGGCGCAGGTCGTCGCCAGCTTCGCCGACGAGATCGCCGACGAGGTGGAGGATGCCGCCGACCGCCCGGCCGCGCAGCTCGCCGTCGCCTACTTCGAGTACAACCGGGCGATCATCGACGCGATCGCCGACATCGTGCCCGCCGTCAAGCCGCAGATCGCCATGTACGAGGCACTCGGCCCCGCCGGCGTGGACGCGTACACGATGACCTGCGAATACGCGCAGTCGCATGGCCTGTACGTGATCGGCGACATCAAGCGCGGCGACATCGGCTCCACCGCGGCCGCCTACGCCGGGCACTTGGGCGGCGTGGCGTTCGGCGCGGGGGAGAGCGGGCCGTACGACCCGTGGCATGAGGATGCGGTGACCGTGAACCCGTACCTCGGCACCGACGGCATCACCCCGTTCGTCGAGGCCGCCACCGCCGCCGACAAGGACATCTTCGCGCTCGTGCGCACCTCCAACCCCTCCAGCAGCGAGATCCAGGAGCTCGAACTGGCCGGCGGCTGCCGCGTCTACGAGCATGTGGCCGATCTGGTGGAGCGTTGGGGCCAGGGCACCGTCGGGCAGCACCGCTATTCGCGGGTCGGCGCGGTCGTCGGCGCCACGCACCCCGAGGAGGGCCGCGCCCTGCGCGCACGCATGCCGCACACGTTCTTCCTCGTGCCCGGGTACGGCGCGCAGGGCGGCACCGCCCGCGACGTGGCCGGCATGTTCGACGACGCCGGCTCCGGCGCGATCGTCAACTCCTCGCGCGGCATCATCGGCGCCTGGAGGAAGACCGGCGCATACAGCGAGACGATGAGCGCCGAATCCGCGCTCGACCTGGTGGCCGACGCCGCACGCAACGCCGCCATCGCCATGCGCGACGACCTGCGCGCCGTCATGCCGTAACCAACATCCGACACCCGCAAGCATAAGGAAAAACACAAGACAACACAGACAAGGAGTCCCCGTGTCCAGCGCAACGTTCCTGCCGACCGTCGCCGAGGCGACCGCCGCGGGCTACTTCCCCGGCCGCCACACGGTCGAGGTCACCGAAGTGACGGAACTGACGCCCGGCGTCGTACGGTTCACGTTCCGCGACCCGTACATCGCCGCGCACGCCAAGCCGGCGCAGTTCGTCAACCTGTTCTCGCACGACCCGATGAAGCTGCTGCCGCGCCCGTTCGGCGTCAGCGAGGTCAGCGGCGACCTGGTCTCGCTGATCTTCGCCGTCGTGGGCACCGGCACCGCCGAATTCGCCACGATGCGCGCCGGGGACACGATCGACGTGCTCGGACCGCTCGGCGGCTCCTTCAAGGTCAAGGAGCCGGCACACTACGTGCTCGTCGGCGGCGGTCTCGGCGTGCCGCCGCTCATCTACGCGGCGCAGCGACTCGCGGAGCGCGACGACTGTGCGGTCACTGCCGTGTTCGGCTATCGCGACGCGCATTTCGCCGACGAGTTCGTCTCCCGGTACGTGGACACGCGCAGCATCGACGAGACCGAGGGCAACGTCGTCACGCTGCTCGACCGCATGGAGGCCGAGCTGACCGCGCCGCGCGAGGACGGGCTGAAGACCGTGTTCCTGACCTGCGGGCCGACGCCGATGATGAAGGCCGTGGCGCTGTGGGCGTCGCGGCGTGGCATCGAGTGCCAGGCGAGCATGGAGCAGCGCATGGGCTGCGGGTACGGCACCTGCGTGGTCTGCGTGGTCGACACGGTGGACGGCCGCAGGAAGGTGTGTTCGGACGGCCCGGTGTTCACCGCACAGCAGCTGGGATGGGAGGCGTGACGATGGACGAGACGACGACCACAACGACCACGGAGCAGCAGATGAACGATTCGCACATCAACGTCTACGAGCCGCACGAGTGGAAGCACAAGACCGTGGTGGCCGGCGTGGAATGGAAGAACCCGGTCGGCACCGCCTCCGGCACGTTCCAGCTCGCCGCCTGCCGCTGGTTCTACGATGTGGCCCAGATGGGCGCGATCTGCACCAAGGGCGTCTCGCCGGTGCCGTGGGAGGGCAACCCCGGTCCGCGCACCGCGGAATGCCCGGGCGGCATGGTCAACGCGGTCGGCCTGCAGAACCCCGGCGTGGACCATTATCTGGTCGATGAACTGCCCAAGCTCAAGGAGATGGGCGCCACGGTCATCACCAACGTGGCCGGCCACAGCGACGACGACTATGCCGAGGTGGTGGCCAAGCTCGCCGATTCGGCCGCCGACATGCTGGAGATCAACGTCAGCTGCCCGAACGTCAGCCACGGCGGCATGAGCGTGGGCACCGATCCGGTGGGGCTCGCCCGGCTCATCGAACGGCTGCGCAAGATCACCTCCAAGCCGATGATCGTCAAGCTCACGCCGAACGTCACCGACATCGCGGCCATCGCCCGCGCGGCCGCGGAATCCGGCGCCGACGCGCTGAGCCTGATCAACACGCTGGTCGGCATGCGCATCGACATCCGCACCGGCGAGCCGATCATCGCCAACCGCACCGGCGGTGTCTCCGGACCGTGCGTGTTCCCGGTCGCCCTCGGCTGCGTGTGGCGCGTGCGCCAGGCCCTGCCGGACATCCCGATCATCGGCATCGGCGGCATCGACTCGGGCGAGAAGGCGCTCGAATTCCTGTACGCCGGCGCGAACGCCGTGGAGGTGGGCGCCGCCGCGCTCTATGATCCGACCGCGCCGATGCGCGTGGCCCGCGAGCTCGACGACCTGCTCGACTCGCGCCCCGAACTCGCCGCCAAGCTCGCCGCCGGCCAGACCTGGCGGTAACAGATCGGCGCGCGACCGCATACCGTTTGCCCATACACAATCGTCTCCCGCTGAGGGAGACCTGATACCAAGGAGCTCATTATGACCGACGAATCGCTCGATCTGCGGTTCACCCGCTTCCTGCTGGAATCGCAGGCGCTCAAGTTCGGCGACTTCACGCTGAAGTCCGGCCGCAAGTCCCCGTACTTCATCAACGCCGGCGCGTTCAACGACGGCGGCAAGATCGCCCGGCTCGGCGAGTTCTACGCCGAGAAGATCGCCGCCGAGATCGAGGCGGGTTCGCTGCCCGGCGACATCGACACCGTGTTCGGCCCGGCGTACAAGGGCATCCCGCTGGCCGTGTCCACCGCCATCGCGCTGACCGGCGGCCATGGCATGCAGGTCGGGTACACGTTCGACCGCAAGGAGAAGAAGGACCACGGCGACGGCGGCATGATGGTCGGCACGCAGCTGGCCGACGGCATGAAGGTGCTGCTCGTCGACGACGTGATGACCGCCGGCACCGCCGTGCGCGAGGTCGTGCCCAAGCTCAAGGCCGAGGCTGACGTGCAGATCGTCGGCTTGGTGCTCTCGGTGGACCGCATGGAGAAGACCAAGGACTCCGACCTGTCCGCGGTCAAGGCCGTCGAGGCGGAGTTCGGCTTCCCGGTTATGGCGATCGCCAACGTGCGCGAGATCTTCGAGGCCGGCCGGTCCATCATGACCGCCGACGGCACGCCGTACGTGACCGACGAGATCGCGGCCGCCGCCGACGCCTACCTGGCACAGTACGGCGCCTGACGCCGTTCCTTAGTTCTCAAGTGCCGAGGCCAAAGACGGCCCCGGCACCTTTCTGTTTGCCGACTTGCATTCAGACGTCATCCATTGAGCTTTCAGATGGTGCAAAATGTGCATCATCTCATGCACATATCCACAAAATTCCTCAGGGCGGTTGCGCTGACTTTTCGGCTTTCTTATAGTCGCTGTCATGATGGCCGCAAACCATTCGCGAAAGGATATACTTATGGATATACAGGTTGCGGAAAGAGTGGATACCATGGTCAACGTTACTGTGCAACGCTGGGGAAACAGCGAAGGCATACGCATTCCCAAAGAGCTGCGCGAGCAAGCTGGCATCCATGCCGGCTCTATGCTCAATGCTGAATATGTTGACGGCACAATCGTGCTGCATCCGATCTCCGTCAGAACCACGCAAATCGGGACCTATCGGGTGCCTCGATTGGAGGATCTGTTTGCGGACTACAACGGGACATATCAAGGAGAAGAGTGGCAGACGGCCCCGTCCGTCGGAGGCGAGGCATGATCGCACACTTCGCGCAAGGCGATATCATCCGTGTTAACTTCGATCCCGCTGCGGGTCATGAGCAAATCAAACGGCGATATGCCGTTGTGGTCAGTAACGCCGCGTTCAACAGGATATGCAATTTGACGATGGTCTGTCCCATCACCAGCACGGACAACGGCTATCCGCTACACGTCGATCTGCAGGAGCCAACAACATTGCTCGGCACATCGGCCATTACCGGTTTCGTGCAGATTGAGCAGCTGAAATCCTTGGATCTGCACGCCCGTCACGCCCAGTATTGCGGCACCGTATCCGACGCCATCCGTACGCGACTCACAGAGCTGATACTGGCTTGTGTCATGTGAGCACTGGACGGCACACGTCCGCTGCACTGCGCGACTCGCATGTTCGATTGCGCGTGACTGCCGGTTCACAGTATGGTGAAGGCCACGACAGTGAATCGAGGGAGCTTCGCCATGGCGTTCGACTACAAAAAGGAATATCGGGATCTCTATCAGCCCGCGTCCCAGCCATCCATCATCACCGTGCCGCGAATGAACTTCGTCGCCGTAGAGGGAGTGGGCGACCCCAACGAGGCCGGCGGCGCCTATCAGACCGCGGTGCAATTGCTGTACGGCATCTCGTACACCATCAAGATGAGTAAGAAGTCCAAGGATCCCTCACAGCGGATCGATGGGTATTTCGACTACGTGGTCCCGCCCTTGGAGGGGCTGTGGTGGATGGATGGCATCAACGGCATCGATTACACGCACAAGGCACGGTTCAACTGGATCGCGATGATCCGGCTGCCGGAGTTCGTTACCCGCGAGGCATTCGCGTGGGCCCGGCAGGCATACTCGGCCAAGCACCCGGAGGCCGACGCCGATTGCGCGTTCCTGTTCGAGTTCGACGAAGGGACGGTGGTACAGGCCATGCACCGTGGTCCTTATGATGATGAGCCTGCCACCGTGGCCAAGATGGACGCCTATGCGGCGGACCAGGGCTATGAGCTCGACTTCACCCAGCGGCACCATCATGAGATCTATCTCGGCGATCCTCGCCGCGGCAAACCGGAGAATCTCAAGACCGTGATCCGTCATCCCGTGAGACCGATGCGTTAGCCGTCCGACACTCTGACAGCAATGCAGTAGCCCGCACGAAAGCCGAACGGCTGAAGTCGTCGCGCCGAGCGGCGTCTTCGCATATACTGAGCGTTCTGGCGGAAGGATAAGACGATGATCGATCTGAAGACATGGAAGCCGGCGGCGATGGCGGCAGTGAAAGAAGCATTCGGCGAGCGCCTGCTTTGCCTGGGATTGCAGGGGAGTTATCTGCGCGGCGAGGCTACGGCGGATAGCGATATCGATCTGTTGGTGGTGCTCGACCAGATGACGATCGATGATCTGGACGCATTCCATGCGGCGATGCGTTCACTGCCCGATGGCGAGCGCGCGGTCGGCTTCACCTGCGGGCGGGCGGAGCTGGCGGCCTGGCCGGCGTATGAGCTGTATCAGTTCGAGCATGGGACCGAGGTCTGGCTGGGCGATCTTCACACCCTGCTGCCGGAGTATGACGAGGATGACATCCGTCTGGGAGCCCGGGTCAGCGTCGCCAACCTGTACCATATGGTCAACCACACCTATCTGACCACGCGCGACCTCGATGAAACGGCACGGACGGATGCTCTCAAGTCACTCTTGAAGGCGTTCTTCTTCTCCCTGCAGATCGTCCACGCCGTCCGAACCGGAATCTTCGCTCCCACCAAGCGGCAGCTGCTCACGGAACTCACCGATGAGGACGAGCGGACGCTGCTCCGCCATGCCATGCCGAGCAACGCCGTCATGTCCGTCGGCAAGGCCAACGTCAACAACAATGACATCGCGGGCGAGACTCTCTATACGCTTCTCCAAGCATGGTGCTCCCGCACGCTGATTGCCATCCGCTGACGCTCGGTTGGATCTTTTCTCGTTCGAATGTCGCGCCTCCGCGCCCATTCCTTAATCCTTTCTTCACCCTCCGCCGGCCTCCATCCCCGCCCAGTACGCTACACTCGGTAGGGTTCGGCGGAAGTCCAGCAACGAGTGCAAGGAGGGTGCCGTGAGCGGTGACGGCGGCAAGGGGACCGTGCTGATCGTGGACGACGAGAAGGAGATCGCCGATCTGGTCGCCGTCTACCTTGAGGCCGAGGGCTATCAGACCCGGGTCCGCTATGATGCGGCGGGTGCGCTCGAAGCGGTCGCCGACCCCGACATCGCCATCGACCTGGCCGTGTTGGACGTCATGCTGCCCGACATGAACGGCTTCCATCTGTGCCGCGAGATCCGCAAAAACCACCGCTGGCCGATCATCATGCTGACGGCGCGCGACGATGAGGTCGACAAGATCACCGGACTGAACTTCGGCGCCGACGACTACGTGACCAAGCCGTTCCGCCCGCTGGAGCTCGTCGCCCGCGTCAACGCCCAGCTGCGCCGCTACACGCATTACGACCGTTCCGACGGCAGCACCCGCCGCGAGGAGGAACGCTATGAATACCGCGGGCTGGCGGTGGATCCGCGCACCCGTGCCGTGAGCGTGGACGGCCGGCGTGTGCGCCTGACGCCCAGCGAGTTCGCGATCCTGGTGGCGTTGTTCCGGCATCTGGGAGAAGCGGTGAGCGCCGAGGAGCTGTTCCATGCGATGTGGGATGGCGAACCGTATCTGAAGACCAGCAACGCCATCAGCGTGCATGTCCGTCATCTGCGCGACAAGATAGGAGACCAGGTTGATCGACCGCGATTCATCCACACCGTCTGGGGCGTTGGCTACCGGCTCGGCGACGACTGCTGAGGCCCCGGCCGGGCAGTACCGCACCGATCGCACGCACCGTCCGACTCGGCGGCCCGATTCCGGTTCCGCGTCCGTGCCGCCGGTTCGGGGCGGGGGCGCGCCGATTCCGGATGTCGCCAAGCCGGAGCATCGCAGACGGCGGGGTGCCGGCGGCCGGTTCGCCTTCATCCTGGCCCTGCGCATGCTGGGCGCCCTGGGGCTGGGTCTGGCGGCCGTGCTGCTGTTGCGACTGATGTGGAACGCCGATGCGATCGCCACCTGGCTGACCGACGTGTGGTATGTGGATTGGGAATCCGCGGTATATATCATCCAGGGCATGCGCAATCTGGCACCGGCGGTGGCGGTGCTGGTGTTCGCCCTCGGCTACCTGCTCATCGTCAGGCCGTATGTGGTGAGGATCTTCTCGACGCTGACCGATGGGATCGCCCAGCTGCTGGCGGATGACGGGCGCATGTCGGAGCTGCCCGACGAGCTGGATGATGTGGCGGTCGCGCTCGGCGAGGTGCGTCGGCGACTGGACCGCCGCGCGTTCGAGGCGCGGATGGCTGAACAGCGCAAGAACGATCTGGTCATGTATCTCGCGCATGACATCCGCACGCCGATGACCTCGGTGGTCGGCTATCTGAGTCTGCTGGACGAGGCGCGGGACATGCCGGAGGAGCAACGACGCCGGTACACGCATATCGCGCTGGATAAGGCCCAACGTCTGGACGCGCTGGTCGACGAGTTCTTCGACATCACCCGGTTCAATCTGTCGAACGTGCCGTTGGAGGTCGGCCCGGTGGATGTGAGCCTGCTCATGGTGCAGATGGTCGAGGAGTTCCATCCGCAGCTTGAGGCGCACGGCAACACCGTGCAGCTGCATATGCCCGACGCCCTGACCATTACGGCCGATGCGGAGAAACTTGCCCGCGTGTTCAACAACCTGATGAAGAACGCCATCGCCTACAGCGAGCGCGGCAGCGTCATCACGGTCGAGGGCACGGCGGACGAGGCGACCGCCCGCATCGCGATCGGCGATCATGGCCGCACCATCCCCGCGCGCAAGCTCGACATGCTGTTCGACAAGTTCTACCGTCTCGACTCGTCCCGCAGCAGCGCCGACGGCGGCGCGGGCCTCGGCCTGTCCATCGCCCGGCAGATCACCGAGGCGCACGGCGGCTCGATCGCGGCCTCCAGCGCCGACGGCGTCACCACGTTCACGGTGACGCTGCCCGTCACAGCCTGAAGCCGCAGAGCAGCGGCCTTCATCGTTCCTTAATCGAACGCTCATCATCCCGGGGCCCTCGGCAGGCGCGATTCCTCTAGCGTGAGGTGCGAACCAACCACCTGGAGGAAAGAGGCTTGAGATGAGCGCATCACGATATGACCACCCGATGCCCCGCACGGCGGCCTGCCGTCCCGCACGACGGGCCGATGCGGCGCCGGTGCCGACGGTCCCGCGTCGACGGTCGCATTCGTGGCGGACGACGATCGCGGTGGTGATGGCCGCCGCCATCGTCTGCCTGGCGGCGTTGCTGTATGCGACCGGCGGCGCGCCGTTCGGCCCGACCGTATCGTTCGATGGGCTGAACAGCCGGTACGCGATGCTCATCGACGCCGACAGCGGCGAGGCCATCGCATCGCGCGACGCCGACGCACGCATGTATCCCGCCTCGCTGACCAAGGTGATGACCGCGGTGGTGGTCCTCGACCACGCCGAGACGTTGGACGACGTGGTCGAGGCCCCGGCCGACATGTTCCCGGAGCTGTGGGAGCAGAACGCCTCGATGGCCGGCCTGCAGCCGGGGGAGAGCGCCACGGTGGAGGATATGCTGTACGGGCTGATGCTGCCTTCCGGGGCGGATTGCGCCATCGCGCTGGCACGGTATGTGGCCGGCGACGTCGAGGCGTTCGTCGAGCTGATGAACCGGACCGCCGCCGCGCTCGGCATGTCCGGCACGCATTTCACGAACCCGACCGGCCTGCATGACGCCGACCATTACTCGACGGCGCGGGACATGGCCACGCTGTTCGCCCATGCGATGCGCAACGGCACCTTCCGCACCATCGCAGGTTCCCCGTCGCATACGATGTCCAGCGCCAGCCTGCACGACGGGGATCTGACCGTCGAAAGCACCGTGTTCGAGGAGCTGGGCACGCCGTTCGTCGCCGGCGGGTGGATCGTGGCCGGCAAAACCGGATACACGCCCGAGGCCGGCCTGTGCCTGGCCACCGCCACTCGGTTCGGCGGCAGGACCTACATCCTGGTCACTGCGGGGGCGCCCGGCGACCACGCCACATCGCAGGCGGATGTGGATGACGCGCGCTACGTCTACGGCCAGATCCCCGGACTGTGATCCGTCCGCGGTCCGGCGGCGTCGCAGGCCCGGCGCCGGCGACACGTGTCGCCCTCGCTCCGTTCGTGCCCGCGTATGCTCCATTCGTCCGAAAACCGCCTCCCGTCAGGCATTTCCGCCGCGCGGAACGCCCCGATGGCGCAGGATGGTGGCATCGCCTCACGAAAGGAGCATACGATGACGACCATCATGTCGATGGATGGCGTCTGCCTGTCATTCGGCAGCAAGCAGGTGCTGCACAACCTCACCTTCGCCGTGCGGCGCGGCGAGACGTTCGGGTTCCTCGGCCCCTCCGGCGCGGGCAAGACCACCACCATCAAGCTGCTGACCCGCCAGCTGATCAAGGATTCCGGACGCATCACGCTGTTCGGCCGTCCGATCGAACGCGCGAGCGAATCCGACTACGAACGCATCGGCATCCTCTCAGACACCAGCGCCCTGTACGAGCGGCTGAGCATCGCGGACAACCTACGGTTCTACGCACGCCTGCGCGGCGTGCCGGAGCGCGGCGTCCAACCGCTGCTCGCCCGCATGCGGCTGGACAAGGACGCCAAGACGCTGATCAAGAACTGTTCGAAGGGCATGCGCCAGCGAGCCGCCCTGCTGGCGGCGATGATCCATTCGCCCGAGCTGCTGTTCCTCGACGAACCCACCAGCGGGCTCGACCCCGCCACGCGGGCCGAGGTGCACCGCATGCTCGGCGAGCTGAAGGACTCCGGCACCACGGTGTTCCTGACCACGCACGACATGGCCGAGGCGGACGCCGTCTGCGACCGCATCGGCATCCTCGCCGAAGGCCATCTGGTGGCCTGCGACGAGCCGGAACGGCTGAAACTGCGGTTCGCCCGCAACCACATCACCATACGGACCCGCACGCACGGTACCATCGAAACGACGAAGGACGCCGCGGCGGCCGAACAGATAGACGGCCTGCTGCGGTCGGGGGAGATCCTCTCCATCCATTCCGACGAACCGAACCTTGAGGAGGTCTTCCTCGAACTGACAGGAAAGGAGTTCTGACATGAACGCGAACACCCGCAAGATCGCCGTCCTGTGCGGCAAGGACGCCCGCGACGTTCTGCAGAACCCGACCATGCTGGTCTCCTGCCTCATGCCCATCGGCTTCATGCTGCTGTACCGGTACATGATGCGCCGCATCGGCGGCGACGCGGTGGACACGTCGGCCGGCCGCACGCTCACCGACGGGTTCCTGATGTCCACGGCCGCCATCTTCACCATCGCCATGGTCGGGTCGATGGTGCTGCTCTACGGTCTGGCCGAGGAGAAGGAGAAGCACACGCTGCGCACGCTGATGCTGGCGAACGTGGGCGCCGGACAGATCCTTACCGCCAAACTCGCGGTGACGCTTGCGCTGACCGCGATCACCGAGGCCGTCTGCTTCCTCATCATCGGCGCGCCGGCCCGCATGCTGCCGGCGTTCCTGGCGATCGGCGTCATCGGCGCGATACCGATCATGTTGGTCTCCGCGCTGCTGGGGCTCCTGTCCCGCGACCAGATGACGTCGGGCCTGTACGCGGTGCCGATGCTGCTGGTGGCGATCGCGCCGATGTTCTCGATGATCGGCGAGGAGGTGTCCAACGTGACGCGGTTCCTGCCGACGGGCGGCACGGATCAGCTGTTCAAGCTGCTGGCCGAGGACAGGCTGCTGAGCATGGACGCGTTACCGCCGGTTGCGGTGACCGCGGTCTGGATCATCGTCTGCACCGTGGCGTTCGGGCTGCTGTTCAGACGACTCGCCCGGGACAACTGACCGCGCGGCGGTGCGGAACCGCCGCAGGGACCAGCGGAACAGCATCAGGGAGGCCATGAGCCATATCAGGCTGATCGCCGCAACGGGCAGCCACCCCATCAGCGGCGATCGGCCTGCGGCCATGGCCATAACCGTATCCACATAGAGGTTCGCCGGCAGGAATTCGGACACCATCCGCAGGGAGGGATCCATCGGCGCCAGCATGCCGAACATCAGCAAAGTCACGATCACCAGCGAAGGCGTCGAGGTGTCCGACTGGCCGGCAATCACCCCGCCGAACGCCGTGGCCGCGGCGGCAATCGCAACCACGGCAGGCAGGCACGACAGCCACAGCATCACAGTGCATGTCGCGTCGAACGGGGAAAGCGCGGCCAGGGCAATCGCCGACAACGCCATGCTCCAGGCGACACCGGCGGCAAGCTTCGACCACATCATCGACGCGGGGGAGACCCCGGTTCTCGCCAGCGTCTGGCAACTGCCGCGCTCGCGCTCCTCGACCAGCAGATACAGGCCCGGCAACGTCCCGGCCATCGCGATCGCGAACAGCACCGTCAGCAGCAGCGTGAATGCCACGCCCAGCCGATCGTCGTCACCGCCGGCGAGCCATGCCCGCAACAGCAGTCCGGCGGCCAGCGGCAACAGCAGGTACATGAGATACACGGAACGCAGCATCATCATGATGTCATGCCGCAGCAGCGCCCGGAATGCTCGTGGTGCGGTCATGCGGTTTCCTCCTGCCTACGGTGCCGATCACGCCTGTTCCATCGTAACCGTTTGTTAGGCTGAATCCAGGTTCTGTCCGGTACGTGCAAGGAGAACGATGCACAGTTATGATTCCGTGGAATCGCTGATCGACGGTGAGCGCGAGTCGAACATCCATGTGGAATGCAGCCGGCCGGTCACGATGAGGGCGCTTGACACGGTCCGCGGACTGTACAAGAACCGGCGTTGTGCCTTCTACCTGCGCTCCGATCGCGGGTTCGACCGTGACAGCGTGCGCTCATACCTGCGCTTCTTCGGCGCGCTGTCCGGCACCAGGGCGGACGCCGAGACGGCGATCGACCATTTCGGATTGCGGCCCGTGGCGTCGAAACGCATCGGCAAGCTCGACGACGAGCAGCGGGCCATGGTGAACTTCGCCCGCATGAGCCTGGCCGATCCCGAGATCTGCTTCATCGAATACCCGCTCGGCTACCTTGGCTCGGCCGCGCGCTCATTGACGTTGCGATGGATCGCGGAAGCCAGCGAGCGCGGCACGTTGTTCATCACGACGGGCCAGCCGTTGCGTGATGCGCTGCTGATGCCCGGCACGGCGTGGTGGATGGAGGACGACCGGTGCATCGCGGCGCAGACGGAAACCGGCGACGCCGACGGCGGGAGTCCGATACCCGAATCCGCGCAGGATCCACAGCAGGACGATGCGGAACCCGACGAGGTGCAGGTCGTCAAGATCGTCTGCAAAAGCGGCACGACGACGTTGCTGTTCGATCCGCGCGAGGTCGACTTCATTGAAAGCATCAACCGGGCGAACTACGTATCGGTGCGCGGCCAGCGGTACCAGACCGCGCTGACCCTCGACGAGCTGGAGGCGATGCTGGAACGGTTCGGCTTCTTCCGCTGCCATCGTTCCTATATCGTCAACGTGCAGAAGGTCGCCAAACTGGAACGGTTCACCCGCAACAGCTACAACCTCACCCTGTCCGACGCGGCGCAGTCCACCATCCCGCTCGCCAAGGGCCGCGTGGCCGACATGCGCGAACACTTCGGCCTGTGATCAGGCACGCACGACCATCGCCCACTGTTCTATAGTCCGATAGAACAGTCAGCACACTGTTATATACGTGTCAATAACAGTGGCAACCGTGCCCCGTCCGGTCCGGGAAGGCGTTATCCGATGGGTTCGTAGCCGTGATTGGCGATGACCTCGCGCAGCCGGTCCAGATAGGTCTCGGCCGCGGCGGACAGGCGCGCACGCTCGTTGGAGATCCAGCCGACCGTCATCGTCTCGTCCGAGTCCAGCGGCACGGTGACAATCTTCTCGTTGTTGAGGTCGCCGTTGTCGATGCCGGTGCACACCGTGTAGCCGTTCAGACCGATGATGAAGTTGAGGATCGTGGCCCGGTCGGTCACATTGATCTGCTTGGGGGAGTTCTCCGGCCAGACCGCCTCCTCAGCGAAGAAGAAGCTGCCCTCCTCGCCCTGCTCGAACTGGATGAACGGATAGGGTTCCAGGTCCTTCATCGTCACCCTGTCCCGCCCGGCGAGCGGATTATCGCGCGAGATGAACACCTGCAGTCCGGAGCGGAACAGCGGGTGGAACTCCAGATGCTTCTCGCGCAGCAGCTTGCCGATGACCTGACGGTTGAATTCCGACAGGTACAGGATGCCGATCTCCGACTGCAGGTTCGCCACCTGGTTGATGATATCCCGGGTGCGGGTCTCGCGGATCGTGAACTCGTACTCGTCCGACTGCGTGGCGTTGATCATCTCCACGAACGCCTCCACGGCGAACATGTAATGCTGCGTGGCCACCGAGCACAGCTGCTTACGCGGCTTGGCGTTCTTGTACCGTTCCTCGAGCAGCGCCGCCTGGTCGAGCACCTGGCGGGCGTAGGTCAGGAATTCGGCGCCGTCCACGGTCAGCGCGATGCCCTGGGAGGAGCGGGTGAAGATCTCGATGCCCAGCTCCTTCTCCAGCTCGCGCACCGACGCGCTCAGCGCGGGCTGTGAGACGTACAGCTCATGCGAGGCCTCGTTCATGGACCCGCATTCGACAATCTTGACGATGTACTTCAGTTGCAGCAACGTCATAGTGCGCAACCCAACGAATGCAGGTCGGCACGCGCCTGTTCGGCGTCGGAGAACCGGAAGGCGTGCCAGCCCACGGCCTGCGCGCCAGCCACGTTCCTGGCGGTGTCGTCGAAGAACACGGTGCCGGCCGGCGTCAACCCGAATCGCCGCTCGGCCAGCCGGTAGATGTCGGCGTTCGGTTTGTGCATCTTCTCCACGCCGGACACCACCGTGCCGCGCAGCAGCCGTTCCAGCTGCGGATACTTCTCGAACGCGATGTGGAACGTCTCATGCGACCAGTTGGTCAGCCCCCACACCCGGTATCCGGCGGCGTTCAGGTCGCCCAGCAGCTGCTCCATCCCCGGCAGCATGCGGGGGAGCGCATCCCCGTAGTGCTCGATGTAGTACCGGAACACCTGCGCTACCTCCTTGCCGTGCTCGCGAACCACATCGGGATAGATGTCCGCAAAATCCTCGCCGGCGTCCATCCGGTCCTCATAGTGGAAGAACCCGCAGGGGTCATCGTCGGCGCAGATCCGGTCCACGAACACCTGCGGCAGGACGCCCTCCAGACAGGCGCGCGTCTGCCAGTCCAGCAGCACGCCGCAGAAATCGAAGACGACATCGGTGATAGGGGTTTGTTCGCTCATACCGCCCAGTCTACCGGCGACTACTGGATAACCTCCTCGAACACCCGTGGGATGGCCGCCACGATATCGGAGGCGATGATGGGGTGTCCGGGCGTGGGCGCCGGCTCCGCGTGATGTTGCCCATACACCGCCGGTGCCGACCAGCCGCGCTGTTCGGAATCAGCCGCGAGCTCGGCGGCGAGACCGTGCAGGTATGCGCCGACCGCGGCGATCTCAACCGTCGAGGTGTCGGTATGGGGGGTGTCAGGGGCGTTCTGGGCCAGCAGCGCGCCCAGCATGCCCGCCAGCACGTCGCCCGCGCCGGCGGTCGACAGCCATGCGGGCGCGGCGCCGGACAATATGGTCCGCTCCTCGCCGTCCTCCTCACCGACCAGGATCGTCACAGCCCCCTTGAGCAGCACCGTCGCGCCGGTCAGCGCGTGCGCGCGCCGCGCACAACGCCACGGTTCGGCCAGCACATCATCCACGTCGACGTCCTCGCCCAGGCGTTGCAGCAGTCGCGCCAGCTCGGCGGCGTGCGGCGTAATCAGCACCTGCGGCGGCACACGGTTAGGCAGCAGATCGAGCGCGCCCGCATCGACCACGATCGGCGGCATGTCATACGCGTCGTTTTCCGGCTCGACACCGTTCGGCGCATCCGGCTCGCCGGCATCGTAGTGGCGCAGCAGACGGCCGATCGTCTCGCGCTGGATGTCGTCGCCGTCCGGGTCGTCGTCGGCACCGGGCACGCCGGAGCCGACGACCCAGGACTGCACATGCCCCTTGCCCAGCACCGCTTCGGGGCGGGCGGCCAACACCATGTCCTGCGCCCGCTGCGGGCCCAGATACCGCACCATGCCCACATTCGCACGTGAGGCCCCCTTGACGGTGAGCACCGCGGCGCCGGGGTATCGGGCGGAACCGGTCACCAGCCCGACCACGCCGCGTGAGTACTTCGAATCGGTCAGTCGCGGCAGCCGGACCAGCTCGCCGGCGGTCTCGTCATCGACCATCTCCACCGCGGGTTCGGCGTCGTCCACGTCGAATCCAAAGTCCACCAATGTCAGCCGTCCCTGCACGTAGCAGGCGGGAGGCATCATCGCGCAAGGCTTCATCGCGCCGAACGTCACGGTCGCGTCGGCCGGGATGTATGCGCCGGGCAGCGCGCCGTCGTCGACCCCCACGCCGGAGGGGGCGTCGACGGCCACCACCATCGGGAACCGGCGTGTACGCTCGTATTCCGGTGCGGCGGGGCGTTCCGGCACCGCACCGTCCAGGCCCATCGAGGAGGCGATGGCCGCCGGGATGCCGCGCAGTCCGCCTTCGACGCCGATGCCGGTCATCGCGTCGATCAGCACATGCGCGCGGGAGATGATCGACAGCGCCGTCTCGAACCGTTCGCCCGCCTCGCCTGCGGAGAAGTCGCTCGCGCAGCCGGGAATCTGGGCGCGGGGATCCAGCACCAGTACCTTGCCGCCGGCGCGCACCATCGCGGCGAACGCGGACTCGTGCAGCGACCTGCCGACCGCCACCGCGGTCACGGAGGCACCGGCCTCGGCCAGACGGGCCGCCGCGTACACGCCGTCGCCGCCGTTGTCCCCGGCGCCGGCGAGCACCACGACGCGCGCCTCGGACAGGTCGATGCCCTCGTCGTCGAGCAGGCGGGCCGCGATCTCGGCCACCGCGCCCGCGGCCATGCGCATCAGCGGCACGCCGTCATCCAGCAGGGGGCGTTCCAGAGCGCGCACCGTGGCGGCGTCATACGCCGAGTGAAGCAGTGTTTCGCGGCGATCCGCATCCTGATCCGGTACCATGCATGTCCCCTTTCACATCCGTATCGGTTGAACACCACTTTACTCCGGCCGCACCGGCATCGGCGCACCGTGAGGCGCCCGCGCCCGCCGGTGCCCGCCGACGCACGCCGACGCACGCCGACGCACGCCACGTGCCGAATACCCGTAGAGTAGATGGTGCGAGCAACGGCGAAGGAGCAAGCATGACGATGGATATTCCGGCAACGATGAAGGCGGTGGTGTTCGAGAAGGTCGGGCAGTGGGCGGTCAGGCAGGTGCCGACGCCACGGCTGACCGGCCCGACCGACCTGCTGGTCAAGGTGCTGGCCTGCGGCATCTGCGGCACGGACAACCAGATCCTGCTCGACCCGCCCGGCGCGCACGCCACGCCCGGCGTGATCATCGGGCATGAGATGGTGGCCGAAGTAGTGGCCGTGGGCGACGCCGTGGACGCGTTCCAGCCCGGTGACATGCTGGTGGGCGACAACAACCTGCCGTGCGGTCATTGCACGATGTGCCACGGAGGGCAGTACAACGAGTGCGCGTCGCTGCGGTCGATGGGCGAGGACATCGACGGGTTCATGTGCCAGTACCAGGTCATGCCGCAGTCGCAGGCGATCAGGCTGCCGGCGGGGACCCCGGTGGACACGGCGGCGCTGACCGAGCCGGTCAACTGCGCGATGGGTGCGCTGCAGAAGCTTGACCTGCGGCCGGGCAAGTCGTATGCGGTGCTGGGGTGCGGGCCGATCGGGCTGATGTTCGTGGCGTTGCTCAAGGCGTCGGGCGCGGCGCACATCGTGGCCAGCGACCTGTCCGCGGAGCGGTTGGCGATGGCCGGCGAGTTGGGCGCGGACATCCTGTGCGACCGGGGGAGCGATCCGGTCGCCGCCTGCCGGAACGCGACCGACGGCATCGGCGTGGACGCGGCGATCGACGTGGTCGGCTGTCTGCTGCCGCAGGCGCTGGACTGCGTGCGCAAGGGCGGCGACGTGATCGCCTTCGGGCTCAACGCGCACAGCCGGCAGACCATCGACCAGGCGGATCTGGCGATGCGGGGCGTAACGATCCACGGCACGTTCATCGGCCACTTCACCTTCGAGACGACGGCTCGCATGCTGGCCGCCGGCGTGGTGGACCTGCGCCGGCTGATCACCGACCGCTTCGACATCGACGATTTCGGCGAGGCGCTGGCCGCGCTGCGCTCGGGTTCCAGCTGCAAGGTCGTGATCTACCCGAACGGACGGTGACCGGCATGCGGATCAGCGACGACGAGTTCGACGCCGCGGTCGCCGAAGCGCTGGACGGCGTACCGGAGCGGTTCAAGGCGGTGCTGCACAACATCGCCATCACCGTGGCCGACGAGCCGACGGACCGCGAGCGCGGCACCATGGCCGACCCGCACGGCGAATTGCTGGGACTGTATCAGGGCGTGCCGCTGCCGCAGCGCACCACCGGCTACAGCGGCGTTCTGCCGGACATCATCACGATCTTCAAGGGGCCGCATGAGCGGGTCTGCGGCTCGCGGGCGCAGCTGGTGGGGCAGATCCGCAAAACCGTGCTGCACGAGATCGGCCACTACTTCGGCTTCGACGACGACTACCTGCACGCGCACGGGTACTGATGAGCAACCATGGCCATCACCACGGCTGCGCGTACACCTCGAAGGAGTCGTATGCCGGCGGGTCGAACACGTCCATCGAGAACGGGCGCGAACCGCCTTCCGGCGGCCAGTCCACGTATGTGTCGAATCCGTAGATGATGGCGCCCGCATCGTCGCGCAATACCAACGACACGTTCAATTGGCTCGACTGCTCCCGCACGCGTGCCGAATCCTTCGCGACGGATATCTCACCCGAGAAGATCTCGCCGCCATATCCGTCGGATGCAGCATGCAGATTGGCGGACTTGAAAGATGCGGATTCACTGGAAGTCTCGTAGTTGTAGTCCTCGGGTTCCAGAACGGTGAAGTCGACGGTCGCGGGAATGATTCCGTTGCCATTGCCGGCCTGAGCTCCGAAATAAGTGGTCTCACCCGGGAACGAAAACATCAGCACTTGGGTGGCGGAGAACAGCACAGTGCCGTCCTCTCCCCGCCCGGTGATCTCGATGGAGGGAGATCGCACGCACAGGCTGTCGCTGGTGTTCCTCAGGCCGAACGCGTAGTGGACGTAGCCGGATTCGTCCGCCGACCAGCCAGTTTCCACCAGTTCGAGCGGGTTGCCGTATTCCGCATTGCCATGTGCGGCCCCGTCGCCCGCGGGATCCCGCACGGACGGGTCGGCGCCGGGATCCGCGGCGTCGCCATCATCGTCCGTTGACGGGTCGGGCCGGGATCCGGCGTGCTGCGACGTTCCGTTCGCCGCGCCTCCATCCGAGCCGTCCGCGATCCAGCGCGGAATCAGCACGGCCGCCGCCACGATGGCGATGACCGCCACGCAGGCGACCGCAACGGCGATAACGGTGCGGGGACGTGGTTTGCCGTTCGCCACGGGCCGTTGGACGGCGTAGGCGGGAACGTAGGAATCCACGGGATCGGTCGGCGAGGTGAGCGCCTGGGCGAACTGCGCCACGTTCTGGTACCGCGCGCTGGGCTCGAACGCCGTGGCGCGTTCGACGATCGCGCGCAGCCTGGGGGTCACGTGCAGGTCGTCGGACAGCAGCGGCGTGTATCTGGTGTCGTCCGGGTACACGCCGGTCAGCATGAATCCGAGGATGCGCCCGAGCGAGAAGATGTCGGATCGGACGTCGGTGGGCGCGAAGCCGTATTGCTCGGGGGAGGCGAATCCGTAGGTGCCGAGAGCGGTGGTGTCACGGTTCCGGTTGGCCGTGTCGGTCAGGGGACGGGCTATGCCGAGGTCGATGATATGGGTGCCGTCGTCCGCGACGATGATATTCGCCGGGGTCAGATCGCGATGGAGGATGCCGAGCCGATGCAGTTCCTGAACGGCCTCGCAGATCTGCTGCGCGAGGCTGACGGCCTCGTTCTGCTGCAGCCAGCCCCGTTCGGCGACGACCTGTTCCAGGGTGGGGCCAGGTATGTAGTCGAGAACGACGGCCACGCAGTCGGGCAGTTCGTACGTGGCCTCGACGCGGGGGAGTCGCGGGCAGGTGCTGCCGCCCAGGGCCGACCATACGCCACGCTGGGCCAGCACGGTCGGGATCTTCTTGCGGACGAACGGGCCGACGCCGTCGATGGTGACCAGTTCAGTGACGCCGCGCGGGCCGCGGGCCAGGACCTGTTCGACGTGATAGGCGTCGTCGATGCCCATCGCGTGCATGGTCTGGGTATCGTCCATGATTCTCCTTTACGTATCGCCTGCGCAGCGTTGCCATCCGGTTGCGGCACGGGCCTGCACCCCTCATCGGATGAACGGTCCCCGCCGCGATGCCGTCTCACTTCGATTGTAGGAGGGGTCGCTCGCCCAGACGTTGCAATTCGTCGTCGGTGGCGGCCAGGTCGAAGCCGTGCTCGATGCACCAGATGATGATGGCGTCACGGCGCTGCTTGCACCACAGCTCGGAAACGCCCGCCAGACGAAGCAGCCGTTGGGTTTCGCGCAGGTCGCAGTTCAGACCGATGGAGAGCATGATGGCATGGTCGCGGCCGGGGCGGCTCTTGCCGGAGAAGATGTCATAGACGACGGTGGCGTTCAGTCCCGATTCGCGGGCCACTGCGGCCCGCTTCAGATCGTGGGTATCGAGCAGGGCTCGCAGGTAGTCGGTAAGGTCGTGGTCGACGATGTGCTCTTCGTTGAGATAGGCGTCGATCTTGTCGGTGGCCAACAGCCGGTTGAGCAGTTCCTCGGTCAGGCGCGGTTTGTGTGCGACGGTCATGGTCCCTTCCCTCACCCTCCTGATATGGCAGCTGGCAGACACCGCTGAAAACTCCATCCTAGCGGATGAAATGCCAACACCATTCAGTTGGCGACTGACACGGCGTACATCCCGAGTTGCGACAATGTGCGGCAAGGTTGTGCAGCCGCAACACGCAGGATGCACCATATATCTCATAGAAAACTATTTTATTTACATATTGCTAATTTGCTTACATATTCACAAGTATTTACACTACAGTGGTGTAGTACAGCACAGGACGTCACGAGGGAAGAGGCAAACATGAGTGAACGCTGTCAGCTAGCCATGATTGTCGGACTGGTCGTGACGGCCGCCGGACTCGTCGCCGCCGGACTGACCCTGATGCTGCTGGAGAGAAAGGGACAGCGATGACCACGCCGAACACTCCGACGCCATACGGCGGCCAGCCGGCCGACGGCAACGTCAATGAGAACCAGCCCACCATGCCCATGCCGGTTGCACCACCGCAAGACGAACAGCCGCAGGCCGATGGCAACACGACCGAACGCAGATACGCCCTCGCCCCGCAGCAGCTCTTCCGGGCGATACACGACCAGCTGACCACCGGCGCGACGTTCACGCTCGACCACGAGAATGTCCAGAGCGGCACATTCGCCTTCCACTCCTTCGATGGAGCGCGCTTCACCCTATCGCTGATTGCCGAAGGCGCCGCCGGCACTGCGGTACGCCTGTCCGCGGTCAACGACACGAGCGGGCGACGGTCTACCGAGTTCTTCGATTCACTGGACAAACGCATCGGTGTGGTTCCTGCGCCCGGCACCAAGGGAGGCAAGGGAGCGGCATACGCCACCATTGCGCAACAGCGTAAAAAGACCTCGAAGCTGGCGGTGTTCGCGGTCATTGTCGCCGTGATATACGCATTCCTCGCCATAATCGGCGACGGCGGCCTTAGCATCCTGATCTTCCTGGCACTCATTCCGGCGCTGCTCGCCGGATTCTCCCTCTACATCACCCGCAGGGAAGGCAGCAGGCAGGGCAGACCTCTGGCATGGGCCGCAGTGATTATCATCGTCGGAGGCCTGGTGGCAGGCGAAGTGACAGGCATCGTCAAGGACAAGCAACACGAAATCGAAACAGCCGCTCAGTGCGTTGCATACACTTGGCCTGACTCGGAACTCGGCGCACTGCTGCCTGAACCGGAGTCCACAACCGGAGAGATCGGTCACGAAAGCGAAACAAGTTTCAGCATAGATGTCTGTGACGTGTCGGTCGAACAGTTCAACGATTATATTGACGCAGTGAAAGACAAAGGTTTCACCGTCGACTACAGCAAGAGCAGCGATAGCTTCCACGCCGACAATGACGCAGGATACAGCGTAAGCATCTACTATGCACTTTCCGATGAGAACGTCATGTCGATATCCATCGACGCTCCGGACGACGAGGCTGACGCCGCAAAGCCGGAAAGCGAATCCAGTGACGACGCAACCACCAAGGCACCGACCACGGAATCTCAGAATCAGCCGTCCGATTCCCCGACCGACGCAACCGCGGATGACTTCAAGGCAGCCATGGACAGTTACGAGGCGTTCTTCGATAAGTACGTGGAATTCATGACCACCTATCAGAATGATGGCCAACCGGTCAGCATGCTGGCGGATTATCTCGACATGATGCAGCAGTACACCGACACGATGGCCAAGCTCGACGCCATCGACGAGAACACCTTGACGCCGGAACAAAGCCAGTACTACCTGGAAGTCATGGGACGCATCAACCAAAAGCTGGCATCGGTGGCTCAATAGAAACACACCATGTCAGCCGCACCCGTGGGACACAACACAAAGTACATAAAGGAGTAGACCATGGATACGCAGCATCAGAACAACGACAAGGAACCATCAGGTTTCAACCGTGCCATACCCGGAACATCCGCGCTCGCAGGCGCACTTAAGGATACCTTCGGCGCCTTTCGCAATGGTTTGGGCATCACCGAACGCCAATACTCCACAACCTGCGAAGGCTGCGGGGCATCTCTTACCGGACACCGGCATGAAGTGGTGCGCTGCGAGTACTGCAATCGGGAGACGCAACTCAACTGACTGCACCGCCGATTCCATGTGGCAGCAACAACGAAGGTGAGTAAAAGGCACACATCATGGCAATCTTCAAAGCATTCAGCGGCGCCATTGGCGGCACATTCGCGGATCTATGGAAAGACGTCATCACCGCAGGCCCGTTTGACGAGCATACCGTTGTGGTGCCCGGCATCCCCCGGGAAACCAACAACGGCCGCGGTTCGAATGAGCACGGTTCCGAGGGCGTGATCAGCAACGGGTCACGTATCTATGTCCCAGAGAACACGGCCGCGTTCATCTTCTCCGAATCAGGCATCGAGAACGTCATCACGGAACCCGGCGGCTACGAGTACCGCAACGGCGAACAGAGTGTTCTGGCCGGAGACGGCATCGGGTCGCTGTTCGGCCAGATCGCCGACAGGTTCACATTCGGCGGCCAACCGGGACGGACGAAATACGTGGCGTTCATCAACCTGCGCGAGATCCGAGGCATCAAATTCGGCACGCCAGCACCGCTGGTGTACAACGACAAGTTCTACGGCACCGATCTCGAAATTCGGGCACGCGGCACGATGTCACTGAAGGTTGTTGACCCGGTGCGCTTCGTCCGCAACTTCGTACCCGGCAACGTGACGTCCTACTCATTCGATCAACCCGGTCCGCGTGAACAGATCCTTTCGGAGTTCAATCAGTCGTTCATCGTCGCGATCAATTCGTTGTCGGACGAATACCGAATCTCTCAGCTACCCGCGCACGCGAACGACATCGCGGAACGCGTACGAAGCGACGGAGCGAACGCCGGCACGTGGAACGACAGGTTCGGTTTCCAGGTCGTCGGCGTCGGCATCGAAGGCATCGAGTTCACTGAACCGTCGCGTCAGCTGGTACAGCAGTTCGCAGCCAACAAGATGAACGTCACCGCATACGAGGGCGTCTCGCAACAGGCCGGCAACATGGCGGCGCAACAACAGATCGCAAAAGGCATCGAGCGTAATGGTTTGGGCGATGGCGGCGGCATGCTGTTCGGCATGAACCTGGCACAGGCCATCGACCCGTTTACAGCGGCCAACAGAACCGAAGCCGTTGTCTCCAGTGCCGAAAGCGCGGGAGCACGCCCGGAGCAACGACATGTGATGAGCGTTGACGAGCAGGTCGATGCGCTGAAGAAACTCAAGGAACTGGTCGATGCGGGCATTCTCTCCCCGGAGGAATTCAGAATCAAAAAGAAGGAGATACTTGGACTGTGACGCGTGGCATCCAAGCAAACCTCGCCCCTTCACTTGCCGGATTTGCCGCCGGGAAAGATCAGATAGGTAAGCAGACCGGCCGCCGTACCGCTGGCGAGCGCGCCCGTGATCACGGCAAGCGCCTGCATGGTCATGCTGATTGACCGTTTTGGTTTCGCCGCGCGGGAGTTGGAGGTTTGTTCTAGCGCATTCGCAACACGGTTCATGTGAATGTTCGCATCGGCCGTTTCGCTGGCCCCTTCGTCCGATGAAACGGCCGATGCGGACGGGGCAAGCTCCTGCTCAATTGGATCATCGACCAAGGTTTTGATGACTTTTGCCAGGTCGCGGTTCTCACTGCCCGCAATCTCCGTGTTGAATACCGTGCGCAGTGCGAGGTACTGCAGTTTGGTCATCGGACTTTTGCCCGTCTCCAGGTTCGACACCGTCTGCCGTGCAACGCCAAGCTCGTCGGCAAGTTCCTGAGTGGTCCAGCCCGCAACCTTGCGGATGATGCCCAGATTCTCTTGGAATTTGCCGATCCACCGCTGTTCCATCTCGGCAGTCGCCATGTCGCACCTCCGTTTCATCCGTCCATCATACGCAGTACGCGGCAGATAAAACAAAGCGACATTAATCTCATTTCGAAGCGACGCGGAAAGTTACGCCCAACGCCGTTATCGCCATCTCCGTATCAACGATGCATGCGCCGTCCACCATGCTCTGCGGCAAACGGCGCATGCTCGAAGCGACCGACGGATTCCGAATCACGATACGGAGGTCTGCTTTCGCATCCGCCTCCTATCAATCAACGTCACGATGGCGCAGACAACGGTAAGGATGAAGGCCGCCACATACAAATACATTCCCCAGCCCCATGAAAAATGGTCCGAGGGAACCACTCCGCGGTCGGAAAAATCGTAATACTGCACTGCGAACGCGAGCAGTGACAATACATTGAACACCATGACGGCAATGGGCTTGCGCAGCACGGCGAACAGGAGCGCAAATAGGGCGAAAACACCGATGGCTATCGTAATGCCGAGCGTGACATATGCCTGTACACCTGATAAATATTCACTGTCGGCAGACATGTAAACCCGAATGAAATCCACCATTGAAGGATCGACTGCATTCATGCCTGTCGCATTGGTGAGATACGTGGCGTATTCGATATTCTTATCCTTGGCTACAGCATACGGCAGGAATAACGTAATAATCTCAAGCAACGGTCCCGCGGATAATACCAACCTATGCATCCACACCCTGGCATTCGGGTCCTTCATATCTGTTCCCTTCCATCTGTCATGCCGCCACAAACGCGGCGACACCCGGTTACAAGCAGCCCGCCACACGGCAATGAACCACGAAGACAACCGCTCATCCCCGCAATGGAAGCGCTTTGACCAATATAGGCGAATGCAGCGGCCCGTCATTCAGTTGACAACTGAAATCGGGACGTTGCCGCCAGGGGATAATGGCGAACATCCATTCGCATTCGCCGCAATGGCAGCGGCGAATATGCCGTGGCGGTCGTCCCCGAGCGCATGCCACGACATGCTTCCAGCCGAGAAAGGTGCCATCATGAAGAAGAAGCCACTGATCTGTTTGCTGTCCATGGTCATGACGTTGTCCGCGGCAGCGTGCGGCGGCGATCCGACGTCGGACACCGGCTCCCAACCGCAGTCGTCGGCGACGAACGACACGACAACCGACAATTCCGAACCAGCCCTTCCGAAGGTCACCGTATCCAGCCTGGACGAACTCAACACGGAAGTCACCGAGTATGTCGATTCCGCAATCGCGGATCTGCAAACACAGTATGACGCGCTCACCGCGTCGATCGGAGACTATAACGCATACGTTGAGAACATCGGCAACGTACAGCAGTTCTACGCCTCGGCGCTATCCGACACCGAAACCATGTGTCTTCAGATGTATCAGTACGCGTTGGACTACGTCACGTTCATCACGTCTTCCGATAGGAGTTTCTCCGATCAGTACGATGATATGGAAGAACTGTATGACGTGGTGTACGACGAAGAGGGGACACGCATCTACGATGACATCTACGACGGCATCATGTCCGACGCCTACGATTATTTCTACGATGGCGTAGTGTCCAGCGGATACGATCTCGTTCCGTACGACGAGTGGTCGGATTACAGTTCGGGCGAATATGACCTGTGGTCCGATACCCGTTCGGACATCTATGACATATGGTCCGATACCCGTTCCGATATCTATGATTTCTACTCAGACGTCCGCAGCGACATCTATGCCAAGGAAACGAAGGATCTGGAAAAGGACATCACCAGGTTCCAGGAGGATTTATCCGACCTCCGCGAAGAACTGTCAGACGAGTGACACGGCAAGATCAGCAACAACCCAAATGTCCGAATCCCCAGATTCTTGCTGTTTGAATGAAATGTGAGCCCTCACATCGCAAGAATCTGGGGATTCGGACATATATACGGCAGGTCGGCGGCCAGCCATCCTCGGCCGCTACTCCTCGGCCACCAGGTCCAGGTACCCGTCGTTCCAGAGGTCTTCGTCGCCGTCGGGCATCAGCAGCACGCGTTCGGGGTTCAGGGCTTTGACGGCGCCCTCGTCGTGCGTCACGAGCACGATCGCGCCCTCGTATTTGGCGATGGCCTTGAGGATCTCCTCGCGCGAGGCCGGGTCCAGGTTGTTGGTCGGCTCGTCGAGCAGCAGCACGTTGGCGCGGCTGGTCACCAACGTGGCGAGCGCCAGTCGCGTCTTCTCACCGCCGGAGAGCACGCTGGCCGGCTTGAACGCGTCGTCGCCGGAGAACAGGAACGAGCCCAGGATCGAACGCGCCTGCGTGTTGTCCAGTTCGGGGGCCACATGCTGCAGGTTCTCCAACACGGTGGCGTTCAGGTCCAACGTGTCGTGCTCCTGCGCGAAGTAGCCGACCTTGCAGCCGTGCCCGTACTCCACCACGCCGGTGTCCGGATCTTCGATATGCGCGAGCAGGCGCAGTGTGGTGGTCTTACCGGCGCCGTTGTATCCCAAGATCACCACGCGCGAGCCTTTGTCGATCGCCAGGTTGATGCCGGCGAACACGATGTTCGACCCGTACGCCTTGGAGATGTCCTTGGCCTGAATCGGCGTGCGGCCGCAGGGTGCCGGCTCCGGGAATCGGATGTCCGCTACCTTCTCCTTCTTCTGCGCCTCGCTGGTCTCGGCGAGCAGGCGTTCGGCGCGGCGCATCATGTTCTGCGCGGCCACGGCCTTGGTGGCTTTGGCGTGCAGGCGGATGCCCTGCTTCATCAGGCGTTCGGCTTTCTTCTCGGCCACTTCACGTTCGCGGCGTCGGCGTTCCTCGTCCACCGCGCGCTGGTGCAGATACGCCTTCCAGCCCATCGAATACATGTCGATCTGCCCGCGCTGCGCGTCCAGGTGCCAGACCTTGTTGACCACCTCGTCCAAAAGCTCGGTGGAGTGGGAGATGACCAGGAACCCGCCCTCGTATTTCTTCAGATACCCGCGCAACCATTCGATCGAATCGGCGTCCAAATGGTTGGTCGGCTCGTCCAGGATCATCGTGTCGGCATCGGAGAACAGGATGCGCGCCAGCTCCACACGGCGGCGCTGCCCGCCGGAGAGCGTGCCGAGCGGCTGGTTCATGACCTCCTGCGGCAATCCCAACGATTCGGCCATCGTGTAGGCCTCGGACTGCGCCGCGTAACCGCCGGCCTTGTCGAAGTCCTGCATCGCCTTGTCGTATCGGTTCATGGCCTTGGTCATCACGTCCGGATCCGGATCGGTCATCTCACGCTCGGCCTTGCGCATGCGACTGATGATGGCCGCGATGTCGCGCGCGCTCATCATACGGTCGAGCGCGGTCTGGTTCGGATCGTCCGCATGCGTGTCCTGCGGCAGATACCCGAGTTTGCCCGAGACACGCACTTTGCCGCCGGCGGGCAGCATCTCGCCGGTGATCACGCGCGTCAGCGTGGTCTTGCCGGCGCCGTTGCGGCCTACCAGACCGATCTTGTCTCCCTTGGATACGTGGAAGTCGGTGGGGTGCAGCAGCGTGCGTGCACCGATCTGAATCTCCAGTCCCTGCGCCTCGATGGCCATCGTTCACCCTAACCTGTGCCGTCCTCGCCGGCTCCCATCCAGGAGACGGCTTCCGATATCTCTATGTATGTGTACTCCGTGTTCAGCAACGCCAACGCTCCATCATACCGAATCCCCGGCACCATCCGGTTCACCATGCGAGTATCGTGAATCACGGCGTAACGGCGCACGAGGAAAGGGGCATGGTGAGAAACGACTCGGACGACAGGCTGATGAACCGCGACGTCGCGCTGGTCATGGCCGCCACCTTCTGCTTCATGGCCAGCAACATGCTGGTCTCGCCGCTGATGGCTGGCTTCTCGGAGAGCCTCGGCGCGGGAGGCGCGCTGATGGGCGTCGTGGCCGCGATGATGAACGTCGTCTCCCTGTTCTGCCGCCCGATCGCCGGCAATCTCGCCGACCGGACCAGCAAACGCACGCTGGTCGGCGTCGGCGCCGCGCTCTACCTGGTGTCCAGCGTCTGGTACGCGCTCGCCGGCAGCCCGGCCTCGCTGATCGCGGCCCGCATGGTCAACGGCGTCGGGTTCGCCTGCTGCTCGGTCTGTCTGGCGACATGGATGGCGATGCTGCTGCCGATCCGTCACATGGGCGCCGGCATGGGACTGTACGGCACGATGAACGCGCTGGCGATGGCGATCGGCCCGGCCGTCGGCATCCGGGCGCAGCAGCTCATCGGATACCGGTGCACGTTCCTGATCTCGACGGTGCTGGCCGCGCTGATGGTGATCGCCGTGCTGTTCGTCCGCAATGGCGGCCACCCCATACGGCAAGGCGGCGCGGATGCCGCCGGGACCGACGCAAGGCCCGCCGCACGCCGGTTCACGCTGCGTGCCATCGTCGAACCGCGCGTGGTGCCGTTGTCGCTGGTGTTCATGTGTTTTTCGATCCCGTACTTCGCGAATCAGTCGTTCCTGGTCGAAGTCGCCGACGCACGCGGCCTGGATGTGGACGTCAGCCTGTTCTTCCCGCTGTACGCGGCGGCGCTGCTGGTGCTGCGGCTGGCGTTCAGGAACCTGTTCGACACCAAGCCGTTCCGCCTGTTCTTCATCGTGGGCACGGTGGCGATGGTCGGCATGCTGCTGTGCCTGGCGCTGATGCGCAACGACTGGGTGCTGCTGCTCGGCGCGGTCCTGACCGCGTTCAGCTACGGCATGATGAGTTCGGTCACGCAGGCCGAGGCCGTCGTCATCGCGGGCAAGGAGCGCAGCGGCATCGCCAACAGCACGTACTATATCGGCATCGACCTGGGCATGTCGCTGGGTCCGATGCTCGGCGGCCTGTTCTACGGCTCGCTGCCGATCGCATGGTTCTATCCGCTGTTCATCATCGCGATGCCGGTCGCCTGGATCATCTACCTGTCCACCGCGCGCCTCGTCGCCCGCCGCGGATGACGCGGAACACGCCGTCGAACAACTGTTCGAATCATCGCGCCGAATGCGGTATCCTTGGCATGATATAACGGGCGACCAATCCATATCGGCATAAGGAGGCTGCGGTGGCTGCGAAACGTACGGCGTCGAAGAACGGCACGGTAACGGTGGAACGGGTGCTGACCAGCGACTCGTTCCTCGCGCGCGAGCTGGCCAAGGCCCCGATGAGACAGAACGGCACCTCGCTGATCGCCGACCTGGGGCATCTGCCCAACGACCTGAAGATCGTCATCCAGGGCGCTCGCGAACACAACCTGAAGGACGTGGACCTGGAGGTGCCGCGCAACCGCATGGTGGTGTTCACCGGCCTGTCCGGCTCCGGCAAGTCCTCGCTGGCGTTCGACACGCTGTTCGCGGAGGGCCAGCGCCGCTACGTGGAATCGCTGTCGGCCTACGCCCGCCAGTTCCTGGGGCAGATGGACAAGCCGGATGTCGATTTCATCGAGGGCCTGAGCCCCGCCGTGTCGATCGACCAGAAGACCACGAACCGCAACCCGCGTTCGACGGTCGGCACCATCACCGAGATCTACGATTATCTGCGATTGCTGTTCGCCCGCACCGGCATCCCGCATTGCCCGGAGTGCGGCGCGTTGGTCAGCGCGCAGACCCCGCAGCAGATGGTGGACGCGCTGCTGGCGTATCCGGAGCGCACCCGTTTCCAGATCCTCGCGCCGGTGGTCCGCGGGCGCAAGGGCGAGTTCGAGGACCTGCTGGAGATGCTGCGCGGCGACGGCTATGCGCGCGCGCTGATCGACGGCGAGATGCATCAGCTGTCCGACGAGATCAAGCTGACCAAGCAGAAGAAGCATACGATCGAGGTGGTCATCGACCGTCTGGTGATCCGCGACGGCATCCGCCAGCGTCTAACCGATTCAATCGAGACCGCGTTGCGCCTGGCCAAGGGCATTGTGGTGGCCGATTTCGTGGATCTGGACGAGAAGGACCCGGACCGCCGCAAGCCGTTCTCGGAGAAGCGCGCCTGCCCGAACGGCCACCAGCTGGAACTCGACGAGATCGAGCCGCGTACGTTCTCGTTCAACGCCCCGTATGGCGCCTGCCCGGAGTGCACCGGCATCGGCTACAGCCTGGAGATCGACCCCGAACTGGTGATTCCCGACCCGGACAAGACGATCAACGAAGGGGCCATCGAGCCGTGGGGGTTGACCAAGGGCACCGGCGACTACTATCGGCATGTGCTGGAGGGCCTCGGCGACGAGATGGGCTTCGATCTGGATACGCCGTGGCGCGAGCTGCCGGAGGACGTGCGCCAAGCCATCATGTACGGCCGGGACTTCCACGTCAAGGTCTCATACAGGAACCGCTGGGGCCGTCTGCGCGAGTATTCGACCGGATTCGAGGGCGTGGTGCGCACGCTGATGCGCCGCCATGAGGAGACCGACTCCGACCAGATGAAGCAGTACTACGAGTCGTACATGCGCGAGGTGCCGTGCCAGGCCTGCCAGGGGCGGCGACTGCGCCCCGAGGTGCTGGCCGTCACCGTGGGCGGCGAGTCGATTGCGGATGTGTGCGACATGTCCGCCGAGAAGAGCCTTGCATGGGTCAACTCGCTGGAGCTCGAAGGATCCGCCGCGCAGATCGCGGGGGAGGTGCTGAAGGAGATCCGCGCCCGCCTGGGCTTCCTCAACGACGTGGGCCTCAACTATCTGACTCTGTCCCGCGCGGCCAAGACGCTTTCCGGCGGCGAGGCGCAGCGCATCCGCCTGGCCACGCAGATCGGCTCCGGCCTGGTCGGCGTCATGTACGTGCTCGACGAGCCGTCCATCGGCCTGCACCAGCGCGACAACGAACGCCTGATCGAAACGCTGCACCACCTGCGTGACCTCGGCAACACGCTGATCGTGGTCGAACACGATCAGGAGACCATCGAGAAGGCGGACTGGCTGGTCGATATCGGCCCCGGCGCCGGCGAGCACGGCGGCGAGGTCGTCTACTCCGGGCCGGCGGCCAAGCTCATCGAGGCGCCCCGTTCGGTGACCGGCGACTACATCGCCGGCCGACGGCGCATCGCAGTGCCGGAAACCCGGCGCAAGGCCCGCAAGACCAAGCAGCTCAAGGTGGTGGGTGCCAGAGAGAACAACCTGAAGAACCTGACCATATCCTTCCCGCTGGGCGTGTTCACTTGCGTGACCGGCGTCTCCGGCTCGGGCAAGTCCACGCTGGTGAACACCATCCTGTACCCGGTGCTGGCCGACAAGCTCAACGGCGCACGCATCGTGCCCGGCAAGCATACGCGCGTGGAGGGGCTCGACCAATGCGACAAGGTGATCCATGTGGACCAGAACCCGATCGGCCGCACGCCGCGGTCCAACCCCGCCACCTACACCGGCGTGTGGGACAAGATCCGCACGCTGTTCGCCAAAACCACCGAGGCGCAGGTGCGCGGCTACGGACCGGGCCGCTTCTCGTTCAACGTCAAGGGCGGCCGCTGCGAGGCCTGCCATGGCGACGGCACGCTGAAGATCGAGATGAACTTCCTGCCCGACGTCTACGTGGAATGCGAGGAATGCCACGGCAGGCGCTACAACCGCGAGACGCTGGAGGTCAAATACAACGGCAAATCCGTGGCCGACGTGCTGGACATGCCCATCGAGGAGGCGGCCCGCTTCTTCAAGGCGTACCCGTCCATCTCCCGCTATCTGGACACGCTCGTGCAGGTGGGACTGGGCTACATCCGGCTCGGCCAGCCGGCGCCCACCCTCTCGGGCGGCGAATCCCAGCGCGTCAAGCTGGCCACCGAGCTGCAGCGCCGTTCGACCGGCAAAACCGTGTACATCCTGGATGAGCCGACCACCGGCCTGCACTTCGAGGATGTGCGCAAGCTGCTGCTCGTACTGCAGGGGCTGGTGGACAAGGGCAACACGGTCATCGTGATCGAGCACAACCTGGATGTGGTCAAGTCGGCCGACTGGATCATCGACCTGGGCCCGGAGGGCGGCGACGGCGGCGGCACGATCGTGGCCGAGGGCACGCCCGAACAGGTGGCCGAGAACCCCGACTCGTGGACGGGCCGGTTCCTCAAGCCCATGCTCGGCGGGAGGTGAACGGCATGGCATCGGGTTTGGTCGAACGGCACAGCCCCGAGGTATGGCGGAAGACCGCCCTGTCATTGCAGTCGTCGCAGCCCGGCGCGGACGGCGGCGCCGACGGGCCGGACGCGGCCACGCCGGATACCGCCACGGACGTGAACGCCAACGGCGCGCCGTTGCTCGGCGACACCCGCGACCTGTTCCGTCCGAAAACCAGTGACATCCCCGCCAAACCCGGCGTCTACAAATGGCGCGACGGCGAGGGCCGCGTCATCTACGTAGGCAAGGCCAAGAACCTGCGCAACCGCCTGAGCAACTACTTCCAGCCGCTGTACCTGCTGCACCCGCGCACGCAGACCATGGTGCTCACCGCCCGCAGCCTGGAATGGACCGTGGTCGGCACCGAACTGGAGTCGCTCACGCTGGAGTACACGTGGATCAAGGAGTTCGAGCCGCGCTTCAACATCAAGCTGCGCGACGACAAGACCTACCCGTATCTGGCGGTCTCGATCGGCGAGCAGGTGCCGCGCGTATGGGTCACGCGCAGCCGCAAGCGCCATGACACCAGGTACTTCGGTCCCTACGCCAAGGTGTGGGATATGCGCAAAAGCCTGGACCGGCTGCTCAAGGCGTTCCCGGTGCGCACCTGTTCGCCGAACGTGTTCCACAAGGCGCAGCTGACGAACCGCCCCTGTCTGCTGGCGTCGATCGGCAAATGCTCCGCTCCCTGCGTCGGCCGTATCAGCCCGAAGGAGCATCGGCGCATGTGTGAACGGCTGGTCGGCGTGATGACCGGACGGCTCGGCAAGTCGTACATCGCCCAACTCACGCGGGAGATGAAGCAGGCCAGCGCCGAGCTGGAATTCGAGAAGGCGGCGCGGCTGCGCGACGAGATCCAGATGCTCGGCAGCGTGGTGGAGCAGAACGCCGTCGCATTCGATCAGGATGTGGATGCGGACGTGTTCGGTTTCGCCTCCGACGAGTTGGAGGCCTCCGTCCATGCGTTCTTCGTGCGCGCCGGCGCGATCCGCGGTGAACGCAACTGGAGCGTGGAACGGGTCGAGGACATCAGCGACGGGGACCTGATGGCGGAGATGATCACCCAGGTGTACGCCGACATCCTCAACGAAACCGATGCGGAGATGTCGCGGTCCGTATCCGGGTCCCCCTCATCGGATGAAGATGACGACGCCCCCGACAGTGCCGAGGATGGTGCCGCGCGTCATGCCACGCCCGACGCGCCGATCGTGCTGTCCACTAGGCGCGATGCCATCGGCGTCACGCAGTCCGTCACCGCCGTCGACGCGCAATCGCGGGCGCAGGCTACACGCCGGCGCAACCAACGGCAGGACCAGACCGGCCGCGACGATTTCCTCGCGCCGATCGCGCCGGTGCCGCGGGAGGTGATCGTGCCGATCGAACCCACCCGCCACGAGGAGCTCGAACGGTGGCTGAGCGACCGGCGCGGCGGCGCGGTGACGATTCGCGTGGCGGCGCGCGGCGAGAAGAAGGCCCTGATGGACCGCGCCAACGAGAACGCCGCGCAGGCGCTCCAACGCAGCAAGATGAGCCGTATCAGCGACATGGCCACACGCAGCCGCGCCATGAACGACGTGGCGGATGCGCTGGGTCTGGACGAGGCGCCGCTGCGCATCGAATGCTATGACATCTCGAACACGGTGGGCGGAGCCTTCCAGGTCGCCTCGATGGTGGTGTTCGAGGACGGCATCGCCAAGAAATCCGAATACCGCCGGTTCGCCATCCGCGGCGCGGACGGCAACGGCGCGCTCGACGATCTGAGCGCGCTGTATGAGACGCTGACCCGGCGGTTCCGGCACGGCAACATCGCCGGCGACTCCGGCGAAAGCATCGACGCCGAACAGCGCGCCGCCAAGGCGGCGCAGCAGTCGCATGACACCTCGCACGGCACCGGCTCGGATGGCAACCCTGCGGACTCCGAAGCAACGGCCGACCAGGCGAACGCCGAGATCATCCAGCAGAACACCAATCGCCGTCATTTCGCCTACCGTCCGAACCTAGTGGTGGTCGATGGCGGCAAACCGCAGGTCATGGCCGCCGCCAAGGCGCTTGAGGACTGCGGCGTGGACGATGTGGCGGTTTGCGGCCTGGCCAAGCGGCTGGAGGAGGTCTGGGTGCCGGACGACGACTATCCGATCATCCTCAGACGCCAGTCGGAAGGCATGTACCTGCTGCAGCGCGTCCGGGACGAATCGCACCGCTTCGCCATCACCTACCACCGCCAGACTCGACGTAAGGGGGCGCTGCGCTCGGCGCTCGACGATATCCCGGGCATCGGCGCAACGTACCAGAAGCGACTGCTCAACCATTTCGGTTCGGTGCGCGCCATGCGCGAGGCCACCGTCGAACAGCTGGAACAGGTCAAGGGCATCGGCCACGCCAAGGCCGAGGCCATCTTCACCGCCCTGCACCCCGGCGACGGGGGAGCGGCTGCGACGCCCAAAGCCGGCGGCGACGCATCGGACTGAGCCGTTGCGGACGGCCGCGCCTGTCCATATTTACCTCCCCGAATCACAGGCGACATGGTTTTCGGCTAGCATGGGTACCGATGGAAGGAGGGCTATGTCGGTAGTGAATCATCGGTGCGCGGTGCTGGGCAAACCGATCGCGCATTCGCTGTCGCCGGTGCTGCACAATGCGGCATACCACGCGTTGGGGCTGGATGATTGGGCCTATGACCGGCACGAGGTGGGACAGGACGATCTCGACGGTTTCCTGCACGGGCTCGACCCGAGCTGGGTTGGTCTGAGCCTGACCATGCCGTTGAAGAAGACCATCCAGCCGTACGGCATCCCCTCGAACATCTGGGCCATGCAACTGGGCGTGGCCAACACGGCGGTGTTCGATTGGTCCGATATGGAGCATGGGCGCGACGGTCTGCCGGCGATCCGCCTGTACAACACGGATGTCATGGGCATCGTGCTGGCCATCGACCATGCGCTGAGTCAGCCGTCCTCAACCGATGTCGCCGCGCTGCTGGACGCGGAACCGTCCGGGGCGGCGTCCCGGCGGAGCGGGAGCGACCAACCGGCGCACGCCGTCATCCTCGGCAACGGCAACACCGCCATGTCCGCGGTGGCCGCCTGCACGATGGCGTTGGATTCCAGCATCGGCCATATCACCATCGCCGCGCGGCATCCGGACCGCAATCTCGACCTGGCAGCCGACCTCGGCGCACGATTGGGCGGAGTCACCGTTGACGCCATGCCCCTTGCAGAAGCGGTCGACAAAGCCTGCACGGCCGATCTGGTCATCAGCACGCTGCCCGCGCACGCCGCGGACCCTTTCGCACGCGCCGTGGCCGATGCGCCCGGCCCAGCCCCGCGCGGCATCCTGCTCGACGTGGTCTATGACCCGCGTCCGACGGATCTCATGCGCGTATGGTCGGACCGGGGCGCGCTGGCCATCGGCGGGCAGGAGATGCTCCTGTACCAGGCCATCCTGCAGGTGGCGCGTATGACCGGATCGGGGTCGATTGCGGACCTGGACGTTCTGGACACGATTGAACAGCCGATGAGGCAAGCATTGGAGGAGGCGCTATGACATCCGCAACGTCACGCGAACCGGCGAGCAAGGATGCGCTGTCGTCCGTGCCGGAACCGGCCGACGGCTTCGAGGTCCTGCTCATCACCGGCATGTCCGGCGCCGGGCGGTCGCAGGCCGCCAACAGCATCGAGGACATGGGCTGGTACGTGGTCGACAACATGCCGCCCAAGCTGCTGGTGCCGCTGGTGGACATGATGACCAACTCGGCGTCCAAGATCCACAAGCTGGCCTGCGTCATCGACGTGCGTTCGCGCAGCTATTTCGATGATCTGGCCCAGGTGCTCGGCCATCTGGACGATCTGGGCGTCAGGACGCGCGTCCTGTTCCTGGACGCCAGCGACGAGGTGTTGATCAAACGGTACGAATCGGTGCGCCGCCCGCATCCGCTGCAGCATGGTTCCCGGCTGATCGACGGCATCACCGAGGAACGTGCGCTGCTGGCGAATCTCCGGGAACATGCCGATATCGTCATCGACACCTCCGATCTGAGCATCCACCAGCTGAGCACCAAGCTGTATGAGGGATTGCTGGGGGAGGGCGCGACCACGGTGGCCGTGCACATCTTCAGCTTCGGGTTCAAGCACGGGGTGCCGATCGACGCCGATTTCGTGGCCGATGTCCGTTTCCTGCCGAACCCGTTCTGGGTGCCCAGCCTGCGCGAGTTGACGGGCATGGACAAGCCGGTCAGCGACTATGTGCTGTCCAGCGACGGGGCCAGCGAGTTCCTCGACGCGTACGAGAAGGCGTTGGCTGTGGCGATCGAGGGGTACGCGAAAGAGGACAAGCACTTCGTCACGATAGCCGTGGGCTGCACCGGGGGCCAGCACCGTTCGGTGGCCATGAGCGAGGCCTTGGCCAAGCGGCTGCGCGCACGCGGTCTGCAGGTCACGGTTTCCGCGCGGGAACTGGCCAAACGGCAACACTGAAGCTGGTACGGTAGTCGTATAGCGAGCATAACGGGCCCGAACTATGAAATCACCGGCTGTGCTTGTCCAAGTCGTTGGGTATCACAGATTCCCGGTACATTCGTGGAATGGGCACCGTTATCGTCGGAGTATATAGAGAAGTATTGGGATAGTAGGAGGTTGGCTCTTGGCTCTTCTGGATGATGTCAAAAGCGAACTGGCCGCAATCGACAACGAGCTGCCCGCCGCCAAGAAGGCACAGGCCACGGCGATGATCCGCTTCGGCGGGGGGTTGCGCCTGGTGCAGCGTCAGATCATCGTGCAGGCGCAGTTCGATTCGCTGGAGGCCGCCAAGTGGCTGCAGTCCACCATCAAGAACCTGTACGGCCATGAGGCGTCCCTGACGCAGGTGGCCCGGCAGACGCCGAGCGGCGTGGTGCAGCGGTATCTGGTGCAGGTGGAGCGCGGTGGCGCCGCCCTGGCGCTGCAGACCGGTCTGCTCGACCGCCGCAAGCATCTGGTGCTGGGTCTGCCGGCCGACATCATCAGCGGCAACATCGCTCAGGTCAAGGCCGCCTGGCGCGGCGCGTTCCTTGCCCATGGCGGGCTGTCCGATCCGGGCAAGGCCAGCTATCTGGAGATCGTCTGCCCCACCAACGAGGCGGCGTTGGCGCTGGTCGGCGCGGCGCGGCGACTGGGCGTGACCGCCAAGCCGCGTCAGCTGCGCAGCTCCGAGCGCGTGACGCTGAAGGATCCGGACGCCATCGAACGCATGCTCATGCTCATGGGCGCCCCGCGCTCCGCACGGGAGTGGACCGGCAAGCGTTCCGACGGCGAGGCCCGCGGCAAGGCCAATCGCCTGGCCAATTTCGATGACGCCAATATGCGCCGCAGCGCCAAGGCGGCGGCGGAGGCCAGCGACAAGGTGCGTAAGGCCTTCGAGATCCTGGGCGACGACATCCCCGAGAACCTCCGCGCCGCCGGCCAGCTGCGTCTGGACCACGGCGACGCCAGCCTGGAGGAACTGGGGCGTCTGGCGAATCCGCCGATCACCAAGGACGCCATCGCAGGCCGCATCCGCAGGCTCCTGCAGCTGGCCGAGAAGACCGAGAAGGCCCGCGCGCAGCAGCAGTAAGACATCGGGAGCCCTCCCTCGCCGGGAGGGCTCCTTTTTCGTTGCCCCGTCCACACAATGCACACATACGAGCGCACAGTGGTGTAGGATTCGTAAGTGGCAGGCTATGCCATTCCACGCATTCTGCGAAAGGACATACATGAAGACACTCAAGGATCTTGGAGATCTCAAGGGCAAGCGCGTTCTGGTGCGCGCTGATTTCAACGTTCCGCTGGACGGCACCACGATCACCGATGACGGTCGTATCAAGGCCGCCCTGCCGACGATCAAGGCTCTGCGCGAGCAGGGTGCCAAGGTCATCCTGATGGCCCACCTCGGCCGCCCGAAGGGCAAGGTCGTGCCGGAGCTGAGCCTGGCCCCGGTCGCCGCCCGTCTGGGTGAGCTGCTCGGCATCGAGGTTCCGCTGGCCGAGGACACCTACGGCGAGGACGCCCAGGCCAAGGTCGCCGCGATGAACGACGGCGATGTGGTGCTGCTGCAGAACGTGCGCTTCAACCCGGAGGAGACCAGCAAGGACGCCGATGAGCGCGCCGCCTATGCCAAGAAGATCGCCGCCCTTGGCGACGTCTTCGTCTCCGACGGCTTCGGCGTGGTGCACCGCGCCCAGGGCTCGAACTACGATGTGGCCGCCGATCTGCCGGCCGCCGCGGGCCTGCTGGTGGAGAAGGAAGTGACCGCGCTGTCCAAGGCCACCGAGAACCCGGAGCGTCCGCTGACTGTGGTGCTCGGCGGTTCCAAGGTCTCCGACAAGCTCGGCGTGATTGAGAACCTGCTCGGCAAGGCCGATCGTCTGGTCATCGGCGGCGGCATGGTGTTCACCTTCCTCAAGGCCAAGGGCTATGAGGTCGGCACCTCGCTGCTCGAGGAGGACCAGCTGGAGAAGGTCAAGGGCTACATCGAGACCGCCGAGAAGAACGGCGTTGAGCTCGTGCTGCCGACCGACATCGTGGTGAACCCCGGCTTCCCGGCCGGCGATACCCCGATCGCCCCGGAGGTCGTGGCCGCCGACGCCATCCCGGCCGACAAGATGGGTCTGGACATCGGCCCCGACTCCGCCAAGCTGTTCCATGACAAGATCGTGGATTCGAAGACCGTGGTGTGGAACGGCCCGATGGGCGTGTTCGAGATCAAGGAGTTCGCGGCCGGCACCGCCGCCGTGGCCCAGGCTCTCGTCGATGCGACCGCGGCCGGCGCGTTCACCATCGTCGGCGGCGGCGACTCCGCCTCCGCGGTGCGCAACCTCGGCTTCCCGGAGGACGGCTTCTCGCACATCTCGACCGGCGGCGGCGCCTCCCTCGAGTTCCTTGAGGGCAAGCAGCTGCCGGGCCTGACCGTGCTCGCCTGATGTTCGCGGGACTCCCGCCGGTGGGGGCTGGTACGCACACGGTGCCATGCCAGCTCCCGCCCGCGGGAGCCTTTTGGTATGAGGAGGACGAATGACGCTGAACCGCATCCCGTTGGTGGCAGGCAACTGGAAGATGAACTTCGACCACCGCGAGGCCACGTATTTCGTGCAGAAGCTGGCATGGCTGCTGCGCGACGCGAAGTTCGACCATAAGCGCTGCGAGGTCGCGCTGTTCCCGTCGTTCACCTCCATCCGCAGCGTGCAGGTGCTGGTCGAGGCCGACCACCTGCGCATACGGTACGGCGCGCAGTCCGTATCGGTCACCTCGCAGGGGGCGTTCACCGGCGATGTCTCCGCGGATATGCTCGCCCATCTGGGGTGCTCCTATGTCATCGTCGGCCATTCGGAACGCCGCAAGTACCATCCCGAGGACGATGCGAACATCGTCGATCAGGTCCGCGCCGTCCTGGCGGCGGGCATGCAGCCGATTCTGTGCGTGGGGGAGAGCTTCGAGGAGCGCCGGCAGGGCATCGAACTCGACTTCGCCGTCGGCCAGGTCAACGACGTGACCCGCGACCTGTCGGACGAGGAGGCGTCCAAACTCATCGTGGCCTACGAACCGGTGTGGGCCATCGGCACCGGCATGGTGGCCACCCCGCAGTCGGCGCAGGACGCCGCCAGGGCCATCCGCGACCATATGCAGGCCCAGTTCGGGGCGGCGACGGCGCAATCCGTGCGCATCCTGTACGGCGGATCGGTGACGTCGCATAACGCCGTGCAGCTGATCACCCAGCCGGATGTGGACGGGTTCCTGATCGGCGGCGCGTCCCTGGACCCCGAGGAGCTGGCGCTTATCGCCCGGCTGACCGTCAAAACCGCGCGATAGCGACACACACAACCGTTGACGCGAAGAAAACCCCGCATTCTCACAGGGTAGGGGTATTCTAGTTGGCAGTGTCTTACGAACTGGAGGTTCACCTGTGAACGCTTGGGAAGTTGTCGAGCTTGTTATGCAGATTGTTCTGGTCCTGCTCAGCGTGCTGCTCACGCTGCTCATCCTCATGCACCGAGGCAAGGGCGGCGGCCTGTCCGATATGTTCGGCGGCGGCCTGACCCAGAACGCGGGCACCTCCGGCGTGGCGGAGAAGAACCTGAACCGCTGGACCGTCATCATCGCGCTGCTGTGGGTGGCCATCGTCATCGCGCTCGGCCTGATGACCAAGTTCGGCGTGATCTGATTGGACGGATATCGTTGAAAACCCATGATGCCACGGCATCGTGGGTTTTTTCATGTTTCGGAGACGATGGAGGGAAGGACTCGTATGGTCACGATGAATCGGAACAAGGTGGTTGTGGTCGGCGCCGGCACCGTGGGGTCCACGGTCGCGTTCGGCCTGGTCAGCCACGGCCTGTGCAACGAGGTGGTGCTGATCGACCCGAATCGGACGCGGGCGATGGGGGAGAGCCACGATCTGGATGACGGCAGCGAGTTCTTCGACCGTCATGTCAACGTGCATGTCGGCGATTACGCCGATTGTGCGAACGCCGACATCGTGGTCGTCACCGCGGGGCGGCGCCCGCCGCAAGGGTCGAACCGGCTGCAGGAACTCGGGTTCACCGTCGGCATCGTCGGACAGATCGTGGACGACGTCATGGCCTCCGGGTTCGACGGCGTGCTCGTGATGGTGTCCAACCCCGTCGACGTCATGGCCTGGTATGCCTGGAAGCGCAGCGGACTGCCCCGTTCGCAGGTGCTCGGCACCGGCACCGCCCTGGACACCTCGCGTCTGAAGACGATCATCGGCGAGGAGACCGGACTGGATCCGCGCAACGTGGGAGGCTTCGTGATGGGCGAACACGGCGATTCCCAGTTCGTCCCGTGGTCCACGGTGTCGATCGGCGGCAAGCCGTTCGCACGATTCCTGTCCGACAACCAGGACCGTTTCTCGTCCGTATCGCTCGACGACCTCGAACGCAAGACCCGCGACCGCGGCAACGCGATCAAGGACGCCAAGGGCGGCACGAACTACGGCATCGCCTCCACAGTGGCCGGCATCGTGCAGACGATCCTGTGGGACGAACGGCGCATCGTTCCCGTGTCCACGCTGCTGGACGGCGAATACGGCGAGCATGACGTGTTCCTCGGCGTGCCCACCGAACTGCGCGCCAACGGCGCCAACGAGATCGTCGAACTCGATCTGACCGCGCAGGAACGCGAACGGCTGCACCACTCCGCCCAGATCGTACGGACGTACTGCAGCGGCCTGCTCACGCACTGAACGGACCCGCACACCCATCGACGAGGAGGCCTCCCACCATGACCGCATCCCTGCCCCGCATGATCGTCGCCGATCTGGACGGCACGCTGCTGCATGATGCCGACACGTTCGAGGGACGGTTCATCACCCGCCGCTCCATCGATGCGATCCACCGGCTGCACGACCGTGGGTTCATCTTCGCCATCGCCACCGCACGTCCGGTCAGCACCGGCTACGAGTTCGTCGAGAAGCTGCCGGTGGACGCCTGCGTCTACCTGAACGGCGCGCTGATCGACCTGTCGCCGGACCGCTCCGACTATGACATGCTGACCAGCGGCGTGCTCCCGCAGGACGGACACCTGCTGAAGATCGGGTTCCCCTCCGAACGCGCCGTTCAGGTCTGCCGGTATCTGCTCGAGGCGATGCCGGGGCTCAAGGTGGGCATCGTGATGGATGACATCAGGTATGTGAACTGGGATATCAGCGAGATGTGGAAATCCCAGCAGTTCGTGATCACGGATTTCTCCGACGTGCCGCCGGGGATCGCCGACAAGATCATCGCCGTGCCCCGCCCGGATCAGTGGGATACGCTGCGCGGACTGGTCCCGCCGGACTTTGAACTCAGCGTGAGCGAGAACACGTTGGCCATGCTGATGAATCCGCTGGCGAACAAGAAGCAGGCGCTGCGCACGCTGTGCGCCCGCATGGAGGTGCCGTTGGGGTCCACGGTGTCGTTCGGCGACGACCTCATCGACATCGCCATGCTGCGCGAGTCCGGTACGGGCGTGGCCGTGGCCAACGCCAATCCCCAGGTGCTGGCTGTGGCCGACGAGATCTGTCCCTCGAACAACGAGGACGGCGTGGCGCAGTGGCTGGAACGGCTGCTGGGGGAGTGAACCGGTCAGGCACCACGCTTCCGCATATTGAACTCTCACCATTGCGAATTGAACTTCTGTCCGGCGATTTCAGTACAGTATTGAACCGGTAAGAACAACCATTGAACCGGATCGGAGCGCAGCTATGGATCGTACGTCGGTATTCGCGGCACGATTGAACTCGGCGATGCAGACGCACGGATTCAAGCAGATCGACATCGTCCACCGCGCCGAAGAGAGTGGCGTGAAGCTCGGCAAAAGCCATATCAGCCAGTATGTCAGTGGAAAGACCATGCCACGCCCCGATATCGTCCGGTTCCTTGCAGCCACGCTGCAGGTCGATGAACGGTGGCTGCGCGGCGAGGACACCGCTCTGCCGCAACAGCCATCACCCGGCACCGCCGCCCCCTCCATCGACGGCCCATCGAAAGGAAAGCCCATGCGCAGGTTCCCCAAATCATCCAAGCTCGACAACGTGCTCTATGACGTCCGCGGCCCCGTGGTGGACGAGGCCGCGCGCATGGAGACCGACGGCACCAGCGTGCTGAAGCTGAACATCGGCAACCCGGCGCCGTTCGGATTCCGCACCCCCGACGAGGTCGTGTACGACATGCGCCAGCAGCTCACCGACTGCGAGGGCTACTCGCCGGCCAAGGGCCTGTTCTCGGCCCGCAAGGCGATCATGCAGTACGCCCAGCTCAAGGGGCTGCCGAATGTGACGATCGACGACATCTACACCGGCAACGGCGTTTCCGAACTGATCAACCTGTCGATGTCCGCGCTGCTCGACACCGGCGACGAGGTGCTGGTGCCCTCGCCGGACTATCCACTGTGGACGGCCTGCGTGAACCTGGCCGGCGGCACCGCCGTGCACTACGTATGCGACGAGCAGTCCGAATGGTATCCGGATATGGACGACATGCGCGCCAAGATCACCGACCGGACCAAGGCCATCGTCATCATCAATCCGAACAATCCGACCGGTGCGCTCTACCCGCGCGAGGTGCTGCAGCAGATCGTCGATATCGCGCGCGAGCATCAGCTCATCATCTTCTCCGATGAGATCTACGACCGCCTGGTCATGGACGGGCTTGAGCACATCTCCATCGCGTCGATGGCGCCGGACCTGTTCTGCGTCACGTTCTCCGGGCTGTCGAAGTCGCATATGATTGCCGGCTTCCGCATCGGCTGGATGGTCCTGAGCGGCAACAAGCGGATCGCCGAGGACTACATCGAGGGCCTCAACATGCTCTCCAATATGCGCCTGTGCTCGAATGTGCCGGCGCAGTCGATCGTGCAGACCGCGCTCGGCGGGCATCAGAGCGTCAATGATTACATCGTGCCCGGAGGTCGCATCTACGAACAGCGCGAATACATCACCGAAGCGCTGAACTCGATTCCGGGCATCACCGCCGTCAAGCCGAAGGCGGCGTTCTACATCTTCCCGAAGATCGACGTCAAGCGGTTCAACATCACCAACGACGAGCAGTTCGCGTTGGACCTGCTGCGGGAGAAGAAGCTGCTGGTGGTGCACGGCGGCGGGTTCAACTGGCATGAGCCGGATCACTTCCGCGTGGTCTACCTGCCGCGCATCGAGGTCCTCAAGGACGCCGTGGACCGCATGACCGACTTCTTCGGCCATTACCGGCAGTAGGGGCCGATTCACGGTTTCCGCACCGGCCGAGTTGTGAATTGAGATTGTTCCGTTTTCACACAATTCCGCACATGCGTGTCATTGGAATACCAGTGATTCGCCGGTGAAACGCACAAAAGCCGGATTCACGGTTTCGTAAAGGCCAAAACCGTGAATCCGGCCTCCATATGACTGAGGGGACGGTCCCGAAGGACCGCCCCCTCATGCTCTATGCGTCAATCAGCCGTTGACGCGGTCGATGCCGGACTGCACGTCGGCGATGACCGTATCCCAGGACTTGATGAAGGAGGCGACGCCGTCAGCCTCGAGCTTGTCGGTGACATCCTTGATGTTGATGCCCAGCTCGGCGAGCTTGTCCATCACGGCGTGGCTCTCCTCGTAGGTGCCCTCGATGCTCGGGGCGCCGTTGCCGTGGTCGGCCAGCGCGTTCAGGGTCTTCTCCGGCATGGTGTTGACGACGAACGGAGCGACCAGCTCGTCCACGTACTTGCAGTCGGAGTAGGCGGCGTTCTTGGTGCCGGTGGAGGCCCACAGCGGACGCTGCTTCTTGGCGCCCTTGGCTTCGAGGGCGGCCCAGCGCGGATCCTCGGCGAACTTCTTCTCGAACAGCTCGTAGGCCAGACGGGCGTTGGCCACGGCGGCCTTGCCTTCCAGGGCCTTAGCCTCGTCGGTGCCGATCTCCTCAAGCAGCTTGTCGACCGCGGTATCCACGCGGGAGACGAAGAAGGAGGCGACGGAGCCGATGTGCTTGAGGTCGTGGCCATTGGCGTCAGCCTGGGCGATGCCCTCGATGAAGGCGTCGATGACCTGCTCGTAACGCTCGAGCGAGAAGATCAGGGTGACGTTCACGGAGATGCCCTTGGCCAGGGTGGCGGTGATGGCCGGCAGGCCCTCGAGGGTGGCGGGGATCTTGATCATGGCGTTCGGACGGTTGACCTTCTCCCACAGCTCCACGGCCTGCTGCTCGGTGGCTTCGGTCTCATGGGCCAGACGCGGATCGACCTCGATGGAGACGCGGCCATCGACGAAGTCGGTCTTCTCGGCGATCTCACGGAAGATGTCGGTCGCGTTGCGCACGTCGGTGGTGGTCAGCTCGCGGATGGCGGTCTCCACGTCGACCTTGCCGAGCTCCTTGAGCTGGGCGTCGTACGGGCCGACCTGGCTCAGGGCCTTCTGGAAGATGGACGGGTTGGTGGTGACACCGACCACGTTCTTCTCGGCGATGAGCTCCTGCAGGCTGCCGGACTCGATGCGGGTGCGGGACAGATCGTCCAGCCAGATCGAGACGCCGGAGTCGGACGTACGCTGCGTTGCTTCAGTCATTTGTTGTTCTCCTTTTGATTCCGATATGGAACAAATCCATGATGCCGTGCCGCCGGAATGGAGGTCATTCGTCGACACCGTTCCGGCGGCCGGGTTATTCAGTTATCGATGGGGGAGTCCGGTCGTACGACCGGCCCATGACTCACTTGGCTTCGTCGATGGAGGCCTTGGCGGCTTCGACCACGTGCTCGGCGGTGATGCCGAGGTCGATCATGTTCTGCGCGCCGTCGCCCTGCAGACCGAACTGCTCGATCGAGACGGGCTTGCCGTAGGCGCCGAGGTACTTGTACCACGGCATGGCCAGACCGGCCTCGACGGAGACGCGGGCCTTGACGGAAGCCGGCAGCACGGACTCCTTGTATTCGGCGTCCTGCTCCTCGAACCATTCCATCGAGACCATGGAGACGACGCGGGCCTTGATACCCTCGTCGGCCAGGGTCTTGGCGGCAGCCACGGCCCACTGGACCTCGGAGCCGGAAGCCATGATGATCACGTCCGGGGTGCCCTCGGTGTCGACGAGCACGTAGGCGCCCTTCTTCACGCCGTCCTTGGCCTTCTCGGCGGTCTCGGCGAGGGTCGGCACGCCCTGGCGGGTCAGGATCATGGCGGTCGGGTAGGTGTTCTCCTTCTCGAAGAACGCGCGATAGGCCTCGGCGGTCTCCCACTGGTCGGCCGGACGGACGACCTCGAACTGCGGGATGGCGCGGAAGGAGGCCAGGTGCTCGATCGGCTGGTGGGTCGGGCCGTCCTCGCCGAGGGCTACGGAGTCGTGGGTCCACACGTAGAGGTTCGGGACCTCCATCAGCGCGGCCAGACGGCAGGCGGCACGCTCATAGTCGGCGAACTGGAAGAAGGTGCCGTTGAACACGCGGGTGTCGGAGCCGAGCAGGATGCCGTTGGTGATGGCGCCCATCGCGAACTCGCGGACGCCGAAGTGCAGCTGACGGCCATAGATCGAGCAGTTCGGATGCTGGGTGGTGGCGAACTCCTCCGGTGAGAAGGACGCGGCGCCCTTGATGTCGGTGTTGTTCGAGCCGCCCAGATCGGCGGAGCCGCCCCACAGTTCGGGCATGACGGCGGCCAGCGCGTTGAGCACGGCGCCGGAGGCCTTACGGGTGGCGACCTTGGCGCCGACCTCATAGCCGGCCTCCAGATCGTCGATGGCCTTGTCGAAGTCCTCGGGCAGCTTGCCGGCGTGGATGCGCTCGTACAGGGCGGCCTTGTCCGGGTTGGCGGCGGCCCACTTGGCGAAGGCCTCGTCCCACTCGGCGTGGGCCTTCAGACCGCGCTCGGCGACCTTGCGGGCGTTGGCCAGGGCCTCTTCGTCAACCGGGAAGTCGACGTCCGGATCGAAGCCCAGCGTTTCCTTCAGGCCGCGGACGGCGTCGACGCCGAGGGCGGAGCCGTGCGAGGACGGATCGTTGGTCTTGCCCGGGGTCGGCCACGCGATGAGGGTGTCGACCTTGATGAACTTCGGGCGGTCGGTGACCTGCTCGGCCTTCTCGAGGACCTTGGTCAGGCCTTCGATGTCCTCCTTGTAGGAGCCATCGGGCTGGATGAAGCTGATCTCATCGGTGTACCAGCCATAGGCCTCGTAACGCTTGAGGATGTCCTCGGCGAAGGCGATCTTGGTCTCGCCCTCGATCTGGATGTGGTTGGCGTCGAAGATCACGGTCAGGTTGCCGAGCTTCTGGTTGCCGGCGAGCGAGCAGGCCTCGGAGGAGACGCCTTCCTCAACATCGCCTTCGCCGCAGATGACCCACACCTTGTGGTCGAACGGCGAGGTGCCCTCGGGGGCGTCCGGATCCAGCAGGCCGCGCTCGAAGCGCTGGCCATAGGCGAAGCCGACGGCGGAGGCCAGGCCCTGGCCCAGCGGGCCGGTGGTCATCTCGATGCCCGGGGTCAGGCCGACTTCGGGATGGCCCGGGGTGCGGGTGTCCTTGCCGCCGCGGAAGTTCTTGAGGTCGTCCAGGGTCACGCCGTAGCCGGAGAAGTACAGCTGCACGTACTGGGTCAGCGAGGCATGGCCGCCGGAGAGGATGAAACGATCGCGGCCGGCCCACTTCGGGTCGTTCGGATCGTGCTTGATGAAGCGCTGATAAAGGGTGTAGGCGATCGGAGCCAGCGACACCGGGGAACCGGGATGGCCGTGACCGGCCTTCTGAACGGCGTCCGCAGAGAGCACCTTCGCCATCTTGATGGCGCGCTCGTCCAATTCAGACCACGTGTTATCGGTCATAGATTCTACTTTCCTTCCAATACGTCGAACGCCACGCCTTCGGCTTGTGCCGGGCCATGAACGTCCTCACATTGCTCTTACATCCTAACTTTCAAGACCGACCTGACAAGGCATTGTTCGCGTGTTTTCGGCCATTTCGCGATGTTAACGCTCACAATTCAGCTGCCGTTCACCGGCGACGAACGGATTAGCACTCCGACGCATGGACTGCTAATACAATGGGGAATGATCGAACACTCAGCCCAACACGCGGGACACGCCCGATACGGCACAAGGAGGCACGGGATGACACAGTCACGACGCATGCTGGTACTGCGTGCCGTCGTCGAGGACTACATCCGCTCTCAAGAACCCGTCGGCTCCTCGGCGGTGGCCCACAACCACGACCTGGGCGTCAGCTCCGCAACCATCCGCAACGACATGGCCGCCCTGGAGGACGAGGGGTACCTCACCCAGCCCCACACGTCCGCCGGCCGCATCCCCACCGAGAAGGGCTACCGGTACTTCGTGGACCGGCTGGCCACCATCGCCCCGATCTCCGAAGCACAGCGCCGCGGCATCAACAGCTTCCTGTCCGGATCGGTCAGCCTGGAGGACACCCTGCACCGCGCGGCACGGCTGCTGGCCCAGATCACCGGGCAGGTCGCCGTGGTCGCCTCCCCGTCGCTGTCCAAATCCACGTTGCGACATGTCGAGATCGTCCCCGTGTCCATGTCCGCACTGCTGGCGGTGGTCATCACCGATACCGGACGCGTGGCCCAGCACCTGCTCTCCATGGGCGTCATGCCCCGCACCGACGAACTCTCCCGGTTCTGCACGCGGGTCAACGCCGTCTGCGACGGGCAGACGCTGGCGCAGGCCGCACGTATCACGCGGGACATGATCACCGACCCGCAATGGCAGCCGATGCGGCAGCTGGCCGAATCGCTGGCGGGGGCGTTCGCCTCGATGGCCGATGACGAACGGACCAGCGAGCTGTACATGGCAGGCACGTCCCGGCTGGCGCACCAGCGGCCCCTGGCCGATCTGGCCCCGCTGTTCGACGCGCTGGAGGAACAGGTCGTCCTGATGAAACTGATGAGCGCCCTCAGCGAGGAGGTGGACGAGAACGGCGTCAGTGTGGCCATCGGCTCCGAGACACATACGCCGGGGCTGCTGCACGCCTCGGTGGTGACCAGCGGATACGGCCGCATCGACACGGCGGCGGGGGAGCCGGACGCGGACGGCACCGCCGAGCGCCCCGAGGGATCCGAGCCCGTGGCGTTCGTGGGATCCATCGGCCCCACGCATATGGATTACGCCACCACCATGGCCGCGGTCCGCGCCGTGGCCCGGTACCTCACCGCGTTCCTGGCCCATGACGGCCCCGCGACGCACTCCTGACCCAGCCTTATGGCACAATGACTCGCGAACATCCAACACGAAGGAACGAACCAGTGGCAGACTACTACGAAGTATTGGGCGTGGACCGATCGGCCAGCGATGACGACATCAAGAAGGCCTATCGCAAGATGAGCCGCAAGTACCATCCCGACCTTGCCGGCCCGGAATTCGAGGAGCAGTATAAAGAGGTCAACAACGCCTACGAGGTGCTCTCCGACCCCGAGAAACGACGTATGTACGACGCCGGAGTCGACCCGAACAATCCCAACGCCGGCGGATTCGGCGGCGGATTCGGTATGGGCGACATGGGCGATATCTTCGGCCAGTTCTTCGGCGGCGCGTTCGGTGGCGGCGGCCAGGGGCCGATCCCGCGCACCCAGCCCGGACGCGATGCGCTGGCCAGCGCGTCGGTGGACCTGAAAACCGTGGTGTTCGGCGGCACCGCGCATGTGAAGATCAACACGTTCGGACTGTGCCAGGAGTGCGGCGGTTCCGGTGCCGTCGGCGGCGCCCAGCCCGCCACCTGCCCGGACTGCCACGGACAGGGATACATGCAGAAGGTCGTGCGCACGATGCTCGGCCAGATGATGACCTCGGCCCCGTGCGAGCGCTGCGAGGGCCACGGCACGATCATCCCCAACCCCTGCCCCTCGTGCATGGGCCACGGCCGTGTGCGCACCACCCGCACCGTCGGCGTGACGATCCCCGCGGGCATCAGCGACAATTCACGGCTGCGCCTGGCCAACCAGGGCGAGGTCGGCGAAGGCGGCGGCGCCGCCGGCGACCTGTATATCGACGTGCGGATCAAGGCCGACAAGCAGTACACGCGCAACGGCGACGACCTGCACTGCTGGATTCAGGTGCCGATGACCTGGGCCGTGCTGGGGCACGATCTGCAGATCGAGACCTTCGACGGCGCGAAGAACGTCACGATTCCCGCCGGGTGCCAGCCGGAGGACACGGTGACACTCAAGGGACTCGGCGTTACACGGCTGCGGTCCAATGGCGAGCGCGGCGATCTGGTGGCCCATGTGGCGGTGCGCATCCCCACCAAGCTCAGCGACGAGGAGCGCGACCTGATCGAGCGGTTCGAGGCCAGCCATGACGCGGACGCCACGCATGTGGCGCAGAGCTCGCGGCCGACCGCCGGCGCGAAGAAGGGCTTCTTCTCCAAGCTCAAGGACGCGTTGAGCTGAAACATTATAGACGCCCGGCCTGGCCGGCCTCGTCGGACTTGATCCGCATCGATGGCCGGCCAGGCCGGGCGTTTCTTATATCTGTATCTCTCAGCGAAGCGTGGACAGCAGCGACCGGCACATCGACCGGTATTCGCTTACGTACCCACCGCCAAAGAACACGCAGTGACCGGCGATCGGGTACAGCTGCCACAGCGTGCGGCGCTCCAGATACCCGGCCTTCAACGGGTGCACGGACTGGTATCCCTCCAGGATCTCGGTCAGATACGTCATCCCGAACAGATGCAGCATCGCCAGGTCCTCCTCGCGGTGCCCGCCGTGCGCGGCCGGGTCGATCAGCACGGCCTCACAGGTGCCCGAATCGTCCGTCCACATCACATTGCCGCTCCACAGGTCGCCGTGGACGCGTGCGGGCCTGTCATCGGCCGCACGCCCCAACAGCTGCGGCAGCGCGTTGATGACGCGTTCGGTCAGATCACGGTCGGTGCGGTCGAGTTCGCCACGGGCAACGCCAAGCTCCACCATGGGGCGCAAACGACCTTCGGCCAGATACGTGGCAGCGTCGGTCCAGGTTCCCGTATCCATCGGCACCGGATCCTGCAACGGTCCGAAATAGCAGGTCCCCTCATACCCGTCCGGTGCCGAACCGAAATACGCCGCACCCGCGTCATGCATCCGGGCTAGTGCGGCGCCGAACGCATAAGCCGCCTCACGCGTGGGCGCACAGGACGACACACGTTCGATGTCCAGATATCCGTCGCCCCAGCCGTATACGTCCACCACGCGCGGACCGCCCTGCGCATGGGCTTCCCCAAGCCATTGCAAGCCACGGCCCTCGCATTCGAAGAACCCCTTCGGGCTGAACATCCTGCTCTTGTGATACGTGGACATGTCTCTGCCGCCTTTCCGTCAGCCGCCGTCAGCCGGTATCAAGCTGCGGCCCTCCGAATCCGAATGACCACCATTGTGTGCTCGCTGCCCGACATCATGCCCGCCCCGGTCTGTCGCGTCCTAGCGCTAGGGTGGTGTGTTGGCATTGCTGATTACACCATGGAGTATGAGGGACTATGAATTTCTTCGAAGCGATTGTGCTGGGCCTAGTGCAGGCGTTGACCGAGTATCTGCCGGTCTCCTCCAGCGCCCATATCCGCATCCTCGGCGATCTGATGTTGGGATCGGATCCGGGAGCGGCGTTCACCGCCATCATCCAGCTGGGTACCGAACTGGCCGTGCTGCTGTATTTCCGCAGGGACATCATCAACATCCTGTCGGCCTGGTTCCGTTGCCTGTTCGGGCGTGAGGGATCCGACTGGCGCTCCCGCATGGGTGCCGGGAACAAGGACGCGCGGCTGGGCTGGTACATCATCCTAGGCACCCTGCCGATTCTGGTCTGCGGCCTGCTGTTCAAGGACATGATCGAGACCACGCTGCGCAATCTGTGGATCACCGTGACCGTGCTGCTGGTGTTCGGCGTGCTGCTGTGGATCGTGGATGCCAGGTCGCGTCAAGTCAAGACGATGGAGGAGATGACCGCCAAGGATGCGTTCATCTTCGGTCTGGGCCAGATGCTGGCGCTGATTCCGGGCGTCTCGCGTTCCGGCGGCACGATCACCGTGGGCCGTGCGATGGGCTACACCCGTGAGGCCGCGGTGCGCGTCAGCTTCCTGATGGCGATTCCCGCAGTGTTCGGGGCGGGCATTCTGGAGACGGTCAGCGCGATCAAGGACATCAACGAAGGCAACGCGGGCATGTTCCCGGGCTGGGGGCCGACCATTGTGGCGGCGATCGTGAGCTTCGTCGTCGGATATATCGTGATCATCGGTTTCCTGAAGTTCGTGTCCACGTTCTCGTACAAGGCGTTCGCGATCTACCGCATCGCGCTGGCCGTGGTGGTGGCGATCCTGCTGATCGCCGGCGTGCTGCCTCCCATCGAGGCCGCCGTGGCCTGATCTGCGTTCTGCCGCCGCACGCCGTTCGCGGCACAGTATGGCGATGGCCGTGCACGTTTATCCAACGTGCACGGCCATCGTCATATTCCTCGAATCGTATGGTTCGAGATCGCCGTTCAGGGCCGTCGAGGCAGCGCCGTTGAGACAAACCCCAGTCAGGCGGGGGAGTTGCCGCAATCCTTGAGGAACTCCTCGGCCTCCTTCACCAGCTGCTCGGCCTGCGGGGCGTTGAACGGCGGCATGTCCTGCGCGGGTGATTCACCGTCGTAGGCGCGTTCCAGCTCCTTCACGTAGGCGTTGAGGTCGTCGTTGCACCGCATCAACGCCGCCGCCTTGCCACGCCACCGTTCGGCCTTCCCGACCAACGCGCCGCCGTCCAGCGAGACCCCCAGCGCCATGGACAGATGGTCCAGCAGCCTCAGCGTGGCGGGGGCGCATTCGTCGCAGCCCAGGTACTGCGGGATCGACACCCACATCGACGTGGTGTCGTATCCGTCCTCGCAGGCCATGGCGTCCAGGATAGTGGGGATGCCGACGGGCCCGTTGTACTCCTGGTCCATGCTGCACTGGCAGGTGCTGTCCGAGACGTCCACCGGCAACGGCCTGGTGTGCGGGCAGTCGGCGAACATGGCGCCCAGCGTGATGATGCGGTCCACTTCGAACTCCTCGGCCACATGCAGGCTTTCCCGGCAGTATTCCAGCCACCGGTAGTTGGGCTCCGGCGCTATCTGCGCCAGCACATGCAGCTCGGGGGTGATCGTGATGTCATAGAACGTGGTCTGGGGCCAGAGAATGCGCCTACGGCCCTGGATGTTGCAGGTGATGGGCCGGGCGACCTGATAGTCGTAGTACCCGTCGCACCGGATATGGCGCACCTCAGTGGACTCGTACGTCGCCACCAGGTGACGGATCACATCGGTGGCCGATTGACAGGCGTCGTTCCACCCCTCGAAAGCCGCCAGCAGGACGGTCGTTCTCCGCGCTTCACTCATACTTCATAATCTAACGTGCCATCCGTCCCTGCGGTAACCGCTTTGCCATCGGTGAAGACCATCCGCCATGGCCTGGACCTTGTCCCACAGGCGCAAGACGCGTGCATCGCCGGCGCCGACGGTGCGTATGCGTTCAACATGACCGCGGATCACGTCTGGCCGCCGTCGCCTGTCGGCCACCGGATGCGCGTCGAAGGCCCACACGCATGTCAGATATTCAGATACATGCCGAAGGTCCTCAAAACGTTGCAATTCCAACGAAAAGACGCACACGACACGCACGCGACACGCTGATTTTGCAAATCACACGATTGTCGTTATAGTAGTTACTCGTGCTCAGGCGGCGGGAACGCTGCGGAGAGCATCGCGGACATAGCTTAGTTGGTAAAGCGCAACCTTGCCAAGGTTGAGACCGCGGGTTCGAGTCCCGTTGTCCGCTCTAAGGTCCGAAGAGTTGACGACCTTTACGGTGGGTTAGCCAAGCGGTTAGGCAGCGGCCTGCAAAGCCGTATAGACGAGTTCGACTCTCGTACCCACCTCTCGGTGGCGGGCGCAAGTCCGTCGGCGAGACGCAGACCCGGGCGGTTGGCGCAGTGGTAGCGCACTTCCCTGACACGGAAGGGGTCACAAGTTCGAATCTTGTATCGCCCACTCACGGAGGGGACTCCGTATAACTGAAGAGATTACGGGTGATTGGCGCAGCGGCTAGCGCACTTCCTTCACACGGAAGGGGTCGTAGGTTCGATTCCTACATCACCCACTGGGCTCCCACTTCTCACGGTGGGAATCCTTTGCGGACATAGCTTAGTTGGTAAAGCGCAACCTTGCCAAGGTTGAGACCGCGGGTTCGAGTCCCGTTGTCCGCTCCATGATTGGCCGTCATGCCTGATGGTATGGCGGTTTTTTCATGCCCCGGGCGGTTGGCGCAGTGGTAGCGCACTTCCCTGACACGGAAGGGGTCACAAGTTCGAATCTTGTATCGCCCACCCACATCCTTCCCGATTCTCCGACACGGCGGTCATCCGAACGGCACCAGCCATCCGTCTCACGCCGCCATACCCAACCCCGACCAACGCCGAGGCCCAGGTTCCGACACCATACGCACCGCGGAGATCATCGGACAGAACCATACCAACATGACGTCGGAACGCGACAGGCCGCCCCGGGACATGCCTTGTCGCACGCGCCCCCTATCGTGTGTGCTGTCAACACCACAGTCCAGGTCTGCACATTGGTACCGCGGACCCCGATAGCAAAGGACATCCCATGGCTGAACAAACCATCTCCATCACGATCAACGACGAACGGAAGGAGGTGGATGCAAGCCTCACCGGAACCGACCTGTTCGCCGAGAACAAGGACATCATCGCCGTGCGTCTGAACGGCGAACCCCGCGACCTGTACACGCCGCTGCACGACGGCGACGTGGTCGAACCGATCACCCTCGACAGCGAGGATGGTCTGGCCATCATGCGCCACTCGGCCACGCATGTCATGGCCCAGGCGGTCCAGGAGATCCGCCCGGACGCCAAGCTGGGCATCGGTCCGGTCATCAAGAACGGCTTCTACTACGACTTCGACGTCAAGGATCCGTTCACCCCGGAGGATCTCAAGGAGATCGAGAAGCGCATGCAGCGGATCATCAAGTCCGCGCAGTCGTTCCGCCGCCGCACGGTGACCGAGGATGAGGCGCGCGCCGAGGAGGCCGACCAGCCGTACAAGCTCGAACTGATCGGAGACAAGGAGGCCGCGCTCGACCCCGAGGCCGCCACCGAGGTCAGCCAGGCCGAGCTGAGCATGTACGACAATGTGGACCGCGAGGGCAACACCGTCTGGAAGGACCTGTGCCGCGGCCCGCACCTGCCGAACACCCGCTTCATCAAGGCCTTCAAGCTGGAGCGCGTGGCAGCCGCCTACTGGCGCGGCTCCGAGAAGAACCCGATGCTGCAGCGCATCTACGGCACCGCGTGGGCCAGCAAGGACGACCTGAAGTCCTACATGCAGCGCATGGAGGAGGCCGCCAAGCGCGACCACCGCAAGCTGGGCCAGGAGATGGACCTGTTCTCCTTCCCCGAGGAGCTGGGCCCGGGTCTGGCCGTGTTCCATCCGAAGGGCGCGGCGATCATCAACGCCATGCAGGACTACTCGCGCGAGATGCACCGCAAGCACCACTACAGCTTCGTGCAGACCCCGCACATCACCAAGGGCCATCTCTATGAGATCTCGGGTCACCTGCAGTGGTACAAGGACGGCATGTACCCGCCGATGCGCATCGACGAGGAAAAGGACGAGAACGGCAACATCGTCAAGCAGGGCTTCGACTACTACCTGAAGCCGATGAACTGCCCGATGCACAACCTGATCTTCCGTTCCCGTCAGCGCTCCTACCGCGAGCTGCCGCTGCGCCTGTTCGAGTTCGGCACGGTCTACCGCTACGAGAAGTCCGGCGTGGTGCACGGCCTGACCCGCGTGCGCGGCCTGACGCAGGATGATTCGCATATCTACTGCACCCGCGAGCAGATGCGCGACGAGCTGAAGAACCTGCTGACCTTCGTGCTGAACCTGCTCAAGGACTTCGGCCTGAACGACTTCTACTTGGAGCTGTCCACCAAGGACGAGCACAAGTTCGTCGGCTCCGATGAGATCTGGGAGGAAGCCACCAACACGCTGGCTGAGGTGGCCAAGGAATCCGGGCTCGAACTCGTGGCCGATCCGGGCGGTGCCGCGTTCTACGGTCCGAAGATCTCCGTGCAGGCCCGTGACGCGATCGGCCGCACCTGGCAGGTCTCCACGATCCAGCTGGACTTCAACCTGCCCGAGCGCTTCGGCTTGGAGTACATCGCCGCCGACGGCACGCACCAGCGTCCGGTGATGATCCACCGCGCGCTGTTCGGCTCGATCGAGCGTTTCTTCGCAATCCTGCTGGAGCACTACGCGGGCGCGTTCCCGGCGTGGCTGGCCCCGGTGCAGGTGCTCGGCATTCCGGTGGCCGACGAGTTCGCGCCGCATCTGGCCGGGTTCGTCAAGTCCCTGGAGGACGAGATGGTCCGCTGCGAGATCGACTACTCGGACGACCGCTTCGGCAAGAAGATCCGCAACGCCTCGAAGTCCAAGGTGCCGTTCATCCTCATCGTCGGCGAGGAGGATATGTCCAAGAACGCGGTGAGCTTCCGCTTCCGCGACGGCAGCCAGCTCAACGGCGTGCCGGTGGATCAGGCCAGGGCCTGGATCCTGGAGGCCATCGCCAAGCGCGTCCAGATCAACACCGCGGACGATTTCAAGGCCGCGGTCGGCGAGCCGGTCGAAGCCGCCGACGCCGAGTGACGGCGTAACGCCAACGACTCGATGACAACGGGGATGGAGCGGACTGTTCCATCCCCGTTCCGTTAGGCGTCGCCTACAATATGTGTTGGTGACCAGCGAAGGAGGCAATCATGGTTGATGAGACGACGCGCGTGGACGACCCCGCGCAGTTCCCGCCGCAGGAGGATACGGTCGAGCGGTTGTGGACGCCGCAGCGCATGACCTACGTGCTGCGCAATGACGAAGGCAAGGTCACCAAACCCAAGACCAAGGAGTGCCCGTTCTGCGCGGGACCGAACAAGTCCGACGAGGACGGTCTGATCGCCTGGCGCGGCACGCATGTGTTCGCCATCATGAACCTGTACCCGTACAACGTGGGGCATCTGATGATCTGCCCGTACCGCCACGTCAGTCTCATCACCGATCTGGACGACGCCGAGCTCTTCGAGTTCGAGAAGGCCACCACGCTGGCGATGACGGTAATGAAGGAGGTCTCGCACCCTGACGGCTGGAACATCGGCATCAACCAGGGCGAGGTGGCCGGCGCCGGCATCGCCGCACACCTGCATCAGCATGTGGTGCCGCGCTGGAACGGTGACGCGAACTTCATGCCGATCGTGGCGCAGACCCGCACGATGCCGATCCTGCTGTCCGACCAGCGCGCCGCCTACGCGCAGGCGTTCGATAGGCTGGCGGCCGACTTCGGTCTGCCGTCCGAGCACTGATTGCACGGATACCGGCGGCTGCCGATGGTACCGGCGGCCGTTGTACCGTACAACGGGTCGTTGATGCGGATGCGATGCGGGAAACCGGCGTTGCCTGGTTTCGGCATGCGACTGATATGAGGAGGATATGCGGTGGAACGGTTCCGCAGCGGTTGGAAACGTATCATTGAGCCGATTGCGCGACTGTGCGTAAGGCTGGGGATTAGTGCGAACGCCGTGACCGTGGTTGGTTCGGTACTGTCGATCCTGGTGGCGCTGCTGACTGGTATGACCGGCTGGCTGTTCTGGGGCGCGTTCGTGCTGACGCTGCTGGTGCTGTTCGATTCGCTCGACGGTTCGGTGGCCGCGTTGTCGGGCGGCGGCACACGGTTCGGCGCGTTCCTGGATTCCACGCTCGACCGCATCGCCGACTGGGCCACGCTGGCCGGCATCATCCTGTACGTCAACCTGCACAGCGATTTGTGGTACGACCCGACGGAGACGTCGTTCCCGGACTACATGACCCCGTACATCACCGGCGTCACGCTGTACGCGATCATGACCTCGTTCGTGACCTCCTACGCCCGCGCCCGCGCCGAATCGGTGGGTTGCGAGGCCAAGAACGGCGTGGCCACGCGCGCCGACCGTCTGACGATCATCCTGATCGGCATGGCGTTGACCGGGCTGACCGGGCAGATCGCCATCCTCGCCGTGGCGATGACGCTGCTGGCCGTGCTCGGCACCATCACCGTCGTCCAGCGCATCCTGGAGGTGCGCCGACAGATGTCCCGAGCAGGGGAGTGATCCACGGGGCCGCCGCCCGGAGCACGGAACGGACGCCGGAGGATTCCGTATGCGTCAATGGGCGAAATCCGTACTTTGTCAGCGAACCGCCTTACAATCGTTTCGTTTGCATACTATCCGTTCATCCTGAGGAGCATTATGTCAGGTCATTCCAAGTGGGCGACCACCAAGCACAAGAAGGCCGCCATCGACGCCAAGCGCGGCAAGCTGTTCGCCAAGCTCATCAAGAACATCGAGATCGCGGCCCGTCTGGGCGGCGGCGATCCGGACGGCAACCCGACCCTGTACGATGCGATCGTCAAGGCCAAGAAGGCCTCGATGCCGGCCGACAACATCAAGCGCGCCGTCAAGCGCGGCTCCGGTGAGGAAGCCGGCGGCGCCAACTACGAGGAGATCGTGTACGAGGGGTACGCGCCGGCCGGCGTGGGCCTGATCATCGAGTGCCTGACCGACAACCGCAACCGTGCGGCCGCCGACGTGCGCTCCACCCTGTCCAAGGGCGGCGGTTCGCTGGCCACCACCGGTTCCGTGAGCTTCAACTTCGAGCGCAAGGGCCAGATCGTGGTGCCGTCCGAGGGCGTGGACTACGACAACCTGTTCGAGATCGCGGCCGAGGCCGGTGCCGACGACGTGGCCGATGACGGCGAGGTGTTCACCGTCATCACCGAGCCGGGCGATCTGGTCACCGTCCGCAAGGCCCTGCAGGACGCCGGCATCGACTACGACTCCGCTGATCTCGTGCAGAGCCCGAAGAACGAGGTCGAGCTGAGCCTCGAGGACGCCCGCAAGGTCTCCAAGCTCATCGACAACCTGGACGACCTGGACGACGTGCAGAACATCTACAGCAACTGGACCGCCTCCGACGAGGTCATGGCCCAGCTCGACGAGGAGTGATCCGCGCGTGATCATCATGGGCGTCGACCCCGGGCTCACCCGCTGCGGGGTCGGCGTGATCGAAGCCGGCGTGACCCGCCGGCTTTCCTTTATCCACGTGGATGTGGTCCGTTCCGACCCGAAGCTTTCGCAGGATCTGCGGCTGCTGGCCATCTACAACGGCCTGGTGGAGAAGATCGAACGCTTCGCGCCGGACATGGTGTCGATTGAACGCGTGTTCGCGCAGGAGAACCGCAACACCGTGCTCGGCACCGCGCAGGCCGCGGGGCTGGCCATGCTGGCCGCGGCGCAGCGGGGCATCCCCGTGGCGTTGCACACGCCGACCGAGGCCAAGCTGGCGATCACCGGCAACGGCAAGGCCGAGAAGATCCAGGTGGAGCGCATGGTGGCCCGCGTCCTGGGGCTGAACACGCTGCCGCAGCCCGCGGATGCCGCCGACGCGCTCAGCGTGGCCATCTGCCATGCACTGAGGCCGCAGGGCGCCCTGCAGGGCGGCGAACGCGAACAGCATCTGACGCCGGCGCAACGTCGGTGGGCCGAAGCCAGCCAGCAGGCGACCCGTCGCCACGGCGCCCGACGCGACATGTAGACGATGCGCCAGCGTCACGACGCATCAACGTCACGATGCGTCAGTGTCCGCAGGTCGCCACGGCGTCCGACGCGACCTGTACACTGTCGAACGGATGTTCGACTATCGACCCGCCGGAGGTGAATGATGATCGGCTTGCTCAACGGCCATGTGGAATCGGTGGACGCCGATGCCGCGCTGATCAGCGTGGGGGGAGTGGGCTATGAGGTGCGCATGCCCGCCGCCGACCTGTCGGCCCTGCACGCCGGGCAGGAGACCCGCGTGTTCACCTCGCTCAACGTGTCCCAGGATGCCGTGACGCTGTACGGGTTTCTGACGCAGGCGTCCAAGCGCATGTTCCTGCAGCTGCAGAAGGTCAGCGGCATCGGCCCCAAGGTGGCGCTGTCGCTGCTGTCCACACTGCCGCCCGACCGTCTGGCCCGCGCCGTGGCGGACGGTGACGCCGCCGCGCTGGCCAAGGCCCCGGGCCTGGGCAAGAAGGGCGCGCAGAAGATCATCCTGGAGCTCAAGGGGTCGATCGACCTGAGCCAGATCGAAGGGTCGTCCGTACCCGCGGCGGCGCAGGTCGACACCGGTTCGATGCAGGTGGTCGAAGGCCTGATGTCGCTGGGGTGGAGGCAGCAGGACGCCGAGCACGCCGTGCATGAGGTCTGCGTGGAGGAGCATATCGAAACGCCGCTGACGAATCAGGACATACCCCGCGTGCTCAAACTCGCGTTGAGCGCCCTGGACCGCGGAAGGTGAGGTGACCGGTCACATGGCAGAACACGCATTCGCGCAGACCGACAACAGCGGTGTGAACGAGGAGTCCCTACGCATGGTCTCCGCCACGCCGATCGGCAACGAGCCCGTCAGCGACGAGGAGCTGCGCCCCCACGTCCTTGACGGCTTCATCGGGCAGCCGCGGCTGAAGGCCCAGCTGCAGCTGTTCCTGGACGCCGCCCGCAAACGCGAGGTCCCGCCGGACCACATCCTGCTGGCCGGCCCTCCAGGCTTGGGCAAGACCACGTTGGCCATGATCGTGGCCAACGAGCTTGCAGTGCCGATCCGGGTGACCTCCGGACCCGCCATCCAGCATGCGGGCGACCTGGCCTCGATCCTCAGCTCCTTGGATGCCGGGGAGGTGCTGTTCATCGACGAGATCCACCGTCTGCCGCGGGCCGCCGAGGAGCTGCTGTACATCGCCATGGAGGATTTCCGCGTGGACGTCATGGTCGGCAAGGGGCCAGGCGCCACATCCATTCCGCTGACGCTGCCGCGCTTCACCGTTATCGGCGCCACCACGCGCGAGGGTATGCTGCCCTCTCCGCTGCGCGCCCGGTTCGGCTTCACCGCGCACCTCGACTTCTATCCCAAGGAGGAGCTGGAGAAGCTCATCGAACGCTCCGCCGCCGTGCTGGGCATCAACCTGGCCGAGGGCTCCGCCGTGCAGCTGGCCATGCGTTCGCGCGGCACGCCGCGTATCGCCAACCGGCTGCTGCGCCGTGTGCGGGATTGGGCCATCGTGCACAATCTGTCCGCCGTGCAGCCGGATGACGTGTGCGAGGCGCTGGCGCTGTACCAGATCGACACCGAGGGACTGGACCGGCTCGATATCGCCGTGCTGAACGCCATCGTCTGTCATTTCAACGGCGGCCCCGTGGGCCTGAACAACCTCTCGGCCATGGTGGGCGAGGAGTCCGAAACCGTGGAGACGGTCTGCGAGCCATATCTGGTGCGCGAGGGCTTCCTGATCCGCACGCCGAAGGGGCGCGTGGCCACCGCCAAGGCCTGGGAACATCTGGGCCTCAAGCCTCAGGATGATGTCAGCAAGCTATTCTAAAATCTGAGTTTTGGACAATGTAGCGGCGCTCGCGCCGGCACTCGTAAGGAGATATTCGTGGATTTCGTGCTTATGATCGTCATTCTTGTCGCCCTGATCGCCATGATGTGGTGGCAGTCCCGCAAGGCCAAGCAGCAGCAGCAGGAGCGCAAGGACTTCCGCGAGAGCCTGCAGCCGGGCACCGAGATCATCACCATCGGCGGCATCATCGGCAAGGTGGTGTCGGTCGATGTCGAGTATGAGGAGATCGTCATCGACTCCGAGGGATCGCTGCTGCGTTTCGGCTTCAACGCCATCAGCCGCGAGTACACCCGTCCGGCGTTCGTGCATGACGACGAGGTGGACGAGAACGGCAACCCGCTGCCGCAGGATGACGAGCAGGGTCAGGTGCCAATGGACGACGCCATCGAGACGGCCCCGGAACCCGCCGAGGTCATCGAGACCTCCGAAGCCGGCGACACCGCCGACACCGAGTCGAAGTAGCACCGCACACGGCAATTCGGACAAATCAAGAAAGGCAGGGACATCGCATGGCCGCGCAATCGGATATTCGCATCAACCGACTGGCACTGGTGGGAGAGGAGAACGCGGACCATGTGATGTCCCTGATTCGTTCCATCCCCGGTTTCCCCAAGGAAGGCATCATCTTCCGCGACTTCATGCCCGTGCTTGCCGACGCCAGGGGCCTGAGCATCCTGATGGACGCCCTGGAGGCCGCGCTGCCGGTTCCCGCCGATCAGTTCGACGCCGTGGCGGGCCTGGAGGCCCGTGGATTCCTGTTCGGCCCCGCGCTGGCCGCACGTCTGGGCAAGGGGTTCGTCGCGGTGCGCAAGGCCGGCAAGCTGCCGCCGGAAACCGTGCATGAGGACTATGCGCTCGAATACGGCACGGCCAGCATCGAGATCGAGACCTCGGCCGTCAAACCGGGCGATCGTGTGCTGGTGGTGGATGACCTGATCGCCACCGGCGGCACCGCCAAGGCGGCCGCCGACCTCATCGAGAAGTGCGGCGGCACCGTGGTGGGATTCAGCTTTGTCATGGAACTCGAAGGACTGTCCGGAACCGACGTGCTGGCGGGATACCCGCTGAGCACGCTGGTCACCATGCCGGCCTGAACGTCAACGTATCAATCACCATCGAAGAGGGAAAGCCTGATGGATCTTTACGAATATCAAGCCAGGGAGCTGCTGGACGAGCAGGGGATCCCGACGCCGCGCGCCATCTTCGCGCAGAACTCCCATGAGGTCGCCGAGGCGGCCGACGCACTGGGCTATCCGTGCGTGGTGAAGGCCCAGGTCAAGATCGGGCACCGCGGCCAGGCCGGCGGCGTCAAGCTCGCCCGTACCCGTGATGAAGCCGTGCTGGCCGCCGAGCAGATCCTGCCGATGACCATCCACGGGCACAAGGTCCACGGCGTGCTGGTGGCGGAAGCCAAGAACATCCTGCACGAGTATTACGTGTCGATCTCCGTGGACCGCTCCTCCCGTGATTTCGACGTGCTGGCCACCGCTAACGGCGGCACGGAAGTGGAGGAGATCGCCAAGGAGCATCCCGAAGCCGTCAAGCGCCTGCATATCACCTCGCTGGAGGACTTCGACATCGAGGCGGCGCGGCGGATGGCGAACGCCATCGGCTTCTACCACGCCGACGTGGAGCAGGCCGCGCAGATCCTACTCAAGATGTGGCGCTGTTTCAAGGACAACGACGCCACGTTGGTGGAGATCAACCCGTTGGCCAAGATCGGCGATCCCGACGATGAGTCATCCAAGTCGCTGTGCGCGTTGGACGCCAAGATCTCGCTGGACGGCAACGCCGCGTTCCGCCATGACGGTTGGCGGCGGTTCGAGGACCCCGTCCACGAGGATCCGTTCGAGCGCCGGGCCAACGAGCACGGGCTGCACTACGTGCACCTGCACGGCGAGGTCGGCGTCATCGGCAATGGCGCGGGACTGGTGATGAGCTCGCTCGATGCGGTCTCCGGGGCCGGCGAGGACCAGGGCACCGGCATCAAGCCGGCGAACTTCCTCGACATCGGCGGTGGCGCCTCGGCGGAGGTCATGAAGGAAAGCCTGCAGATCGTGCTCTCCGACCCCCAGGTGGAGTCGGTGTTCATCAACGTCTACGGCGGCATCACCTCCTGCGAGCAGGTGGCCGAGGGCATCCTGGAGGCCATCGACGTATTGGAGGGCTCCAAGCCCATCGTGGTCAGGTTCGACGGCAACGCCGCGGCCGAAGGCCTGCGGATCCTTGCGGAGTCCCGCAACCCCAACATCCACGTGTGCACCACCATGGAGGAGGCGGCCCAGCTCGCCGCCCGTATCGCCGCCGACGTCAAGGAGGGACAGGCATGAGCACGTTCATCGAAGACAACGCCCCGGTCATCGTCCAGGGCATGACCGGGCATCAGGGCATGACGCACACCGCCCGCATGCTCAAGGCCGGTACCAACATCGTGGGCGGCGTCAACCCGCGCAAGGCCGGCACCGCGGTCACCTTCCCCGGCGCACGACAGGGCGCGGATGCGCAGATTCCGGTGTACGCCACCTGTGCGGACGCCCGCACCGCCACCGGCGCCAAGGCCAGCGTGGTATTCGTGCCGCCCCGTTTCGCCAAGGACGCCATCGTGGAGGCCATCGAGGCGGGCATCGAACTGATCGTCGTCATCACCGAAGGCATTCCCGTCGCGGATTCGGCGTACTGCGTCGAACTCGCCCTGCAGCACGGGGTGCGCATCGTCGGGCCGAATTGCCCGGGGCTCATCACCCTGCCGTCCACGCCGGATGGTCATGGCGTGAACCTGGGCATCATCCCCGACGGCATCGTGCCCCGCGGCCCGCTGGGCCTGGTGTCCAAGTCCGGCACGCTGACCTATCAGCTGATGGGGGAGCTGTCCGATATCGGCTTCACGGCCTGTCTTGGTGCGGGCGGCGACCCAATCGTCGGCACCACGTTGCAGGAGGCGCTGAAGGTGTTCGAGGCCGACGAGGACACCCGGGCCGTGGTCATGATCGGCGAGATCGGCGGGACCGCCGAGCAGGAGGCCGCCGCTTGGGCCGCAACGCATATGACCAAGCCGATCGTCGCCTACATCGCGGGGTTCACCGCGCCCGAAGGCAAGCAGATGGGCCATGCCGGCGCCATCGTCTCCGGAGGCAAGGGCACGGCGCAGGACAAGAAGGAAGCCCTTGAGGCGGTCGGCATCCGAGTCGGACGCACCCCTGGTCAGGCCGCCGCATTCATGCGTGAGATCCTGGAGGAACGCCACATCGTATGAACGGCGTCGTCAAGGGATTGTGCAAAGGCGCCGCCGTTTCGGCGGTCACGGTGGTCATTGCCCTGACCGGCGTCGGGTTCTATCTGGCGCTGATGCTGCTGGTGATCGCCATGGAGGAGGGCGGCGAGAACCTGACCGTGCACGCCCTGCCGTTCGCGCAGACCACGCTGCTGCTCGCCCAGGGCATCGGCTTCGACTGGGGCGCGTTCCGCCTGACGATCACGCCGCTTCTGCTGACGTTGCTGATCATCGGCATGATCCGTGCCTGGTGCCTGCGATGGGGAACCGGCTGGCCGGTTTTCCTGGGCGGCCTATGCACATGGACGGCCATCACGGCGGGTATGGCGGGCAATGTGGAGGCGACTCTGATCGACCCGTGGTGGCTGATGCTCGCGAAATCCGCGGCGGTGTTCACCTTCGGCTTCGGCACCGCGGTATTCGGTTCCCCCGCCACACGCGAATCCCTGTCCGAACGGTATCGCGCCCTAACCGGCGCCGTGGTTCGACGCATCGGCCGTGTATCCGCCGCGACCGGAGCCATCATCATCGCGATCTATCTCATCCTGGGCACCGGAACGGTTCTGGTGTGGGCCATCCGCAACCACGGCACCGTGGCGGAATTGTTCTCACTGGCCGATATGCAGATCGGGTCGCGAATCCTGACCACCATAGCCTGCGTCGTCTGGCTGCCGAACCTGTGCCTGTGGGGACTGTCCTGGGTGTTCGGCGGCGGGTTCTCCGTCGGCGATGTGGCCACGTTCACCCTGTGGGTCAGCCGATCCGATGGGCTTCCGGCCGTTCCTGTGTTCGGCGTGTTCCCCGACGCCGTCGATAACGATCCGCTGAGGATCGTGCTGATGCTGCTGCCGCTGGTCATCGGGTTGATCGCCGGACTGACGGTTATGCTGCTGCCCCGGTGCTTCGGCATCGGCATACCCCGCACCTTCCAGGAATACGACCATCGTTCGATCGCGAAGGACTTCATCTGCTCCGCGGTGGCGCTATGTCTCACCGCAGCCATGGTATCGGTGGCGTTCGCCGCGCTGTTCGCCTGCTCCAACGGCGCGTTGGGGCATCAGCGGCTCAGCCATGTCGGTGTGGATGTGATGCAATCCACGCGCATCATCGGCCAAGCCACGCTGGTGGGTCTGTTCACCGCCTGGCTGCTGGTGTTGGTTGGCGTCTACGCGGTTTTCGGGATACGCTGGGCTCGGGAGCGCCACACCGGTCAACGCCGGGAAAGGATTTCACAGCCGCATGACGGCGTGACCAATCATGAATCCGCCATTACACCCCGTGTGGTGAATTCAACGCATCAAGCGAAGGAGGAACAGGGTGACAACAACGAATCGGCCGATTAGGCGTGCGCTGGTATCGGTCTTCCACAAGGAAGGCATCGAGGTTCTGGCCAAGGCCTTCATTGAAGCGGGCACCGAGGTGGTGTCCACGGGTTCCACGGCGCACCGTCTTGCCGAGCTTGGCGTGCCGGTCATCGAGGTGTCCGAAGTCACCGGCTTCCCCGAAAGCCTTGACGGTCGCGTCAAGACCCTGGATCCGCATATCCATGCCGGCATCCTGGCGGATATGACCAATCCGGATCATGCCGCCCAGCTGGAGCAGCTCGGCATCAAGCCGTTCGACCTGGTGGTGGTGAACCTGTATCCGTTCGCCGACACCGTGCGTTCCGGCGCCGACGAGGCGGCGACGATCGAGAAGATCGACATCGGCGGCCCCTCCATGGTGCGTGGCGCGGCCAAGAACAACGCCACCGTGGCGATCGTGACCGATCCGGCGGATTACGCCCTGGTCGCCGCCCGTGTGGCCGACGGCACCGGCTTCTCGTTGGAGGAGCGCCGCTGGCTTGCAGCCAAGGCGTTCGCGCACACCGCGGCATACGATGCCACCATCAACGAGTGGACCGCCAAGCATTGGCCGAAGCCGGCCAGCGTCGACACCGCGCAGGCCGATGACGTAACGCCCGTGGACGAGGCCAAGTTCCCGGCCACGTTCACCCGCACCTGGGACCGCGCCCATGTGTTGCGCTACGGCGAGAACCCGCACCAGCAGGCGGCGCTGTATCTCGATCCGCTGAACCAGCACGGCTTCGCCCACGCCGAACAGCTCGGCGGCAAGCCGATGAGCTACAACAACTACGTGGACGCCGACGCGGCATGGCGTGCGGTGTGGGATTTCGCCCCGCAGATCGCCGTGGCCGTGGTCAAGCACAACAACCCGTGCGGCCTGGCCGTCGGCGGCACCGTGGCCGAGGCGCATCGCAAGGCGCATGCCTGCGATCCGATGAGCGCCTACGGCGGTGTGATCGCCGCGAACTCCACGGTGACGCTTGAGATGGCGGAAGGCGTCCGCCCGATCTTCACCGAGGTCATCGTCGCCCCCGATTACGAGCCGGAGGCGCTGGAGCTGCTGCAGACCAAGAAGAAGAACCTGCGCATCCTCAAGGTCACCGAACCGCCGAAGGCCAAGACCCAGTTCCGTGCCATCGACGGCGGGCTGCTCGTGCAGTCCACCGATCTGATCGACGCCACCGGCGACGACCCGAACGCATGGAAGCTGGTTTCCGGCGAACCCGCGGACGCCGAGACGCTGAAGGATCTGGAGTTCGCCTGGCGCGCCGTGCGCTGCGTGAAGTCCAACGCCATCCTGCTGGCGCACGACAGCGCCACCGTGGGCATCGGCATGGGCCAGGTCAACCGCGTCGACTCCTGCAACCTGGCCGTGGAACGCGCCAACACGCTGGCTGACGGCGCCGACCGCGCCACCGGTTCGGTGGCGGCCTCCGACGCGTTCTTCCCGTTCGCCGACGGCGCCGAGATCCTCATCAACGCCGGTGTGAAGGCCATCGTGCAGCCCGGCGGATCGATTCGCGACGAAGAGGTGTTCGAGGCGGCGCGCAAGGCCGGCGTGACGATGTACGTCACCGGCACCCGCCACTTCTTCCACTGATCGGTACGCACGCATCGCCGATTGCGTGAAGGGCCTTGGACCGGGTCGATACCCGTCCAGGGCCCTTCGCATACCCGCCTGCCATGCAGCGCGTGTATATTGGTTGAGGTATTGATACGTATTGACGGACGACCGACGAGGAGCACCGATGGCAGAACACCCCAGGGTTTCCGAAGAGCATGAGGGCAAACCGGCGTTCGAATGGGCCGTCGCCATTTTGGTCGTGGTCTCCGCCGTCGTCGCATTCCTCGGATACACGATGGCCGCCACGGTGATCATCGCCGTGACGGCCATCGTAACCGGCATCATCCGGTTGGCGCTGCGGGACCGCAGCCCGTGGAAGGTGAGGTCAGTGGGATTCGACTCCTTCATCGGCATCGCCCTGGGCGTCGGTCTGCTGGCCACCTACTTCAGCATCGGCATGCTCATCGGCTGATTCCGGCATGTCATCCGCGGCGGAGGCATCCTCATCGGAGGCATCCTCATCGGCATCGGTCACATCCTCAACCGAGGTCTCGGATTCGCTCTCCGATTCCGTCCCGGCATCGCTCCGGTCGTCCGCGTCCACGATCGCGATGCGGCTGGTCTGCGAACCGCGCACCATCTGCACCACGATCATCGGCAGCGCCACCAACGCGGCGGCCAGAACCGGGCAGATCCAGAACACCCACAGCTGATCCAGCGGGTTCTGCGTCAGGTTTTCAGCGGCTGAGAACACCGCAATACCAGTGGAACGCACCGGATTCAACGCGGCGCCGGTCACCGGCGCGGCCACCGCGGCGCATGCGCCATACGCCACGCCCATCGCCAACGCATAGCCGGGACGGGGAACGCCCCGATCATCGGTCATCCGCATCGCCGTACCGACGATAACCAGTCCCGCGACGACCTCGATGATGATCGCGGCGATGCCGAACGACACCCCGGACTGATTCAGCTGCCCGTACAAGAGCGAACCGTCATCGAACCCGTTATTCACATAGAGCATCCATTGGTCCACCGTCACCGCATCCGATGTCGGCAGCATGACCTTCATCGTCACCGCACCGGCCGCCACACCACCCAGCACCTGGGCCACAATAGCCAGCACACCCTCTAATACACGGGTCTTTGACACCAGCATCGCAGCCACGGTGATGGCGGGGTTGAACTGGCAGCCGCACACCCCGCCCAGCATCATCGTCACCGCGGCATAGATCAGACCGGTCGCAATCGCGATAAAGGGCAGGTACGACGGGCCATACAACGTCAAATCAATGGTGCTGAACAAATAGATACCGAGGCAGATCAGAAAACTGCCCACCAATTCGCCGCCCGTGCGCAACACGATCGGCAACGTGTTGACGGAGGTACGGGACTGTGTCGCTTCCGCAGCAGTCATAACTCACATTCCTTCATTTGTCATATGGCGCGGGTTCAAGCCCGCCGAACGAGTGTCATAGTACCAGCAGAATCCGGAAAACAACCGTACCGGTTCGCCATTCCGACGTCTGCGTCTACGTGTACGATGATTCCGTCCATATTCCGGCCACGTTGGGAGAACGATGCCACACGCATATTCCCGCGCCGCCAAGGCGCATGACAACACCGATGGGATCCGTCTGCAGAAGCTGTTGGCCCAGGCGGGATTCGGTTCACGACGCAAATGCGAGGAGATCATCCTGGATGGACGCGTGGAGGTCGACGGTGAACTGGTCACCGAGCTCGGCACCCGCGTTGATCCCAAGAGGCAGCAGGTCCGGGTCGACGGATCCCGGGTCCGGATCAACCCGAACCATGTCACCCTCGCGTTGAACAAGCCCCGCAAGGTGCTCAGCACCATGGACGACCCCAAGGGTCGGTTCACGCTGCGAGACATCGTGGGGGACAAGTACGAGCGCATCTTCCATATGGGGCGTCTCGACTATGATTCCGAAGGCCTGATCCTCATGACGAACGACGGCGAACTGAGCCAGCACGTCATGCATCCCAAGTATGAGGTGGCCAAAACCTATATCGCCACGCTTGAGGGGCGGATCAGCGGCACCGTGTGCCGCCGTCTGGTGTCCCAGGGCGTACAGCTGGACGACGGCTGGATCAAGCTCGACCATTGCGCCATCCTGGATTCCAGCCGTGACACCACGCTGGTCAAGGTGGTGCTGCATTCGGGTAAGAACCGCGTGGTCCGCCGCATCTTCGGCGCCGTCGGCTTCCCCGTCAAGCGTCTGGTGCGCACGCAGATCGGCCCGATCAAGCTGGGCGACATCAAGCCCGGCTCGTACCGCGTGCTTTCGCAGACCGAGGTCCGTTCGCTGTCCAAGGAGGTCGGGCTGTGATCCGTGTAGCCATTGACGGTCCCGCCGGGGTCGGCAAATCGTCCACGTCCAAGGCGCTGGCCCGGCATTTCGGGTTCGCCTACCTGGATACGGGCGCGATGTACCGCGCCTGCGCCTGGTGGTGCATGAAACAGGGCATCGACCTGGACGCCGAGCAGGTCGATGAGCAGCTGGTCACCGAGACGGTGGGCGAGTTCTTCACCGAGGGGCATTTCGACATCAGCGTCGATCCGGCCGATCCCAAGGTGCTGGCCGACGGCGAGGATATCAGCGACGCGATTCGCGCCTCCGAGGTCTCCTCGCACGTCTCCAAGGTCTCGAACATCATCCCGGTGCGCCATGTGCTGATCGCCGCCCAGCGCGCCTACATCGCGCGCGAGGCCGCCGAGGATTCGTTCTCCGGCGGTGCGGGCATCGTGGCCGAGGGCCGTGACATCACCACCGTGGTGGCGCCCGACGCCGAGGTGCGCGTGCTGCTCACCGCGCGTGAGGAGGTGCGTCAGGCCCGCCGCACCGGCCAGGCCGTCAAGGGCGTGGGTGGGGAGGACGTCGCCGCCCGCGACCGCGCCGATTCGAAGGTGACCAGTTTCCTGGAGGCCGCCGACGGCGTGATCACCGTTGACAATTCCGATATGGATTTCGACGAGACGCTGGCCGTGCTCGTGCGGATGGTCGAGGATGCGATCGAGGAGCAGGAGTACGAGCGGTACGCCGCGAATCTGACCGGCTACGAGTTGGATGAGGGCGACGAGGCGCTGATCGACGGTTCCGCGTTCGATGACCGCTCGGAGACGTACACGCCGAAGGCCGTGGGCGTGCTGGCGATTGTGGGCCGTCCGAACGTGGGCAAGTCCACGCTGGTCAACCGCGTGCTCGGCCGCCGCGCCGCCGTGGTGGAGGATACGCCGGGCGTGACCCGCGACCGCGTCAGCTACGACGCCGAGTGGGCGGGCACCGATTTCAAGTTGGTCGATACCGGCGGCTGGGAGGCCGACGTGGAAGGCATCGACTCCGCGATCGCCTCGCAGGCGCAGATCGCCGTGCAGCTGGCCGACGCCGTGGTGCTGGTGGTCGACGGGCAGGTGGGCATGACCGCCACCGACGAACGCATCGTGAAGATGCTGCGCGCCTCCGGCAAGCCGGTGACGCTGGCCGTGAACAAGGTCGACGACCGCGAGAGCGAATACATGGCCGCCGAGTTCTGGAAGCTCGGTCTGGGCGAGCCGTACCCGATCTCCGCCATGCACGGCAGGGGAGTGGGCGATCTGCTCGACGCCGCGCTCGACAACCTGAAAAAGGCGGAGAAGACCTCCGGTTTCCTGACGCCTTCGCATCTGCGCCGTGTGGCGCTGGTGGGCCGTCCGAACGTGGGCAAGTCGTCGCTGCTCAACCAGTTGGCGCACGAGCAGCGCGCGGTGGTGCATGATATGGCCGGCACCACGCGCGACCCGGTCGACGAGATCGTGAACGTGGACGGCGAGGACTGGCTGTTCATCGATACGGCCGGCATCAAGCGCCGTCTGCACAAGGTATCGGGCGCCGACTACTATTCGTCGCTGCGCACGCAGGCCGCCATCGAGCGCGCCGAGCTGGCGCTGGTGCTGTTCGACGCCTCGCAGCCGATCTCCGATCAGGATCTGAAGGTCATGAGCCAGGCCGTGGACGCCGGACGTGCAATCGTGCTGGTGTTCAACAAGTGGGACGCGATGGACGAGTTCGACAAGCAGCGTCTGGAACGCCTGTGGATCACCGAATTCGACCGCGTGACCTGGGCGCAGCGCGTGAACCTGTCGGCCAAGACCGGCTGGCATACCAACCGTCTGGCCTCGGCCATGCGCAAGGCGCTGGAGTCCTGGGACCAGCGCGTGCCCACCGGCAAGCTCAACGCGTTCCTGGGCCGCGTGCAGGCCGCGCACCCGCATCCGCTGCGTGGCGGCAAGCAGCCGCGCATCCTGTTCGCCACGCAGGCCTCGAACCGCCCGCCGCGGTTCGTGATCTTCGCCACCGGGTTTCTGGAGCACGGCTACCGCCGGTATCTGGAACGCTCGCTGCGCGAGGAGTTCGGCTTCGAGGGCACCCCGATCCAGATCTCGGTGAACATCCGCGAGAAGAAGCGCCGCAAGTAGCCCCAAGACTGCGCGACGCGCCACGATTTGGTTTACGCGTGTTTCGTGGTAAACTGTCCTCTTGTGCGAAAGCACAGTTCGGGCCGTAGCGCAGCTTGGTAGCGCACTTGACTGGGGGTCAAGGGGTCGCGGGTTCAAGTCCCGCCGGCCCGACAATTAGGGCGGAAACCATCAGGTTTCCGCCCTTTTGCTTGCTGCCGACAGTTATCCCCGCCCGAGACACCCCGCCACCGCACGCATCCGCAGGCTCTTCACCGATTGTTCACCGGGTATGGGCGTAGGAACACGTCCATACCCCCGTAGTGACGCTAGACTGTTGAGATATTGGCCCACGTGACACACGGTCCGCGTGAGATATTGGTTCACGCGCGACGGCGTCGAAGTCTGAAGGAAAGGGTAGGGACGTGAGCGACGTATTCGAGCATTCGGCCGAGAAGATGAAGGCCCACGGCATGAGCGACACGGCGGTCGCCCAGTTCAAGCGGCTGTATGACGTCTGGCGAAACGAGGAGGCCAGCAGCTGGATCCGCGAGGAGGACGTGGAGCCGCTGACCGGCGTGCCCAGCTTCCATGACGTCTACAAGACCATCGACCATGACAAGGCGGTCGGCGCCTTCGCCAAGACCGCGTTCCTCAAGCTCAACGGCGGCCTGGGCACGTCCATGGGCCTGGAATGCGCCAAGTCGCTGCTGCCGGTGCGCCGCCACAAGGCCAAGCAGATGCGGTTCATCGACATCATCATCGGCCAGGTGGTCACAGCCCGCACCAGGCTCAACGTCCGTCTGCCGCTGACGCTGATGAACTCGTTCCGCACCTCCGAGGACACGATGAAGGTGCTCAAGGCCAACCGCCGCTTCACGCAGGACGATGTGCCGATGGAGATCATCCAGCACGTCGAGCCGAAGATCGTGGCTGAAACCGGCGAGCCGGTGGAGTTCTCGGAGAACCCCGATTTGGAATGGTGCCCGCCGGGCCACGGCGACCTGTATTCCACGATCTGGGAGTCCGGTCTGCTGGACATCCTGGAGGAGCAGGGGTTCAAGTACCTGTTCATCTCCAACTCCGACAACCTGGGCGCGCGCCCCTCACGCACGCTGGCCCAGCACTTCGAGAACACGGGCGCGCCGTTCATGGTGGAGGTGGCCACCCGCACCTACGCCGACCGCAAGGGCGGGCACATCGTGCGCGACAAGGCCACCGGCCGTCTGCTGCTGCGCGAGATGAGCCAGGTGCATCCGGACGACAAGGCGGACGCGCAGGATATCGCCAAGCACCCGTATTTCAACACCAACAGCATCTGGGTGCGCATCGACGCGCTCAAGGCCAAGCTCGCCGAGTACGACGGCGTGCTGCCGCTGCCGGTGATCCGCAACTTCAAAACCGTCGATCCCACCGATGCCAATACGCAGAAGGTCGTGCAGCTGGAAACCGCGATGGGCGCGGCCATCAGCCTGTTCGACGGCGCCATCTGCGTGCAGGTGGACCGCATGCGGTTCCTGCCGGTCAAGACCACGAACGACCTGTTCATCATGCGCTCGGACCGGTTCCACCTGACCGACTCCTACGAGATGGAGGACGGCAACTACATCTTCCCGAATGTGGACCTCGACCCGCGCTACTACAAGAACATCAACGATTTCAACGAACGGTTCCCGTATTCGGTGCCGTCGTTGGCCGCCGCGAATTCGGTGACGGTGCGGGGCGACTGGACGTTCGGACAGAACGTCATCATGTTCGCCGACGCCACGCTGGAGGACCAGGGACGCCCCAGTTACGTGCCGAACGGCGAGTATGTGGGACCGCAGGGCATCGAGCCCGATGATTGGGCGTTCTGACACCTCATCGGACAAGAAAACGACAGTTTTTTGTGAAATGTCGCGCGGACGGAGGAAAAACACTCTAATATGGAACAAGGTGTGTTGTGAGGTGCACACTTACATACAGGACTCTAACGATACGTGAGGACGAATGGCAGAGGGTAGCAACGGAAGACGTCGTTTCTCCGACAAGTGGGGCAAGCATGAGCTTGACGTGTTGGCAGTGTTGTCGTCGGCCTTCCCGCAGTGGCTGACCTCCCGCCAGATCGCGCAGCGCGTCAAGGCGTATGCCGATTCCTACGGTGAACTGGCCGACCAGGCGGCCAAGGCCGCCTTCGCCAAGCAGTTCCAGCGCGACCGCGCCAAACTCGCCGCCATGGGCATCGCCATCGAGTCGCGCCAGCCCGAGTATTCCTCGAAGTCGGAGGGGCAGGATTTCGCCTCGTACCGCCTGCAGCTGGGCGACGAGCCGCGCATCCGCCTGCGGTTCGCCCAGGAGGATCTGCCGATCCTGGCCGCGGCCAACTATCTGGCCCGTTCCATGTCGATCTCCTCCGCACCCTCGCAGCAGCAGGTGCAGCAGCATGCCTCGCGCACCGCGCCGCGCGTGCCCCAGACGCCGATCCCCGGACTTGGTCTGGATTCGATCGCCCCGGGTCTCGGCACCCAGGCCATCCCCGACGCGCTGGTGAAGGTCATCGATTCGCGCCGGTTCGCCGCCACGGTCGACGTGGACGGCGAGCTGCTCAACGTGGCCTATACCGATTCCGACGACCTGGCCATGTTCGTCCTGCAGCACCCGGGCGCCGCCATCGTCAGCCCGCAGGAGGCCGTGGACGCGTTCCATCGCAGGCTCAACGCCGCCTCGCAGTTCCAGCTGGCCGACGAATCGGCCAGCCCCGCCTCCGCCACCGTCGTCTCCCCGTCCATCAGCCGTCAGTCCGAGGACGACGAGGAGGATCCGGAGGAGATGGCGGCCCATCAGAAGAAGAACGCCTCCTTCCAGACCGGCAGCGAGGTGGATCGCCGCCTGCGGCTGATGCTGTTCCTCTCGGCCCATCTGGGCGAGGAGTTCTCGCTGGAGGAATTGGCGGAACGGTTCATCGGCAAGCCGAAGAACAATGACGAACGCCGCAAGCACGTCGCCACCATCCATAAGGACATCAACACCCTGACCACGGTGTCCGACGACGGCGAGATGGCCGGCAGCCAGTTCTTCGACATCGACTGGTCGCTGCTGGATGCCGAGGGCATCGTCTCGGCCACGAATTCGCTCGGTCTGGAACGCCTGGCCGGCATCTCCCCGCAGTACCTGAGCATGCTGACGGCCTCGGTCAGCTACCTGGCGCATTCGCCGCTGCTGCCGGAGGAGCAGCGTGCCAAGGCCGCCTCGTTGAACAAGCGGCTGCGTCAGCACGTGGAGCCCGGCGAGATCCCGTGGCTGAGCCTGACCGGCTACGAGGTGGAGCCCCACAGCTTCTCGGTGGTCAAGCGGGCGATCTCCACCGATTCGCTGCTGGATATGGAATACACCGACGGCGCCGGCCGCACGCGCCGCAAGCTGGTGGCCCCGGCCAAGATCTTCGTGGATGAGGGCGCGTACTATACGGCCGTGTGGACCGACGTGGCCGACGCTGCACCAAAGGACAAGCTCAAGTACGTCAAGAAGGACATGACGATCAACAAGGCCACCGGGGAGCCCCGCATCTGGCAGACGCTGCGCCTGGCGCGCATCGAGCATGCCGAGCTCGTCAAGCCCACGCAGAAGGTCGACATCCCCGATGTGCCGGTCAGCGAACTACGCAAATGGAACTTCGACAACGGCACGCCGGCGGTGTTCATCACCGACCAGCCGCATCTGCCGTTCATCAAGACCCTGTCCGGCGCCACGGTGGAAAGCTGCGGGGCGGGGGAGAAGGTGCATCTGACGGTGTCCTCCGATTCGTGGTTCGTGGCCTTCTGCATCTCCCACGCCCGTCATATCCTGGCCGTGGCGCCGGAGACGCTGCGCACGATGATCATCGCCCGCGCGCAGCGTGAGCTGAGCGTCGGCCAGCACGACGAGCAGCAGCAGTAGGAGGAGTCGCCATGCCTTGGTGGATCTGGTTGGTGCTGGTGGTGTTCATGCTGGTCATGCTCATCGCCGGCCTGGCATACGCGGCCTTGCACCTGTGGCGGGCGTTCGGGAAGGTCTCCCGGATCGGCGCCGTCATCGGCGAGCATGTGGCCGCCTTCCAGGACACCGCACCCTCCGAGGAACAGCCCGAGCCGCCGCTGTTCACCCAGCCGCTTTCGGTGGCCTCCGAGCGCTACAGCCAGGCCCATGCCGAAGTCATCCGCCGCAGGGAAGCCAAGCGCAGCCGCCATGTGGAGGCTTGGGCGCGCTGGCGTCGATTCAACAACGACTGAATGAACCGGGGATTCATCTGACCATGCCACGACGTCATCATCGCCGTTCCGTGGACGGCACCGTATCCGCACCGCACAACGATGCCTCGCCGTCGCCCTCGCAGCGGTATCAGACCTTCCGCCGCAACCAGGAGCGTCGCAAGTCGGTCGCCGAGCAGTTCGCGCGGACGCTGCCGTTCGAACTCGACGAGTTCCAGCGGCAGGCCAACGAGGCCCTGGAGGCGGACCGCAACGTGCTGGTGGCGGCGCCGACCGGCGCGGGTAAGACCATCGTCGCCGATTTCGCCATCTATCTGGCACAGCAGCGCAACGTCAAGGCGTTCTACACCACACCGATCAAGGCGCTCAGCAACCAGAAATACCATGATCTGGTGGCCGTGTACGGGGCCGATCGCGTGGGGCTGCTGACCGGGGACACCTCCATCAACTCCGAGGCGGACATTGTGGTGATGACCACCGAGGTGCTGCGCAACATGCTCTATGAGCGTTCGTCCACGCTCACCGCGCTGCGGTACGTCATCCTGGACGAGGTTCATTATCTGGCCGACCGGTTCCGCGGACCGGTGTGGGAGGAGGTCATCATCCACCTGCCGCGGAGCGTCCGCGTCGTGGCGCTGTCGGCCACGGTCTCCAACGTGGAGGATTTCTCGGGATGGCTCTCCTCGGTGCGCGGCGAGACCGCACTGGTCGTCTCCGAGCACCGTCCCGTGCCGCTGGAGCAGCATGTGCTCGTGCAGGCCGACGATCGGACCGAGCCGGAACTCATCGACCTGTACCGTCATGACGCCGACGGACGCCCGACCACCGCGCTGAACGCGCATCTGGTCAGCAGGCTGGATCAGCTCGACCGGCAGGCGGCCCGGCGCGCGGGCAACCGCGACCGCGGCCGGGAACGCAGGCGAGCCGGTCGCACGCATCAGTCGCAGCGCAAACCGGAACGGCATGTGCCGCGCCGTTGGGCCGTGGTCGACGAACTCGACTATCTCGGTCTGCTGCCGGGCATCACGTTCATCTTCTCCCGCAACGGCTGCGACCAGGCCGTGGACCAGTGCCTGAACGCCGGACTGGAGCTGACCACCGAGGACGAGGTGCGGCGCATCCGCCGCATCGTCGATGAGATGGTCGAGGGACAGCTGAGCGCGGAGGATCTCAAGGCGCTGAGGTTCTCCCGCTTCCGGTTCGCGCTGGAGGAGGGCTTCGCCGCCCATCATGCGGGCATGGTGGCGCTGTTCCGGCAGATCGTCGAGCGGCTGTTCGAAGAGGGACTGGTCAAGATGGTGTTCGCCACCGAGACGCTGGCGCTGGGCATCAATATGCCGGCCCGCTGCGTGGTGGTGGAGAAGCTGGAGAAGTTCGACGGCACGGGCCATGTGGCGCTGACGCCGGGGGAGTTCACCCAGCTGACCGGCCGCGCCGGCCGCCGAGGCATCGATACGATCGGCCACGCCGTGGTGGTGGACCATCACGGCTTCGTGCCGGCCACGGCCGCCGCGCTGTCCAGCAAACGCGTCTACCCGCTGCATTCCAGCTTCCGCCCGACCTTCAACATGGCGGTGAATCTGCTCAATTCCAGCGATGTGGACACCGCACGCGTCACGCTCGACCACTCCTTCGCCCAGTGGGAGGCGAACGAATCCGCGGGACAGCTGGAATCGCAGATGGTGGCGCTGGAGCAGGCCCTGCAGGGCTACGAGCAGGCGTTCGACTGCGACCACGGCGATTTCCGCGAGTTCATGACGCTGCGTATGCGGCTGACGGATCTGGAGCGCAACGACCGTCGTCGGATCAAGCACGAACCGTTTGCGTCCGAGCAGGAACGCCGGCAGGCGATGCGCGAGCTGGACCGCCGGATCGCGCGCTTGCGCCAAGCCGAGCAGCAGCATCCGTGCCGGCAGTGCCCGGATCTGCAGCGACACCTGACCTGGGGGCATCGTTGGGCTAGGGAGACCCGCGAGCTGGAACGCGTCAGGCACCGCTACGAGTCGCGGACCGGTTCGGTGGCCCGCCAGTTCGACCGCATCTGCGGCGTGTTGGATACGTTGGGTTATCTGGAACGTGCGGAGCGCAACGGCCGTACGGACTACCGGCTGACGCAGGCGGGCCAGCTGCTGCGTCATCTGTACAGCGAACTGGACCTGACCGTGGCGCAGGCGTTGCGTGAGGGCGTGTTCGACGGTCTCAACCCCTCGCAGATGGCGGCCGTGGCGTCGGCGCTGGTCTACGAGGCGCGTCGGGGCAACGGGGGAGAGCCCCGACATTACCCCGGCGGTCACCGTGGCGCGGTGGCCCAGGCCGCGGAACGGCTGCGCGCGATCGCCGCGCAGGTATCGGACCTGTGCGAGGACGCGGCGTTGGAGGAGCCCCGCCAGCTCGACTTCGGTCTGACTGATGTGGTCTACGAATGGGCCGAGGGCGAAGGGCTGTATCGTGTGCTGTACGGCACGGAGCTGACCGGCGGCGATTTCGTCCGCAACGCCAAGCGGTTGGCCGATCTGCTGCAGCAGATCGCCGTGGCCGAGCCGTATCTGGGGGAGGACGGCGCCGATGTGGCACGGACCGCACGACTGGCCATGGAGCAGGTCAATCGCGGTATCGTGGCGTATTCGGGGGTTGACTGACGACCCGGGGGAATACCTGGGAATAACGGACACGTCCGAACTGTTTTGTAGCGTAAAGGAAACGAACAAGGAGGCATGGCAACATGGCGGAACGCAGTCTGCGCGGTATGAGCATCGGCGCGAAGTCCCTGGAGTCCGACGAGAACGTCGATTTCGCGGCGCGAAACGACGTGGCGTACATCTGTCCGAAGGGGCATCGCACGATTCTGCCGTTTGCGGAGGAGGCCGAGGTCCCGGACGAGTGGGAGTGCCGTTGCGGCGCCGTGGCCCATCGTGAGGGCGATGAGGACGCCGAGGCCAACGAGATCACCAAGCCCACCCGCACCCATTGGGATATGCTGTTGGAACGCCGCAGCATCGAGGAGCTGCAGACCCTGCTGGACAAGCGGCTTCAGATGCACCGTGACGGTTGGATTCCCGACTACGAGTAAGACGATTCGCCTGTTCTTCAGCAGAAATTCGATGCCCGGTCAACTCGACCGGGCATACTGATGTGTCAGACGTCACGAATATCGACGGTGTGGGCCGGAACAGCCCGAGAGGAGAGATAATGACCAATCATCCGAAGAAGGTCGTCCTGCTGGATCTGGACGGCACGCTCACGCAGTCCGATCCCGGCATCATCGCCTGCGTCATCAAGGCGTTCGAGGGCATGGGACTGCCGGTTCCGGATGACGACGAGCTGCATCGCTTCATCGGCCCGGCCATCATCGAATCGCTGCGCCGCAACCATGTGCCCGAGGACATGCTGGACCGTGGCGTTGAGATCTACCGCGATTACTACGCCAATCAGGCCGTGTTCGACGATCCGAACAACACGGGTCAGAAGGTGCCGGGCCGCCTGGTCAACACCGTGTATCCGGGCATCCCGGAACAGCTGGCCGCATTGCGCGCCAAGGGGTATGTCCTGGCCATCGCCACCTGCAAGCCCGAATACCAGGCCGTACCGATCTGCGAGCATTTCCATGTGGACCGCATGGTGGACGGCATCTACGGCGCCAGCAAGGACAATTCACGCATCGACAAGGACCAGGTCATCCGGTATTGCTTCGATCTGATCGGTTTCGACGCCCAGGCCGGCGATCGCGCGGTGATGATCGGCGACCGTTGGACCGACATCGACGGCGCCCGTGCCTGCGGCGTCGATACGATCGGCTGCCGCTGGGGTTATGCGGAACCCGGTGAGATGGAGGAACACGGCGCGTATGAGATCATCGACCGCGTCGACCAGCTCGCCGACGCCGTGGAACGCTACTTCGCGCAGTGAGACTATTATCCGATAATGTACGTTATGTCAGAAAAGGAAGTGGCGTAAGCATCAGTCGGATGGTGATCTCCACTATCGGATGACCGTTGCGCCTTCAGCGCCACATCCCACCAAACGCATCACATATGGGTGAAGGGACGGATGCTGATTCCGTCCCTTCACCCATATTGCTATAACGACCAAAGTCACGCGCGTGCAGCGCAAAGCCACACGTCGCGCGTTATTGCTTGTCCGTCGTCGCATGCGTGGCATGCAGCGCGGCGCCCATCTCCGTGTAGGTGGCCCGCTGCGCCTGCAAGATCATCAGCACCAGCTCCGTGCCGATCAGCAGCACACTGACGATGCCCGCGGGCCATGCCGCGGAGATGTAGAACGCCAACGCGTCGGCGCCGAACGAATCCTGGCATACCTTGCCGATGACGAACGGCACCATCGCCAGGATCAGCGACGCCAACTGGGCGCCGATAACCGGCCAACGCACCGGTTCCACGTCGGGATGTCCGGGCTGCAGCAGCTTGCCGCGCCTCACGCAGATCACGCACACGACCACCGCCCAGATTATGGACACGATCCAGAACACTGCCGGAAGCAGATCGATCATCGGCGCCTCTCCCCTATGCCATTCAACGAATCCATCAGACGCGTCACGCGGCCTGACGCGCCGCCCGCTGGGCCTCAAGCTTCTTCCGCATACGCATGGCGGTCAGCTCGTCGATCGGACGGCCGGACGACAACGCGGCCGGCTTGGACGCAAGATCCACGTAATCCTCATGCTCCAGCGCCTCATCGATCTCATGCCACAACGAGCCGACGGACACCCCGAACACGGCCTTGCCGCTGCGCAGCAGATTCAGCATCTGCTCGCTGGTCGTGCACTCGTAGACCTGCTGCCCGTCGCACATGATGGTGACGTCGGCCAGCTGCGCCGTGGTCCGCCTGGACAGGAAGCCGATGGCGGCGGTCACGTTCTGCAGGTTCACGCCGGCGTCCAGCAACCGCTTGGACACGGCCAGGATGACCACATCCTTGAACGAGTACAGACGCCGCGAACCCGAACCGTGCGAGGGCGTGATCGACGGCTCGACGATCTGCTTGCGTGCCCAGTAATCCAGCTGGCGGTATGTGATGCCGGCGACCTTGGACGCCACGGTGCCGCGGTATCCGCGCCGGGTGTCCTCCGCGTCCTCGGTGGCGAACAGCTCCCCCTGCACCGCCCCTTCCGCGGACAGATCGACACGATCCTTCAGCGGAACATGCAGATGCAGCTCCACATCATGATGCCGTTCGACCATAGTCCACTCCTTCAACTCGCACGGACGCTGTCAGAAGTCACGTATTCTGCAACCAGTCTAATCCGTCCGAGCGTACCAGATCTAGGAGATAACGGAGGATTTGGTGAAGAAGACCAGCCGGAACTTGCCGATCATGATCTCGTCGCCGTTCTTCAGCTGCGCGCGCTCGACGCGCTGGCGGTTCACGTAGGTGCCGTTCAGGCTTCCGGAATCCACTACGGTGAAGACGCCATTGGCTCGGATGAACACCGCGTGGGAACGGGAGACGGTGGAATCGTCGAGCAGGATGTCGGCCCGTGAATCACGGCCTACGGTCACCTTGTCCTCGTCAAGCAGGTACCGTGAGCCGGAGACTGCTCCCCTGGTCGAGATCAGCAACGCCGTTCCCTCGGACAGGCGGGCGATGGTGTCGAGATCCTCCTGGGTCAGGGGACGGTCGCCTGTGGAGGTGACGGGGATGGTAATGGCGGGCAGACCGATGATGGTCGTCTCGCCTGCGCTTGGAATCGGTTCAGTCATACAGGCTATTCTACAGTCTTTGCGTACCGGTATTGCGGAACCGAGGCGACCTCGTCGATTTTCACCAGATCGGACGAGGTCACGTCCACCTCGGCGCCGAACTTCACCTTGAGCCGCGATCCGACGCCTCCGGCGATGTTCACGGCGTTCTGCAGGTTCTGCGAGTCCCCGATGGCCTTGATGACGTACGGGCTGGACAGGGTCTGGCCGTCGCAGATCAGCCCGTTCTCACCGTCGGCGATATAGGTCTGGGTGATGACGCGCACGTCGTTGATGGCGATGACCTCGGCGCCGGCGTTGCGCAGCTCCTCGATCAGACTGAACATGGTGGCGGCGTCCACGGCCTCGATGGAACCGTGCGTGACGCGTATGGTCACCCCCTCCCCCTCGGCCGGCAGTCGGCCGGAGAGGATGCCGCTGGTCTGTTCATTCTGCTCGGCGATGCGTTGGGCCTCCTGCTGCTTGTCCGAGGCCTCCTGCAGGGAATTCAGCTGCTCCTGCAGTTCGTCGCGGCGCTGCTCCTGCTGTTGGATCTGGTTGCTGGTCTCCGAGATCAGACGCGTGAGCTCCTCCTCGCTCATCGTCTCGTACGCCGACCGTGTGTTATTGAGCTGGATGACGTAACCGTACCCCAGCATGGCGCACAGGAGCACCACGAAGACATTGGTGATGAGCCTCGCCTTGTTGCGGTTGGCGTCCAGCGACGACGTGCGTTTGGGTTTGCGCGCGACCACCGGGAACGAACCGGTCTCCACACGGTCGTTCTCCTTGTCCTTCGCGTGCTGCCGGTGCATCCGGCTCAGCGTGTCATCGGCTTCGGGTTTGCGCATGGCCATGGGTTCAGCCTCTGAAGATGAAGCGGCGAATGGCCGACACGTTCGAGAAGATGCGGATGCCCAGCACCACGATAACCGCGGTCTGCAGCTGGGACCCCACACCGAGCTGGTTGCCGAGGACCACTAGCAGCGTGGCGGTGATGACGTTGGTGAAGAACGAGATCACGAACACCTTGTCGGAGAAGCTGCGCTGGAAGTACGCCCGTGCGGCGCCCAGCAACGCATCCAGCGCGGCCACCACCATGATGGGCAGATACGGCTGCAGAAACACCGGAATATCCGGTCGGACGAAGATGCCGACCACCACGCCGATAATCAATCCCAGTACTGCCGCCATCACTCGCTCCTTCTTGCGTGGGTCACATCGCCGGAAACCGCCGCTTCCAGTCTAATCGAATCGGATTTCGCCACCTGCGGATAGATGCCCGATTCGGCATATGATTCGTATAACGCCGGCTGGCTATCCGCGCTCACGGCACGGGCCAGCGCATCCTTGTCCCCGATGGCCTGGATGGTGTACGGGCTCTCGATCGAGTTCACGCCGATGAGGATCGTCTGCCCCGCGGTTCGGATGGAGGTCTGCACACCCAATCGGTACCCGTTGACGGCCATCGCCTCCGCGCCGGACTGCCAGAGCAACGACACCAGCTGCTGCAGGTCGGCATCGGTCACCACACGGATCTGCCCGCCGGATGATTCGCGCGGCAATGCGCCGTCCGCTGCGATCGGGTCGGCGAGCGTCAGGGTGATGCCCTCCCCCTCCACCGGCAGCATGCCGCTGCTCAGCTCGTCCTGAATCAACGTGTCGTTCTGCCCGTAATCGGCCATATCCCTTGTGATCTCATCGATCTGTCCGCGCAGGTCGTTGATCTGCCCGGTCAGGTCCTCGACCTGGCTGGTCTGGTCCTCCAATTCGGACGCCCAGCTCTCGCGCACGGCACGACGCGGATCGGTATGCAGCTGCTGCACGAAGAGCGCCCCCGCGAATCCGACCGCCACACAGATCACGAACACCACCACGCGCGTGGCCCATGTGGCCGCCGGAGACGATGGTTTCCTGGCCAACCGCGAATCCATGAACAGCGGGTCCATCGGTCGATTGGTCAGATCGTCGATCAGTTTCAACGAGTCATCGTCCAGCTTGCGGCGGTGCCCCCGCACGGCACCGGCCCCGCCCGCCGGCCGTACATGGTGGGAATCCACCGCGGCAACCGACGCGGAGAACACGGCCCGCCTGCGTAGCGGGGTGTTCTCCTGCTCCACAGGGAACGAACGTGGCGCGTCGTCAATCGGCATCGTTCACCGTTCCTGGCGGAGCAGCTCAAGCCCCTGCCGGTAATAGATCACTCCGGCCAGCCAATACAGGGCCACGCCCCAGATACCGGCGGCCAATGCCGCCAGATGGAGCAGATCGGCCGCCTGCGTGTTCCAGATATCCGAGAAGATCAGCGCCACGATGGACATCATCAGCATGGCCGTGCCGGTCTTGCCGACGAAGTGCACCGGCAACGGCCCATAATCATGCTGGGCCAGCACCAGGATCAGCACCGCCATCAGCACATCGCGCGCTCCCACCACGATCAGCATCCACCACGGTATGATGCCTGCGACGCCCAAGGCCAGGATGCTGCAGAAGATCAGCAGCCGATCGGCGATCGGGTCGAGGATCTGTCCGACCTTGCTCACCTGGTTGAACGTACGGGCGATGATACCGTCCAGGCTGTCCGAAACGGCGGAGATGGCCAGGACGATCAGGGCCGTGATCATCTCGTGCCGCGCCACCAGCATCGCGATGATCGGGATGGAGATGATGCGCAGCACGCTGATGAGATTGGGAATCGTGAACACCATATCCCGAGCTTCGGGGCTGTATTGTGTTTCGCTGTTGTGCTCGTGTTCGCTCATTCGTTCCGCACCGCTACATTCTCGACGCCTGCAGCGCCGTGACGATGATCGCACGCGCCCCCACGTCATACAGGCGATCCATCAGCTGATTGACCTGGGCCTTGGGCACCATGACGCGCACGGCCGCCCACTGCTTATCGTGCAACGGGGAGACCGTGGGGCTTTCGAAACCAGGCGTGATGGCGACGGCGGCCGAGACCTTCTCCACGGGGATGTCGAAATCCATCAGCACGTACCGTTGCGCGGTGAGCACACCCTGCAGACGGCGACCCAGCACGGTCAGACGCCCGTCCTCGGCGTCCAGGCGCGGGGAGCGGATGAGGATCGCCTCGGAATGCAGGATCGGATCGCCGAACACGCGCAGACCGGCGTTGCGCAGCGTGGTGCCCGTCGAGACCACGTCCGCAATCAAATCGGCGACGCCCAGCTGCACGGAAGACTCCACCGCGCCATCCAGGTGGATGATGTCGGCGTGGATGCCGTGCCCGGTCAGGTAGTCGGAGACCAGCTTGTCATACGAACTCGCCACACGCTTGCCGTCGATGTCCGCCAGCTCGTGGATCGGGGCGTCGTTCGGCGCCGCGAAACGGAACGTGGAGGCACCGAATCCCAGCTGCATGTGCTCGATGGCCTCGGTGCCGGAGTTGAGCAGCAGGTCGCGTCCGGTGATGCCGACGTCGATGGTGCCGCGTCCCACGTACACCGCGATGTCCAGCGGACGCAGGTAGAACAGTTCGATCTCGTTGTCGGGATCCTCGACCACCAACTGGCGCGGGTTGCTGCGCAGCCGATACCCCGCCTCGGACAGGATGTTCCACGCAGGTTCCGAGAGCATGCCCTTGTTGGGCACGGCAATTCTGAGCATGTTATCTCCTTCGGTGGCGCGATGACGCCGTCATGGTCACAGATACTTGTACACGTCGTCGAGCGTGATGCCGCGGTCGATCATCATGACCTGGAGATGGTACAGCAGCTGGCTCATCTCCTCGGCGGTGCGGTCGGCGCCCTCGTATTCGGCGGCGATCCAGGTCTCGCCGGCCTCCTCGACGATCTTCTTGCCGATGAAATGCGTGCCCTTGTCGAGTTCCTCGACGGTCAGGGACCCCTCCGGGCGCGTGGCGGCCTTCTCGCTCAGCTCGGCGAACAGTGATTCAAACGTCTTCATAAGTGATACAGCACCTTTCAGGCCTTGAACGCGGCGGCGGCCTCGTCGCGGATGGCGTCGATCGCCGCGGCGGGGTCCTCGGCCCCGTACACGGCGGAGCCCGCCACCAGCACGTCGGCACCGGCCTCGGCCACGATATGCGCGGTCTTGGGGCTCACGCCACCGTCGACCTGGATCTTCACGTCCAGGCCGCGACGGGTGATCTCGTCACGCAGGCGGCGCACCTTGCCCATCTGGTTGTCCAGGAACTTCTGGCCGCCGAAACCGGGCTCGACGGTCATGATCAGGATCATGTCGAATTCGTCGAGGATGTCGAAGATCGGCTCCACCGGTTCGGCCGGACGCACCGCGAAGCAGGCCTTGCAGCCCATCTCGCGCAGCTGGCGGGCCAGACGCACCGGGGCGTGGGTGGCCCCCATGTGGAAGCTCACCGACGCGGCGCCGAGCTTGGCGTATTCGGGCGCCCAACGGTCCGGGTCCTCGATCATCAGATGCACGTCGACCGGCAGGTCGGTGACCTCGCAGATACGCTTGACGATCGGTTCGCCGAGCGTCAGGTTGGGCACGAAATGATGATCCATCACGTCGACGTGAACGAGATCGGCGTTCGCGATCGCCTTGAGGTCACGCTCGAGATTGCAGAAATCAGCGGACAGGATGCTGGGTGCGATTTGAATGCTCATGGTACCTACTCTATCTTTCTTTTGCGACGTTATGACCGAGTTTAGCCGAGTGTCATGCAACATTGTCCGAATGTTCCGGATCCGCCGACGATTCGGACGGCTCGGACGACGCGGACGACTCCGGTTCGGCCGGTTCGGATGCGTCGGACGCCTCGCCTGACGCCGGATGCCGGGTCCGTTCGCCCTGCATAGCCTGTTCGGACGCGGTGACCGCGGCCAGACGCTCCCGCAGTGATTCGGGGGCGGATCCGATCCTCTGCACGGCGACGAATGCGATGACGCCGCAGACGAACACCGCGATGGACACCCACACATTGATCCGCACACCGAGGAAGGTATGGGCGTAATCGATGCGCAGCGCCTCGATCCAGGTGCGTCCGGCCGTGTACCACATCACATAGATCGTCAGCAGTGAACCGGCCTTGAGCACGGCCGAGGCCCTGCGGCCGATCCAGATGATGAGTGCCGCCCCGATCAGGTTCCAGATCAGCTCGTATAGGAACGTCGGGTGGTACAGCGCATCGGATCCGTCGATTTGGAGCCCCCACGGCAGCGTGGTCTGGCCGCCGTAGAGCTCCTGGTTGAACCAGTTGCCCAGACGCCCGATGGCCTGGGCCACCAGCAGCGCCGGGGCCACGGCATCGGCCAGCAGCGCCATCGGGTAGTGCTTGTGCCGGCACCAGCCCCAGGCGGCCAACGCGCCGAACAGGATGCCGCCCCAGATGCCCAGGCCGCCGTTCCAGATGCGTATCATCTCCATCGGATCGCCGTCGGGGCCGAAGAACCGTTCGGGCGTGGTGACGATGTGGTAGACGCGCGCGCCGACGATACCCGCCAGCACCGAGACGATGGCGATGTCGAGGATCTGGTCGAAGTCGCCGCCGACCCTTTTCCACCGCGCCGTGGTGATGGCCACGGCGGCGATGATGCCCGACAGGATGCACAACGCGTAGAGGTGTATGGTCAACGGGCCGATCTCGAAGGTGGAGATCGACGGCGAAGGTATCGATGCTAGTGTCATAGTCCCCGATAGTAGTACGGAACCGCTCAGCGACGGGCGTTATGCACGCCCTCGGCCAACGATTCGACCTTGGCCGCCAGAGCGGACAGGCCTTCGCGCACATCGCGCGCGGCGCGGCCGGTATCGTCCAGCAGGGTGTGCACCAACGCCGAGCCGACGATCACACCGTCGGCGTAGCGGCCCACGGTGCGCGCCTGCTCGGGGGTCGAGACGCCGATGCCCACGCAGACGTTCCGCGCCCCGGCGCGGCGTGTGCGCTCGACCAGTACCTCGGGGGACGACGAGAGCGTATCCCGCTCCCCCGTGACGCCCATGCGCGAGGCCGCGTAGATGAAGCCCCTCGCGTTGCGCGCGGCGTTCGCCAGACGCTCGTCGCTGGAATCCGGGGACACCAGGAAGATCCGGTCCAGTCCGTGCCGCTGCGAGGCCTCGATCCATTCGCCGGCCTCGTCGGGGATCAGATCCGGCGTGATGATGCCGGCGCCGCCGGCGTTCGCCAGATCGTGCGCGAACCGTTCCACCCCGTAATGGAAGACCACGTTCCAGTAGCTCATGATCAGCGGCACGCCGCCGGCGTTCGCCACGGTTTCCACCGCACGGAACACGCCGGCCATGCGCTCGCCGTTGTCCAACGCCACCTGCGAGGCGGCCTGGATAACCGGGCCGTCCATCACCGGATCGGTGTAGGGCAGGCCGATCTCCACCGCGTCGACGCCATGCGTGACCATCGTGCGCAGCGCGTCATGGGTGGTTTCGGAATCCGGGAACCCGTACGGCATATAGCCGATGAAGGCGGGACGGTCCTGCGCGCGGAACGCGTCGAACATGGCCTCGCTGGGGCTGGGGCGGCGGCTGAGGCCCAACGGCTGTGGAGCGGTGGTCCGTGCTGTTGTCTGAGTCATCATGTTCACCTCTGTCTCACTCGCTGACGGCGTTGCCGTGCGCGCCGTTGGCGTCCAGCGCCTTGCTCTGTTCATCGGTCAGGTAGCCGAACCAGCGTCCGGCCGTGGCCACGTCCTTGTCCCCGCGTCCGGAGAGGTTCACGATCATCACCGGCTCGTCGATCCCCCGCGCCTTGAGGTCGGCGGCCGCCTTGTAGGCGCCGGCCACGGCGTGGGAGCTTTCGATGGCGGGGATGATGCCTTCGGTTTCGCACAGGTCCTTGAAGGCGTTCATGGCCTCGTCGTCGGTGGCGTAGTCGTAGGTCACGCGGCCGATCTCCTTGAGCCATGCGTGTTCGGGGCCCACCGAGGCGTAGTCCAATCCGGCGGAGATGGAGTAGGTGTCCAGGGTCTGGCCTTCCTCGTTCTCCAGCAGATAGGACTTGGCCCCCTGGAACAGGCCGATCTGCCCTGTGCCCGGAGCGAAGCGTATGGCGTGCTCGCCGGATTCGGGGCCGTGGCCGCCGGCCTCATAGCCGTACAGACGCACGCGCTCGTCGTCCAGGAAGGCGTTCATGATGCCGATGGCGTTGGAGCCGCCGCCCACGCAGGCGCAGATGGCGTCGGGATGGTCGATGCCGTACTCGCTGCGCAGCTGCTCCTTGGCCTCCTCGCCGATGATCTTCTGGAAATCGCGGACGATGGTCGGGAACGGGTGCGGTCCGGCCACGGTGCCGAGCAGGTAGTGGGTGGTCTCCACGTTGGTGACCCAATCGCGCAGCGCCTCGTTGATGGCGTCCTTGAGAATGCGGGAGCCGAGCTTGACCTCCACCACCTCGGCGCCGAGCAGTCTCATGCGGGCCACGTTCAACGCCTGGCGGCGGGCGTCCACCTCACCCATGTAGACACGGCACTTGAGCCCGAGCAACGCGCAGACCGTGGCCGTGGCCACACCGTGCTGGCCGGCGCCGGTCTCCGCGATCACGCGGGTCTTGCCCATGCGCTTGACCAGCAGGGCCTGGCCGAGTGCGTTGTTGATCTTGTGGGCGCCGGTATGGTTCAGATCCTCGCGCTTGAGGAACACGCGCGCGTTGATGCCGACGCGTTCGTTGAGCCGCTGCGCGAACCGCGGCACCTCGGTCAGCGGCGAGGGCCGTCCGACGTACAGCCGGTTGAGGCGGTCGAACTCCTCGCGGAACGCGGGATCGGCCTTGGCCTCGTCGTATACCTGTTCGAGTTCGGTCAACGCGTGGATCAGGGCCTCGGGCACGAACCGGCCGCCGAACCGGCCGAAATACGGGCCGTTATGCTCCGCCAGCGGACGGCGTTCCGACACCTTCACACGCCTGCCGGCCTCCACCAGCCGCTCGACGGCCAGAGCATGACGTTCGGCGGTGGCCACGCCCTCGCCCACCAGCACGGCATCCGCACCGGCGCGGGCGTAGTCCTCCAGCTCCACCGGGCCGAACACGCCGGATTCCGCCACCTTGATGACGTCCGGCGGCAGCGCCGCGGCCAGTTCCCGGTAGTTGCCCACGTTGACGGACAGGTCCTTGAGATTGCGCGCGTTGATGCCGATGACGGCGGCGCCCGCCTGCACCGCGCGTTCGATCTCCTCGGCGGTGTGGGTCTCCACCAGCGCCGTCATGCCGAGTTCGTGGGTCAGGTCCAGGAGCTCGCGCAGCGTGGCATCGTCCAGAGCCGCCACGATCAGCAGCACGATATCAGCGCCATGCGCCCGCGCCTCCCAGATCTGATACGGGGTGGTGATGAAGTCCTTGCGCAGCACGGGGATATGAACGGCGGCACGCACGCGGTCGAGGTCGTCCAGCGAACCGAGGAACCGGCGCCCTTCGGTCAGCACCGAGATGGCCGCCGCGCCTCCGCGCTCGTATTCGGCGGCCAACGCCGCGGGATCGGGGATATCGGCCAGATGCCCCTTGGACGGCGAGGCGCGTTTGATCTCGGCGATGATGGGCACGGCATCGGCATGACGAAGCCATCGGCGGGCGTCCAGCGGAGCGGGGGCCGCGGCCGCGGCCTGCTTCACTGCGTCCAATGGCATGGCCTGTTCACGGGTACGCTGATCCTGCAGTGCACCCGCCACCAATTCGTCAAGTACCGACATGGGTTCTCCTTGGTTGTGTGGTTGGGTACCGCACACTGTAGCGAACCCGTGTGTTGAAACCACCCCACCGTCTTGCTATGCGGCTACGGGAGAGCCCTGACAGGCCGGTTATCTCATATGGTGAGACCGCCGGTGCGGTCCGTCAGCATTCGCCATCCGTCATCCCGTCCGCGGAATCCAGTTCCTCCGGACGCACGCCCACCACCACGGGAAGCCTGCCGCCTTCGTCGAAGCAGGAGCGCTTGCCGGTGTGGCAGGCCGCGCCCACCTGGTCGACCTGCACCAGCAACGCGTCGCCGTCGCAGTCCAACGCCACCGACTTCACATACTGCACATGTCCGGAGGTATCGCCCTTGCGCCAGTATTCCTGGCGGGAACGGGACCAGAAGGTCACGCGCCCCGAAGTCAGCGTGCGGCGCAGCGCCTCGTCGTCCATATAGCCGACCATCAGCACCTCATGGGTGTCGTACTGCTGGATGACGGCCGCGACCAGCCCCTTGTCATCGTGCTTGAGCCGATCCGCGATGCGCGGATCCAATGTGACGTCGTTATCGTACCGTTCGGTGGGATGCATCGGAAATCTCCTTGGTTCGTATCGGTTCGGTCAGCGGACGGTGTATCCGGCGGCCCGCAGCGCGTCCTTCACGTCGCCGATCGTCATCTTGCCGTAGTGGAACACGGAGGCGGCCAGCACGGCGTCGGCCCCGGCCTCCACGGCCGGCGGGAAATCCTCCACTTTGCCCGCACCGCCGGAGGCGATGATCGGGATCGAGACCTCCCGGCGGACGGCACGGATCATCTCCAGGTCGAACCCGTTCTCGGTGCCGTCGGCATCCATCGAGTTGAGCAGGATCTCTCCCGCGCCCAGCTCCTCGGCCCGCTTGACCCACCAGATCGCATCGATGCCGGTGGATTTACGGCCGCCCATCGTGGTGACCTCGAAACCGGATTGCGTATGCCGCTCCCCCCGTTCACGGCGCGCGTCCACGGACAGCACCAGCACTTGGCTGCCGAAACGGTCCGCGATACGTTCGATCAGGCCGGGGTCGTTGATCGCCGCGGTGTTGACACCCACCTTGTCGGCGCCGCACCGCAGCAGACGGTCCACATCCTCCGCGGATCGGACGCCGCCGCCCACCGTCAGCGGGATGAACAGCTCCTCGGCGGTCCGGGTGACGATGTCATACGTGGTCTGGCGGTTCGAGCTGGATGCGGTGACGTCCAGGAACGTCAGCTCGTCGGCACCCTGCCGATAGTATTCGGCCGCCAGTTCCACCGGGTCGCCGGCATCGCGCAGGTTCTCGAAATGCACGCCCTTGACCACGCGTCCAGCATCGACATCCAGGCAGGGGATGACTCGTACGGCCAATGACATCTGTTTCCTCGCTCTCTGTGTGGAACATGCCCGTGTGGGCCACGCCCGCAACCATAACTGCAGCCATGCGGCGGGATGCCCGCCGGCACACCCAAGGGTAGCCGTTCGGCGGCGGGACGCCGTCGCATGTTCCGTCAGGCGGAATGCGTTCCGCGGCGCCGCGTGGGTCCCGCCGCCGATCGTCTCAGCCCCGGGACCCGGTCTCGCCGCCCGGCTGTTCCTTGGCGGCCAGCTGGCCGCAGGCGCCGTCGATGTCCTGGCCGCGGGTGTCGCGCAGGGTGGCGGTGACGCCGGCGGCGTGCAGGATCTCCAGGAACCGCTGCTCGTCCTCCGGCTTGGACGCCGTCCAGCGCGAGCCTTCGATCGGGTTCAGGGGGATCGGGTTGACATGGGCCCAGTCGTCGCCGTAGTGGTTCAGGCGCTTGGCCAGCAGCCGGGCGTGCTCGGCCTGGTCGTTGATGCCGCGCATCAGCGCGTATTCGATGCTGACGCGCCGCTTGGACGCCAGGAAGTAGTCGTGCGCGGCGTCGAGCACCTGCGTGGTGTTGAACCGTTTGTTCATCGGCACCAGCTCGTCGCGCAGCTCGTCGCTCGGGGCGTGCAGGGAGACGGCGAGCCGGACGGGGATGCCCTCCTCGGCGAGTCTGCGGATGCCGGGCACCACGCCCACCGTGGACACCGTGATGTTGCGCGCGGAGATGCCGAACCCCTCCGGAGGCATCGCGCTGATCTGCCGAACGGCGCTCAGCACGGACCTGTAGTTGCCCATCGGCTCGCCCATGCCCATGAACACGATGTTGCTGAGCCTGCCCGGCCCGCCGGCAATGTCGCCGTCCCGCATGGCCTTGGCCGCCACACGCACCTGTTCGACGATCTCGCCGGCCGACATATTGCGGGTCAGACCGAGTTTGCCGGTGGCGCAGAACGGGCAGCCCATGCCGCAGCCGACCTGGCTGGAGATGCACAGGGTGGTGCGGTTGGGGTACCGCATGAGCACGGATTCGATCAGCGAACCGTCGAACAGACGCCACAACGTCTTGACGGTCATGCCCTCATCCGCCACCTGACGCGTGACCTCGGTGATCAGGGTCGGAAAGAACGCCGCTGCGGCCTCGTCCCGCTTGGACGCCGGAAAATCGGTGAACTCCGCGGCGTTGACATCGAAATGCCCGTAATAATGGTTGGCCAGCTGCTTGACGCGGAACTTCGGCAGCCCCAGCTCCCCCGCCCTGGCGATGCGCTCCTCGGGCGTCATATCGGCGAAATGGACCGGCGGTTTGCCTCGTCGGGCATGGTCCTTGGCCAGCACATCCCGGAACGCCCCGGTGGTGCCGCCCGGCGTGATGCCGGTTTCCGGCATGTCCTCCAACTGTGTCATATCCATCTGTCTCCGCTGTTGCTTGCGTATCGCTACCTTACCTATCAATAGCAAAAGCCCCGGAATGATCCGGGGCGATGCATCGGGGGGGGCAGTCTGCTACAGGCCGGCCGCCCATAGCAGGATGGCGATGAACGGCGCGCTGATCAGGATCGAGTCGACGCGGTCCATCACGCCGCCGTGGCCCTTGAGCAGATGGCCCATGTCCTTGATGCCGATATCCCGCTTGAGCATGGACGCGCACAGGTCGCCGAGGGTGCCGACCAGACCGACCATGACGCCCATGACGATCGGCACCCACCATCGCGTGGCCCAGGTGGCGCCGTCATACGTGCAGGCGAAGACCGCGAACGCCCCGACCATGGCGAAGAGCATCGAGCCGACCAGTCCTTCGACTGATTTCTTCGGCGAGATGCGCGGCGAGAGCTTGTGCTTGCCCAGCCATGCGCCGGCGAACAGGCCGCCGGTATCGCTCAGGGCCGGCAGGAACACCAGCATGATGGCGTGGGCCACCGGATGCCCGCCGAAGGTCAGCGGGATGATCAGGCACCCGGCCAGCAGCGGGATGTACAGCACGGTGAACAGCGACACCGCCACATGGCTGAGCCTGCTGTGGTTGTGTTCCCCCCGTTCGTGGTTGAAGGAGGATTCCAGACGGGCGCCGGCATCGGTATGCGAGAGCTTGTCCGCCACGGCCAGCGACAGGCGGTTGCCGAGGCTGAGCTTCATGGTGGCCGACAGCGCCACCAGCAGCAGCATGCCCATGATGCACAGGGCCAGCGTCATGATGTGGTGCGGCGAGTAATAGGTGGCCAGCAGCGTGGCCGCCGAGCACAGCCACAGCGTCACCACCGGGATGTGCAGGCCGGCGGTGGCGAAGTCGACGCGCAGCTCCCACAGGGCCAGCATCATGAACACCACGATCAGTACGACGAACAGGTCGATCCTGATCAGCAGGCACGCGAGGATGACCACCACCAATGCCGCGGCGGTGGCGATGGCCTGGGGCATATTGCGCCCGGTCCGTTTGTTGATCGAGGCGATGGCCTCCTCGGCTTCCTTCTCACGCTGATCGTGGTGTTCCATACCGTTCCTTCTCCGACGTTCCCGTGTCAGGAGGATCAGACCTCCATGATCTCCCTCTGCTTGCCTTCCAGCAGCGCGTCGATCTCGTCGGAAACCTGCTTGGTGACCTTGTCAAGCTCCTTGAGCAGACGATCGCCCTCGTCCTCGCCCATCTCGCCGTCCTTGACGGCCTTGTCGATGCCTTCCTTGGTCTTGCGGCGGATGTTGCGCACCGCCACCTTGCCGTCCTCGGCCTTGGTCTTGGCGAGCTTGACGTATTCCTTGCGGCGATCCTCGGTCAGCTCCGGCAGCGTGACGCGGATCACGTTGCCGTCACGGTTGGGGCTGACGCCCAGATCCGAATCGCGGATGGCCTTCTCCACGGCGGCGGCCTGCGACTTGTCGAACGGGGTCACGGCCAGCGTGCGCGGTTCGGGCACGCCGATGGAGGCCACGGCCTTCAGCGGCGTCGGGCTGCCGTAGTAGTCGACGGTGATGCCGTTGAGCAGCGCCGGGTTCGCGCGGCCGGTGCGGATGCCCGCGAAGTTCTCCTTGGTGGCCTCGACGGACTTCTTCATCTGTTCCTTGGCCTGATCGATAACGGTTGCCATAGTGTTCTCCTTCGATATGAATGGGAAATCTTCGTTGAATGCTGAATCGTCCGCGCTCACTCGACGACGGTGGATTCCGCCGTGGACACCAGCGTGCCGATCTCCTCGCCGAGGAGGGCGCGGGTGACGTTGCCGGCGCCTTCGAGACCGAACACCCGGATGCGCTTCTTGTTGTCACGCGCCATCGACAGGGCCGAGGCGTCCATGACGGCCAGATTGTCGACCAGCGCGCGGTTGTAGCTCAGCGTGGCGAAACGCTTGGCGTTCGGGTCCTTACGCGGATCCGCGGTGTACACGCCGTCGACGCCGTTCTTACCCATCACCACTTCATCGCAGTGGATCTCCAGCGAACGCTGGATGGACACGGTGTCGGTGGAGAAATACGGCATGCCGGCGCCGGCGCCGAAGATCACTACACGGCCCTTCTCCAGATGGCGGATGGCCTTGAGCGGGATATACGGCTCGGCCACCTGGCCCATCGTGATGGCGGTCTGCACGCGCGTGGCCTGGCCCTCCTGCTCGAGGAAATCCTGCAGGGCCAGGCAGTTCATCACCGTGCCCAGCATGCCCATGTAATCGCCGCGGGAACGGTCGATGCCGGCCTGCTGCAGTTCGGCGCCGCGGAAGAAGTTGCCGCCGCCGACCACGATCGCCACCTGCACACCCTGCTGCACCGCGGGAACGATCTCCTCGGCGATGCGGCGCACCACCGATGTGTCGATGCCCACCGCGCCGCCGCCGAAAGCCTCGCCGGAAAGTTTGAGAAGCACCCTACGGGGTTTATCGCTGACGTCTCCTGTCATCGGGTATCCTTTCTTGGATTCCGTCGGAAGTTACCGTTATCCCAGCCTATCCGCAAAACGCGACACGTGGGATACCGACACCCGTCAGGCCATATCGCCTTCGAAATCGCCGTCCATGCCGCCGAACCCACCATCGAATCCGGACTGGGCGCCGTCGAAGGAGTCGCCCCCGATGAACTCGCGGGTGGTCATGCCGTTCATCCGGCGGGAGTCGTCCACGGCCCCCTGCATGATCTCGCGCACGCCGAACCCGTCGATGATGTTGATCAGCTTGACCACGCCGTCGCCGGAGGAGCTGTCATGGGTATTCAGCACCAGCGTGGACATGCCGAACAGCCGCTGCAGGAACGTGCGCTCGACCGAGATGTCGACGATGCGGAACAGCTTGATCAGGTTGAACTTCTGGTTGAGCACGCCGGTTTTGATCGACAGCTCCTGGTCGGTCAACGTGTAGACCGTGAACGTGAACGGGGTGCGGCACCAGTTGCGCTTGCGCTGGTTCCACAGGACATTGCCGCTCGCCACCTTGGCCATGGTCGGATCCTTTCTGATCGGGCACGTATCTCCAAAATCCAGCATACTGCGCCGGTGATCGGAACCACGCACACCGGGCAAACGAAAAGGGTCCGTGCCCATACCGGACACGGACCCCGATGCGTATCAGCGTGTCAGCCTACCGGCTCACGCCTCTTCGCCCTTGCCGACCTCGACGCGGGCGAATGCCAGCGCCTGGCCGCCGACCTCCTTGAACAGGTCGCCGACGGACTTGGACGGATCCTTGACGAACGCCTGCTCGAGCAGGACGTTCTCCTTGTAGAAGGCGTTGAGACGGCCCTCGACGATCTTCGGCACGATCTTCTCCGGCTTGCCCTCGGCCAGAGACTTCTCGGTGGCCACGCGGCGCTCGGACTCCACGACCTCGGCCGGGACATCCTCACGGGTGAGCCACTGGGCGCCCATGGCGGAGATCTGCAGGGCGGCCTCGTGGGCCACGGCGGCGCCGGCCTCGTCGGTGGCGATCATGGCCACGATGCTCGGCGGCATCTCGACGGACTTCTTGTGGGCGTAGATCTCCACGTGCGGGCCGGTGATCTTGGCGAACTGGCCGACCTTGACGTGCTCGCCGAACAGGGCGGCGGCCTCCTCGACGGCCTCCTTGACGGTGCCGTTCTCGGCGGCGCCCGCCAGCAGGGCCTCGGCGGAATCGGCATCGGCCTTGACGGCGTAGCCGAGCACCGTGTCGGCGAACTCCACGAACTTCGGGGTCTTGGCCACGAAGTCGGTCTCGGAGTTCAGCTCGACCGCGTAACCGGTCTGGCCGTTCGCGGACTCGACGACGGTGGAGGCGATGGTGCCTTCCTGAGCCTTGCGGCCCTCGCGCTTGCCGGCGGCCTGGATGCCCTTGGCGCGGATGATCTCCTTGGCGCGAGCGACGTCGCCGTCGGCCTCGGTCAGGGCCTTCTTGACGTCCATCATGCCGGCGCCGGTCTCTTCACGCACCTGCTTGATCAGAGCTGCAGTGATTGCTGCCATTGGTTTGTCTCCTCTAAAACTGTTCGATTCACTCCACGATGGGAGGCTGGCACCTCCCATCGTAAGGGAAACTCACTCGGCCTTGGTCTCTTCGCCCTGAGCGTCAGCGGCGGGGGCCTCGGCGGTGTTCTCCTGAGCCAGGAGCTCCTTCTCCCACTCGGCCATCGGCTGCTCGGACTCGCCTTCGGCCTTGGTGGCCTTGCCGGAACGCTCGAGCAGACCGTCGGCCACGGCGTCGGCCATCAGGCTGGTCAGCAGCTCGATGCCGCGGATGGCGTCATCGTTGGCCGGGATCGGGTACTCGACGGCTTCCGGATCGGTGTTGGTGTCGACGATCGCGATGACCGGGATGCCCAGCTTGTGGGCTTCCTCGACGGCCAGCGACTCCTTGTTGATGTCGACGACGAACATGGCGGACGGCGTGCGGTTCATGTTGCGGATACCGCCCAACTGCTTGGCGAGCTTGTCCTTCTCGCGCTCGAGCAGCAGCAGCTCCTTCTTGGTCAGACCGGAGCCGCGCACGTCGCTGAAGTCCATCTCCTCAAGTTCCTTGAGGCGGGCGACACGCTTGGACACGGTCTGGAAGTTGGTCAGCATACCGCCGAGCCAGCGCTCGGAGACATACGGCATGTTCACGCGGGTCGCCTGCTTGGCCACGGCCTCCTGCGCCTGCTTCTTGGTGCCGACGAACAGCACGGTGCCGTTGTGAGCGACGGTCTGCTTGATGAAATCGTACGCAGTGTCGATCATGTCGAGCGACTTGAACAGGTTGATGATATGGATGCCGTTGCGCTGGGTGAGGATGTACTGCTTCATCTTCGGGTTCCAGCGGCGGGTCTGATGGCCGAAGTGCAGGCCGGCCTTGAGCATTTCGCTCATCGTGATCTGAGCCATGATATGACTACCTTTCATTGTCGGTTCTTGCCTGGCCATGCGCACCTGCGTGCAATCCCCGAGGGGACCGACCGACACAGGCCGTCGCGGACATGGCGCGAATTGGTGTGCGCCGGTAGACGATATTGGGTGGCTCGTCCCGCCTGCGACCGCGGGACTCGCCGGATGGCGCACGAGGCTCGATAATAACACAACGCCCCGCCATCCGATGGATGGCGGGGTCGCGCTTAACGGCTGCCGCGCATCATGCGCAAGGCCTTGCGGCGCTCCTCCTTCTCCAGCCGGTCGATATAGACGTGTCCGTCCAGATGATCGCATTCATGCTGGAGCATGCGCCCCATGATACCGGTGCCTTCCAGCACGACGGTCTTGCCGTCCAGGTCGATGCCGCGGACACGGGCGTAGTCGGCCCGCTTGGTGCCGTACCACAGACCGGGCAGCGACAGGCACCCCTCATCGCCGTATTGTTCCCCGCGGGTCTCCTCAAGCACCGGGTTGAGCACATACCCGATCTTGCCATCGATGTTGTAGGAGAAGGCGCGCAGGTTCACACCGATCTGGTTGGCCGACAGGCCCGCCCTGCCGGGGTTGTCCACCGTGTCCAGCAGATCCTGCACCAGACGGCGCACAGCCGGTGTGATCGTCCCGATCGGATCGCACGGCGTGCGCAGGACGGGATCGGGTACCACGCGAATCTCACGAATCGCCACGATATTCCTCTTTTCTGCATTGACCGGTATGCCCGGTGTCAGTCGTTATCCTGCATGGCGGCGTCGGCCCCGTCATCGTGCACGGACGGCTCGTCCGCGTCGGGCTGTCCGTCCTCCGGCTGCTGACGCCGAATCTTCTCGGACACGCTAGCAAGCGAATCTGACATATTCGTCTTGGCCTGGTCGATGGCCTGGCGCATCTTCGGGCTCATGGTCTCGGAGGCCTGGCGAACGCTTTCCGAGGCCTGGCGAACCGTTTCGGTGGTCCTGTCCAGGATGCGCACCGTGGCGGGCAGCGAGCGGACGGGGTTCTTCGGCGCGTACAGCACGTCCTCGATCAGATCCGCGTACCGCTGCAGCACCTTGGGACGCACCACCTTCATGCTCGGCGTCAGTGTGCCCTCCGCCTGGTTGAAGTCGTGGTCCAGAATCACGAACTTGCGCACCGACTCGGCGCGGGAGACATTGGCGTTGGCGTGGTCCACGAACTGCTGGATATAGGCGCGCACCGCATCGTTGCGCACGATCTGCTCATGGTCCATCGCCGTATCCAGCCCCTGCCCCTGCAGCCAGCTGGCCAGCATCTCGTCGTCCAGCGCGATCAACGCGGCGACGAAGGGCTTGTTGTCCCCGACGATGACGGTATGTGCCACGATCGGGCAGGTGTTGATGATGTCCTCCATCGGCGCGGGGCTGATGTTCTTGCCGCCCGCCGTGATGATGATGTCCTTCTTGCGTCCGGTGATGTAGAGGAAGCCGTCATCGTCGATGCGGCCCAGGTCGCCGCTGTGCAGCCAGCCGTCCTCCTCAAGCACCTCGGCGGTGAGCTCGGGCTGCTTGTAGTAGCCGAGGAACACGTTCGGCCCCTTGATCATCACCTCGTCGTCATCGGCGAGCTTCAGCGCGATGCCGGGACCGGGCTTGCCGGCCGAGCCGACACGGTTCGCATCCTCGAAATTGACCACGCAAGGCGCCGCCGTCTCGGTCATGCCATAGCCCTGGATGAAGGTGATGCCGTCCATGCCGTTGAAGAAATGCGCCAGGTCGGCGTTCATCGGGGCGCCGCCGCACGCCAGGTACTTGAGGTTGGGTCCCAGCGCCGATCGCACCGAGGCGCCGACGACCTTCATGTAGAACGCATGCTGCAGCCGTTCGGCCACGGGATGCGGCCTGCCGGCCATCTCGTCCTTGGACCATTGGGTGAAATGTGCCACGGCCTTGGCGAAGATCCGTCCGCGGATACCAGCACCGGCCTTCTGCGAGGCGGCGTTGTAGACCTTCTCGAACACGCGCGGCACCCCCAGCAGATAGGTGGGCTTGAATCCCCTCAGATCGGCCAGCAGATGGTCGGCGTTGGGGATGTAGCCCACCACGCCGTTCGCGCCGATCGCCACGTACTGGATGTACCGGGCGAAGCAATGCGCCAGCGGCAGGAACAGCAGCAGGCGGCTGGGCTGGAACAGCATCTCGTCCAGCACGTCGTATCCCGCATACACGATGTGGGTGAAGTTCCGGTGCGAGAGCATGGCGCCCTTCGGACGCCCCGTGGAACCGGACGTGTACACGATGGTGGCCAGATCGTCGGCCTTGACGCGGGCGATGGCCTCGTCCAGCTCGGCATCGCTGACCGCCCCGCCGAAATCGACGACCGCGTCCACGCCGGCCGCGCGGAAGTTGAACACGTATCCGAACCCTTCACGACCGCCGCACAGATCCTCCAGGATGTGTGCGTGCGCGTCGTCCCCGGCGAACGCAATCACCGGGTCGACGTCGTTGACGATGTTCTCGGCCTGCCTGGCGGAATCCGTCTCATAGATCGGCACACTGACCGCGCCGATGGCCGCGCAGGCGAAATCGACGACGCCCCAGTCGTAGCAGGTCGGCGAATAGATGACGACCATGCTCCCCGGACGCACGTCCAACGCCATCAATCCCTTGGCCACGGCACGCACACGCTCCAGCATCTGCGCGGCGGTGACATCGTGCCATCGACGGGTGTCCTCGTCCTGCCACTGGGCGACGACGTCCTCGGCGTCGCGGGCCGCGCGTAATGCGAGCAGCGAGTAGATGGTGTCCTGTTCGGTGGTTTCACGGATGGGGTCCACGGCATATTCACGCAACATGACTCTCATCTTAGTGCCGGCGCACGGCGGTGCCGAATCGGCACGCCGCCGGCCGCTCAGCCCACATCGGCCAGCGTGCACATCCATCGGCTGCCCACGCGCTTGAACACCAGGTTCGCCCAGTAGTGGGTGCGTCCGATGGTCAGATGGGCGGTCAGCTCCAGCGTGCCGGGACTGACGAACATGCCGAGGATCTGGTGGGGCACCACCGGCAGGAAGCAGAATTGCTCCCTGAGCTCCCGGTGATTCTGCATATGGTTCTCCAGCAGGTGCGACATCGTTTCCAGTTTGGTCAGACAGTTCGCTGTCAGGTTGCGCTGCAGCATCGACGGGGCCAGCCGCCCGCGCATGACATCGGTGCACCGGCATGCCAGCCAGCAGGAGGACAGAGCCAGCGACCGGCTGTCCTCAGGCGTGATATGGTCCTCGAAGCACCGGACGATATGATACGGCACCGGCTGTTTGGACAGTTCGATCTGAATGAACCCGTCGTCGCTGGGCAACCCTTGCGCCGTTCGACGTTGAACATCCCCTTGCATAGTGACCCCCTTTGGTCAATGGCCGTCCCCCCGCATCCTTTTGACGCAAGGTAATGGGCCGTTACCATCCCACAACAGCACAAAACAATTCGCCCCGCAACCGTGCGGGGCGAAAATGTGGATAAGTGGACAACGGCCGGTCAGACGCCCCTATGGGCGTTCACCGCCACGCCGCAGCGCTGGAAGCTCTTCAGGTCCACATAACCCGTTGAGGCCATGGCCCGGCGCAACGCACCGATGAAGTTAGTGGTGCCGTCCGCCTGATGGCTGGGACCGTACAGGATCTCCTCCAGGGTGCCGACGGTGCCCACATTCGTGCGGTAGCCGCGGGGCAGCGTCTGGTGACGCGCCTCGGCGCCCCAGTGCATGCCCTTGCCCGGCGCCTCGGTGGCGCGGGCCAGCGGAGCTCCCAGCATGACGGCGTCGGCGCCCAGCGCGAACGCCTTGACGAAACTGCCCGACGTGCCCATGCCGCCATCGGCGATCACCTGCACGTACCGTCCGCCGGACTCGTCCATGTAATCGCGGCGAGCCTCGGCCACGTCCGCGATGGCCGTGGCCATCGGGGCCTCCACGCCGATCGTCGCACGCGTGGCGGAAACGGCGCCGCCGCCGAACCCGACCAGCACGCCGGCCGCGCCGGTGCGCATCAGGTGCAGGGCCGCCGTATAGTTGGCCGCACCGCCGACGATGACCGGCACGTCCAGGTCATAGATGAACCGCTTGAGGTTCAGCGGCTCGTGCGTGTTCGACACGTGTTCGGCGGAGACCACTGTGCCGCGGATGACGAACAAATCGACGCCGGCGTCCACCACGGTGGAGTAGAACTGCTGCGTGCGCTGGGGCGACAAGGCGCCGGCGACCGTGACACCGGCGTCACGGATCTCATGCAGACGCATGGTGATCAGCTCGGGCTTGATCGGCTCGGCGTATGCGCGCTGGATGGCGCTGGTCGCCTCGTCGGCGGGCAATGCCGCGATCCGGTCGAAAACCGGCTGCGGATCCTCGTACCTGGTCCACAGGCCTTCGAGATCCAGCACACCCAGACCGCCGAGCTTGCCCATGGCGATGGCCGTTGCGGGGCTGGTCACCGAATCCATCGGCGCCGCGATGACCGGAACATCGAACTCGTAGGCATCCACCTGCCATGCGGTTGACACATCACCCGAATCACGGGTACGGCGCGACGGGACGATCGAGATGTCGTCGAGCGAATAGGCAAGACGCCCCTTCTTGCCCAAGCCGATTTCAATTTCCTGAGACATACCTTCAAGGCTAATGCTCAGGTGGGACTCGGTGTCAACATCGTGGACAAACCCGACGCGCATCGCCGGCTTGCGATATGACTGGAACCATCGCCACGCACCGTATGAGGAGGAACCATGGCCAAGATCAAGGTCGCAGGCAAGGTCGTCGAACTCGACGGCGACGAAATGACCCGCGTGATCTGGAAGGATATCAAGGACCGTCTGATCCTGCCGTATCTCGACATCGACCTGGAATACTACGATCTGGGCATCGAGAACCGCGACGCCACCGACGACCAGGTGACCATCGACGCGGCGCAGGCCATCAAGCGCGAACATGTCGGCGTCAAATGCGCCACGATCACACCCGACGAGGCACGCGTCGAGGAATTCGGCCTCAAGCGCATGTGGAAGTCGCCCAACGGCACGATCCGCAACATCCTGGGCGGCACGATCTTCCGCGAGCCGATCGTCATCTCGAACATCCCCCGTCTGGTTCCCGGGTGGACCAAGCCGATCGTGGTGGCACGCCATGCGTTCGGCGACCAGTACAAGGCCACCGATTTCAAGGTTCCCGGGCCGGGGCGGCTCACCGTCACCTTCACGCCCGAGGACGGCTCCGAACCCATCGAGCATGTGGTGTTCGACTACCCCGGTTCCGGTGTGGCCCAGGTGCAGTACAACCTGGACGATTCCATCCGCGGCTTCGCCCGCGCCTGCTTCAACTACGGTCTGATGCGCGGATACCCGGTGTATCTGTCGACGAAGAACACGATCCTCAAAGCCTACGACGGCCGGTTCAAGGATCTGTTCGCAGAGGTGTTCGACACCGAATACCGGCAGCGGTTCGAACAGGCCGGTCTGACCTACGAGCACCGCCTGATCGACGATATGGTGGCCAGCTCGCTGAAATGGCATGGCGGGTACGTGTGGGCATGCAAGAACTACGATGGCGACGTGCAGTCGGACACCGTGGCACAGGGATTCGGATCGCTGGGACTGATGACCTCGGTGCTGATGACCCCGGACGGCCAGACGGTCGAGGCCGAGGCCGCCCACGGCACCGTGACGCGCCACTACCGCCGTTGGCAGCAGGGCGAGAAGACCTCCACCAATCCGATCGCCTCGATCTACGCCTGGACCGGCGGCCTCAAGCACCGCGCCAAACTCGACGGCACGCCCGAAGTGGAGCATTTCGCCGTCACGCTGGAGCGCACCATCATCCGCACCGTGGAATCCGGCCGCATGACCAAGGACCTGGCCATGCTCATCGGCCCCGACCAGCCGTGGCTGGACACCGACGGGTTCATGGATGCGCTGGATGAGGAGCTCGCCAGAGCATTGCACGGCTGACACGGCGACCGCCGCAGGTCGACGCCCGGATCGCAGGGTTTTCCGCCGGCATCCGGGCGTTGGTGTATCGCGCCTACTAGAATCGTGGTGCAGTAGTGGTAGTGGTAACACGGCAAAGTTGAGGTAACGATGCGACGCAGGCAGGTCTTCGTCCGGCTGGCGGCGGCTGCAGCCGTCCTTTCGTTGGCGGTGCCGCTCTCCGGCTGCACCGCACGGCAGGAGGAGCCCGAGCCCTCCGATCCGCAGGCGCACGAGGCGGGCACGGTGGCCATCTTCACACCGACCGACGGCCTGACCATTTCACAGCACACACCGTTGAACAAATGGCAGGCGTTGACGCCCGAGCTCGAACAGGCCTTGCAGGAGCAAGGCTTCTCCCGGGAAGACATCCATGTCCACACCTCGGACGGATTGGCACGGCAGAGCCGGGACATCCAGGATTATGTGGTCGAGGCGCTCACCCCGAACGAGGACGACCCCCAACCCGACGAGATCACGCTGGTTGTGGCCCCCGCGGTGGAGGCGGGCGACGCCACCCGCCAATACGGCGACTACGTGACCGAGCATATCGACTGGAGCGCCGACGACATCGACTCACAGGACGAGGAGACCTCCGAGGACGACCGGAAGGCCGAACAGGACGCGCAACGACTGGTGACGGCGCTGGATCTGGCCAGGGAAGCGGGCATGCGCGTGGTGCTGATGGCCAGTACGATCACCGGATTCACCCCGGACGCCTACGTGCAGATGTCCGACGCGGAACGGATTGGCGCCATTCAAGCGCAGAATATCGTGGACAAGCTCAAGTTGGACACCACCAGCGTGGAGAACCCCAAATACATCGAGGTGATGCTCCCCCGCAACACGGTATCCGAGGATACCTCCGACACCGACGAGAGCGAACAGGAGACCGACGACTTCGCCGCGGCGGCGTTCCGCGGCGCGTGGAACGTGCTCGCGCCGTATTTCCAGGACGGACGCGCGTTGAGTCCCTCCGGTCTGCTGACCGCCGAGACCACCGCAGACGATTGGCGTTCTGTGGCGTTCGACGCCTCCGACGAGGACGCGATCGCATCCGAACTGACCCAACGGCTGCGCATGGACGATGCCGATGCCAGGCACACGCGCGTCGACGGCATCATCGCCATGAACGATTACGTGGCCTCCTCGGTGATCGGCCAGCTGTCATCACTGGGCTACGTCGGCACGTCGGCCGACATCAACCCCTCCATCTCGATCTCGGGCATTGTCGGGAACATCGCCGGACGCAAGGACCTGGTCAAGCAACCGGTCCCGGATCCGATCAAGGCGCCGGAGGAATCGGGCGATAACGCCGACGGAGATATCGACGACGACATCGAACGCATGAATTCCCGCTGGCCGATCGTCACCGGATATGGGGCGTATCTCGACATCATCCCCCGCATCGTCGACGGCCAGCAGTGGATGACCGCGCTGGAGGACCGTGTGGCCATCAGCGATGATGTGGCCCAAATCTGCGCGCGCCTGGACGCCGACAAGCCGCTGGATGACCTGGAAGGCATCAGCACCACGGACATCAACGGCTCCAAGGTGCCCACGCTGACCGAACCGCTGGTGGCGGTAAGCGCCAGCAATCTCAAGGAAGCGCTGATCGACCCCGAATACATCACGCTTGCGGACGCGGGGTTGTAACGAAACCGCGCCCGGTCATCCGCGACCCATCCGAGATATCCGAGTCATCGGAACCACCGCGAACGACGATCGGGGAGAGACCTGTGCGGGTCTCTCCCCGATTATCGTTGTCGCTTCGCGTTTCGTGGATTCAGCGCTTCGCCGGGGCGTAGATCACGGTGTCGATGAGATCGCGATAGTGCTCGGTGACCGCCTGGCGGCGGGCCTTCATGCTCGGGGTCATCAGACCGTTCGCCTCGGTGAATTCGTCTGGCACGATCTCGAACTTGCGGATCGACTCGGCGCGCGAGACCAATTCGTTCGCCACGTTGACGGCGCGCTCCACTTCGGCGCGAACGATCGGATTGCGGGCGGCCGTCTGCAGATCAGGCATGGGCTCGGCACCCTGGGAGGTCAGCCACAGATTCGTCTCCCCCAGATCCAACGTGATGATAGCGGCGATGAACGGTTTGCGATCGCCCACCACCACGCACTGGCCGACCACCGGGGACGTCATCACCGACGCCTCCATGGCACCGGGGGACACGTTCTTGCCGCCGGCGGTGATGATCAGGTCCTTCTTGCGCCCGGTCAGGGTGACGAACCCCTCGTCGTCGATCGAACCGAGGTCCCCGGTGTGCAGCCATCCGTCGACGATCTGCTGCTCGGTGATCTCGGGGTTGTTGTGGTACCCCTTGCACACCGCCGGACTCTTGATGCACAATTCGCCGTTCTCGTCGATGCCCATCGTCACGCCTTCCAGCGGCAGGCCGATGGTGCCGATCTTGTAGCCGACCGTCGGGTTCACGCTGGACGGTGCGCAGGTTTCCGTCATGCCGTACCCTTCGAGCAGCGGCAGGCCCACGCCGTTGAAGAAGTGCGCGACCGACACGTCCAACGGGGCGCCGCCGGAGACCGCGTATTCCACGCTGCCGCCGAACACCTCCATGATGGTGGAGTACACGAGCTTGTTGTACACGGCGTGCTTGATGTTCAACGCCGCCGGAATGCCGTCGCCCGACTGCTGGGCCTTGGACCATTCACGGGCTACCACCGCGGCGTCGGCGAAGATGCGCCCCTTGAGCCCGCGTCCGGCCTTCTGCGAGGCGGCATTGTAGATCTTCTCGAAGATGCGCGGCACGGCCAGGATGAAGGTGGGCTTGAACGCGCTGAAATCGGCGAGGATCGTCTTCAGGTTGCTGGACAGGCCCAGCGTGACGTTGCCGGCGAAGCAGAAGAACTGCATATACCGGGCGAACACGTGCGCCAACGGCAGGAACAGCAGCAGGCGGCGATTCGGCTTCATAGCGATGTCGGGCATGGACTGCACGCCCGAATACGTGATGAACACAAAGCTGCCATGGGTCAATTCAATCCCCTTGGGCACCCCCGTGGATCCGGAGGTATAGACGATGGTGGCCAGATCATCGCCGCCGACGGCGCGCTCACGCTCATAGAACTCGGCATCGCTGACGCCGCGGCCATACTCCCGCAGCGTTTCGATGGCGCCGCGGTCGATCACGTAGACGTCGCCGAGATCGGGGCAATGCTCGCGCACGGATTCGATCTTGTCCCGCTGGGCATCGTTTTCGGCAAACGCCATCCGCACCTGCGAATCGTTGAAGATCATCTCCACCTGAGCCGGCGAATTGGTTTCGTACACCGGCACGGTCAAGGCGCCGATGGACATGATGGCCATATCCAACGCCGTCCACTGCCAGCACGTGTGCGCGATCACGGAGACGCAGTCCCCGGGCATGATGCCGCGGGCGATCAGCCCCTTGCCCAGCGAGACCACCAGATCCTTGAACTCCGCGGCGGTGAAGGACCGCCATTGGCCCTGCTCGTCCTTGTATTCAACCAACGAATCCTGCGGGGCGCGCCGCACGCGCTCCTCGAGGATGGAGAACAGGTTGACGTTGGTGTCGATCGGCTCCTGCAACGGCCGTGTGTATTCCTTGTCCATGTCGCTCCCTGACGATGAAACCCTGACAGTTGGATTGTACTATGGCGCGACCCCATAACCTACGTTTCCGTAACCGGCTTGAGCACGATTTTGCGTGTCTCGGCCTGTCCCACGGGGTCCAGGTACTGCTCATCGCCGGTCCTCACGCCCCAATGCACGCAGGATTCGCCGCAGTGGTCGGATTCGCCGGCAACAGTCGCGAACCGGTCGCCTCGACCGATTCGGCTGCCCGCCGGCAGTGCGGTTTGGGCGGGTTCGAACGTTGACGTCAGCCGCCCGTGCCGGATCGTGACTACCGATTTGCCCGCCACCGTGCCGGAGAATGCGATGATGCCATCCGCCGGGGCAAGCAGGTCGCCTCCCAGTTCCACGGCCAGATCCACGCCGCGATGCCCGGGATCCCACGGCTGCGGCGGCGGATCGAACGCACCCACCACATGGGCGTCGGCCACCGGCCATGCCATCGAGGCCCTGCAACCCCTCACATCAGCCACGGCGGCCGACGCCACCGTGGCACTCCGACGCGGAATCGCCACCACCATGCACAGGCAGAGTGCGAGTCCCCCGCCGATGCAGGCCATGGCCGCACCCCGCCGCATATGCTCCCGTCGCCGCTGCTCCCGGTATCGCCTGCGCCGCAGCCGATTCGCGTACCCGTCGTCCATCATTCCCCCATTCCATCCGTCTCCCCCGATCACCAGTGTCGCAGCCACGCCGGGTTCAAGTCCAGCCGTTCCCGGCAATGTGGTCGAACGCCGTCAGGTTATCCACCGCAATACGGCACCCCGCCCCGTTGCGACACGCCGAAGTTGCACTCGTGTCATTTACGGCTATTCTTATCTTCTTGTGCGCGGCAGTTCGCCGGGCGCGGAACATTCCTGCGTAGCTCAGTTGGCAGAGCATCCGACTGTTAATCGGACGGTCGCTGGTTCAAGCCCAGCCGCAGGAGCCACAACAAAAGGCCATCTCCCGGGAGATGGCCTTTCGCATATCCCGACAACAGGAGGGTGCCGTATGCTGGTGGTATTTTTCTCACGTCCCGGCGAGAACTTCAATGTCGGCGTCGTCGCCGAAGGCAGCACCGCCAAGCTGGCGCACATCGTGGCGGAGTCGACCGGCGCGCCGATGGTGCGCATCGTGCCGGACCAGCCGTATCCGACCGGCTACGATGACGCCAAGCAAATCATCCAGCACGAATTGGAGACGCAGGCTCGCCCCGCAATCAGGCTGGAGGCCTTGGCGTCGGAGCCGTTCGACGCGGAGCAGGCCATCGCCGCGGCCGACCGCATCGCGCTCGGCTACCCGATCTGGTGCGGATCCCTGCCGATGCCGGTACGCACGTTCCTGGACGAGCATGACCTGGGAGGCAAGACGATTCTGCCGTTCTGCACCAATGAGGGCAGCGGGCTGGCCCGTACGGTGGACGAGCTGCGCGACGCACTGCCCGACAGTGACATCCGCCCCGGTCTGCCGGTTCTCGGTTCGACGGTCCAGCACGACCCCACCTGCGCCAGGGCCGCCGTCGCCGTATGGCTTGACGACCATTCCTCCCGCTGACGACGGCCTGCGCCCGCTCGTCCCGACCAACAAGACGGAAGGAACCGCCGCGGCCATACGCAGCGCCAACGACAGACCGGAGACAGGACCGACATGCCGTGATTTGCATTCACGGGAAAAAGGGATAAACTTTATATCTTGTGCGCGGCAGTTCGCCGGGCGCGGAACATTCCTGCGTAGCTCAGTTGGCAGAGCATCCGACTGTTAATCGGACGGTCGCTGGTTCAAGCCCAGCCGCAGGAGCCACAACGAAAGGCCATCTCCCGGGAGATGGCCTTTCGCATATCCCGGCATCCGTGTCTGCGCCAGCGCCGTGCCGGCGCAGACACGGATGCCGACGCTCACATGCAGATGCGGTCCAACGGCATGGCCGAATCAATCGGGAAATCAGGCGATGATGGAGCCACACCGGCCTCCACCAGATTCACGCCCAACATGGCGACCATCGCACCGTTGTCAGTGCAGAGTCTAAGCTCCGGCACACGCACCTCAACGCCATGTTCGGCCCCGACCTCCAACAGTTTGGCGCGCAACTGGGAGTTGGCCGAAAAGCCGCCGCCCACGATCAGCGTGCGCGAACCGTACTGCTCGCAGCCGCGCATCGCCTTCCTGGCCAATACAGTGGCCACCGAATCCGCCAAGGACGCGCACACGTCATCCACCGGGATATCCATGCCCCGATCCTGCCGTTCCTCAATCCACCTGGCTACAGCGGTCTTGACGCCGGAGAAGCTGAAGTCGTACGGGTGTTCGCGGCCGGCCTTGCCCTGCGTCAATCCTTGCGGCACCGCGATGGCATGCGGGTCGCCCGCCTGCGCGTGCCGGTCGATGTGGGGGCCTCCCGGGTACGGGAAGCCCAGCAGACGGGCCACCTTGTCGAAGCACTCCCCCGCCGCGTCGTCCAGCGTGGTGCCGACCACGTCGATATGCCGCGCCACATCCTCCACATGAAGCAGCGAGGTATGCCCGCCGGAGACGATCAGCGCGAGCGTGTCCGGCGGGAACGGACCGAATTGCAGCTGGGTGACGGCGATATGCCCGATGACGTGGTTGATACCGTAGATGGGCTTGTTCGCCGCCCAGGCCAACGCCTTGGCCCCGGATACGCCCACGGCCAAGCATCCCGCCAGACCGGGGCCGGCGGAGACCGCGATCGCGTCCACATCGCCGATGGTCATGTCGGCGTCGGCCAACGCCTTGGAGACCACGGGCACGAACGCCTCGGCGTGGGCGCGCGAGGCGATCTCGGGGATCACGCCGCCATAGCGGGCATGTTCGTCCATCGACGAGGCCACCACGTTCGACAGGAGTCGCCGCCCACGGACCACGGCCGCGGCCGTTTCGTCGCAGGTCGACTCGATGCCGAGCACCACCGGTTCACTCATGAGCGTTCTCCTCCTGGTTGCGTTGCGGCGCGGCGGCCGCGCTTTGGAATCCGACCGTCCGCGGGGCGAGGTCGAGCGCCATCGTGTAGGCGTCGACGCCTTCGGGCTGATAGTACCGTTTGCGCAGCCCCATGCGGCGGAATCCATGCCGTTCGTACAGGCGCAGCGCCGGCCCGTTATCCACCCGGACCTCCAGCAGCATGCGCCGGGCCCCCTGGGCGCGAGCCTGGTCGATCAATGCGGCCAGCAGCCGCGTGGCGACGCCCTGCCGCTGACAATCGCGTTCCACGCCGATGGTCATCAGTTCGGCGTCGTCCCCGTCATACCAGAATCCGGCATATCCGTGGATGGCCGTATGGTCGGCATCGTCCACGGCCAGCAGATAGGTGCGCGCGAAGGCGTCAAGTTCCTGCCCGACCGCGTCCCGGCTCCACGCCCCGACGCCGAACAGCTCGTGTTCGAGTTCGGCGATGCGTGCCACGACGATGCCGCGGTCCACCGTGTTGCATCCGACGATTATCATGCGTTCCGCTCCGCCCCGCCATGGTGCAGCACCTGCTTGAGCGGCTTGGGCACCGACACGTCCGGACGGCGCAGGTACAGCGGCTCCACCGTCCGGCCGTGGCCGGCGTCCCGATGCGCCGTGGCGTGCCGTGCGAACAGCGCCAGGCCGTCCGCGCCGCAGTCGAACGGCGTCGCATCCGCGACCATGCCGACGGACTCGATGCTTTCCCATGCCGCCGCGTATTTGCCGGCCCCGTGGCCGATGATATCGACCAGGACGCGGCGTTCCGGCCGTGCCTCGCGCAGCTGTGCGACGGCGGCGTTCACCCGCTCGGCGATATAGTCGGGGTAGTCGATGTCCATGTCGATCAACGGGCGCATTCCGGGAGCCGTGTCCGGCGCATCGGCGTACAGCGCGCAGTACAGTTGCCGACGGCGCGCATCATTGACGGCCAGCGTCAGCCGAATGTCGCCTTCCTGCAGCGGCTGGAATGCCGGTATTCCGGCAGGCGCGGCGATCGACGCGTCACGTAGATGCGCGGCCAACTCGTGCTGCGGGGCGAGGATATCCTGCCCGATCAGCGTGGCGCCAGTGGCGTAAGCGATGGTTTTGGCCGCCACAATGCCGGCGCGCAGTCCGGTGAACGGTGCGGGGCCGATGCCGACGACCATCGTGTCGAGATCACGCGGCCGCAGACCGGCTTCGGCGACGGCGCGGGCGATGTTGCTCTGGAGTCGTTCGACATGGGTGCGCGAATCGGTTTCGATGATCGGCTCGCGTCCGACGATGCCGACCGCCGACCCGTACGAGGTGTCAATCACCAGTGTGCGCGTCACATCCGCCATGCTGCCTCCTGCCGTTGCCTGTTTGACCATCTCACTGTACAACCCTCCGGCAACGAGGACTATGCGGCGATTCGACGCGGGCGAACACGCTAGCGCGGCAATGCCGTCAGACGGCTGTCCCAGTCGCCTCCGCACGGCGTGATCGTGACGATGCGGGCACCGTCGCTGGTCGGTGCAACGCCGGAATCGTCGTGCGCGGAGGGCCGGCTGATGCCGATCTCCAGCCGTTCGGGGGCGAGCGCGGCGGCCATCTGTTCGCCCCATTCCATCAGGATGACCGTATGCTCGCCCGGTTCGCCCAGTTCCTCGTCCAGTCCGAGCGATTCCAGTTCGTCCAGCAGTCGGTCGACGCTGTTCTGTCCGGGTGCGTAGGCGGTGCCGCCCAAGCGGTAGGCGTCCACGTGGATGAGGTGTGCGGGCGAACCGTCGGCGAAGCGTCCGTCGAGTTCGCGGGCGATGGTGAAGGTCGGGGAGACGATGGGGCCGTCGATGCCCAGTCCACGGCCGAATCCTTGGGCGAAGGTGGTTTTGCCTGCGCCGAGCGGTCCGGATAGGAGGATGACGTCGCCGCCTGTGGTGATCGAGGCGACGGCCGCGCCCAGTTCGCGCATGGATTCCGTGGTTGCGGCGGTGATGGTGAGTGGGGTTGTCATATCAGTGTTCGCGTCCTTTGCTGCCGATGAGGATGATGGCGCGTTCCAAGGCGTAGACCGGGTCTCCCCCGTTGGTTTTGCTCTGTTCGTCCGCCCATGCGAGGGTTTGGATGCATCGGCCGAGCCCGGCGGATGTCCATCCGGACAGTTGCCGCATGGCGATTTTCAGGACGTACGGGTTGGTTTTGGCCTCCGCTTGGGAGATGACGCCGGATTTGACCGCCGAGGCCTTGGCCAAGGTGCGCAGTTTCATGGCCAGTGCGCCGATCAGGGCGATGGGTTCCGTGCCTTGTTCGATGGTGGATCGCATGGCCACGATGGCGTCGGCGGTGCGTCCCTCCAGGGCGCGGTCGGCCACGGAGAATCCGCTGACCTGCGGGTCCGCCGTCAGGTACTGGTTGACGCGTTCGATGCCGATGGGATCGTCGTCGAAGTCGAAGCATAGCTGCCCGCACATGGCGGCCAGTTCGCCGGTGCGCTCGCCCAGGACGGCCACCAGCTGCTGGGCCGCCATGGGGTCCACGCGCCGGTGGCGCCGTTCGAACTGCTGCATGACGAAGTTGATCTTGGCGTCGGCCTTCTTCAGGTCGGGGACCTTCTCCTCCCGGGCGCCCGCCTTGATGATCAGGTCGTGGATGCGTTTGCCTTTGGTCCCGCCCTCGTGCTGGCAGATCACCGGGCTGGCGTTGGCGTCGTTGTTGGATTGTCCGCAGTATGCGGCGATGACGTCGCCCAGTTTCTCGTCGGCGTTCTGCAGGTTGCGGACCACCACGATGGCGCGGTCGGCGAGCAGGGAGGGGCTGACCGCCTCGTCGAAGGCGTACCGGTCGGCGTCGGTGGCGTCCAGTTCCACGACGTCCGCGTCCGGGTAGGCGTTCAGCGCCTGGTGGGTCAGGTCGCGGACGCGCTGGTCGTTGAGGTAGGAGTCTCCCCCGTAGACGATGGATACCATGGCTTTGGCTGACGGCTTGGGCATACTGTTCAATCTCTCCGCATCGCTGGACATTTCCCCCGGTTGTCCGGGCTGTGATCCGCCCGGTCATCCCATGAGCCGAACACCTTGGGGGTCTGGTTGATCCATAGGCCGATCCGTTCGTACCGGTTCCGCATCGCCTGCCATGGTTCGCCCGGTTCGTCGGCGCGTGCCTGCAGCCGTCTCCCGTTGGCGCGCCATCGGCCCACGGCAGCCACCAGCACCGCGATAGCCGCCTCCGCGCCCAGCACGCTCACGGCGCCGGTCACACCATCGGCCCACGGCAGCGTCATGCGGTCGTCGCCACCCAGCCACATGGCGCAGCATTCCATGACCTTGGTCCCCCACCCGGCGACCCATGCCAATGCGCCGCCCACGGGCGGGCAGCACCACGCCGTCAGCAGACCGGCCAGGCCGGTCATGGTGGCGGCCCCGACCACCGGGGACACGATCAGGTTGGCGGGCACGGACATCAGCGGGATGGCGGGCTCCATCAGGATCTGCACCGGCAGCGTGCAGCATTGCGCCGCAACGGTCAGGGCCACCGCCTCCGCCACGATCGCGGGCAGGAACCGTTCCAGTCGTGCCGCGATCGCACCCGTGCAGGTGATGATGCCGAACACCGCCGCGCAGGAGAGCGCGAACCCGTAGCTTGCGGCCATATCTGGACGCGCCACGATTACAGCAACCGCCGTCCAGCACAGGGCGCTCATCGCCTGCGGACGGCGCCCCGCGGCCGTGGCCGCGGCTGTGAGACACCCCATGATCAGCGCCCTGGTCACCGAATCCGAGGGGAACATCAGCGCCGACAGCCCCAGATATGCGCCCACGGTGGCGACCGCCACCACATACCGGTGGGCGAGCAGCCGCGCGCACAGGCGGCGCACCAACGCCGCCACCAACACGAAATGGCCTCCTGAAACCGCCATGAGATGCATGATCCCCGAGCGGCGGAACCGCTCTTCCAGCTGACCGGCATAGGTGGCGTCGATTTCGGAGGCTCCCCCGGACCGTGCGGCGTACCGTTCCGATCCCAGCACGCCGATGGTCAGTCCCGGCACCAGCACCCTGGCTTGATCGGATAGGTCGTCCGTAGCCGCGAAGAACGCCTCCTGCATATGCGCCACGATGCGGGACCCCAACGGCGGCGCCAATGCCAGCTGTGCGCCGTGCGCGTCATCGAGGGTCAACCGCACCCGCTGCCCGCCGAACTTGTTCTCCGCCAGATGTCCGGAGAACCGGTAGCGCGCATCGCGGGCCAGCGCGGCGCACTGCTCACCCGAGGCGTAGAGCCGCACATCCACGGAGGTGACCATATCCACCCCGTCGATCGTCACCCGGGTCAGTCGCGCCTCGCTTTGGCAATCCGCCTCGAATGTGTCGGCCACCGTCACCGGGGCGCGCACCGTGCCCTGTATCACGGCATGGACCGGACCATCGCGCACGCGAACCGACACCGGGTCATGCCAGACGACGGCGTTCACGCACCAGGTGGATACGCACGCGGTCAGCGCGGCGCAGCACACCATCGTCGTCATCCACACTGTGGCACGCGTCGGCCGCCAACACCCACGCATGACCGCGATTCCCACGCCCACGCCCGCGGCCGCGCCGAACGCCCCGGCCGCCAACACCCAGCCGATACCGACGTCCGTCCACCAACCATCGGCGGCCGGTTCCATCACGGCGGCGAACAGCCACCGGGTGCCCAGAGCGGCCGCCCAGACCGTCAACGCCACCGGCAGCATCCGCCAATCACGGCTGCCCTGCTCCCTCCGTCCGCATCCGTCCATCCGCATCACCGCACCACCACCTGATCCCGCATCCTCTCCAGGGTTTTGGGGCCGATACCGGAGACTTCCAGCAGTTGATCGACGCTGCTGAACCGCCCCACCTGCGAGCGATAGTCGAGGATGCGCTGTGCGATGGCCGGTCCGACGCCGGTGATGGTGTCCAGCTGTTCGAGTGAGGCGGTGTTCAGGTCGATCCGTCCCTGCTCGTCGATGCCCGGAGCGGCGCCGCCGGCATCCGGATCGGAGGGCTCCGGGGTTTGCGCGCCGCCGGACGACGCGTCGTACGATTCGCCGGACAAGTCGTCGGATGCGACGTCCTGCGACTCGCCATTGCCGGACGCGGACGCACCGTCCCCGGATGTTTCCTCACCGAATGCCCTCTCTTGGGCGGCATCGGAGGACCGGTCCCGGCGCTCTATGGAGGCTTCCTGCTCCCGGTAGGCGGCGTAGTGCAGCGATTGACGGACGAGCAGGGTCAGGCTGGTGCTCAGTGCGCAGCACAGCAGCAGGACGACGATCAGCGCGTGCACCGGCTTGACCGTCAGCCGCGGGCAATCACGGCGGAACCGTGATGTCAGCTCGTCGTCATCGAGGCGGTCCGTCGGCTGCACCCCGGTCAGACCCGTGAGTCGCACGCGTCCCGTGCCATGCGCCTGTTCACGCGCGATGCCGCGCACGGCATCCGGTTGCGGGCATGACGGCGGTCTGGGCGGCGAGAGCAGCCGTTCGCGCGGCTCCAAGGCGTCCAGTCGTCCCATCGCCGGTGATATGCCGGCATCCGTTCTCCGCATGGTTCCACGATGCCGCCGGAACCACTTGGAAGTCCAGCGCCGCCGGGCGATGTGGTCGAACGATTCCGGTTATCCACCGCCACTCCCGCCGGACGGTCGGCGTCACGCCCGCGTATACGGCGGTGGGCGGCCTCCCGTGCCCGGAAGGCCGCCCACCGTAGGGTAATGCGGCGGAAGAGGGTATCCCCCTTGCGCCCCGATCGATTATTCGGCCGGCACGATCGAGACGATCTTCGGCGCCTTGACAATCACCTTGCGCGGCGTCTTGCCGCCCAGACGATCGGCCACGGCCTCCAGCGCCATCCGTTCGAGCTCGGCCGAATCGATGTCCGGGCTGACCTCCAGCTTGGCGCGCACCTTGCCCTTGATCTGCACGACCGCGGTGATGGTATCCTGCCCGACGTACCGTTCGTCGGCCACCGGCCAGGACTCGTGGGCCAGCGAAGCGGCGTGGCCGAGGCGGTTCCACAGCTCCTCGCAGATATGCGGCGCGATCGGCGCGAGCATGAGGATCAGCGGTTCCACGGCGGCGCGCGGCACCGCATCCAGCGAGGTCAGGTGGTTGTTGAGCACGATGAGCTTGGCTATGGCGGTGTTCGGGCGCATGCCCTCCATCTCCACCGTCACGTCGGCGATGGTGTTGTTGAGCAGCTTGAGGGTCTTCAGATCCGGCTCGTCCTCGCTCACGCGCACCTCGCCGGTGGTCTCGTCGACCACGTTGCGCCACAGGCGCTGCAGGAAGCGCATGCCGCCGACCACGTTGCGGGTGTTCCATGGGCGGGACTCCGCCAGCGGGCCCATGCTCATCTCATACAGGCGGAACGTGTCCGCGCCGTAGTTCTCGTACATGTCATCGGGCGTGATGATGTTCTTCAGGCTCTTGCCCATCTTGCCGAACTCGCGGTTGACATGCTGGCCGTTCCAGGTGAACGTCGGCTCGCCGTCGGCGCCGGCCGGGCCTTCCTCCACCTCGGCGGCCGGCACGTACTGGCCGCGGTCGTCGGTGTAGGCGTAGGCCTGGATCATGCCCTGGTTGAACAGCTTGTGGAACGGCTCGGCCGAGTCCACATAGCCCAGGTCGAACAGCACCTTGTGCCAGAAGCGCGCGTACAGCAGGTGGAGCACCGCGTGCTCGACGCCGCCGACGTACAGGTCCACGCCGCCGGAACGGCCGTTGCCGCGGTCCGGGCCCATCCAGTAGTCGTACTCGTCCTTCTCCACCATGTGCTCGGTGTCGGTCGGGTCGAGGTAGCGCATGTAGTACCAGCAGGAGCCGGCCCAGTTCGGCATCGTGTTCGTGTCACGATAGTAGGTCTTCGGGCCCTCGCCCAGGTCCATCGTGACCTTGACCCACTCCTCATTGCGGCTCAGCGGCGCCTCCGGGTTGGATTCGGCGTCCTCCGGGTCGAAGGTCTTCGGGCTGTAGTCGGGCACGTCCGGCAGGTTGATCGGCAGCTGCTCGTCCGGCAGCAGATGCGCCACGCCGTCCTCGTCGTAGACGATCGGGAACGGCTCGCCCCAGTAGCGCTGACGGCTGAATAGCCAGTCACGCAGACGGTAGCTGACGGTGCCCTTGCCCACGCCGGCCTGTTCCAGCCAGGCGTTGACCTTGGCGATCGCGTCGTCCACGCGCAGGCCGTCGATGGACAGCGGCTGGCCGTCGGCGCGGGTGGCGTCCACGGAGGAGTTGATGACGATGCCGTCGTGGGAGACGAACGGCGCCTTGCCCTCGTAGTCGGACAGGTCGTCGCCGGATTCCGGCAGCGGCTGGACCGTGTAGATCACCGGCAGGCCGTACTTGACGGCGAAGTCGTAGTCGCGCTGGTCGCCGCCCGGCACGGCCATGATCGCGCCGGTGCCGTAGTCCATCAGCACGTAGTCGGCGGTGAACAGCGGCAGCTCGGCGCCGGTGATCGGGTTGATGGCGTACAGGCCGGTGAACAGGCCCGTCTTCTCGCCCGCCTCATCCACGCGGTCCTTGGCGGTCTTGGCCTCGGCCGCACGGCGGTAGGCGGTCACGGCCTCCTTCGGCGTGGCGTAGCCGCCGGTCCAGGACTCGGGGGTGTTCGCCGGCCAGGCGTCCGGCACGCAGGCCAGCAGGTGATGCTCCGGGGAGACCACGGCGAACGTGGTGCCGAACAGCGTGTCGGGACGGGTGGTGTAGATCTCCATATCCTGGTCGCCGGACGGGGTCTCGACCGTGAAGTGCACGGAGGCGCCGTGCGATTCGCCGATCCAGTTGCGCTGCATCAGCTTGACCTTCTCGGGCCAGTCGATGGTGTCCAGATCGCTGATCAGACGGTGGCCGTAGGCGGTGATGCGCATCGACCACTGGCGCAGCTCGCGCTGGAACACCGGGAAGTTGCCGCGCTCGGACTTGCCCTCGGCGGTGACTTCCTCGTTGGCGAGCACGGTGCCCAGGCCCGGGCACCAGTTGACCGGGGACTTGGAGATGTACGCCAGACGGAACTCGTTGAGCACGTCGGTCTGTTCGACGGCGGTCAGTTCGTTCCACACCTTGCCGTCGTGACCGGGGATGGCACGGATGCCGGATTCGAACTCGGCCACCAGATCGGCGATCGGACGGGCGCAGCCCTTGGATCCGCTCGGGTTCGTGGCCTCCGGGTCGTACCAGGCGTCATAGATGCGGGAGAAGATCCACTGCGTCCAACGCACATAGCCGGGGTCGATGGTGGCGAAGGATCGACGGTCGTCGAAGCTCAGGCCCATGCGGTGCAGCTGGCGGCGCATGTTGGCGATGTTCTGCTCGGTGGTCACGCGCGGATGCTGGCCGGTCTGCACGGCGTACTGCTCGGCGGGCAGGCCGAAGGCGTCATAGCCCATGGCGTGCAGCACGTTCTCGCCCTTCATGCGGTGGTAGCGGCTGACCACGTCGGTGGCCAGATAGCCGAGCGGATGGCCCACGTGCAGGCCCTTGCCCGAGGGGTACGGGAACATGTCCATCGCGAAGTAGGACTTGCGGCCTTCGGCGTTGCGGCCTTCACCGTCCTTGAGATCGCCGTTGACGTTCGCCGCCCAGAAGGTGCCGTGCTCGTCCCAGTACTGCTGCCAACGCTCCTCGATGCCCTGCGCCATCGCGGCGTTATAGCGGAAGGCGGGTTCGCCGGAATCGACCGCCGGCGCCGCCGTGTTCTTCTCGTTGTCACTCATGGTCAACGATTATCGCCACGTAACTGGACACCAAGCGGGGCATCGTCCGCTGTCCGGACGGGCCCCGCGTCACTTGAACCAGCGGGAGCGGGTCAGGAACCAGGTCACCGCCGCGGCCAGCGCCATCGAGACCACCACGATGAGCAGGAATCCCCACGGTTTGTCGGTGAACGGCATGCCCATCATGCCGCCGTCGAAGTTCATGCCGTACATCGAGAAGATGAGCGTCGGAATCGACAGCGAGATGGAGATGATCGTGAAGATGCGCATCACGTTGTTCAGGTTGTTGGACACGATCGAGGCGAAGGCGTCGGTCATGTTGGCCAGAACGCCGCTGTAGATGTTCGCCATCTCGATGGCCTGCTTGTTCTCGGTGATCACGTCCTCGAGCAGGTCCTCGTCCTCCGGGTACTGCTTGATGCGGGCCAGCGTGGTGAGCTTCTCCATCACGATCTCGTTCGATTTGAGCGATGTGGTGAAGTACACCAAGGTCTTGCTCAGTTCCAGCAGCATCAGGATCTCGCGGTTCTGCATCGAATGGCGCAGCTTGAGTTCGAGCTTGTCGCTCTCCCTGTCGATGATGCGCAGGTACCGCAGGTACATGGTGGCGTTGCGGTACAGGATCTGCAGGATGAACCGCGTTTTCATATAGGTGTTGAACCCGCGGATCGTACCCTCCATGAACGGGTGGAGCACGGGGGTGTCCTGCATGCACACGGTGATGATCATGTTCTGCGTCACGATGATCGACAGAGGGATCGTCTCATACCAGTCGCGTCCGCCACGCTCCTCCACGGTCGGGATGTCCACGATGATCATCGTGTAGTCGTCCTCGACGTCCACGCGCGAACGTTCCTCATCATCCAGCGGGGCGCGCAGGTCGGCCAGATCGATGCCGGTCTCCTGCGCCACGGTGGCCAGCTCCACGTCGGTCGGGTCGGAGAGACACAACCATGATCCGTTCTCCGGTTTACTGATCTGTTCCACCTGGCCGTTGATGGTGTTGAACATACGCAACATGGGTCTCTCACCCGCCTTTCACTGACTGTTGGATAGCATGCGGCGGCTCATCCGAGCCGTATAAAGCATAGCCCCTGTCCCCCGACTTTGCGCCCGTTGCGGACACAAGTTCAACCGTTGTTCATATACGCCGTTCCGATTCGGCGGATTCCGCGCGCCGGCCCGCGCCCCGGGCCGCAACGGGGCCGGCCGGACCTTCCCCGACGGGTTCCCCGCACGCGAATCCATGCGATTACGATGGCGGTTATGACGGAACATGTGGAGCACGGGTTCGGCCCGGTGTGGGATGCGGAGTCACGGGTGCTGGTGCTGGGCTCGATGCCCAGTCCGAAGTCGCGGGAGGCGTCGTTCTATTACATGCACCCGCGCAACCGGTTCTGGCCGGTGATGGCCGCGGTGTTCGCCGATCCGGCGGATCCGGAGGACGCGCCGGGCGATACGCCGGATTCCCGGCGCGCGTTCGCGCTGCGGCATGGCATCGCGCTGTGGGATGTCATCGCCGAATGCGATATCGACGGCGCATCCGACGCGTCGATCGCCAACGCGGTGCCGAACGACCCGGTTCCACTGATCCGGGGTTCGCGCATCGCATTGGTGGCCACGACCGGAGCCAAGGCGACGCAGCTGTATCGGCGGCTGTGCACGCCGTTGCTGGAACAAGCCGGGCTCTCGGTGCCGCACATGGGATTGCCGTCGACCAGTCCGGCGAACGCGGCGATGAGTCTGGACCGGCTCATCGCCGCGTACCGTGAGGTGTTGACGCCGACGGGTCGATAACCGCGACGCCGTGCGCGTCACAGTTCCGTCCGCGTATAGATGCGCAGGCAGATGGCCGCGCTGGCCGCCATGATCGCCACGGTGAGCGCGGCGCATATCCCGCAGCACAGGGCCAGCCGTTCCGGGGACAGCAGCCAGAGCAGCCCGTCGGACCATGCGGCCACCACGGATTCGTCCAGACTGCCCACGAACAGCGCCACCATCAGCACGGCGAACACACCGAGCATCGGCAACATGGTGGTGGCCGTGGTGGCGCCGAACCGGTAGAACAGTATGGTCATCGCGCACACCATGACGGTGCAGACCAACAGGAACGCCAATCCGACCAGCAGAGCCGCGTGCACGGCGTCCGCGGAGCACATCGCCGCCATCATCCCGGCGGGGCCGCCCAGCCCCGGGGCCACCGCCGCGATGCCGATGTTCAGCCCCACCGCGACGGCCGCCGTCAGCAGGCCGACGATCACCAGCGTCAGCAGGGTCAGGTATCGCCCCGCAACGATATCGCTCCGGCTCAACGGCAGCGTCATGCGATACGACTTCCATCCCTTCAGCTCATCGTATTGCCCCAGCTGCATGCCCACCATGGGGTAGGTCATGAACAACGCCGCGGCCACCACCGTGGCCGGGGATTGCGCCTGCAACCCCAGCCACAGGCACAGCACCAGCGAAATGGGCAGGTTCAGCAGCATCCTCTGCCGGATCATCATCAGATCGAGATGCCATGCGCGGATCATCGTGAGACCCCCTTGATCGTGAAATGCAGATAGTCGTCGATGGTCATGCGGTCGCAGGGGATGTCGGGGAACGCCTCGGCGAACGCGAACCGATCCGGCACAGCCAGATCGACGCCGTATTCGTGACGCAGGATCCTCGGTGCCGTGCCGCCGAACACATCCGCGCCAAGGATCGCGTCGATGTCACGCGCCCGGCATCGGGCCACGCCCATCGTGTCGGTGATCTCGTCCTTCGGCTTGTCGAAGACGATGCGGCCGTCATCGATGCAGACCACCCGGTCCGCGATCCGTTCCAGGTCGGAGGTGATGTGGCTGGACATGAGGACGCCGTGCCCGTCATCCGCCACGAATTCGCGCAACAGGTCCAGTACCTCGTCGCGAGCCATCGGATCAAGTCCGGCGGTGGCCTCGTCCAGGATGAGCAGCCGCGCCCCATGGCTGAGCGCGCAGGCGAGCGACAGCTTCATGCCCATACCCCGGGAGAGTTCCTTGACCTTCTTGGTGTCCCGCAAGTCGAACCGCTTCAGGTATGCGCGGAACCGGCGTTCGTCCCACTGCCGGTAGCATCGCCGGAGCACCCCGTTGATGTCCCGGATGCGCAGCGCATCGGGGAACGCCAACGTGTCGAAGACAACGCCCAGCAGTTCCTTGGCCGCCACGCCTTCCGACCGGCCCATCTCGCGGATCGGCGCACCCATCACCGTCCCCTCGCCGCCGTCGGGGCGGATCAGCCCCAGCAGCGCCTTGATCGTGGTGGTTTTCCCTGCCCCGTTGCGTCCGACGTAGCCGACGATCTCGCCGGGGCGGACGGTCAGGTCCACATTCCGCAGTGCGAAATCGCCATACCGTTTGCATAATCGATGGGCCTCAAGCAGAGGCCGGGAGTCGCTCATGATGCGTCGCCTTCCATGATGAGATCCATCATCTCCCGCAGCTCGTCATCGCCGATGTCGGCGGACCGCGCGTCATCCACCAGCCGCATGAGTCGCTGCTCGATCTGGCGACGGCGCTCCTCGCGCAGCAGTTCGACATTGCCGCCGGTGACGAAGCTGCCCTTGCCCTGCACGGTTTCGATGAACCCCTGGGCCTCCAGATCCGTATACGCCCGTTTGGTGGTGATCGCGCTGATGCGCAGCCCGTTGGCGAGCGCGCGGATCGAGGGCAGCTTCTGCCCCGGCTGGAGTTCGCCGGTCAGGATGAGCTCCTTGATCTGCGTGGTGATCTGCTCGTAGATCGGTCTGTTCGACGAGTTGGAGATGATCAGGTCCACTGTGTGTTTCCTTTGCCGTTGTCCGGTGGCCGCCGCGCATGGCTTGTGCGGCGGCCACCGTGCCCTTGACGAAAGCGTCCTCCCGGAAGAGCCCGAGTGTATATACCCTCTATACACAGTATATACACGCGATGGCGGTGCGTCAACACGCCCATCAGAAGTCCGGCTCCCCGTACCGTCCCGCCTCCGTCCCATACGGACCGGCATAATCGGGTATGGCCCCGAGCATGCCGCCGACGTATGCACCGGTCTCCTGCGGCCATGGCGATTCGATGCGGCGGGTGCGCTCGCGGGCCTCCATCGACGAGATCCGATACGGGCCGTCGACGCTCCAGCCGTCCATGTACGGGGCGAGCCGCGCATCGTCGGGTTCCGGCACCGCGATGTCGATGCGTTCGGGATGCAGACCCGGGTCCTCGGCGTCCACACGTTCCCGCAGCAGCGCTATCCGCCGGGCCACCTGCACGCGGTCCGCGCCCTCATAGCGTTCCAGCGCACGCTCCAGGGCCGATAGGAATTCACGCCGCCGCGCCATTGCCAGGTATTGCTCCGCCTGATGATCCATGTCGGCCATCAGACGATCGCATGCATACCGCTCCCGGGCGCGCCGCTTGGCCTCCTCCCATTCGGCCCGTTCCCGCCGGTCCTTGCGGCGCCGCTCCATCGCCGACGCGAATTCGTTGAACGCCGACGGGATCTTCTCCTCCAGCGACGACGTCGCCGTGTCCTTGGCGCTTCTGCGGCAGGCGACGTCGCCATCCGTCCTGATGGAGATCTGCAGCAGGCCCGTGCCGATGAACTCGCGTACGCGGCACGCCAGCCAACGCGGCTCATCCGGATCCGCGCCGACGCTTGAAGCCGGCCTGCGCGGGGCGTTCGGCGCGCACACCTCCTGTACACGCAGGAAATACGTCACGCCGTCGTCGGTGGCGCACACGATATGCGCCCACGTCGCATCCTCGCGGTGCAGCCGCAGCAGGTCCCCGTCGTCGGGCGGCGGCACGGCGAATCCGCGGTCCAGTGCCGACGTTCCGATGAGTCTGATGATCGCGGCCGCACGCTGCACATGCTGTTCGCTCACGTATTGGTTGTCCCGATCGTCCCTGAACCGGTCGACCCATGCCTCGATGGCCGTATCCTGCGTCATAGTGCCCCCTTGCCTATTGTCTTGCATACTTGCATACCGTGGTGAACGCCGCGCGCATCCCACGCGCGATGTTGCACCACAGCATGGCACATGCGACGGCCCGCCGCCACCGTCTTCGGCGACGACGTGAATAAGTGGATGAAACAACGGTTATCCACCGCCGGAGCCGCCCCAAACGCGACAACGGCGGCGGGACGCCGTCACGGACATCCCGCCGCCGAATCCTCATGCGGCCGTTGCGCACGCCGATACGCGGAACCTCACCAGTCGATCCGCGGCACCGGCAGCGCCGGACGCTCGTCGATGGACGGCAGGTCGGCGGCGTCGGCCGCATAGAACCGCTTGAGGTCGGAGGAGAACTTGCGCAGGCTCTCCTTGGCCGAATACAGCATGTGACCGGCCGGGTAGTAAGTGAACGCCACGTTGCCGCGCAGCGGTTCGGGCAGTCCCAGATGGTCGATGTCGCATTCGGTCTGGAAGAACGGCGTGCACAGGTCGTACCAGCCGTTGCCGATCAGCACCTTGAGCGTGGGCTGGTGCACGATCGCCGCGGCCAGGTCGGCCGTGACCGACGGGAACGGGATGATCTCGCCCTCGATGCACTTGGTGTGCGCGGGCAGGCGGTGCCACCACATCCAACCCTTGCCCGGTTCGGTGGATTCCCAGTCGAAATCCGCGAACCCCCGACGCTCGGGGACGCGGTCCCAGCCCAGCTCGTCGCGCAGATAGGCATTGACCAGGCTGGAATACGCAGGGTCGAGGTAGACATCATCGACCACGAAGGTCTCGTCGTCGCTGACCGGATCGAGATCATACCCGGCGGCGCGGCCGTCGTACCGGCCCACGATCCGGCTCCGGTCGAGCAGCAGACGCTTGCGGAACCGGGTGTCCAGCACCCGCAGGTCGGAGGCGAACACGTAATCGGCGTCCAGGCCGGTCAGTTCGGCGTAGCGTTCCGCCACCCTGCGCTTCGTCCCGTCATCCAGGCGGGCGCCGGCGGAGAGCGCCAGACGCAGCGGGCCGTCGGCGAAGGCGCGGGCCTGTGCCAGATGCTCCTCAAGCGTGAGCCCCTGACCGGCCTTGCCGTGGTAGTGCGCCACCGAGACGTAGGTTGGGAAATAGCCGACGTAGCACTGGTCGCTGGTGTCGAACACATGCGCGTAGTCGAGGATGTTCGAGATGAGCGTCAGGCCGTTCAGCGAGACGCCATCCTGCTGGAGACGGTAGGCGAGCGCCGCGCCGCGGGTGGTGCCGTAGGATTCGCCGAGCACGTACTTGGGCGAGTTCCAGCGGCGGTACTTGCTCAGGTAGGCGCGGATGAACGCGCTGAAGCCCTTGACGTCGCCGTCCACGCTCCACAGTTCGGGCTTGGCCTTGTCCAGGATGGTGGAGAAGCCGGCGCCGGCCGCGTCGATGAACACCAGGTCGCTGACCGGCAGCAGGGTTTCGGGGTTGTCGGCGAGCGTGTAGGGGGCGGCGGGCACGGGGTCCGTGTCGGTCACGTCGATGCGTTTGGGCGCGATGGATCCCAGCAGCAGGAATGTGGAGCTGGAGCCGGGGCCGCCGTTGAAGATGAAGGTCACCGGGCGGGTCGCGTCCATGGCGCCCTGGTCGTCCACGGCGTTGAATGCGGCGAAGAAGATGCTGGCGGCCGGCTTGACCTTGGCGGTGTCGATGGTGATGGTGCCCAGGGTGGCATCGTAGCGCCATTCGCGCCCGTCCAGCGTGATGGTGTGGCGCGTGGTCTTCTCGTAGGGTTCGGGCAGGCGCTCCTTGTCGGCGTCCGCGGACGGCGTCTGCGCCGCGGTGGTGTTCTGATCGGTCATTGATCGTCCTTTGCTCGATGATGGACAGGATGTCTCCCATGATACGGTTCGCACTGCTTCGGGGTTTGTTCTTCAGGACACGGTGTTCCGCCCCTGTTGGATTTGCGCCCTGAAGTAGTGCGAACCTACAATGATGATTCCATGAGACGGCTGTATATCAAGCAGAGGATGTTCGCATTCGGCGGCGAGCAGTTCGACGTCACCGACGAGGATGAACGCCCGGTCTATCACGTCGAGGGCAGCTTCATGCGCATCCCCAAGTCCTTCACGATCACCGACGAGAACGGTTTCGAAGTGGCGCGCATCGAGAAGAAGACGCTGAGCTGGCTGCCCCATTTCAGCGTCATCGTTGACGGGGTCGAGATTGCGGGCATCGACAAGGAGTTCTCGTTCTTCAAGCCGAAATACCGCATCGATGCGCAGGGGTTGCGCGTCGAAGGCGACTGGGTCGATCTGAACTTCACGGTCGTGCGCGGCGATGAACTGGTCGCCGAGATCTCGCAGCGTTGGCTGAGCTGGGGAGACAGCTATGAGGTCATCGTGCACGATGATGCGATGGCGACGATCGTCGTGGCGCTGGTCATCGCCATCGACAAGGTCAAGGCCGACGAGGAGAGCAGCGGCAGCGCCGCGGCCGTCAGCGACTCGTTGTGACCGGAATCCGCGGGACGGGCACGAGGACAAGGAACAGGAAGAAGCCGGGCCGGGCAGTCGCAATGACGGTCGGCGGGACGGCACACATATGCGATGTCCCTCGTTCATCGTCGTAAAACGACGCGGAACGAGGGACCGACGAGGGGCCGACGAGGGGCTCAGTCCTTGTCGATGGTCTTGCCGGCGTTGGCGCCGGAGGTCAGGTCCTGGATTTCGGTGATCTCCATGACCGGGACGCAGGCCGGGATCTTGGTGCCCTTCTCCTGGGCGACCTTGACCTGCGCGTCGTAGATCTCGCCCTCGGTGTGCAGGGTCACGGGGCCGCGGAATCGGTAGCCCTTCTTCTCGGCCAGGTTGGCGACGGCGATGACCAGCGGGCTGCCGTCCTGCAGGTTGCGGTACACCTGGCCGGCCGTGCGTTCGTGGTAGGCCAGATGGTGGTCGTCGAGCACGAACATCGACATCTTCGGGCCCAGATCGAGCTGGCCGTCCTTGCCGATCGTGGTGACCCACGCCAGATTGTTCTCGATGAAGGTCTTCATCTCTTCGGTGAGCGTTGCCATATGTCCATCCTTTCGTTAGACGTATCTCCAGCCTACTGCACCGCGGTGGGATTCACCCCGTGGAATCACCGACTGTGACCAACATCACGGCATGGCGCGACCCGCTCGGATAATCGGATAATCAGATAAGGTCATAGGGCATGCGGTACTCCACCAGCCAGAACACCCCGAGGCCGAGCGGCACCACACCGAGCACCCCTCCCCCGTTCCCGGTCATCCAGCACACAGCCAGGCAAAGCACTGCGAAGCGGGCCAGATAGAATACGGCACGCCGGGCTCCGCGCCGAGGCCTGGTCTCCACGCTCATCCGGACGAACCCGGCCCCCAGCGTGCGACCGCCGCGCACCCACGGAATCCACAGTTCGGTGACGGCCAGGCATATCAGGAACATCGGGACCCCCATCGCGAAGGTCAACGGCCTGAACCCGGTGAATTGGATGCCGACGAGATACACGATCGCCGTGCACGGCACGCTGACGATTCCGGTGATCACGCAGTCGATGCAGAAGGCGACGCAACGGCGCACGAACCCGGGTTCCGTCACGATGCCTTCGTCGACGTCCCGCCGCGGCAGTGCGTGGTTGGCGAGCGCCGCGACGGCGTAACCGAGGAGCGCGCCCAATGTGTTCCAGATCAGGTCGTCGACGTCGAACAGTCGGTAGGAGCAGGGGTAGAGGTGGAAGATGCCGGTGAGCTGCGCGGTTTCAATCAGCAGCGACACGGCGAACCCCATCAGAGCCGTGCGCGCGAGCCCCGCGCGGAGGAAACGGCCCAGGATGAAGCCGAGGGGAACGAAGAACACGATGTTCATGCCGATCTGCAGCAGCGCGGTCACGCCGTCGGTTCGGATGTCGCCGATGAACCGCAGCGGATCAAGCTGCGGAGTCAGATGGTGCGTCGCGCAGTATGCCGCCGCGTCCTGCGGCATCGGGTACAGCGTGAAGCAGCCGAGTGCGAGCAGGTAGAGCACGCACCCGTAGGAGACGGCGACCGAAGTCAGCCGGATGCGGTTCTCGCGATGGTAGAGCATCGCCAGCACCGGCAGCGTCAGCACCGCTGAGGCGAATGGCCAGATCGCCACCGCGAGGATGAACGGTTCGGTGAAGTCGCCGAGGAATGCCATCATGTCGTTTCCCGCCTTCCGACCGGGTTCGTACACGACGATCGTGACGTCTGCCCGGGTCCGACGGTGTCATGCTACGGCGCCGATCGCACGGCGCGCATCGGCCGTCGGGCCTATTCGCGGACGGGATTGCGCGCAGCATCCGTCCTGCGGATGACCCCGGTTCCCGTCGGCGCCGGCATATCGGACGATGATGCCGAGTCGTCCCGTGGCATCGCCATCCATGCGAAGACATGCCGCGGGCGCCGTTCTCACGGCAGCGGCATGCGGTATCCGGCAACGATGCTGTGATTCCAATCCTCCGGCGTACGGCAGGTCTTGCCGAGTTCGTCGATCAGACCGTGGAACTCCTGGAATTCCGGGATGCTCCAGGCGTCGGCGTCGATCTGCGGCATGACGCGGCGACGGAACCCCTCATAGGATTTCGGCAGGTCGTCCACGCCGAGCGTTTCGAACATGCGACGGGCGTAGCGGTCGGCGATGAACGCGGGCCGGTCGAACACATACAGCAGCAGGTCGTCGGCCGTCTCGCCGCCCACGCCGCGGATGGACAGCAGCTCGCGGCGCAGCGTCTCGTCGTCGACTTCCCGCACGAGGGCGGGGATGTCGTCGTCATGGCTCCACTCCCCCAGATCCAGGAACCATTGGCAGAACGCGCGCAGATACACGGCCTTCTGCCGGTAGTAGCCGGTCGAACGAATCAGGTCCCACAATGTTTCGTCCGGCAGATCGGCGATCGAACGGGCGTTCAGCACGTCGGCCGCCTTCATCCGGTCGAGTGCCGTCTCCACATTGCCCCATGCGGTGTTCTGGGTCAGGATCGCACCGATGGCGATCTCGAACCGCGTGTCGGCGGGCCACCAGTGCGTGGGTCCCATATGGTCCAGCAACAGCTCGTACAGACCCCGCACATCGATCAGACACCGTTCATCCATGATGCCATCCTACCCAGCCGCCGACGCATGTCGCCGAACACTCCCCTCCCGAGCAACCCCGACATCTTCCGCGCGGTGCCGCAGCCCGCCGATATCCAGTGCGATGGACGGGGGTCGCGGCACATCCGTTAGCTATCGTGGTGAATGAGGGTATCGTGATCGCACACGATCAACGACAAGACAGGAGACCGACATGACCATGCTGGAGACGGAACGGCTGACGCTGCGACCTTGGCGAATGGATGATGCCGCGGACGCACAGGCCCTGTTCACGTATGCCAGCAGTCCGGATGTGGGGCCGGCCGCGGGCTGGCAGCCGCATCGGAGCGTCGCGGAAAGCGCCGAGATCATCCGTGCGGTGCTGAGCGCACCGGAGACGTATGCCGTCGTCCTCAAACGAACCGACGAACCGATCGGCAGCATCGGATTGCAGAAGCCGTGCGCCTCCGTCATCGGCACGCCGGGATATCAGACCCCGGCCCTGGAAATCGGATATTGGATCGGGAAACCGTACTGGGGGCAGGGACTCGTTCCCGAGGCGTCGCGTGCGTTGATGCGCCATGGGTTCGAGGATCTGGATCTGCAGGCGGTCTGGGGTACGCATGACATGGAGAACGCGAAATCCTCCCGCGTGATGGACAAGCTCGGATTGCGGCTCGTCCGCGTCCAGCCGCATGTGCGCATGGAGCTGTTGGGGGACGTCTGGCGCGATGAAGCCGTCCGCCGCATCACCCGCGAACAGTGGGAGGCCGGAGTCGCGGATGCGCTGGACTGAGCCGATGCCCCGTGGTCATTCGTCGAAATAAAACAGTTCCTCGAACTCCCTGTCCAGGGCGACGCACAGGATCAGGGCGAGCTTGGCCGTCGGGTTGAACTGACCGGTTTCAATGGAGCTGATCGTCTGACGGGAGACTCCCACGAGCTCAGCCAACTGCGCTTGCGAAAGCCCCTTTTCCGCCCGCGCCGCCCTCAAACGGTTCCGCAGAATCAGACTATTGTCCAACCAGTCACCTCACGTGCCATTGGTTACGAATGGATGATCCTACAGTAGCGTGGACAGCACATAGCCCACCAACGCGATCACCGTCCCCACACTCCCCACAATCCCAGTCGCCAGAACAACCGTTTCACGACGCGCCACATACTGCCCCCAAGCCTGGCAGGTCAGGTATCCGAGAAGAAATACCAACGGCAGCGAGATGCTGATGCCAATCGCCGCGTTATAGATGATGACGACGGCAATAAGAACCATGAATCCGGCGACCCCCACCCGCCGCCCCTTTCTGGTGCGCGTCCAGAGCCCCTTCGTCATGGAGACGATTGTCCTTCCGGCCCTTTTCCAGTATTTCATCCCTATCCATGAGAGATCCCCCTTTCATGCTATGCCAAGTTTACTTGACATAGTGATTGTATGTCAAATCTACGTTGTTTCCGCTCTGGCAAACAATGCGCATCATGCGTATAATATGGACATGAGGTTCAAGGAAATCGAGAGACGTCTGATGGCGGACGGGTGGCAACTGGCCGGGCAACGCGGAAGCCACTGCCAGTACGTGCATCCGACCAAGCCCGGGCGCGTGACCGTGCCCAAGCACAATGGGGACGTCAACCCGGTCACGGTCCGGTCGATATGGAGACAGGCCGGCATCGACGAAAGGAGGACGAAATGAAGTTGGCATATCCCATCATCCTGATTCCATTCGAGGACCACAGCGGCGGATACGCGGTGGAGGTGCCGGATCTCCCCGGGTGCGTCACCGAAGGCAAGAACCTTGCTGACGCCCTGCTCATGGCCGAGGACGCGGCCAGCGGCTGGGTCCTCTCCGAGCTGGAGGAAGGCGGCACCGTGCCCGAAGCCAGCGACCCACGCGACGTGCAGCCCGAGGAGGACGACGCGCTAGTCAGCATGGTCGCGCTCGACATGGACGCGTATGCCGCCAAATACGGCAGCAAGGCCGTACGTAAGAACGTCACCATCCCCGCTTGGCTCGACACCTGGGCAGACAAGCATGATATCAACTACAGCGGCGTACTGCGCGACGCACTCGAGTACATGTATCAACAGCCCGTCGCAGTCTGACGCGAACACTCCGCCAGCAAACGCAAATCCGTCCCGGCGCCCCATCAGCGAACGCCGGGGCGGTTCACATCCACACCCCACCTTGCGAGCATACGCCCTAAAATCGGGGCGTTTCAACGAACAAGGCCGGTCATTGTTGACCGGCCTTGTGTTTGGTGGTGGAGCTAAGGGGATTCGAACCCCTGACCCTCTCCATGCCATGGAGATGCGCTACCAGCTGCGCCATAGCCCCGTTTTCAGTTGTCGGTTCGCGGGAGTTACGTGAACCCGCCGCGAATCCGTGGCAGAACCCGTAGGCTCTGCTGAGTGGAGCTAAGGGGATTCGAACCCCTGACCCTCTCCATGCCATGGAGATGCGCTACCAGCTGCGCCATAGCCCCGTTTTCAGTTCTTGCCGCTCTCGAAGAGCCTTAGATACATTACAACACGGATGTCATTTCGGCAAACATGGCGTGTCGCGCGGGTTGCCGCATGACATCGGTCACTTGCCCGCCGTGTCGGTCCCCGAGGTTGACGAGCCCGACGACCCCGAGGAGGTGTCGGAGCCGGTCGTCCCCTGGGTCCCGGTATCGGTGGATCCCTGCAACGTCCCACCGCCCTGCGATGACGATCCATCGACTCCGGTCGAACCATCAACGGATCCGTCTTCGGTCCCGCTATCCGTCGTTCCGTCCGTCGACGACTCGCCGTCTGGCTGCGGTGTGGTGGTGCCCGAGGCGCCGGAATCATTCGAACCGGAAGCACCGCCCGTGTTCCCGTCCGTCGTGTCCGGCGTATTCGTCGACGGGTCGCTTCCGGTCGTCCCGTCATCCGTACCCGCGGCACCGTCTTCCGGCTCACGGTCGCGGTCACCGCCGTCAACCGGCCCGATCGGCCGCTCGGTATAGGACCGGTCGACCCAATCGCGCACCACGCTGTCGGTGCCCTGCCCCTGGGTCACGGCCAGGATGATGCCCGCGGTCACCGCCACCGCGACCAGGGCGCTGCCGATGGCGACGAGTATGGCGACACGCTTGGCTTTTGCCGACGCCGCAGTCCCGCGTTGCCGGTTCACGCCCGACCGGTTGCGGCCGACTTCCGCCGCCCCCGACGATACGCCATCGCGCCGTGATACGGATGCGCTGCCACGCACCACCCGCCCTGTGACCGGCATCGTTTGCGTGGCGGCCACAGGTTCGGCAGCGGATTCGGCGATGGCGTCCAGCCGCGTGGTCGCATCATCGGCGGATACAGCCGTTTCACCTTCCAAGCCGTCCGCGCCATCCGCGCCATCCGTCGCATGGAACGGCACGGCGTTCTGCAGTTTCTCCGATGATGCCTTGAGCACGTTCTGGTAGATCTGCGAGGCGACGGCGGAGACGATCGAACCGACGGCCACGCCGATGACGGATCCGGCGATGCCGATCTTCGCGGACAGCAGGAACGAGGTGACCGCGGCCAGCGCCCCCGCGCTGAGCTGCGTGACCGATAAACCCTTGAAGAAGTTTCTCACGACTCTCGACCGTAGCGGCATTCCCTGCCGATATCCTCAACTTACGCTGAAAGCCGTTGAAGTTTCACGATACCGTTGCAAACCACCACCTTGCCCAGAAAAGGCATCGCCATACGGCACGCGTCGCATCCGCTTCCGACACCGGCCAGTTGTATCGGCCGTGTGGCGGAAACACGGACGTCGCACTATCGCGACGTCCGGCGGTGTACATTCGTTGGCAACGACAATCATTCAGATGGGGGGATTCGCCATGCAGCATGGGTCATCCATACCTCGACGTCACCGCACCGGCCGACGAGTCGCGGTCGTCATCGCCGCCGTCGCGGTGGTGACGATCGTCGCCGCCGTGGTCGTCACGCACCTGTCGGACACCGGCGTCATCGCACCTGCGTTGGGCGGCGATACGCATGCCGCGGACGAGTCGATGCGGGGCCGATACCCGATGACGCCCAGCGACGTGGACTTCGATGGCGACGGTGTGGACGACTACACGGATATCCTCGCCGGCGCCCGCAAGGACGCCGAGGCGGCCCCGGCCTACGACGACGGCTACTACCAGGGCGGTTATCCGCCCGCGGACCGCGGCGCCTGCACCGATGTGGTCTGGCGTGCGTTCGCCGAGGCCGGCTACGACCTCAAGGCGATGGTCGACGCCGATGTCGCCGCCCACCCCGCCGACTATGCGAGCGCCGCGCCCGCGCCCGATCCGAACATCGACTTCCGCCGCACCGGCGTGCTTGACGTGTTCCTGTCCAAGTACGCGCAGACGCTGACCACCGACACGTCCGACAAGGCCGCCTGGCAGGGCGGCGACATCGTGGTGTTCGAAACCACCCGGCATATCGGCGTGGTCTCGGACCAGCGGGACGGCGATGGCCTGCCGTTCATCATCCACAACATGGGCCAGCGCCAGCGCGAGAACGATTACCTTTCGTTCCGCAAGCACATGGCGGTGACCGGCCACTACCGGTTCGACGCCTCGCAGGTGCCGCAGGACATACTGCGGCCGTGGAACGGCTGAGCGCGCCCACGCCGCCTTCCCGTCGTTTTGCACACTCGCAAAACGTCGGATGCCCCGGAATCACTGAGATTCCGGGGCATCATCTAATGATTCCGGTCGCGTCTCAGCCGAGCGGCGGGTTCTCCCATTGCGGGGTGTCGGCGATGGCCGGCCCGTGGTTGTATTCCATCAGCCGCCAGCGCACCTCGCCGTCGCTCCGATCCAACGGCAGGAGCCGCACCCAGTGGGCGTTGCGCATCGACAGCACGCTGGCGAAGTCCGGGAACGCCGCGCTGATGCCCAGCAGCGTCTGCAGGGTCTGGGAGATCCATGCGCCGTGGGTGAAGAAGAACAGGTCGGTGTGCTCATCGCCGAGGGCCGACCACTCGTGGATGGCCTCCACGCCGCGCCTGCCGACGGCCTCCTTCGATTCGGCGCCGTATTTCATCTCACCGCCGCGGAATTCGGCCCAGGACCGGTAGTCCTCCGGGTAGCGTTCGGCGAGTTCGTCCACGGCCGTGCCGTCCCACTCGCCGAAGCTGCGTTCGCGCACGCGCGGGTCCAGATGCACATCCAGTTCCAGCGGGTCGGCGAAGGCGTGCGCGGTGGCGGAGGCACGGCACAGGTCCGAGGCCACCACAATGCGCTTCGTGACATCCGGCCGGCGTTCCACGTACAGTTCGCGCAGCGTCTCGCCGGTGCGTTCGACCTGCCAGCGGCCGACCTCGTCCAGCGGGATGTCGACCTGCCCCTGCAGGCGGTGCGCCGCGTTGTACGAGGTGCGGCCGTGGCGGACAAGGAAGATGGAACGGACGTGCTGGCTCATGACTCCTCCGGATGCTCAAGCTCAAGGTCGATGGTCGGCTGGTCGCGCCACAGGCGTTCGAGCCCGTAGTAGTCGCGCGATTCCTGATGCATGATGTGGATGACGAAATCGCCGTAGTCGAGCAGGATCCACTGGCCTTCGGTCAGGCCTTCGCGCGAGCGCGGCGAGAGTCGGGCCTTCAGGTGCAGGTCCTTCTCCACCTCCTCGGCGATGGCCAGCACCTGGCGCTCGTTGGAGGCGGAGGCGATCATCATGACCTCGGTGAACGCGAGCAGGTCGGTGACGTCGAAGGCCACGATGTCGTTGGCCTTGACGCGGTCGGCCGCGGAGGCGGCGATGCGGACGGCGTCGATGATGGTGGTTGCGGCGGTCATCGGATCAGCGCTCCCAGGCGGGCTTCCAGCCCTCGACGACGTGCTGCGTGTTCTCGGAGTAGACCATCGCGTCGTCCGGGACGGCGTGACGGATCACGGAACCGGCGCCGGAGGTCACGTTGTCGCCGACTTCGACCGGGGCGACGAACAGGTTGCCCGCGCCGATGTGCACGTTCGAGCCGATGTTGGTGTGGTGCTTGTGCACGCCGTCGTAGTTGGCGGTGATGGTGCCGCCGCCGATGTTGGTGTGTTCGCCGAGGTCCGCGTCGCCGACGTAGCTCAGGTGCGGCACCTTGGTGCCGTTGCCGATATGGGCGTTCTTCATCTCCACGAACGCGCCGGCCTTGGTGCCGGTTCCTAGTTCGTTGCCGGGGCGCAGGTAGGTCCACGGGCCGATGGTGGCGTCCGCGCCGATGTGCGTGCCCTGCACGCGGGAGCGTTCCACGGTGGCGCCGGCGTCGACGACCGCGTCGATCAGCGTGGTGTAGGGGCCGACGACCGCCCCTTCGCCGATGACGGTGCGCCCCTGCAGGAACGAACCGGGCAGGATGGTCGCGTCGCGTGCGATTTGCACGTCGTCCTCGATCCAGGTGGTCGCCGGATCCAGGATGGTGACGCCGTCGCGCATCCACCGCTCGCAGATGCGGCGGTTGTACGCCTTGGAGAGTTCGGAGAGCTGGACGCGGTCGTTGACGCCCTCCACGGTCAGCGGGTCGGGCGCGGCGAAGGCGCCGACGTTGCCGTCCGCCTTGGCCATCTCCAACGCGTCGGTCAGGTAGAACTCGCCCTGCGCGTTGTTTGACTTGAGTCCCGCGATGGACCTGGCCAGCACGGCGGCCTCGAACACGTAGACGGAGGTGTTGACCTCCTGCACGGCCAGTTCGCTGCGGTTGGCGTCCTTCTGCTCCACGATGCGCAGCACGTTGCCCTCGCGGTCGCGGATGATGCGGCCGTACCCGGTCGGGTCGTCGAGGATGGTGGTCAGCACGGTCGCGCCGTTGCCGCTGGCCTCGTGGAACTCCAGCAGGTCATGCAGGGTGCCGGCGTCGAGCAGGGGCATGTCGGAGGCGGCGATGAGCACCGGGCCGCTGAGTTCGCCGCGTTCGGCCAGCTGGGTCATCGCGCACTGCACGGCGCGTCCGGTGCCGGGGATGTCGTCCTGGTTGACGATTTCGACCTGGTCGTTGTAGGAGCGGGCGGCGGCGGCCACACGGTCGGCCTGGTAGTGCACGACGACGGCGAGCGTGTCCGGATCCTGCGCGCCTACGGACGCCATCACGCGTTGGAGGAAGGTTTTGCCAGCGAAGGTGTGCAGCACCTTCGGGGTACGCGAACGCATGCGTGTGCCCTCGCCCGCGGCGAGGATGATGGCGGCGGATAGTGCCATGAGATATGCTCCATTCCCTCGTGGACTCGCCTGGGGCGGCGGCCGCGAGGGCCACCGCCCCGGCACCAAGCTCCCCCACCTGGACTCGAACCAAGACAAAGGGTTCCAAAGACCCGTGTGCTGCCATTACACCATGGGGGAACGGCGGGACGAATCCCGCCAAGTGTTCATTATGCCATACGGCTGGACCACGTCAACCGCTCCAGCGGGTTGCCTTGCGATTCCGGGGTGTAAACCGTATCGGAGGATTGCCGTCAGGCGAACAGGAAGCCCTGCCCGTGATGCTCGGGATAGGTGTCGAACAGCTCGGCGACCGAACCATCCTCGAACACCGCGCGGATGGCGCTGGCCAGCAGCGGCGCGATCGAGAGCACAGTCAGGCCGTCCCAGCGCTTCTCCTCGGGAATCGGCACGGTGTCGGTGAGCACCACCTCGCGGGCGCCGCACTCCTTGAGCCGGTCCACCGCGGGGCCGGAGAGCACGCCGTGCGTGGCCACCACGGTCACGGAGTTGGCGCCGGACTCGCGCAGCACCTTGCAGGCGCCGGCGATCGTGCCGGCCGTGTCGATCAGGTCGTCCACGAGGACGCAGTCCTTGCCCTCCACGTCGCCGACCACGCGGTTGGCGACGGCGCGGTTCGGCCGGGTGATGTCGCGCGTCTTGTGCACAAAGGCCAGCGGGCCGCCGCCGAGGCGCTGCGCCCACTGTTCGGCCACGCGGATGCGGCCGGCGTCCGGGGAAACGACGGCGACGTTGTCCAGATGATTGAAGAAGCGGTCCCGGATGTAGTCGACGAGCACCGGCATGGCGATCAGATGGTCGACCGGGCCGTCGAAGAACCCCTGGGACTGCGCGGCGTGCAGGTCGACCGACATGATGCGGTCGGCGCCCGCGGTCTTGAGCAGGTCGAACATCAGACGGCAGGAGATCGGCTCACGGCCGCGGTGCTTCTTGTCCTGGCGCGAATAGCCCAGCAGCGGGCACACGGCGGTGATCGAACGCGCGGAGGCGCGCTTCAGCGCATCGATCATGATGAGCTGTTCCATGATCGACTTGTTGATTGGGTTGGCGTGGCTCTGCAGCACGAACACGTCCGCGCCGCGCACCGATTCGGTGTAGCGCACGTACATCTCGCCGTTGGCGAAGTCGTAGGCCGTGGTCTCCAGGACATCGATGCCGAGTTGCTCGGCCACGTCCGCCGCCAGCTTAGGGTGGGTACGCCCCGTGACGAGAATGAGGTTCTTATCGGGCTTGCCTGTAAGGATTGCGCTCACCGTATCTCCAAACGTGTGTTTCGCTGACGTGGACTGAACCTTAGTCTAACCATGTGCGCCGACGTGCGACACGGCCGGACGCCGCCGACCAAGACCTCGCTGATAACGCTCACATCGGCGGAATCCCGCGCCTGCTACTCCGACCGCCGCCGGTACAGACCGTGTTTGCCGATGTACTGGACCACGCCGTCGGGCACCAGGTACCAGACCGGCTCGTCGTGCGCGGCGCGGCGCCGCACGTCGGTCGAGGAGATCGCCAGCGCGGGGATCTCCAGGGTGTCGACCTTGCCCTCGGGCAGGTGCGCCCCCTCGGGGCCGGAGTACCCCGGGCGGGTCACGGCCACGAAGTGCGCCAGGTCCCACATCCGCTCCGCGTCCTTCCATTCCATGATCTCGGCCACCGCGTCCGCGCCGGTGATGAAGAACAGTTCCGCGTCCGGATGCTGCGCCCGGATGTCACGCAGCGTGTCGATGGTGTAGGTGATGCCGGGACGGTCGATATCCACCCGGGACACGGTGAATTTCGGATTGGACGCTGTGGCGATCACGGTCATCAGGTACCGGTCCTCGGCGTTGGTCACATGCTTGTCGAGCTTGAACACGGGGCGTCCGGTCGGCACGAAGATCACCTCGTCCAGGTCGTATACCCAGGACACCTCGGAGGCGGCCACCAGGTGCCCGTTGTGGATCGGGTCGAAGGTGCCGCCCATGATGCCGATGCGCCGACGGCTGTGCCAGTTGCCTCGTGCCGAAAGCCTGCCTTTGCCGGGCGCGTGGACGCTTTGCGTCGCCGACGCGGGCAGCAGGTCGGACATCCGGCGTTCCTGCTCCCCCGCCATCGTCTCGCTCGTATCCGCGGTCATGCGGCAACGCCCCCCTCATGTCCGGTCTGCCGGCGATCGGCCTCGCGCGTCTCCTGCTCGGCCTGGTCGGCCGTGGAGATGGCGCCGTCGGCGTCGATCCTGTCCATGTCCTCGTCCCACTCGTCCTGCACGACCTGTTGGATCTCGGCGAAGGTCGGCAGCGCGAAGTCGGGCTGGTACAGTCCGCGGATCACGGCCACGCATTCGGTGACCTTGACCAGCGTGTCGGTCATCCCGTCGACGTCCCCGTCCCGTTCCTGCCTGCGGAAGTCCAGGATCCGCCGCTCCATCAGTTCCATCTGCGCGCCTACCGTGGCCAGCTGGTCCCCGTCCAGGTCGGCGACCTCATGCGAGTCGGTCTCCGGCCAGCCGATCAGCACCGCGTCCGCGTATTCGAGCGAGGCGCGCTGCGCCGCCGTGGCGATGCCGTCCTCGATCTGCACCAGGAACACGTAACGCACCAGGCTCAACCGTTCCGCCGCGATCCGCAGCCCCAGCCGCGGATCGTCCAGATCGGCTCCCCACGGGTTCGCCACATTCGCCTCACCGCCGGTTGTCGCTTCCTCACTCATGCTCGCACCTGCCCTGTTCCGTATCCGATCCACTTGGTCGTGGTCATCTCCCTCAGGCCCATCGGACCGCGGGCGTGCATCTTCTGCGTGGAGATGCCCAGTTCGGCGCCGAAGCCGAACACACCGCCGTCGGTGAACCGCGTGGAGGCGTTGACCATCACTACTGCCGAGTCTATACGCTGGGTGAACGTTTCCACAGCCGAGTAGTCCTCGGCGATGATCGATTCGGTGTGTCCCGTGGAGTGGGCGTTGATGTGGGCGATCGCCTCGTCCAGCGAGTCGACCACCTTGATCCCGATCTTCAGCGCCAGATACTCGGTGTCCCAATCCTGCTCGTCGGCATGCGCCAGGTCCAGATCCAGGATGTGCGACTGCCCGATGATGCGGTACGCGGTCTCGTCGGCGCGGATGGCCACATGCGCGTTGGCGAGCGCCTGCGCGGCCACCGGCAGGAACCCTTCGGCCACGTCCCTGTGGACGAGCAGCTTCTCGGCGGCGTTGCATACGCCCACGCGCTGCGTCTTGGCGTTGAGCAGGATCGGGATGGCCTTCTCCGGGTCGCCGCTGCGGTCGATGTAGATGTGCACGTTGCCGGCGCCGGTTTCGATGACGGGCACGGTGGAGTTGCGGACCACGGACTGGATGAGCCCGGCGCCGCCGCGCGGCACCAGCACGTCGATGTGGCCGCGCGCCTGCATCATGGCGGTCGCCCCGTCCCTGCCGTAGGCGTCGACGCTGGCCACCAGGGCCGGGTCGAGGCCGTGCTCGGCGAGCGTGCCGCGGATGACCTCCAGCGTGGCGGCGTTGGTCCGTTCGGCCGCGTGTCCGCCGCGCAGGATGGCGGCATTGCCGGATTTCAGGCACAGGCTGGCCACGTCCACGGTCACGTTGGGGCGGGCCTCGTAGATCATGCCGATGACGCCGATGGGCACGCGGATCTGTTGGAGCCGCAGGCCGTTGGGCAGGGTGGAGCCGCGGACGATCTCGCCGAGCGGATCGGGCAGCGTGGCCACGTGGCGCACGCCCTGCGCGCTCTGCCGGACGCGTTTGGCCCCGAAGTACAGGCGGTCGAGCTTACCCTCGTCCATGCCGTCGGCGCGAGCCTGCGCCATGTCGGCGGCGTTGGCTTCGGCGATGTGGTCGGCTTGGGCGTCCAGGGCGTCGGCCAGGGCCTCCAGCAGGTCGTTCCTGGTTTCGCCGGTGGTGTGGGCAAGGTCGGATTGCGCGGTGGCTGCGGCGTCGGCCAGGGCGTTGACGGCGGCGTGCACTTCGGGATTCGTCATACACCTTAGGGTATCGCACGCATGCGTCGTCATGACGGGTGTTCCGGGATATGGGCGCACCGCCATGGGGCTGCCCATGCTCAAGGATAGACTTAGGAGCGTTTGGCAACCCGACGATTCGCGGAGGATACAACGTGACCACGTTCCATAGCACGCGCAGCACCACCGATTCCCTGACCTCCAAGCAGGCGATCCGCCAAGGCATCGCCGCCGACGGCGGTCTGTTCGTCACCGACGCGCTGGGCGAGACCCGCGTGGACGTGGCTCAGCTGGTCGGCAAGTCGTATCAGGACATCGCGGTGACGGTGCTGGGCGCGCTGCTGCCCGATTTCTCCGAGGCCGAGCTGCGCGAGTGCGTCGAGGCCGCGTACGGCCCGCAATGGGGGGACGGGGCGATCACCCCGTTGAAGCCGTTGGGCGAGGACTGGGTCCTGGAGCTGTTCCACGGCCCGACCTCCGCGTTCAAGGATGTGGCGCTGCAGATCCTGCCCCGGTTCATGGCCCGCACCGCCCCCGCCGACGGTGGGGCGGACGAGAAGATCATGATCGTGACCGCCACCTCCGGCGATACCGGCAAGGCCGCGCTGGCGGGGTTCGCCGACGCCCCGGGCACCGGCATCACCGTGTTCTATCCGCAGGGCAAGGTCAGCCAGGTGCAGGAGCTGCAGATGACCACGCAGACGGGTTCGAACGTGACCGTGTGCGCGGTGGAGGGCAACTTCGACGACGCGCAGTCCGCGGTCAAGCGGATCTTCGGCGACCGTGACCTGGCCGCCCGTCTGGCCGGCGACGCGCATGTGCGCCTGTCGTCGGCGAACTCGATCAACGTGGGCCGTCTGGTCCCGCAGGTCGTGTACTACTTCTCCGCCTACGTGCAGCTGGTGGAGCGCGGGGCGATCGCGCTGGGCGACGAGGTGGAGTTCTGCGTGCCGACCGGCAACTTCGGCGACATCCTGGCCGGCTATTACGCCAAGCTGCTGGGCCTGCCGGTCAAGCATCTGATCGTGGCCTCGGACAGGAACAACGTGCTCTTCGAGTTCCTGACCACCGGCACGTACAACCGCCAGCGTCCGTTCTTCCAGACCATCTCCCCCTCGATGGACATCCTGATCTCCTCGAATCTGGAGCGCATGCTGTACTACATGTCCGATAAGGACTCGCGTCTGATCTCGATGCTGATGAACGATCTGAACCAGTGGGGCGCTTATGAGATCCCGGATGAGATGCTGGCGCGTATCCGCCATGTCTTCGGCTGCGGCTGGGCCGACGAGGATCAGGTGCGCGAGTCCATCCGCGACTGCTGGGAGAGGAACCGTTACGTGATCGACCCGCATACGGCCTGCGGCTATTTCGTGCTCCGCCAGATGCCGCGCGATCCGTCCGTGCCGCGCGTGCTGCTGAGCACCGCCAGCCCGTACAAGTTCCCGCGCGTGGTCAACGAGTCGCTGGGCTTCGAGGCGACCGGCACCGACTTCGCATGCATGGATGTGCTGGCCCGCGAGACCGGGACGACGGCCCCCGCCGCGTTGCGTGGTCTGGAGAACGCCGCGGTGCGGTTCGACGACGTCGTCGCCATCGACGGCATGGCCGGCGTGGTCGAGCGCGCCGCGCACGCCCTCTGACCGACACGCCCGGCCTCCCCGGACCCTGACACTTTGTGACCGTGATCCAATCAACGGAATCGTTGGAATTTCAACGTTTTGCTGATTGAGGTTTTGGCCGAGAAGTGTCAGAGTCCGTGGAGGCCGAGCGTGTATTGGTTTGTGCCCCCCTGCCGCGTCGCTGAGAGGGTTCGGGGTTACAGTTCCTTGTTCAGCCAGATATGGCGGGAGATGGCGTAGGAGACGGCGACCGCCGCCGAGCAGCCGATGACGCCGATCAGCCCCCACATCCAGCCGGGCATGGCGGCCAGCGATTCGGCCATCGAGTGCAACACCTCGTCGGGTATCAGGATGATGCCCACGCCGAACGCACCAGCCACGACGAACACGGCCGACCAGAACCAGCTGGACGCCTTGGTGAACTCGAAGGCGTAGTAGAACGGCATCTCCAACGCCACGATCGCAACGAACGCAGCCATCGCCACACCCACGACCATGCCCGTCGGCAACACCGAGACCGGCGTCGAATCATCCTGCCACGGCAACGGCATCCAGACGACGTCGATCAGCCACAGCAGGCCGATCTGCACGATGATCTCCGCCAGGCAGACCACGCCGAGCACGCCGGCGGACAGGTATCGGCCCACAACCTGATGGGACCGTGTGACCGGCACCAGCGCGCTGAGACGGCCGCATTGGACGCTGCTAGTGTTCACGAACAGCCCGGCCGCGGACAGCGCCCAGTACCCGACGGTCAGCGTCAGGCACAACGCCAGCGCGCCCACCGTGCCGACCATGAACGCGATCAGCGGGAACAGCAGCGGGAACAGGAACGTCACCAGTGTGGAGACCAATCCCGAATCGGTAATCGTCTGGTAGTCAAGCCGCATCGCACGGCGAATCGCAACGGATGCGTCCTTCATGGTCCTCAGAACTCCTTTCGGCGCCGGCAGACGATCGACACCGGCAGGGAGACGGCCGTCATGACGACAAGGACCCCCAGCCCCGCGGGGATGCCGACCGCCGGGTTCGCCATCGCCTGTGCAACGGCGTCGCCGAACGCGTTGAACGCATCCTCCGGCACGAGATACAGCGTCACGGTGACCAACACGGCCACCCCGACGAAGAACGCCGCCACGCACAGCAACGCCTTGCGCATGTCGTTCCACCGGTAGAACAGCGGGAACAGGACCAGCTCGAACACCATGAACGACCATGTGCTGCCCAGCACCGACGTCGTCAGGGCCTGCGCCAGACCGTTCAGGTTCCCGTGGGCCGTCAGATGCAGGATCGCAAGCGCCAGCGTCGTCTCCGCAATGATGATGGCGGCGAACACCGGCAGCGTCAGATACCGACCGATGACCTGGTGCGTGCGGTCGGCGGGGATGATGCCGTTCATCCGCCCATGCTGCTCCAGCCATTCGTAGCTGAACGCGCTGATCGGCAGGATCGTGCCGACGCCGAACACGCTGCCGACCACGCCGCCCGTGGCGAAGTCGGCGGCACCGGAGGTTCTGCCGGCCAAGCCGAAGATGACGGCGAACAGCAGCGGCAGCAGGAACGGCACGAAGCCGCTGGCCGACGATACGGTGATGCGGGCCATGTCCAGACGGAACGAAACCAGTACGGCACGCATGGCTCACACCTCCCCCAGCGAGGATTGCCCGACGTTGGTCAGGCGGATGATGTCGTCGATCGACGCGGGCTCGACCACGATCTGGTCCGCGGGGAAGATCGGCAGGTTCTCGCTGCGCACCAGCGCGTCGAAACCGGTGGAGTAGTGGTGCACGCCGACGCACGCCTTGGCGGGCAGCCGGTCGAGCAGGTCGAGGCCGGCCTTGACGATGCGGAACGAGTCCTCGAACTCGTCCTTGGGACCGGTGAAATACAGTTCGCCGCGGGTGATGTAGGTGATGAAGTCGGCGGCGCGTTCCAGGTCGGCGGTGATATGCGTCGAGAACAGGATGCTGCGCTCGCCGTCCTCGATGGTGGCGGCGAGGATGTCCATCAGCTCGTCGCGGGCGAGCACGTCCAGGCCGCTGGTCGGTTCGTCCAGGATCAGCAGACGGGCGTCGTGGCTCAGCGCCACGGCCAGCATGAGCTTCATCTGCATGCCGCGGGAGAGCTCCTTGACCTTCTTGCCGCGGTCCAGGCCGAATCGCCTGAGGTGGCCGTCGAAGGCCTCATGCCGCCAGGTGCGGTACATGCCGCGCATGACGCGTTCGACCTTGTCGACGCTCCAGGTGTCCACGAAGTAGCTGGTGTCGAAGACCACGCCGAGCTGCTCCTTGACGGCCTCCTCGTCGGCGATCGCGTCCAGACCCAGGACCTGGATCTGGCCGGCGTCGCGGCGGATCATGTTGAGGATCAGCTTGATGAGCGTGGACTTGCCGGCGCCGTTCGGGCCGATCAGGCCCATGATGTAGCCGGCGGGCAGGTCGAAGGTGACGTCTTCCAGCGTGAAGCCGGAATCGTAGTGTTTGGTCGCGCCCGTGACGGACAGCGCCATCGGTGGTGTGGTGGTCATGACTGGTCCTTGTAGCTTGCCTCGAGCATCGCCATCAGGTCGAGCAGCGGGATGTCGGCGGCCTTGGCGGCCGTGCAGGTCTCGTCGAAGATCCGCTGGATGCGCGTGCGGGCCCGCCGCTTCATCAGCTCGGTCCCCTGGCTCATCACGAACGTGCCTTTGCCCTGGATGTTCTCCACAATGCCCTCGTCGGCCAGTTCGTTGTACGCCCTGGTGACGGTGAGCACCGAGATCCGCAGCTCCTTGGCGAGCTTGCGCAGGGAGGGCAGCGCCTCCCCTGCGGCGAGTTCGCCCGAGAGCACCGCCGCTCGAATCTGATCCTTGATTTGCTCGTAGATCGGTTCTCCGGACACGGATGAGATGATCAGCTTCACCGCGTATCCCCTTTCTGATTGTGCTAGCGGAACAGTGATTAACTGTTCTATATAACACTATAACAGTTTCGGGGCAACTGTTCAACTCGGAACATAACAGTCGGCGCGGCGGCCGAGATTACAGGATCTCGGGGGCGTCGGAGAAATCGAAGAGCACGCCGTCAGACACCTCGCAGATCTCGGCCCAGTCGCCGGCGGAGGAATCGTCGTTCATGGCCCAGACCGTCATGCCCACCGACTTGGCGGCCTTGATGCCCACCAGCAGATCCTCGAACACCGTGCAGTCGGCCGGCGAGACGCCGAGGCGTTCGGCCGCCAGCAGGTAGACGTCCGGACTTTCCTTGCTCACGTCGCCCGCGTCATCGACGCTGACCACTTCGTCGAACAGGCCGCCGATGCCGACGTGCGCCATCGCCGGGTCGCGCAGGGCGGGCGGCAGCGAGGTCGCCACGGCCAGCTTGGCGCCCGACGTCCTGAGCAGGTGCAGGTACTCGACGGCGTGCGGCTTGGCCTCGACCACGGTGGAGTAGGCCACCCGGGCCATCTCGTCCCATTCCGCCATCAGCTGCTCGGGGGTGTCCTCCAAGCCGAAGCGCGCGATCGTGTATTCTGCGATCTGGCGGAACTGCATCGCGGAGACCTTGGTCATGTAATCGTCCGGCACCTCGATGCCGCGGCGTCCCAGGAAGTCGATGTCGACCTGATCCCACACGCCCATGGAATCCAGCAATGTGCCATCCAGATCGAAGATGGCGGCCTTACCCGTATTGATGCCCATATACCAAGCATAGTCCATCCCGCTTGTCCGAATCCCCCGATTCGGACAAGCGCGTAACGACGGGCCGGACAGCGGGGACGGCGGGCCGGACAGCCGGGCATCACGACGGGCCGGCCGGGCCGCCGGTTCAGCCCAAGCGGCTTTCGGCGAGCAGTTCGCGCGCATGGTCCAGCGAGGTCTCCGACTCGCTGCCCGAGAGCATGCGTGCGATCTCGGCCACACGCTCCTCCTCACGCACCTCGTGCACGGTAGTGGCCACGCCGTCGGCGGACGGGTCGCCGCCCTTGCTGACCACGAACTGGGCGTCCGCCCAGGAAGCGACCTGCGCCAGATGGGTGACGACGATGACCTGCGCGACGCGGGCCAGCCGGGCCAAACGACGTCCGAGCTCCACGGCGGATTTGCCGCCGACGCCGGCGTCGACCTCGTCGAAGATGAAGGTCATGGCGGGCTGGCCCGGCCGCACCGGGGGATCATCGGCCCGCACGCCGCCGAAATCGGTCACGCCTGCCCTTTCTGAGTCCGTTTCGGTGGACCCGTCGCCACCATCGGCATCCGGGATGGCGACCGAAACGTCGTCCGTCCCATATCCCATGCGGCGTTCGGCGGCCACCAGCTCCAATGCCAGCATCAGTCGGCTCAGCTCGCCGCCCGATGCGCTTCTGCCCATCGGCAGCTGCGGCGAACCGGGGAACGGGGTGAACAGGAACGCGATGTCGTCGCGTCCGTTGGCGTCCAGCGGCCATGTGCCTCCGCGGGCCTCGTCCGCCTCCCGCGGCGTGACGCGGATCTCCAATCCCGCTCCGGACATCGCCAGCGAGGACAGCTCCTCGCCCACGCGCGCGGACAGTTCCTCCGCCGCCCGCCGACGCACGGACGACAGCCTATCGGCTGCCTCCAGCGCGTCCTCGAACAGCCGCCGGCGCTCCTGCCGGAGCTCGGCCAGCTTCTCCGGCGAGGTGTCCAGATCCTCCACGTCCAGCACGGCCCTGTCACGCCAGGCGATTACGTCGGCCAGGGTCGGCCCCCAACGGCGGGTCAGCTCGTCGAGCTCGTGGATGCGCCCGTTGATCGCGTCCAGATCGTCGACGCCCTCCTCCATATCGATCTGGCGGGAAAGGCTGAACACCACATCCGACAGATCCGCGCCGATCGATTCCAGACGGTCGGCCAGATCGGAGAACGGCCCCTCCACATGGATGGCGCGCAGGTGCTGCACGGCGCGTGTAATCAGATCCGAGGCCCCCAATGCGTCCGGATCGCCGTCGACCGCCGAGGCGTCCAACGCGCCCAGCGCGCCGCCCACGCCCTGGGCTATCTCCGCGGCGTTCTCGATGCGGCTGCGGCGGGTCTTGAGGTCCTCGTCCTCCCCCGGCTGCGGATCGACCCGATTGATGCGCTCGATCGATTCGCGTAGGTAGTCGGCCTGCTGCCGGATCAAGGACTCTTGGCTGGCCAGTTTCTCCAGCCGTTCGTCCATGGCCGCCAACGCCTCCCACGCCTGTCGGTATGAGGCCAGTTCCGCCTGGTCGCCGGCCACGGCGTCCAGGAACTCGCGCTGTCTGGCGGCGGAGGCGATGCGCAGCTGGTCGGCCTGCCCGTGCACCGTGACCAGTTCGTCGGTGATGCGGCCCAGCACGGATCGGGGTACGCTACGGCCGTTCGCCGTGGCGCGCGAGCGCCCGGACGCCGGCACGCTGCGTGCCAGGAACAGCTCGCCGTCCTCCGGCTCGACCCCGGCCTCGGCGGCGATGGCGGCCGCCGCGGTCTGCGGCCCGGCCATGAACACCCCTTGCGCCCATGCGGCGTCCGCGCCCGACGACACGCGATTGGCGTCGGCGGCGGCACCGGAGATCAGTCGGATGGCGTTCAGCAGCATCGATTTGCCGGCACCGGTTTCGCCGGTGATGGCGGTCATACCCGGGGCGGGCGTCAGCACGGCCGATCGGATGGGCCCCAGATTGCGGATTTCGAGTTCCTCCAGCATGCCGGATCAGACCTCGCTTCCGCCGGTGTCCCCGGTGGCGCAGGTGCCGCAGCAGCGGTCGGCGTCATCGCTGTGCACGACTTTGGCCGCGGACGGCCAGGAGACCGCGACCTGCCCGTGGTGGACGTCGCCGGTTTTGCGCGCCTGTTCGCGCCAGCCGACCACCGGCAGGTCGAATTTGCTGACCAGACGGCTGGTGAACGGTGCGCCGGACAGACGTGCCAAGCGCAGCATGTTGCGCGATTCGCGCACCTGAACGCGCGTGCCCTTCGGCAGTTCGCGCTGACGGCGCCCGTCGCAGCAGATCCAGCCGTTCGTGGAGGACTCCTCCAGGATGTCCAGGGTGAACGTCGAGTGCGAACCGATGATCAGCGGGCGCGCGAACAGCGCATGCGCGGCGTTCGGTACCAGTTGCAACGCCTTGACGTTCGGCCAGATGATCGGCCCGCCGGCGGAGAACGCGTAGGCGGTGGATCCGGTCGGGGTGGAGACGATCACGCCGTCGCACCCGAACGAGCTCATCTCCACGTCGTCCACGCGGATGGACAGCTCCACCATCCGGCCGCGGTCCACGCGCTCCAGCGTGATATCGTTCAGCGCCCAGTCCTCCAACGGCTTGTCCGCGCCGGGCATCCACACGTCGGTATGCGCGATCATGCGCTCCTCGATCGAATAGTCCCGGTCGGCGATGCGTTGGATCGCCTCGCTCATCTGGAAGCTTTCGAATTCGGCCAGGAACCCCACATGGCCGAGGTTCACGCCCAGGATCGGCACGTCGGTGCAGTGCACCAGCTCGGCGGCGCGCAGGATCGTGCCGTCGCCGCCCAGCACCACCACGATCTCGGTGTCGGGGTCCACGCGCGGCGAGTCGCCGCCGAAGCGCGGCGCGGCCACGTTGTCGACGATCGTCACGCGGAAGCCGGCGTGACGCAGCTGATCCACCGCCTCGGGCACCACCGTTCCGCTTTCGCGCAGACGGCTGTGCGTCACCACCACGGCACGGCGATCGCTGCCCATAATGCCCCTTCCGTTCAAGGTCCATGCGGCGGCGTTCCGGCCGCCCACACCCATCCTAATCGAAGCCGCCCCTGCGCGCCGTACAATGGTGCCGTCGGCCGAACATGTGTCCGGATCGGCGTCACGGACGCACTACGGGCCGCAGCGGGGCCGGTTCCCGGTAAGGAGCAGTGCATGAAGCCATCCAACAGCCATAGACCGTCGATTCGCCGGCGCGCGCCCCGCGGCACCGATCTGTGGCGCGCGCTGGTGGACCCCGATCAGAACCCCTCCGCCCGCACGCGGGTGTTCAGCGACCTGCTGCTCGCCTACCCCGGACGGTTGACCATCATCTACTTCATCATGCTGGTCGTCATCGCCACCGTGCTGCTGACGCTGCCCGTCTCCTCGCGCTCCCCCGGTTCCACGGACCCGCTGACCGCGTTCTACACGGCGGTGTCGGCCCTGTCCACCTGCGGCATACCCATCGTCAACAGCACCGAGCATTGGAGCGTGTTCGGCCAGTGCGTGATCCTGGTGTCGGTGCAATTGGGCGGGCTCGGGGTCATGACCTTCGCCTCGCTGATCATGCTGGCCACGGCACGGCATCTGCGCGCCTCGCAGCGGTTGCGCACCGCCAACGAACTGGGCGCCTCGGCGTTGGGCGAGACCAGGGACGTGCTCGCCGTGGTGTTCGCCACCACGTTCATCATCGAGGGCATCACGTTCGCGGCCCTGTTCCCCGGGCTGTTCTCCATCAACCGGGGCGATTGGGGGCAGACGGCCTGGGAGGCGCTGTTCTACGCGGTGTCGGCCTACAACAACACCGGGTTCACGCCGGATGCGGCGGGTCTGCACGTCAATAACCCGGCCGTCGGCCTGCCGATCCTGCTCAGCGCGTTCTGCGGCACGCTCGGCTTCCCCGTGCTGCTCAACCTGGCGCGCGCCTGCCGCCGCCGCATCCCGCCGCGCCGTTGGCAGCTGCATACCAAGCTCACGCTGGTCACCACGTTCGCGCTGGTCCTGTGCTCCCTGCTGTGGTACGTGGCGGTCGAGTGGAACAACCCGCGGCTGTATGCCGACGCCGATCTCGGCGTCAAGCTCCAGGCCGCGCTGTCCGCCGCGGTGATGCCCCGATCGGCCGGGTTCGACCTGTCCTGGGTGCCGGAGCTGAGCGATCCGACCCGTGTGTTCATGAGCATGCTGATGTTCATCGGCGGCGGCAGCTCCTCCACGGCCGGCGGCATCCGCGTCACCACGCTGGCCGTGCTGGTGCTGACCTGCCGCGCCGCGTTGACCGGGCACGGCGACGTGACGGCCTTCCGCCGCCGTCTGCCCATGCGCGTGGTGATGATGGCCGTCAGCGTGACCCTGATCTTCGCCCTGCTCACCTTCGCCGCCTCGCTCGCGCTGATGTTCGTCACCGGCAAGCCGCTGAGCGATGTGCTGTTCGAAGCCTGTTCGGCCCTGAGCCTCGGCGGCTATTCGGTCGGCGTGGCGAATGCGCAGGAGCCGGCCACGCTGGTCATCCTCGCGCTGCTGATGATCGCCGGCAGGATCGGGCCGACATCGGTCGTCTACGCGATCAGCCGGCCGCATGCCACGGAGGCGATGCGGTATCCGGAGGAAAGTATCATCGTGGGGTAATACCCCGTCGCCCGTTATGGGTGGCATGGATGCGGCCCGCGTAGCGCGTACAGGAAAGGAATGGGACGATGGCGAACGGCAATCGCAGTGTGCTGGTGGTCGGGTTGGGACGGTTCGGCAGCGCCGTGGCCACCACGCTCGACCATATGGGGCAGGACGTGCTCGCGGTCGACAGGAACGCCGAACTGGTCAGCCGATGGTCGTCGATCCTGCCCACCGTGCAGGCCGATCTGACCGACGTGATGGCGGTCGAACAGATCGGCATCACCGACTTCACCACCGCCGTCGTGGCGATTGGCGACAGCGTGGAGGCCTCGGTCCTGGTGACGGGCAACCTGCTGGACGCCGGCATCAGCGACATCTGGGCCAAATCCGTTTCCCTCCAGCATGCGCGCATTCTCGAACGCATCGGCGCCACGCACATCATCAATGCCGAGACCGATGCCGGCAAGCGCGTCGGCCACCTCGTCTCCGGCAACTACCTGGACTACATCGAGATCGACGGCCCGCACACGGTCGTCAAGATCCACACCCCGAACCACCTGATCGGCTACAGCATCGCGGAGGCCCAGGTGCATGAACGGTACGGGGTGACCGTGGTCGCCGTCAAATCGCCGAACCGCGACCTGGAATACGGGTCGAAGGATCTGGTCATGCACCGCAATGACGAGCTGATTCTCATGGGCACGCAGGACCAGATCGAACAATTGATCCGCGGATGACACCGCCCGGGACCTGCATGACGAAAAGCCGCGGAACGGCGCGGCTCCCCGGTCGGCGCGCGACGGATGACCTGCAGAGCCGCTTGCATCGGCGGTGTGCGCTCCGATAATCGAAAGGTACGGCGATGCTGCCGTCATGTAGGGAGAGCACCATGAATCTGCGTCTGTCGGATGGTCATGTCGCCGCCGGGCGATACCGCACGATCGTGGCCCGCGGCCACACCGTCATCGATCCGGGGGTGGTCTTCGACACCCTGGTGGTCGCCGGCGTGGTGGCCATGGTTGGATGCCGGGGCGGAACGGTGGAGTGCAAGGCGGGCCGCATGGTGTGCGCCGGGGATATGGACGTCCGCAATATCATCGGATACGGTGAGATCCACGTCTCGGGCAGGCTGTCCTGTCAGACGCTGCGATTCGTCGGCGTCGTGAGCGCCGACGGAGACCTCGTATGCGCGCGGGATGTTGCCGTCGACGGCATGCTGAGCAACGGCAGTGTCATCTCGGCCGCGTCGGTCACGTTGCACGGCGTGCTCGAAAGCGCGGATGTCCGGACCGATACGCTGAGCATCGAACCGTTGCACAGCATGATGCTGACGCGGCATGCGATGGGCGAGTACACCGCATCGAGCCGCGCCCGCACCGTGGTCGGCAATGCGGTGCGCGTCCATGCCCTGACATGCGTGACCCTGCATGCCGACGCCGTGGAGCTGTCGGAGCGTTGCCGGATCGAGCGCTTGTGCAACGCCTCGCATGTCGCCGGCGACGGCACGGCGGATGTGTCGCTGTTCTGCCCGACCTGTTCGCAGACGCATCTCAAACGCCGCAGGGCCTGAACGCCGCTCAGCGCTCCGCCGCGCGCGCGTACAGCAGGTACTCGGCGTTGCCGTGCGTCCCCTCGATCGGCGATGGCGCCGTGGCGACGACGTCCAATCCGCATTCGTCGGCGCATGCGGCGACGGCCGCCAGCGCCCGCTCGCGCAATGCGGGGTCCTCGACGATGCCGCCCTTGCCCAGATGCCCCTTGCCGACCTCGAACTGCGGCTTGACCAGGAGCACGATATGCGCGTCGGGGGCGGCGATGCGTGCGATCACCGGGATGACGTACGTCAACGAGATGAACGAGACGTCGGAGACCACCATCCGCGGCCGGTAGGGCAGATCGTCGTCCCGCACGTCGCGGATGTTGACGCCGCTCATCTCGATGATGCGCGGATCGCCTGCGATGCGCGGGTCGAGCTGTCCGTGGCCGACGTCGAGGGCGATGACGCGGTGCGCGCCGCGCCGCAGCAGCACGTCGCAGAATCCGCCGGTGGACGCGCCGATGTCCAGGCAGTCGAATCCGACCGGCTCCGGCAGCCCCGCGGCACGGAACGCGTCGAATGCGCCGACCAGTTTGTAGGCGCCGCGGGAGACATAGTCGTCGCCTTTGTCGATGGCGATGTCCGAGGCGGAGGCGATCGTCTGCGCCGGTTTGACGGCGGTGACGCCGTCGACCATGACCTTGCCCGACTTGATCAGCCGTTGCGCCTTGGCCCGGGATTCCACCAGCCCCAGCGCCACGAGTGCGGCGTCCAGACGGTCGGGGATTGTGGTGCCGCCGTTGTCGATGCCCATCAGATATCCCGGCTTTCGTTGAGATCCTGTTGCAGCGCGTCCAGAACCTGCTGGAAGGCCGCGATGCGTTGGTCGTCGTCCAATCCGTCGAGTTCCGCCAGTTCGGGGAACCGCGCGGTCAACGGTGCCGGGGTCTCCCGCTGCGATTCGCTATCGGCATCCGGCATGGTGATGTTCACTCCCCCGCTCCGATGAGGCCGAAATCCGGCAGGATGTCGGCATCCAACGCTCGTCCGTTGTCCGAGGCCTCCCAGGCGGCGCAGCATGCCGCCCGCAGCGCATCCATGGCCGTCGCGTCGCTGACGGTCAGTCGTCCCGCGGCGTCGATGGCGGCCTCGTCCCGTCCGCACACCCAGCGCCCGTCCGGTTCACGGCGCGGCGCGGGTATCGGCTCGTTCAACGCGCGCAGGTCGCGGGCGATGAAGGTCGGCCGCAGGTGGCGGGGGGCGAGCATGAGCTCATGCGGGTTCGTCACGCCGGTCAGCACGGCCAGGGAATCGTAGCCGCCGCGGTTGCCCGCCTCGATATCGGTGTCCAGACGGTCGCCGATGGCCAGGCACAGCTCCCGCCGGACCGGTTCCGCGCCGTCGGCGGCCGCCAACAGCCGGGCCTCGTCGTACATGGCCGATTCCGGTTTGCCGGCGCAGGCCGCGGGCTGCACGCCGGTGGCGTTGACGACGGCCTGGACCATCGACCCGCATCCGGGGGCGATGCCCAGTTCGCGGGGTATGGTCAGATCGCGGTTGGTCACGTAATAGGCGGCGCCACGCTCCACGGCGAAGGCCGCCTGCGCCAGCTGGTTCCAGGTCATATCGGGGTACCAGCCCTGCACCACGGCGGCGGGATCGTCCTCGGCGCGCTCCACGATCTCAAGCCCCTGCCGGGCGATCTCCTCGCGCAGATGCTCCGCACCCACCACCAGCACCTTCGCGCCGTGCGGCACCGCGCGGGCGACCATGCGTGCGGCCACCACCGAGGAGGTGATGACCTGCCGGGGTTCGACGCTCAGGCCGAATCCGATGAGCTGATCGGCCACCACGGACTGGAAGCGCGAGGAATTGTTCGTGGTGTATTCGATGGCCATGCCCCTACGCTCGGCGTCTCTGATGGCATCGGAGGCGTGGTCCACCGGGTTCTTGCCTCGGTAGACCACGCCGTCCAGGTCCAGCAGCGCCAGCGCGTAGGCTTCGGCCAACGGGCGATCGGAGCCGCGAAGGTACGCCGGCATGCCGTCAGTCCTCGTCGGAGGCCGGCTCGGTGGAGTCGTCCTGCGGCTGGTCGGCGTCCGATTCGCCGGTGGCGGGTTCGACCACGGATGAGGCGCCGTCCTGCGCCTCCTGCGCGGGCAGTTCGCTCTCGTCGTCGGATTCGGTGTCGTCATCGTCGATGCCGGCGTCGGCCAGGATCTCGCGCACCTCGTCGTCCACGGTGAAATCGGCGTCCTCCGACTCGTCCTCGCCCGACTCGTCGTCGGTGTCGGACTCATCGGCCCGGCCCTCGCCATGCTCGCCCTCGTCGGCCTCGTCGTCCGGAGCGAAGCGCGCGTCGTCGGCGGTGATGCCGAGGTCCTCCATCAGGTCCTCCGACATGGTCTGCAGATCGTAGTCGATCAGCACGTCCTCATCGGTCTCGTCCTCGTCCACGTCGGCGTACTGCATCTCCAGCTTGTCCAGCATGGTGTCGAGGGCCACCGCCTCGTCCGTGCGTCCGGCCTCCTCGAGGAAGTACTGCTCGGCCTGGACCGCGCGCATGCGGTAGGCGCCGGCCAATCCCTTGGAACGGCCCAGCGTATGCACGATCTGAATGGCCTTGTCCCACAGCTCCAGATCGCCCAGGGCGCCGGCGTACACCAGGAACATCTCGGCCTTGGCCTCGCCGCGCAGATACTTGGCGTCGTCGGACATGGCCAGCTCGATGGCCTTCTTCGGATTGCCCACGCCGCGCTCGCAGTCGGCGATGAACGGCAGATAATCCAGGAAGCCGTTCATGCGGTAGGCGGTGCGGAACTCGCGCATCGCCAGCTTGTAGTCGCCCTGACGGTAGGCGATGAACGCCAGCGTCTCACGGGCGATGTCGATGCGGGAGGCCTGCTTGGCGGCCCACTTGGCATGCGCCAGCGCATTCTCCGGATCGTTCTCCTCCTGCGCGTACGCGGCCAGGATATGCAGGCCGATGTTCTCGGCATGCTCCTTCGACAGACCGCGCAGGCGTTCGCGTTCGTCCTTGGAAAGCATCGACCATTCAAGCCCCTTGGGCATCTTGGGCTCTCCCGGACGGCGGTCGGTATACGGGTTCTGCGAGGGGAAGCTCATCGTGCCGTCGGAATTGCGGCGTGGCTTGGACATGTACTCGCCGCGCTTGGCCTCACGGTACTGGCGCTTCTCCTCGGGGGTGAACTCCCGACGCTCGTCGCGGGCCTGCCCGTCGTGTCGGCGGTCCTGGCGGTCCTGATGATACGGACGGTTCTGGTCGCGGAATCCATCGCGGCCGCCGTCACGATAGCGCGGATTGTCGCCGCCATGCTGGCCGTTACGACGGAAGCCGGAACGATTGCCCTGCCCGTTGCCGTGATGGAAGGAACGGTTGCCGCCACCCTGTCCGTTACGATGGCCGCCGTTGCCGTAACGACGCTCGCCCTCACCGTCGTTGTAGCGGCGTTCGCCGTCACCATTGTAGCGACGCTCGCCGTTGTAGCGGCGCTCGCCGTTGTAACGGCGTTCACCGTCACGGTGGAACCGACGCTCGCCGTTGTAATGACGTTCACCGTCGCGGTGGAACCGGCGCTCGCCGTCACCGGCACCATGCCGTGCGTCATCGTGGCGACGGTACCCGCCGTTGTCATCGTGACGGCGCGGCCTGAACCCCTTGTCGCCGTAGCTCTTGCCGCCGTTGCCGCGCGGCTTGAACCCCTTGCCCCCGCGATTGCCGGGGCGGCCGGAGCCGGGCTTGCGGCCGCCGTACGAGCGGCCACCGTGCGAAGCGTGATTGTTGTTGCCTTCTGCCATGTCGTTCCTTTTCATCCGCCGCTGCTGTCAACGGCCGTTCATCGTTACCGATAGCCTACATCGTTGCCCGAACCGCACGGTGTCCCGCCGCGTCGGCCCTCGGGGCCTCAACGGCGGGACACCGTCATGGATCGGAAATGTCAATCGTCAGCGGGCCGCCACCACGCCAAGCGCCTTCTTGCCGCGGCGGATCAGTGCGAACCGCCCCTGCAGGAGGTCGGACTCACCCAGCACCTGCTCCTCGTCGTCCACACGCACGTTATTCAGGTACACGCCACCGGACCTGATGGTCTTGCGCGCCTCGGAGATCGACTTGAACAGTCCGGCCCTCACGCCGGCCTCGGCCACGCGATCGCCCACGGCCACGCGGGCGAAGTCCTTGGAACCGTCCTCGTTCTCCACCTTCAACCCGTCCAGTGCGGCCTCAAGCGTGGCCTCGTCAATGGACGCCAGGTCGCCGCCGCGGCCGAACAGCGCCGCTGAGGCATCGATCGCCGCCTGCGTGGCCGCCTCGCCGTGCACGAAGCTCGTCACCTCCCACGCCAGCGTGCGCTGCGCCTCACGGGCGCCGGGGTTGGTCCGGCTCTCCTCGACAAGACGTTCGATCTCGGCCTTGGGCAGGAACGTGAACGCCTTGAGCAGGCTCTCCATCTCCACATCCGGGCGGTTGAACCAGAACTGGTAGAAGCGGTACGGGCTGAGCATCGTGCCGTCGATCCACACGGCGTTGCCCTCGGACTTGCCGAACTTCTTGCCCTGGGCGTCGGTGATGATCGGGCTGGTGAACACGTTGACATCCACGCCACGCACCTTGTGGATCAGGTCCAGGCCGGAGGTCAGGTTGCCCCACTGGTCGTTGCCGCCCAGCTGCAGCGTGCAGTGGTACTCGTCGAACAGATGCAGGTAGTCGTTGCCCTGCAGCACCTGGTAGCTGAACTCGGTGAAGCTGATGCCGTCCTCGGAGTTCAGGCGCCTCGCCACCGTGTCCTTGGCCAGCATGGTGCCCAGGCGGAAGTTCTTGCCGACATCGCGCAGGAAGTCGATGACGGTCATGTTCGCGGTCCACTCGTAGTTGCTGACGAACCGGACCGGGTTGGCGCCCTCGGTCTCCAGGATGCCGCCGATCTGCGATTTCAGGCGTTCGGCCCACTGGGCCACCACGTCCTTGGGGTTGAGCGTGCGCTCGCCGGACTGGCGCGGGTCGCCGATCAGGCCGGTGGCGCCGCCGACCAGCGCGATCGGGTGGTGCCCGGCCGCCTGCAGGTGGCGCATGTTGATCAGCTGCACGAGGTTGCCGATATGCAGGGAGGGTGCGGTCGGATCGAAGCCGCAATAATACGTGATCGGCTCACCGTTCAGTGCCTCGGCGAGTCGCTCCCGGTCCGTGGACTGGGAAATCAACCCGCGCCATTCCAGCTCATCGAGGAGGGTGTCGAACCCGGCCTCCTTGAAATCGATGACGTGAGCCATTGCTATTCCATCTCCCTATCGAGTTGTATCGGATTGGCGCCTGCTGTTCAGGCGTTCTCAGTCTGACAGCAGAGGCCGACACTGTGGACTTGCTGATACTGTGGGGGATATGACCAAGAGGGAGAGGAATGCCGTGATGGACCGCAAGGTCATGAAGGCCGCGGCCAAGGGCGTGTTCAAACGCCAGTACTGGCTGATCGTCGTCATGTGTCTGATCGCCGCGCTCATCGGGGTGGAATACACCTCGTCGCTGTGGGTGGAGTCCTACGAGGACCCGACCATGGCGCAGCCGACCGTTGTGGATCAGGCCACCGAGCGGCTCGGGACCATGCTCGGCCAGATGGCCACGGGCAACGAGGATCAGGTCCGCGACGAGGTGGCGCGCAACGAGCAGGACATCCGGGACGCCGACACCATCGCCATGCTCGGCCGTTCCCGCGGCGTCTTCGCCTCGGTGCTGAACTCCTTCTCCTCCGGCAGCATCCTGCTGACCGTCTCGGATGCCGCCCGTTCGATCCTGCAGTCGCCCAACGCAGGCATCATCACGCTGATCGTCATCAGCCTTATCGTGTATCTCTTCGGCTGGCTGTTCATCCAGGAGACCTACACGATCATCATCCGGCGCATCATGCTGGAGGCCCGGACCTACGAGCAGGTGCCGCTGCGCCGGTTCCTCTACCCGATCCAGACCGGCCGCTGGCCGCATATGGCCTGGACGATGTTCCTGACCACGCTGTATCTGATCCTGTGGTCGTTCACCATCGTCGGACTGTTCGTGAAATCCTATTCCTATTTCCTGGTGCCGTACATCATGGCGGAGAATCCGACGATGGGCGCCAACGAGGCGATCACCCTGTCACGCCGCATGATGAAGGGGCACAAGTGGGAGTGCTTCGTCATGCAGCTGTCGTTCATCGGCTGGCATGTCCTGAGCGCGCTGACGTTCGGTCTGGTCGGCATCTTCTGGCTCAACGGCTATCAGGCCGCGTTCTTCGCCGAGTATTACGCGCGGCTGCGCGCCCTGGCCAAGGGTAACGGCGTGGAGGGCAGCGAGCGGCTGTGCGACGAGGCGCTGTTCGTCCGCCCCGACCGCGCGACGGTCGAGGTCGTCTACGCCGACGCCGCGGAGGCGATCGCCTCCACATCCCGCGAGCACGCGCAGCGTCCGACCGGGTTCACCGGGCTGCTGGCCGACTGGTTCGGCATCACGCTACGCCGCAACGGCAAGGTGGATGCCTGGCAGCGCCATGAGGCGCAGATGGATGCGCTCGACCACGCGCAGGACATCCTGGACGGCCGCTGCTACCCCGGGCGGCTGGCCCCGGCCCCGATCGGCACCAAGGTGGAGCGGATCTCCGGCCCGGATGCCACGCGCAGCTACACGGTGCTCAACCTGGTGATGATGTTCTTCATCTTCTGCTTCGTCGGCTGGATCTGGGAGGTCACGCTCGCCTTCATCACCGAAGGCATGTTCGTCAATCGCGGCACCCTGCACGGGCCCTGGCTGCCGATCTACGGCACCGGCGGCATCGCCATCCTCGTGCTGCTCAAGAAACTGCGCAGCAGGCCGGCGCTGGAATTCGTGGCGGCGATGGCGCTGTGCGGCGCGATCGAGTATTTCTCCTCCTGGTATCTGGAGGTCACGCACGATGGCCAGCGCTGGTGGGATTACACCGGGTATTTCCTCAACCTCAACGGCCGCATCTGCGCCGAGGGCCTGCTCACCTTCGGTCTGGGCGGCCTGGCGATCGTCTACCTGCTGGCGCCGGCGCTTGACGATCTGCTGCGCCGTGCGAACGTACGCGTGCTGACGGTCGTCGCCGCCGTGCTGCTGGTCGCCTATTGCTGCGACCAGGTCTATTCGGCGCAGCATCCCAACACCGGCGCCGGCATCACCGACTACAAGGGCTCGGACACCATATCCGCGCCCGCGGTCGACTCCGCCATTCCGACGATTCCGGTATTGCAGGGCTGACCAAGCCGCCGGCTGCGTCGCCTCCGTTGCGGTGATGCGGCCGGTTTTGCAGCGAGGCGACACAGTACCGCACGCATCGTCAGATTCGATGCACGCCGTCCCCGAGTGACACACCGAAAACTTCTTTCCACCATGGAAAGTGATATGCTTTCCACAACGGAAAGAAGTTCTCGGTATTTGGGGGATATATGGACGAACACATCCAGACGTCGCAGCATATGCTCGACACCCTATCCTCGGATCACGCACGCCTGATGGCGCGCACCCGCATGCCGCGGTTCTACGCCGTCGGCATCGGCATCCTCGCCGGCGTGCTCGATGTCATGTGGTGGGTTATCGGCACGGCGTTCGCCGGAGGCAGCCTGTTCGGGTTGCACACCACCGCCCTGCTGATCATCGCCCTCATCATCAACACCGTCTGCCTGCTTGGCAGCGCCGCCATCATCCTTGCGGTCAGACGTATTCGCGGCGTGGGATTCTGGTCCCTCGACCGCACACAGTACGTCCCACGGTCCGCACGCCAACGGCTTCTGCACGGCATCGTAGTCTCCGCCCTGCTGCTTGCCATCATGCTCGGCAGCGCCGCCTTGTGCCTATTGCTGGGTTTCCGACTGGCCAGCTTTCTCTGGATACCGCCGGTAGCCATCATCGCAGGCGCACTCACCGCCGTCGTGCAACAGGCCGGCATCACCCTGTCCGAACGACAGACCGTCATGGAAGATCCCTCATGAGAGAACCGCAATTCGATGAAGTCATCCACGCACCAATCAGGCTGCGCATCTGCGGACTGCTGGCCACCTACTCCCCCATGCGGTTCGACGTCCTGCGCGACACCCTGCAGATCAGTGACGCCTCCTGCTCCAAGCATCTGAAGACGCTGGCCGACCACAGTTACGTGTCGCTAAGCAAGAAACCCGGTGCCGACAAAGGCTACAAGATCACCTGGGTCGCACTCACCGAGCAAGGCCGCCGTGCGTTCGACGAACACGTCGCCGCCCTTCGCCGTATCGTCGCCGGCGAAATCTGATTACCTAGGAGGCAACACCATGCCCGAATCCACACCGATCGCCATATCGGTACGCAATGTCACCTTCGGATACACCCGGCACGACACGGTGCTCGACCATGTCGGCTTCGATGTTCCCCACGGCCAGTCGCTGGCCGTACTGGGGTACAACGGGGTGGGCAAAACCACACTGTTCCGCATCATCACCGGTCTGTTGCGGCCGCGTTCCGGTGAAGCGATCGTCAACGCCGACGTCATCCACGGCATGCGCGACGTATTCATGCTGTCCGCGGACGGCGCGCTCGCCATGCAGCTGAGCCTGCGGGAGAACATCTCGTTCCGTGCCAAACTGTTCGCCACGCGGCAAGACCCTTCTCCGATTGACTTGGACCAGCTGGACCGGCTTCCCCTGATCGAAGCCTTCGGTCTGGCCGACCGTCTCGATACCAAGGTGGGTGAGCTGTCCAGCGGGTTGCGCCGGCGCGCCGATATCGCGGTCGGACTGCTGTTCCACCCGCATCTGGTCATGCTGGACGAACCGACGAACGCCGTCGATCCGGCGACACGCGACCTGCTCATCGAACTGTCACACCAGCTCTCCGATTCCGGCCGCACCCTGCTGACCATCACCCACGACCTCGACTACTGCTGGCGCATCGCCGACCGTGCCATCCTGTTCGACCACGGACGTATCGCCATCGACCGCCGCATCGCCGATTTTCCCGACTTCGACACGTTCAAGGCGGCAATGACCATCGACGAACCACATCCGGCCGTCTTGTTCGGATTCAACGAGGAAAGGAGCCACCGCTCATGAACGCCGTGCTCTGGTATGACTGGCTGCTGTGCCGCCGCAGCCGCAGCTTCTGGGCGTCCGCCGCACTCACCCCGCTCCTGTTCGCCGTCATGGCGTTGCAGGGAGCGATCATCCCCAATCCATTGGGAGGCGTCACCGGCACGCAGCTGTTCCTCTTCTGTTTGCTCATACCATGCTGCGGCTGGATGAGCGCGGCACTGGTGTCCATGAATGCGATCGGGGCCCTCAATCTGGGTTCCGGGGAGTCGGCGAACCGGTTCGTCGAGGAGGCCTACCATGAATCCGGCAGGCCGATGGCCGGCATGGTGCTGGCGCACGTCCTGCTCTCCTGTCTGTTGGCCCTGCCGATGTTGGCGATCGTCATCGGCTTGCACTGCTGGTGGGGCACGATAACGGATCCGTCCTTGCTGTGCTCCCCACTCGCCTGGAGCGGGTATCTGTGCACGGCGTTGTCCGTATTCGTCACCGTCGCGGCCATGATTCTTTCGTCGGGGCATAATACGAACGAGCTGGTCCTGGCCATGATGGTGACGCTTGTGCCGATAATCGCGGTGATGACCGTCGTCATCATCGCCTTGACGCTGTGCCCGCTGGCCATACCGCCGCTGGCGATCGTCGTCATCGCGGTGACGATGGCCGTCGCCATACGGCATTGCCGCCGCCGATACACCGACACGTTCCGGTCGTTGGGCTGACCGGTGTCCTAATCGCGGCGCAGCAGCTCGCGGATGGTTTCCAGCACGCGGTCGTAGTTCACGGACTTCAAGTGGGGGAACGACTCGATCATGCGGCGCTGCTGTTCGTTAAGCATCAGCGCGGCCACGTCGCGCAGACCGGACAACACCTCCTGCGAGGATTCGGCCCAGTCATGGATCCTGCCGCGCAGCGCGTCGCGGCCCCACTGCCAATGGTCGCCGGCCTTCGCCGCGTATCCCTGCACGATATCGGTGAACGCGGCCAGGCTGTCGTCGAAATGCGCGATGCCGGCCACCGTGACCGTCAGGTCGATGATCAGCAGCAGCAGACACACAATCGACAGCCAGTGCACCACCGGCAGGGGCATCAGTCCCGTCCAGTACTCCACCTGTGGTTGGATGACCCGCACGATCACCACGCCGCCCAGACCGAACACCACGGCCCCCAGCAGGCAGATGCGCCCGTTGAGATTGAAGCGGAAATCCGTGTAATCCCACCATCGCGCGTGGAACAGCCGTTCCATCGCCCACGACGTGGCGTATTCCAGGACGCTCGCCCCCAGTGCGGATACGAGGAACAGCAACACGGGATGCCCGGACAACCCGCCCAATACCAGGCTGGCCAGCACCGCCCCGGTGCCGTAGATCGGGCACAGCGGGCCGTTGAGGAAGCCGCGGTTGACGAACCGGCGCTCCTGCACGGACACCAGGATCGACTCGTAGACCCAGCCAAGGAACGAGTAGAACAGGAACCACAGGAACAGGTGTTCGACGGCAAGCATCGGGAATCTTCCTCAGCCGCGACGGTTCCGGGCCGCCGCGGACGGCAGCGCAGGCCGACGGACCGCAACGCCGCGCCCCGGCGCCTTCGGCTGTTTGCTGAACCGGTCCGGGGACAGGGTTTCGCGGGTGGCGCTCACCTTGTCGGCCATCGTGACCAGATACCCTTCGATGTACCGCGGCGGCAGCGGGGTCAGCGGGAACATGTGCCGTGCGATGCTGTCACGCTCCACATGGTTGAGGTCGCCGAAGTCGCGCATCGCGTTCTCCAGGGCGGCGCGCCCGTGGGTGAAGCCGTGCAGCCGGTGTTCGCCGTTGTCCCAGTCGTGCCAATCGTAGAGGAAATAGTCGTGCAGCAATGCGGCGCGGATCAGCGAGCGCAGATCGACGCGCCGCCACAGCCGCAGCCGGTCGGCCATCCATACGGCCAGGCAGGCCACGCGGATCGAATGCGCGAAGGTGGTCACGGCCCCGTGCTGGTAGCAGCGGCGTTCGATCATCATGTTCTCGTGCGCGATAATCTCCCGGCCATGCCGGTGCACCAGCATGCGGATCTGCCGTCGTGTCAGCATGATTGTTCCCCCAACTGTAGCGGCGCAGGAGCGCGGTCGATTATCCGTCCGCTCCCGATTGTAGGGGCAGCCGGGGTCACCGGCACTCATCCGCCCGGATGAATCCCGCCCCGTACCCCCGTCGTCAACGTCAGCGGCCCTCATGCCATGGTGCCGCACCGTTATGCGGGTGTCTTGAGCGGTTCCGTACCGGACATACGCGGTGCGGAACTGCTCAAGCCCGGAAACGTTTTCGGTTCAGGAAAAGAAGTTGCGCAACATCGTCATGCCGTCGGGCGTCATGATGGATTCGGGGTGGAACTGGACCCCGTAGACGGGGGCACGCCCGGGGCGGACGTCGGCCACGGCCATCACCTCGCCGTCGTCCGCGGTGGCCGTCACCTTGAGTTCCGACGGCAACGTGGACGGGTCCACCGCCAGCGAATGATACCGCGCGACCGGCACGTTCGGCGCGCATCCGGCGAACAGCGGGCAGCGCGGATCAAGTTCGGTCGGCGACTGCTTGCCGTGCATGAGCCGGCGCGCGTAGGTGATGGTGGCCCCGTATGCCTGGCAGATGGCCTGGTGGCCGAGGCAGACGCCCAGCATCGGCACCACGCCGTTCAGTTCGCGCGCCACGTCCACGATCACGCCCGCGTCCTCGGGTCGTCCCGGCCCCGGGGACAGGACGATCCGGTCGGGGTGCAGCGCGCGGATCTCGTCCAGCGTCAGTTCGTCGTTGCGGACCACGCGGATGTCGGCGTCGATCGACCCGATTGCCTGCACCAGGTTGTATGAGAAGCTGTCGTAGCTGTCGATGAGCAGGATCATCGCATTCCCTCCCCCGCGATCCGCAGCGCGTCCAGTGTGGCGCCGGCCTTGTTCAGACATTCCTGGTATTCGTTGTCGGGCACCGAATCGGCCACGATGCCCGCGCCGGCGCGCACGAAGACACGGCCGTCCTGCGCGAAGGCGAGGCGGATGCCGATGCACACGTCCATGTTGCCGGTGAAGTCGAGGTAGCCGATCGCCCCGCCGTAGACGCCGCGCTTGACGCCCTCCATCTCGCCGATCAGCTGGCAGGCGCGGATCTTCGGGGCGCCCGAGAGCGTGCCCGCGGGCAGGACCGCGGCGATGGCGTCGAGCGCGTCGCAGTCCTCGCGCAGTTCGCCGCGCACGTTGGAGGCGATGTGCATGACATGCGAGTAGCGTTCGATGTCGCGCAGCCGCTCCACCTGCACGGAGCCGAACCGGCTGACGCGCCCCAGGTCGTTGCGCCCCAGATCGACGAGCATGTTGTGTTCGGCCAGTTCCTTGGGGTCGGCGAGCAGTTCCCGTTCGAGCCGGAGGTCCTCCTCGTCGCTCGTGCCGCGCGGCCGCGTGCCCGCCAGCGGGAAGGTGTGCAGGACGCCGTTCTCCAGACGGACCAGGGTTTCCGGCGAGGCGCCGGCGATCTCGATGTCGGTGCCGGACAGGTAGAACATGTACGGTGAGGGGTTGGTGACGCGCAGCACCCGGTAGGTGTCCAGCAGGCTGCCTTCGAACGGGGCGCTCAGCTGGTTGGACGGCACGATCTGGAAGATGTCGCCTTCGTGGATGTGCAACTTGGCGCGTTCGACCATGGCCCGGAACTGGTCGCGGCTGAACAGCGCCGTGATCGGGCCGGTCAGCCGCCCCTCGCCGTTCCGGCACCGTTCGCCCTCGCGCAGCAGCCGTTCGAGCCGGTCGAGTTCGGTGACGGCCTGGTTGTATGCGACCTTGAGGTCGCCATCCAGCGGCATGTTGACGATCAGGGTCACGGTCTGGCGCACGTTGTCGAAGGCCACGACCTTGTCGAACAGCATGAGTTCCAGGTCGCGCAGCCCGTGCGGGTTGTCCACGTCACGCCGGACCGTCGGCTCCGCGTATTTCAGGTACTCGAAGGCGAAGTAGCCGACCAGACCGCCGGTGAACGGCGGCATGCCCTCGATGCGCGGGCTGCGGTACCGGCTGAGGATCTCCCGGATCCGCGCGGAGGGGTCGTCGGTGTGGAAGGTCCTGTCGCCGATGGTTATCCGCCCGTCGGTGCAGGTCACCGCCAGCGACGGTTCGAATCCGAGGAAGGTGTACCGTCCGCGCCGTTCTCGTCCGACCACCGATTCGAGCAGATAGCAGCGGTCGGACACGGTCTTGAACGCGCGCAACGCCTCGATCGGCGTGATGTCGTCGGCCAGGATCTCCCTACCGACGGGCGCGATGGTGTATGCGCCCGAGGCGGCGGCCCGTTGAATGGTGTCCAATGGTGTGGTGGTGAACATGGTGGCGCTTTCGGTCCGGCAGTAGGTTGGAGCAAACAATACCGCGCCGTCGTTGCCGTGCATCCCGCATGTTCACGATGCAGACATCCACATACAATCCGGAGGCCCCTCCCGGCGTTCGGGAGAGGCCTCCGGATTGTATGCGACACCGGTCCGCCGTCGGGCACGATATGCGGCCGGACGGGACCGGCGTACGGCGCTCAGGCGTTCCTGGCGTCCTTGCGGATCTTGGTGGCGTAGATCGCGGCGGCGATGGTGACCGCGAACACGATCCAGCCGAGCCAGTTCACGGAGGCGCCGAGCAACTGGCTGAGCACCACGGATATCATGCCAACGATGGCCAGGATCCAGGCGAGTACCATGAACACGCCGATCTTGGCGGGGTTCTTGGCGCCACGGATGCCCAGCGCACCGAACACGATGTAGAACAGGCCCGAGATCAGCCACCAGATGGCCAGAGCGAGGCTCCACACCATCACGTTGAGGTCAAGACCATCGGCGACGGCCACGGTCTGGGCGGGGTCCACCACGCGCGCGCCGGCGATCATCACGCCGCCCGAGATGAGGTAGACGACGCCCAACACGATGAACAGCACGCCGAACACCTTGAGTGCGCCGCGTTCCGCGGACACGGACTGGTTGGAGGAGGTCACAATGGTTCCTTTCCCGAAAGCTCTCTTCCTTTGGGCATGGATCCATCCATGCCGACCCTCAGTATGGACTGCATCGGCGGCCCTGTTTACCGCAAACAGCCCGAATGTTCCCCTTTTACGGCAGAAACCGCCCATTCGGGGCGCATCGCGGTCAGTCCACCGATTTGAGGCTCTCCACCATATCCACCTTGTCGAGCCGGCCGCGCATGGCCAGCACCACCACACCGCTGAACACCAAAGTGAGCAGGAAGGCGTACAGGTAGCTCAACGGATGGATGATCCGCCCGAACATCACCACATCCACCTCCACCGTGGTGATGACGAATCCCTCCAGCCAGGTGCCGAGCGCCAACCCGAACAGATCACCGACCAACGAGAGGATCGCGATCTCCCGGAAGATGTAGGCGTTGACCTCGCCGCGGGTGAACCCCAGCACCTTGAGCGTGGCGATCTCGCGCACGCGTTCGCCGATGTTGATGTTCGTCAGGTTGTACAGCACGATGAACGCCAACGCCGCGGCCGAGACGATGAGCACCACCACAATCAGGTTGATCGAGCTCAACATCGTGGAATACGTGTCGATCGAGATCGCCGAGAACCCGACCGTGGACAAATGCGGCACCTCGCGCAGGGCGGCCGACAGGTCGTCCCTGGCGCGCTGGCCGTCCGGCGTCACCGCGTACGTGGTCCGGTACGCGAGGTCGGTGTCCATCCCGTCGTCCTGCGCCGCGGCTTGCCGCCAGACTTCGGGCCCCACATAGACCATATTGCCCACGTAGTTCTCCACGATGCCGGTGATCCGCGCCCGCGCGCCACCGCCCGTGGCGTTGCCCATGCCGTCCTGCCGGTACAGGGTCAGCTCGTCACCGACATGCAGGCCGAGCGTGGCGGCGGCCTTCTCGGTCACCAGCACCGCGTCGTCGTCGAAGGCAACCGGGGTGTGGCCCACGCGCTCGCGGAAGGTGATGACGTCGGACAGCGCCGACGCCTTCCGCGGAACGATGACCTGCACGGCCAACGGGTCGGCATCGTCCGTTCCGGCAACCTGCATGTTCTGCACATCCACGCGGGTCAATTCGGTGGCGTCATGCTCCCGCAAAGTGCGCCACACCGATTCGAGATCCTCGTCGGTCGCGTTCGCGTCCAGGCTGACGACGGTGTTGTAGTGCTGGATCGTCCCGAACTGGTTGTCGATGATGTCCCAAATCGAATCATGCAGGCCGAAACCGACGAGCATCAGCGCCGTGCAGCCGCTGATGCCGATAAGAGTCATGAGGAAACGCCGTTTGTAGCGGAAGATGTTCCGGCAGGTGACCTTCCAGGAGAACGACATCCGCCGCCACAACGGTCCGACGTGTTCGAGCACGATGCGCTTGCCGGCCTTCGGCGGACGCGGCAGCATCAGCCGGGAGGGGGTCTCGCGCAGGCTGGACACCACGGCGAACCAGGTGCACAGCAGGGTCACGCCGACGCCGAGACCGCCGGAGAGCAGTGCGGCGCCCGGCTGGATGGGCAGCGGCAACGGCGGCGCGGGCACCGCGTAGATGATGGCGTACGCCTGCATGACGATATACGGCAGGACCTGGCTGAGCACGGCGATGCCGATGACGGCTCCGGTGACGCTCGCCGCGGCCGCGTAGGCCAGGTACTTGCAGGCGATGGTGGCGGTGCCGTAGCCGAGCGCCTTGTAGGTGCCGATCTCGATGCGCTCGTTCTCCACCATGCGGGTCATGGTGGTCAGGGCCACGAGCGCGGCCACCAGGAAGAACATGGCCGGGAACACGTCGGCGATGCTGTCCATGCGTTCGCTGTCGCCCTGATAGCTGGCCGCACCCTCGCTCTGGGTGCGGTCGAGCACGTAGAGTTCGGGGGATTCCATGGCGTCGAGCTCGGCCTGTGCGTCCGTCAGTTGCGCTTCGGCGTCGGCGAATTCCCGTTCGGTCTGATCCTGCTGCTGTTCAAGTTGCGCGCGGGCCGCGGCGATCTGGCCGCTCCCCGGGCTCGATTGCGCGACGACGTCGAGCTGTTGCGCCGTTTGTTCGAGCTGCGCCATCGCAGCATCGCGTTCGGTCTCATAGGTGGCGCGGCGTTCGTCCAGTTCCTGCTGGAGGGGGCGTTTGACGTCGTCCAGGCGGTCGGCGGCCAGGTCATCGGTGTTCCGTTCGATGCGGTCGGCGACCCGGGTCACGGTTTGTTCGTAGTCGTCGGATCCGCTTTCGTGGGCGTCCGCGCCCTCCACGGTGGCGTAGATCTCGGTGTACGCGGCGTCGGCGGCGAAGGCGTCGCGCGGCGCGTACAGATACTGTTCGATCATGCCGGAGCCGAGCGTGGTCGACCCGAAGCTGACCGTGTACGGGTAGTTCGAGGAGCTGACGGTGCCGACGACGGTGAACTCGCGGCTGTCCAGCGTCCCGTCCAACGCATCGGTGCCGTAGAGCACGTGGATGGTCTGCCCGATGTGCGGTTCGCCGGCGGCGGTGTCGGCGGAGACCACGCATTCGTCCTCCGCCGTCGGCCACCGGCCGTCGCGCAGCAGCAGACGGTTGAGGTACCCATCGTCATCGGAGGCGACGGTCACCTCGTCGGTCTGTTCGCCGTCCTGCGCGCCGTCCGGCAGCAGGGCGATCCTGACGGCGGCCTGTTCGTCACCCATCTGCATCATCGCATCGGTGGATATCGAGGGCATGGCATCCGCGATGCCCTCGATATCCCGCACGCGCTGCACATCGTCATCGGAGAATCCGAGTGTGGAGAGCAGCCGGATGTCCCACAGGTGCGTGCCGTCGTAATACCGGTCGGCGGACGCACGCATGTCGGGGCCGCTCATCTGCAGTCCCGCGAAGAAACCGCAGCCGAGCGCCACGATGCCGATGATGGCCAGGAACCGTCCGAGCGAACCACGGATGGAACGCCGGACGATCTTGGCGAACGCGCCGTGCATCAGGCCAGTGAGCCTTCGGGCCTGTAGGCCGGGCCGTCGCTGATGGAGACGGCGAAGACATGGAGGGATTCGACCTTGGACCTGGCGTCGACGATCTGTTCGCGCACACGTTCGGGCGCGGTGCCGCCCTTGCCGCGGCGTGCGGCCACCGAGCCCTCGGTGGACAGCACCTCGCGCACCTGCGGGGCCTTGTCGGCAGGCAGATATCCCTCGAATACCGTGATGAAGTCGGCGTCGGTCAGATCCCACAGCTCCTGGCCGCGCTCCTCGGCGATCTTGACGCAGGCACCGGAGAGCTCATGCGCGTGGCGGAACGGCACGCCGTTGCGCACCAGCCATTCGGCGATGTCGGTGGCCAGCGCGAAACCGGTCGGCGCCTCGGCGGCCAGACGGTCCGTGTCGAAGGCCATCGTGGCCACCATGCCGGTGAAGGCCGGCAGCAGCACCTCCAGGGTGTCGACCTGGTCGAACACGGCCTCCTTGTCCTCCTGCAGATCGCGCGCATACGCGGTGGGCAGCCCCTTGAGCGTGGCCAGCAGACCGGTCAGGTCGCCGATGAGACGGCCGGACTTGCCGCGCGCCAGTTCGGCGATGTCCGGGTTCTTCTTCTGCGGCATGATCGACGATCCGGTGGAATAGGCGTCATCCAGCCGCACGAACGCGAACTCCTGCGTGTTCCAGATGATGATCTCCTCGCTCAGGCGCGAGATGTCCACGCCGAGCATGGCCGCCACGAACGCGAACTCGGCGACCAGATCGCGCGAGGCGGTGCCGTCGATCGAGTTGTCGGTGACGCGGGAGAACCCGAGTTCCACGGCCACGTTCTGCGGGTCCAGACCGAGCGTGTTGCCGGCCAGGGCGCCGGAGCCGTACGGGCTGGCGTCGATGCGGGCGTCCCAGTCCACCAGGCGCTGCACGTCGCGCAGCAGCGGCCAGACGTGGGCCATGAGCTGATGGGCGAGCAGCACCGGCTGGGCGTGCTGCATGTGGGTGCGCCCGGGCATGACCGCGTCCCCGGCCTGCTCGCACTGGGCGATCAGCGCGTTGACCAGGTCGAGCGTGAGCCCCGCGACGCGGCGGGCGTGGCGGCGCAGCCACATGCGGATCAGGCAGGCGATCTGGTCGTTGCGTGAACGCCCCGCACGCAGCTTGCCGCCCAATTCGTCCCCGGCGATCTCCAGCAGGCCACGCTCCAACGCCGTGGCCTCGTCCTCGTCGTCCTCGATCGGCGCGAACGCCCCGGAGTCCACACGGCGCTGCAGCTCGTCGAGGGCCTCCTCCATGCGGTTGAGCTCGTCCGCGGTCAGCAGGCCGGCACGGCCGAGCGCCCGCGCATGGGCGCGCGATCCGGCGATGTCGTCGTCGGCCAGACGCCAGTCGAACTGGGTGGATTTGGAGAGCCTGGCGAGCTCGGGCGAAGGACCGGAGGAGAACCGGCCGCCCCACAGGGCAAGATGTTCGTTCTGTTCAGTCATATGTCCACCTTAATACGAGTCCTCCCTCCGGCGGGAAGCCGTCGGAGGGAGGACGTGACGCTATCGGTTACTCGACGGTGTTGTCCGGCACCTCGATGCCGTTGCCGAACTTGACGTCGCGGGCGGCGGCCACGCGGGTGGGCAGGCCGTAGATCTCGATGAAGCCGTTGGAGGCGTTCTGATCGAAGCTGTCACCGGAATCGTAGGTGGCCAGGTTGTAGTCGTACAGCGAGGTCTCGGAGCGGCGTCCGGTGACCACGGCGCGGCCGCCGTGCAGGATCATGCGGATTTCGCCGGAGACGTACTGCTGGGTGTCCTCGATGAACGCGTTGAGCGACTTGACCGCCGGAGAGAACCACTGCGCGTCGTAGACCAGTTCGCCCCAGCGCTTGTCGATGTCGCGCTTGATACGGTGCTGTTCGCGCTCCAGGCAGCAGTTCTCCAGCTCCTGGTGCGCGGTGATCAGCGCCACTGCGCCCGGGCACTCGTACAGCTCACGGGACTTGATGCCGACTAGGCGGTCCTCGATCAGGTCGATGCGGCCGATGCCCTGGGCGCCGGCGCGGCGGTTCATCTCCTCGATGGCCTGCAGCGGGGTCACGTCGCGGCCGTCGATCTTCACCGGCACGCCCTGCTTGAATTCGATGATGACCTCGTCCTCCACCGGGGGGAAGGCCGGATCGTCGGTGTAGGCGTAGCAGTCCTTGGTCGGGCCGTTCCACGGATCCTCCAGGAAGCCGGTTTCGATGGCGCGGCCCCAGACGTTCTGGTCGATCGAGTACGGGCTCTTCTCGGTCTGCACGATCGGCAGCTGGTGCTCCTTGGCGTAGGCGATCTCCACGTCGCGGGTCAGCGACAGGTCGCGGATCGGGCTGATGGCCTTGAGCGTGGGGTCGATGGACTGGATCGACACCTCGAAGCGCACCTGGTCGTTGCCCTTGCCGGTGCAGCCGTGGGCGATGGTGTCGGCGCCGAACTGGTGGGCGGCGCGCACCAGATGCTTGGTGATCAGCGGGCGGGAGATGGCGGAGACCAACGGGTAGACGCCTTCGTACATGGCGTTGGCCTTAAGCGCCAGCATGCAGTACTCGTCGGCGAACTCGTTGCGGGCGTCGACGACGTAGGCCTCGACCGCGCCGCAGGCCAGCGCGCGCTCCTTGATGGTCTCCAGGCTTTCGCCGCCCTGACCGACGTCCAGCGAGACGGCGACCACGTCCTTGCCGGTGCGGTCCTTCAGGTACGGGATGGCCACGGAGGTGTCCAGACCTCCGGAGTAGGCCAGTACGATGCGGTTCTTGTCACTCATGTTCTGCCCTTTCTATCGAACACTGACTGCAAGTATATGCATATGCTTGTATAAATATTCACCATCGGTGCGTCGTGACGCCAACCGGACGTCACTGCTCCGATGTGGTCTTGGAGGCGATGTCGAGCAGCCACTTGGATCGGGCCGAGGCCATGGCCTCATCCGCGCAGATGACCATGACGGTGTCGTCCCCGGCTATGGTGCCGAGCACGCCGTCGAGCGGCTGTTTGTCGATCACGCTGGCCACATACTGCGCGGCGCCGGATGGCGTGTGCACGACGATCAGGTTGCCGGCGCTGGCCACCGAGGTCACCAGCCCAGACAGGACCCGTGACATCTGCTGTTCGCCCTTGCCCCCGGCATGCGGGGCGGGGTTCTGCTGGCGCCCGCCGATCGTGTAGGCCACGGTGCCATCCGCCAGGCGTGTCTTCACCGCGCCCAGCTCATCCAGGTCACGGCTCAGCGTGGCCTGCGTCACCTCGATGTCCTCATCGGCCAGGATCTGCGAAAGCTGGGACTGCGAGGTGATGACGTACTTGAGCAACGCCTCCTCGACCGCGCTCAGGCGGGCGGCCCGGGTTGCGGGCCGCTGCAACGGATTCGCTTCCGACATGTCCGCCTCTCAGGCTCAGGACAGCAGATCGGCGTCGCCGCGCTGCTGGCCGATCAGCCAGGTGAGCAGCGCCTTCTGCGCGTGCAGGCGGTTCTCGGCCTCGTCCCACACCACGGACTGCGGACCGTCGATCACCGAAGCGGTGACCTCCTTGCCGCGGTAGGCCGGCAGGCAGTGCTGGAACAGCGCGTCGGGCTTGGCCAGCGCCATGAGCTCGTCATTGACCTGGTAGTCCCAGAACGGCTTGGAGCGCACCGCGTACTCGGCCTCCTCGCCCATCGACACCCAGGTGTCGGTGAAGATGCAGTCGGCGTCCTTCGCGGCCTCCTGCGGGTCGGTGGTCACCAGGATCGAGCCGCCGGTCTGCGCGGCGATGCGTTCCGCATCGGCCACGATCTGCGGGTCGGGCAGATACCCGTACGGGCCGGCCACGCGCACGTGCATGCCGGCCACCGCGCCACCGAGCAGATACGAGTTGGCCATGTTGTTGGCCGCATCGCCGAAGTAGGCGATCGTCATGCCCGGCAGGGCGTCCACGCCGCCGCGGAACTGGGCGATGGTCAGCAGGTCGGCCAGGATCTGGCAGGGGTGGAAGGTGTCGGTCAGCGCGTTGACCACCGGCACGGTGGCGTATTTCGCCATCTCCTCAACGCGGTCCTGACCGAAGGTACGCCAGACGATGGCGGAGGTCATGCGGGTGAGCACGCGGGAGGTGTCGGCGACGGGCTCGCCGCGGCCCAGCTGGGAGCCGGACTTGTCGATGACCAGCGGGTACCCGCCGAGTTCGGCGACGCCGGTGGCGAAGCTGGAACGGGTACGGGTGCTGGGCTTGTCGAACAGGACGGCGACCGCCTGCGGCCCCTCGAACGGACGGTGGTAGAACCGGTTCTCGCGGAACTTCATGCCGAGTTCGAGGATCTGCTTCTGCTCCTCATGGGTTACGTCGTCGTCGCGCAGCATGTGGCGCAGTTGTCCGGTCATGGTCTTCTCCTTATGCGTGTTATGCGTGGTGTGGTGGATTTCAGTCGTTGGGCAGGTCGTTGGGGATGCCGGCGAGGATGGCGACGGCCTCATCAACGTCCCGTTCGCTGACGATCAGCGGCGGCGCCAGACGCAGCGCGTCGGGAGCCACGGCGTTGACGATCAGCCCGTGCTCCAGCGCCCAGTCCATGGCGGCGTGCGCGCACGGATGCGTCAGCTGGATGGCGTTGAGCAGACCGCGGCCGCGCACGTATTCGAACAGCGGGTTGTCCGAGGCCATGATGCCCTGGCGCAGCTGTTCGCCGCGCGCCTCGGCGTTGGCGATCAGGCCCTCCCGCTCGATGACGTCGAGCGTGGCCAGCGCCGCGGAGGCGGCCAGCGGGTTGCCGGCGAAGGTGGAGCCGTGGGTGCCCGGGGAGAACAGGGCGGAGAGCTTCTCGCCGAAGGCGATCATGCCGCCCATCGGGAAGCCGCCGGCCACGCCCTTGGCGAACGTGACGATATCCGGCGTGATGCCGCCGGACAGGTCCTCGCGCTGGAACGCGAACCACGCGCCGGTGCGTCCGATGCCGGTCTGCACCTCGTCGATGATCAGCAGCGCGTCGTTGGCGTCGCACATGGCACGCACCTTGGCCACATAGTCGGCGCCGAGCGGACGGACGCCCGCCTCGCCCTGGATGAGCTCCATGATGACGGCCGCCACCGGCCCCTTGCCGTACCGGCCCAGACCGGTCTGCCCGAACGCCTCGTACAGGGCCATCGGGTCGCCGGCCTCGACGAATTCGATGTTCGGCACCAGCGGTTCGAACGGCATGCGGATGACCGGCTTCCAGGTGGCCGACAACGCGCCCAGCGTGCGGCCGTGGAACCCGTGGGTCAGCGCGATGATGCGGGCCGGCTTGCCGCCGATCTCCGGCGCGGCGCCCGGCAGCGTGCGCCCGTACAGCTTGGCGAGTTTCAGGGCCGCCTCGTTGCCTTCGGCGCCCGAATTGCCGAAGTACACGTGCGAGCCCTCCGGTGCGCCGGCCAGCTTGACCAGACGCGCGGCCAGCTCGATCTGCGGCTCGGTGGCGAAGTAGTTGCTGGTGTGCGCCACCTTGGCGGCCTGGGCGCTGACGGCCTGCACCCAGGCTGGGTGGGCGTAGCCGAGCGAGTTGACGGCGATGCCCGCCAGGAAGTCAAGGTATTCGTTGCCGTCCACATCCCAGATGCGGGTGCCCTGCCCGTGGTCCATCACACGCAGCGGCGTGCCGAACACGTTCATGTGCACGCGCGAGTACTCGCCCAGCCACTTGCTGTCCTCGGGGCCGAGCGTTTCGGTGGTCTGCGATTCATCTGCCATAGGAACTCCTCATTTCCACGCCATCTTCCGGCACCACCATCGTACCGATACCGGCGGTGGTGAAGATCTCATTGAGAATCGAGTGCGGCTTGCGGCCGTCGATGATGTGCGCCTGGGGCACGCCGCCATCCAGGGCGCGCACGCAGGCCTCCATCTTGGGCCGCATGCCGCTCTCCAGGTCGGGAAGCATGTCGCGCAGGTTCTCCACGCCGATGCGGCCGATCAGCGAGTTGCGGTCCGGCCAGTCGGCATACAGGCCATCCACATCGGTCAGGATCACCAGCTTGCGCGCGCCGAGCGCCGCGGCCAGGGCGGCGGCGGCCGAATCGGCGTTGACGTTGAGCACCTGCGTGGCGTCGTCCTCGTTCGGCGCGACCGAGGAGACCACGGGGATGCGTCCGGCGTTGATCAGGTCCTCGACGGCCGACGCGTCCACGCTCACCACATCGCCCACCAGGCCGATGTCGGTGGCCTGGCCGTCGATGACCGGCCTACGCTGCATGGCGGAGAACAGGGCGCCGTCCTCGCCGGACAGGCCGACGGCGAACGGGCCGTGCGCGTTGATCAGGCCGACCAGTTCGCGCGAAACCTTGCCGGTGAGCACCATGCGCACCACGTCCATGGCTTCGGGCGTGGTGACGCGCAGTCCGCCGCGGAACTCCGATTCGATGCCCAGCGCGTCGAGCATCCGCGAGATCTGCGGGCCTCCCCCATGCACCACAACCGGATGCAGGCCCACCTGGCGCAGGAAGACCATGTCCTCGGCGAAGCACTGCTTCAGGTGTTCGTCGACCATGGCGTTGCCGCCGTATTTGACCACGATGCGTTGCCCGGCGAACTCCTCCAGCCAGGGCAGCGCGTCGATGAGCACCTCGGCCTTCTGGTCGGGGGTCAGGTCGGTGTGGACGTCCAGATGGTATCCGGGGCCTTTCCAAGTTGTCATGATGGTTGTTCAGCTTTCGTAATCGGCATTGATATGCACATATTCGTGGGTCAGGTCGTCGGTCCATACGGTCGCCTCGGCGTCGCCGGCGTTCAGGTCGATGTCGATATGCACCTCCCGCGGCGTCATATCCACCTCGGCCCGGTCGCGGCCGGGCTTGCCGCCGTCGCAGATGCGCACGCCGTTGATGTCCACGGTCACCCGGTTCGGGTCGTACGGCGCCACGGTTTCGGGAACCGTGCCCAGGGAGCTGACGACGCGCCCCCAGTTCGGATCGTTGCCCGCGATCGCGCACTTGAGCAGGTTCGATGCGGCCACGGCGCGCCCGCAGGCCAGTGCGGCGTCCTCGCTGGTCGCGCCGGCGACGGTGATCCGCACGTCATGGCTGGCGCCCTCGCCGTCGCCGATGATCTGGCGGGCGAGCGTGGCGCAGGCCTGCGCCACCAGCGCGTTGAACTCGTCGGGGTCCGGTTCGACGCCCGAGGCGCCGGAGGCCATGAGCAGCACCGTGTCGTTGGTGGACATGCAGCCGTCCACGTCGATGCGGTTGAACGAGGTGTCGACGCCGACGGCCAACGCCGCCTGCATCTGCCCGGCGGTCACCACCGCGTCGGTGGTGATGACGCACAGCATGGTGGCCAGCTGGGGGGCGATCATGCCCGAGCCCTTGACCATGCCGCCGATGCGGTAGCCGTTGCCTTCGAGCTCGACGGTTTTCGGCTTGGTGTCGGTGGTCATGATGGCGTGCGCGGCATCCGCCCCGGCCTGGGCGGTATCCGCCAGCGCCGCATGGGCGGCCGCGGCGCCGGCCAGGACGTTGTCCAGCGGCAGCAGCTCGCCGATCAGACCGGTCGAGCATACGGCCACGTCATCGGGCGTGCAGCCGAGCAGTTCGGCCACCGTGGCGGCGGTGGCGGCGGACTGGTCGTACCCGGCCTGTCCGGTGCAGGCGTTCGCCCCGCCCGAGTTGAGGATCACGGCCTTGGCATGGCCGTCGGCCACGACGCCCCGGGTCCACTGCACGGGCGCGGCGCAGAACCGGTTCGGCGTGAACACGCCGGCCATCGCGTCCAGCGGGCCGTCGTTGACCACCAGGGCCAGATCCTTCTTGCCGTCCACGGCGGAGATGCCGGCCTCCACGCCGGCCGCTCTGAATCCCTTGGCGAACGTCACGCTCACGGTGCCACTCCAATCTTCGTCAGTCCCTGATCCTCAGGGAGTCCCAGTGCGATGTTCAGTGATTGCACGGCCTGTCCGGCGGTGCCACGGTTGAGGTTGTCGATGGCGGCGAACGCGAGCAGACGGTTCGCCTTGCGGTCCACGACCACCTGCAGATGGGCCGCGTTCGATCCGATGATGTTCTGCGTGGCCGGCAGCACGCCCTCCGGCAGCACGACCATGAACTCCTGGCCGGCGTAGGCTCGCTCCCAGATCGCGTGGATGTCGGCATCGCTCATCGCGGCCCCGCGGTCGGTCAGACGGGCGGAGACCGAGGCCAGGATGCCGCGCGACATCGGGGCCAGGATCGGCGTGAACCCGAGTGTGAAGCGGTCCGCGTCGGCGGCCGTCAGGCCTGCCGCATGGGCCAGGTTCTGCAGGATCTCGGGGATATGGCGGTGCGTGCCGCCCACCGAGTAGGGCACCGCGGATCCGAACGCCTCCGCGGCAAGCAGATTCGCACGCTTGAGGTTCTTGCCGGCGCCCGAGTAGCCGACGACCAGATCGGCCACGATATCGGTGGTCTCGACCAGCCCTTCGGCCACCGCCGGCTGCAGCGCCAGCGTGACGGCCGTCACGTTGCAGCCGGGACCGGCGATGCGCCGGCTTCCCGGAAGCACGCCGCGCTGCCGGACGTACCCGCCCTCGGCGTCCCTGCCGATGATGAGCTCGGGCATGCCGTACGCCCAGTGCTCGTAGAAGTCCCCTCCGTAGTAGGCGTCCCACGCGGAGCGTTCCTCGAGCCGGTGGTCGGCCCCCAGGTCGATGACGACGGCGTCCGGGTCGAGCTGCGCGGCAAGCGCCCCGGAGGCCCCGTGCGGCAGTGCCAGGATGATCACGTCATGGCCGTTGAGCACCTCCGGCGTGGTGTCCTCCACCACCAGATCGGCCAATTGCGGGATGTGGGGCATGTGTCGGCCCAACCGGTCCCCCACCGAGGAATGTCCCGCCACGCAGGTCACCTCGAACGCGGGATGCGCCGCCAGGATGCGCAGCGCCTCGCCTCCCGCATATCCTGTGGCCCCTGCCACGGCGACCGTGTATTTCGCCATTTCGCGTCACCTTTCCGCGCATGACCGTCATGCACTCCGAATACAACACCCAGCATACACATTATGCAGTACATTGCATATTATGCACGCCAAGTCGATGGGCGGTCTTATGGCCGCAACAGCAATGCCCCGCACCGCCCCACACTTAGAACAGATGCAGCGAACGGAACTCGTCCAGCACATCGGACCATGTCCGCTTGCCCATTTTGTCCTTGATATTGCGGTGATAGGAGAAGACCGTGCTTTCGGCGATACCGAGCTCGCGGGCTATGCGGGAGGCGGGCATGCCTCCCAGCGTCATGGCGATGACGCGTTTCTCCGATTCGCTCAGCGGCCTGACCTGCCGGCAGTCGGAGCCACTCGCCAGACTCTGCTCCACGGTGAGGAAGTCCCCGTCGACCGGATAGCAGGACCCGCGGGACACGACGGCGAGCACCTCGGGCAGCTCCTCGACCAGCCGTTTCTTGTCGAGGAGCGCTTGCCCGCCCGCATCCCGCAACGGTTTGCGGTAGGTATCCATGTGGTAGGACGTCATGCCCACCACGGCGCAACGCGATCTCATCTCACGTATCGAACGGCATACGCCTACGCCATCCATCCCGGAGAGCGCCATGTCCAGGAACAGCACGTCGGTCCGATGCGCGTCGAAGCAGCATCGATGGATGGCCGTGGCCACGTCACTGCTGCCCCATACGTCGAGACTGACCTCGTCACGGCGGTTGAGGCGCCCCAGCAGCGCCTTCATGTACTCGACGCTCAGGTTGTCGTTATCCAGCACCCCGATTCGCAGCGTCGTCCGCATGCTCGTATCACGCATGGCACCACCTTACCCCCGTCAATGCCGCCATACCGACATGTATGGCACCGCATGACACGGCAACGCGGCTCTATGCGTGGATTGAGGTGGTCCCCTCACTGCCCCCCTGGTCGACCATGCCGCCCAGCAGCTGCTGATACAGGTCCATGGCGCTCAGGCCGTTGATCATCAGCCATATGGTCGCCACCGTATACAGCGCGTTGATGATGACGGCGGCCAGCGCCAGTCCGTAGCCCTTCATGCGGAAGTTCCTGGTTCGCCACATCGCCACGCCGCCCATGATCGCCGGCAGCACCGGCACCGGCATCAGCAGGGCGAACACCAGCGAGAGGATGGCGTAGAAATCCCAATGGCCATACAGCGGGTTCTGCCGCGGGTCGTCCATGTCGATGCCGTGGAACGGCTGTGGGCCGCGTTCGCCCGTCTCGGGACCGCCGGCGGACGGGGAGTCGTATCGGGGTTGCCCGAATGAGTCGCCGGGACCATACAATCCATTGGGAGCGTACGGCTCCGCGGGACCGCGGTCGGGCATGGCCTGCGGACCGCTGGGCCCGTTCTCCGGGGCTGGTTCGCTTCGTTCCGCTTCGGGGCGCCCGTACACGTAAGGATCGTATCCGGCGGGATACTGGCTGGCCATGGCCCCGTACTCAGGCTGGTTCACCTGCCCGTATTCCGGCTGCGCTCCAGATCGTTCGGTCGACGCATCCGGCTGCGACTGATCGTTCGATGCGGTCATGGACTGATACTCCTTACTGTGGTGGTCGGTGATGCACCGGTTGGTACCGATGATACGAAACGGGCTTGTCTTCCCTGTATCCCCGGGAAGACAAGCCCGCATCCGCCATGACTCAGGCGCGCAGCTGGGCGCCCAGTTCGGCCGCCCTGTCGATGATGGCCTTGCGGATGGTCTCGCTGTCCTCGGAGCCGAGCGTGCGGTCGACCGCACGGAACGTGACGGCGTAAGCGAGCGACTTCATGCCCTCGCCCACCTGGTCGCCGGTGAACACGTCGAACAGCTCGATGGATTCCAACACCTCGCCGGCCGCCTCACGGATCGCGTCCTCCAGCGCCGCGGCCGTGACCGACTGTGGAACCGTGAACGCCAGATCCTGCTTGACGGGCGGGAACGTGGAGATCGGCCTGGCCTGGATCGGGGCGTTGTCCAACGCGGCGAACAGCGCGGTCAGGTCCAGTTCGAAGGCCGCGGAATGCGCCGGGAAGCCAAGCGCCTCGTTGACATGCGGATGCAGCTCGCCCACCACGCCCACAACGGTCTGCCCGGCCAGCACACGCGCCATACGGCCCGGATGCCACTGCGCGGGCACGTCGTCCGGAGCGGGCTGATCCAGCGTCAGATCGGCGCCCAGCCGGTCCGAGATCCTGCGCACCGCCTCCACGGCGTCGCTCCAGTCCACGGCGCGGCGTTCGCCCAGCCAGCCGGTCTCCACCGCATTGCCGGTCAGGATGCCCGCCACATGCATCGGCTGTGCGGGCAGACCGGCGTCAAGCGCCGCCAGCTGCTCGTCGGTGGGGCGCACGCCGCCCGGCAGTGCCGGAATCGCCGGGGCCTGTGGATCCCACAGGTACACGTGGCCGATCTCATACAGCGAGACGTTCTCCAGACCGCGGCGCAGGTTCAGCCGCACGGTCTGCGCCAGCGTCGGCAGGATGTCGCGGCGCAGGAACGGACGGTCGCCGGCCAGCGGATTGGCGATCTCCACGCTCACGCGCTTGATCTCATCGGCGTCATAGGCGAACGCGCGGTAGTCCTCGTCGCCCACGAACGGATAGGTCAGGGCCTCCACCAGACCGTATTCCGCCAGCTCGTCGGCCACCTGGCGCTTGCGGCGCTGATCGTCGGTCAGTCCGACCTCGCCCTCCACGGGGGCCGGGGGCACGGTCACCGGAATCTCGTCATACCCGACCAGTCGGGCGATCTCCTCGACCAGGTCGCACGGCTCGTTCAGATCGGGGCGCCAGCTCGGCGGCATGATCGAGAACTCGCCGTTGCCGCCGCCGGCCACACCGCACCCGATATCGGTCAGGATGTCGCAGATCCGGTTCACATCGGTGTCCAGCCCCGTCACGCGCGCGACCTCGGTGGACTTGAAATGAATCGCGCGACGACGCGGCACATTGTTCACGTCGGTCGGATGCTCGGAGGCCTCGCCGTTGCCGTAGCGGATCAGCAGCTCGGCGGCCATCTGCGCGGCGGCGGGCTGCAACTGCGTGTCCACGCCGCGTTCGAAACGGCGGGAGGCCTCGGACGGGGTCTTGTGACGGCGGGCGGAGCGCGCGATCGACACCTGGTCGAAGTGCGCGGCCTCCAGCAGGATGTTCTTGGTCTCGGCCGTCACCTCGCCGTACAGGCCGCCCATCACGCCGGCCAGACCGATGATGCGCGATCCGCGCTCACCGTTCGGGGAGTCGGTGATCAGCAGGTCCTCCACGCTCAGCTCGTGGTCCTTGCCGTCCAGGGTGACCAGATGCTCGCCTTCGCGGGCGCGTCGCACCACGATCGGGCCTTCGAGCTTGTCCATATCATAGGCGTGCATCGGCTGGCCCAGATCGAGCATGACGTAGTTGGTCACGTCCACGGCCAGCGAGATCGAACGCACGCCGGCGCGGATCAGGCGGCGGCGCATCCAGTTCGGCGTCTTGGCGGACGGGTCGAAGCCGCGGATGGCGCGGGCGTAGTAGCGGTCGCAGCCGGGCACGCCGTGAATCGGGTTGTCGTCCTCGATCGACACCTCGATGTCCGTGGGGGTGCCGGGTTCCAGACCCTCGGCGAGCGGGGTCTTCCCGTCCAGCGCACTCACCGGATCGACGTAGGCGGCGCCGGTGGAATGGTGGTATTCGCGGGCCACGCCGCGGTACGAGAGCGCATAGCCGCGATCCGGCGTGATGTTGATCTCCAGCAGCGGCTGGTCCAGATGCAGCAGGTGCATCGCGTCGTCGCCGGGCTTCAGGGCCTCGTATTCGGCGGGGGTGAAGCCGTACTCGCGCAGCAGGATGATGCCGTCATGGCTGTCGCCCAGACCCAGCTCGCGTTCGGAGGCGCACATGCCGTTGGAGATATGGCCGTAGGTCTTGCGCGGTTCGATGCGGAAGTCACCGGGCAGCACGGCGCCCGGCAGCGTGACGACGACCTTCTCCCCGGCCTTCATGTTCGGGGCGCCGCACACGATGCCGCGGGGCACCTTGTTGCCGTTCTCGTCGACCTCGTTGTACTCGTCGCCGACGTCCACGTGGCACCAGTTGATGGTCTTGCCGTTCTTCTGCGGCTCGGGCGTGGCGTCCACCACGTAGCCGACCACAATCGGACCGGTCACCTGGGAGGCGTGGATCTCCTCCTCCTCCAGGCCGACCTTGACCAGGTCCCTGGCCAGCTGCTCGTACGTCAGATCCTCGGGGACCTCGACATGGTCCTTGAGCCAATCAATATCAACCATAGGCATGGGCTTCTCACTCTCCCATCACGAATTGCTTGCTGAATCGCACGTCGCCCTCGACCAGGTCGTGCATGTCGTTGATGTCATGGCGCAGCAGCAGCGTGCGCTCGATGCCCATGCCGAACGCGAAGCCGGTGTACACGTCCGGGTCCAGGCCGGCGGACTTCAGCACGTTCGGGTTCACCATGCCGCAGCCGCCCCATTCGAGCCAGCCCGCGCCGCCCTTCTTGTCCGGGAACCACAGGTCGAGCTCGGCGCTCGGCTCGGTGAACGGGAAGTAGCTCGGGCGCAGACGGGTCTTGGCCTCCGGGCCGAACATGGCCACGGCCAGCTTGTCCAGCACGCCCTTCAGGTCGGCCATGGTCAGGTGCTTGTCCACGGCGAGCGCCTCGCACTGGTGGAACACCGGGGTGTGCGTGGCGTCCAGCTCGTCGGTGCGGAACACGCGGCCCGGCGAGGCGATGTACAGCGGCACGCCGTATTCGAGCAGCGCGCGCACCTGGTCGGACGAGGTCTGTGTGCGCAGCACCATGTTCGAGCCCACGAAGCCCGCGGCGTCACGCGCCTGCGAACCCTTGACGTAGAAGGTGTCCTGCATCTGACGCGCCGGATGGTCGGGGCCGAAGTTCAGCGCGTCGAAGTCGAACCATTCGGTCTCCACCTCCGGGCCGGAGGAGATGCGCCAGCCCATCGAGATGAAGAAATCCTCCCAGTCCTCCATGACCTTGGCCAGCGGATGGCGCGCACCCAGCGGCTTGCGACGGATCGGCAGCGTCATGTCCACGGTTTCGGAGGCCAGCGCGCGGGCCTCCTCCTGGGCCTTCAGCTCGGTCTCCCTGGCGCCGAACGCGCGGCCGAAATCGGCGCGCAGCTTGCCCATAAGCTTGCCGGCGTCCTTCTTCTGGTCGGCGGGCAGCGCGCCGATGGCCTTGCTGGCCTGCGTCATCGCCGAATCGGCGCCCGCATACTGCGTCTTGATGGCTTTCAGTTCCTCCGTGCTGGAGGCGTTCTCTATCCTCGCGATGCCTTCGGCGACCGCCTCGGTCACCGCCTGAGCATCGAACACCGCTTGTTGTGCCACGAGCTCCCTTTCCTGCGTCTTCCTACATCGTCAACCGCGCGGCAAACCCGCAAAAGCGCGATTTACCGGCGTTTTACGACTTTACATTCTCCCAAAGCGACTCGACATAGCCATGCTCATCAGCATGACGGCAGCGCTCGTGCCCAGATTCAGCGACTCCGCCCGGCCGTAGATCGGAATCGAAACCACCGTGTCCGAACGCTCCAGCACGTCGTCCGGCAGGCCCCGCGCCTCGTTGCCGAACAGCACCGCCCGGTCGGTGTCGCGGCCGCCGTCACCGCCCAACAGTTCGGGCAGCGGCACCGGACGATTCCCGGGCGTGCCGTACACGTCGGCAGCCGTCACCGCCAGTCCCCGCTCCGAGCACCATGTGAAGAATTCCCCGGTGGTCATCGTCAGCACCGGCAGGTGGAACAGCGAGCCGGCCGTGGCACGGATCACCTTCGGGTTGAACATGTCCACGCACTCGTCCACGAACACGACCGCCGCACAGCCCGCGGCATCGGCCGCGCGGATCACCGTGCCCGCGTTGCCCGGGTCGCGCACCTGCCAGAAGGCCGCCACCAGTGATGGGTGTCCGCCCGAACCTCCGACTCCCGGCGTTTCGGGGGCGGTGCCGGTCATCGCATCCCTTGTGGCCTGCATGTCCCCCACCGCCACGATGCCCTGCGCGTCACGGCTCATCCGCTCGACGACCCCGGCGCTGCACAGGTGCACATAGACGCCGTGGGACAATGCCTCCGCCACGATCGGGGCCAGCAACGCCGACACCGGGATCCCCTCGCATGACTCGTCCGGCATCCGCGCGTAGCCGTGCCGGGCGAGCAACGCCATATCGGTATGCCCGGCGCCGTCCGAATCGTCGACAGCCACGTACACGTCACGCACGACCTGCGGCACGCATCGCACGGCCTCGCGCACGGATTGCGGTCCCTCGATCACATACTGGCCGGTTCTGGCCCGGGACCGCCGGTTGGACAGATCCGCCACCCGGCGCACCCGTTCGGACTTCAGGTTATCGATGATGGTTCGCTGCATCGGCATACCCTCCACCCTACAGCCCGGCATGGCGTGGCCCGGTATCGCGCCGGGACGCGTGTCACCGACGATGGAACGGCGTGCGGCCTTCGGCGTCGTCGGGACCGGCATACGGCATACGCATGTACAGCACCCAAGTGCCGTCCTCCTCGCCCACGGACATCACGCCGCCGAGGGATTCGATCTCCTCCCGGTGCAGACGCAGGCCGTTGCCGCCGGGCAGATCCAGGATGTCATCGATGTCGTCGCTGGTCTTCCGCTCGTCCGGAATCGGATTCATCTCCACGAGTTCGAGATGGCGTTCGCCCAAGGTGATCACCATGTTGTAGGCGTTCTCGCCGCGCACGGAATGCCGCATGATATTGGTGAACGTCTCGTCGATCATCGCCAGCATGCAGGATTGCCGTACGCTCGCATCCTTGCCCGAGAACGGTGTCGGGGCGCCGTTATGGTCGATCACGCGCACGTCGCCGTGGATACCGGACTCGGACAGCCGGCGTTCCCATACGCGCACGCGCTCGTTCAGCCGCTCCTGCGGTCCCTCATGCGCTCCGTCCGGATGCTTCTCCGCCGTCTCGGCGCTCAATTGCCGGATGACGGCATGCACGCCGTCGAGCACGCGGACGGACTGCTCGTTGATCTGATGCCAGGCCTCATGCTGTTCGGGATCGCCGCACTGACGCAGCTGCCGTTGGGAGACCCGTGCGATGTTCGCCAGATCACCGGTCACCGAGTCGTGGATCATGCGCGCCACCTTCACGCGATGCATCAGGTCCTGCGCGCGTTCATCCCGTAGCCTGAGCTCCATCAGCTTGGACCGGTTGCGGTTGACCTGGCCGAAGTTCAGGATCAGCAGCAGCAGGAACGTGAGCACCGGGGCGCTGTTCAGGGCCAGATTCCAGCTGGTGTCCGGGAACCGCCACGCCTGCACATAGATGCCGACCAGCACCGGGACCGCGGCGACCAGACCCAGACGCATGCTGGTGTCATACACCAACGTGCCCAGCATGTACGCCATGCACAGCAGCTCGCCGGAACCGTGCAGGGGCGTCAGGCAGCAGGCCACCGAGAAGTACAGGGACAGGATCAGCGAGGACGGCACGGGGAACACGCAAATCGACAGGTACAGCACGAAGAAGACCAGGGCGACGATCATGTTCAGCGCGCCGCCGGACGGCATGGCCAGGGTCTCGACCAGCTGCACCATCGCCAGCGCGCCCACCTGCCACAGGCGTGCCGGGTGCCGCAGCGGATTGATAATCATCGGCTTGGTGCCGGCCAGGTGATGGTTGTCCGGGAATTCGGGGGTCTCGTCGAGCCTCAGGACATGGGCCAGCCGGTTCAGGCCTGCGAGTTGAGCCACATCGCCACCGCCTGCCATCGCGAGTTCGCGCCGAGCTTGTGCATGGCGCGCTGCCCGTGCTTCTTGACCGTCTCCGGCGTGATGTTCAGTGTCTCGGCGATCGCCTGGATCGACATGCCAGCGGCGAACGAGTCCATGACCTCGAATTCACGGTCGGTCAGCACGGCGTTGGCGGAGGTCTGGTTCTTCAGCCGTACGTGCGCGGTCAGGGCGATCTCGAATCCCTCGCCCCACGTGCCGCCGGAGGCCACGGTGCGGATGGCGGTGACGATCTGCTGCTCATCGGACTTGCCGACGATGCCCTGCGCGCCGGCCATCGATGCCTTCTCGGCGTATCTGTCGATGGAGTAGGCGGTCATCGCCAGGATGCCGACCTTGCCGATGCGCGTACGGATGCGGCGGCACACCGAGATGCCGGACACGCCCTCCATCGACATGTCGGCCAGCAGCACCTTCGGGCGGGTCGCGGCGGTCAGGCAGTTGGTCACGGCCCGCCCGCCATCGGACGTGGTCCAGATCACCTGCATGTCGTCGGACAATTCCTCAATGCTGGCCTTCAGACTCGGCAGTACAAATCGGTCGTTGTCCACATGCCAACGGTGATTTCCCGATTCACTCGGATACCTCCAAATCACATAACTCTCCCGGAAAAAGATAGTTCTATTTGTAGCATCCGAAATATCATTCCGGCCGGTGCGGCAACGGCCGCACAAAACCGATTTACTGGCCGAGGAACGAGAAGGAACCGGTGAAAACGGCGGTAATCAGCGCAATGACGGGAATCGCAAGGCACACGCCCAGATATACCCAATCGGGTACATCCACAGTGCTGACACGCGCGTGGCTGCGCGGCCCGTCGCCGCCGAACCCGCGCGCTTCCATGGCCGTGGCCAACGTGGTCGACCGTCTGATCGACAGCACCAGCAGCGCGAAGGTCTGCGGGAGGAACGCCTTGACCTTGTTCTCGTCGCCCAGGCCGCGCGACCTGCGCGACGCGGTCAGCGCCGCCCAGTCGTCATGCAGCACGGAGAACAGCCGCATGCCGGCCAGGCCGCCGTACACGAACCGGTCGGGCAGTCTGAGGATCTGGCTGAACGCGTCGGCCAGGTCGGTGGCGTCGATGCCGAGTACGGCGATGATGGCGGGGATACCGATGGCCAGGATTCGTATGCCGGTGGCCACCGCCAGCTCGGCCGACCGGTCGGTGATGTGCATCAGCCCCCATTGCCACCAGGTCTCGCCGCCCTCCTTGCCGTACAGCAGCACGGCGAGGGCGGAGCCCGGGGCGCCGATGAAGATCGGCCAGGTGGACCTGACGACGCGCCAGGGCGTCAGCCCGATGCACCACAGGATGATGAACTCCAGCACCAGCGCCACCGTGGCCGAGACCCAATCCAAGCTCAGCAGCATCGGCAGCGAGGCCAGGAACGCGCCGATCAGCCGGTACGCGGGATTGCGGGCGGCCAGGAACGGCGAGCGGCTCGACGGCTTGGGGTCCTCGACGCGCTCGTTGACCGGGCTGACGGGGATGCGGGGGTCGGACGCGCCGGACGCCGTCCACTCCCCTGTCCGATCGGAGGGGGTGAGTTCCACCAGTCGGGCGCCGAGCGCGGTGACCAGTTCGCGGTCGTGCGTGACCACGATGATGCTCACGCCGTCGCCGCGCAGGCCGTGGATCAGGCGCACGATCTGCATCCAGGTGCGCCGGTCCTGGCCGAAGGTCGGCTCGTCGAGGATGAGCACGCGCGGAGCCGCGGCCAGGGCGGAGGCCACGGTCAGCCGCCGTTTCTCGCCGCCGGAGAGCGTGTACGGGTTCTGCTGGGCGTATTGGATGAGCCGGAACCGCGTCAGCAGTTCACGCGCGCGGCGCTCCGCCTCCGCCTCATCGCACCCGGTGCGCAGAGGCCCGAGCATCACCTCCTCCAATACGCTGCCGCGCGCGAACTGGTGCTCGGGGTTTTGGAACACGTAGGAGATGCGGGAGGCCAGTTCGGTGGACTTCCAAGCGATCGGCGCGTCGCCGTCCGCGCCCGCGGCCAGCTGGGCCGAAGCCTGCACCTGTCCGCGCACCGGTTCGAGCAGACCGGCCAGCGTCAGCGACAACGTGGATTTGCCGGCGCCGTTCGCGCCGACCAGCGCGGTGATCTGTCCGGCGGTGAAATCGAGGTCGATATGCTCGGCGATGGCCTTCCCATCGCGGCCGATGGACAGATCCCGCGCGGACAGCAGCACCTGGCCAGTACCGACGGACGGATCGTATGGCGGCTCATCGTCGGTGTGGATGCGGACGATCTCGTCCTCGGGACGGCGGTATCGCTCCGGCAGCCAGATGCCGAGTTCGGCGAAGTCGAGTCCGGGATCACGGAACACCTCGTCCGGGGTGCCGTCGGCGACGACGACCGTGCGTTTGAATCCGCCGCGGTCGACCTCCTCCTCATCGCCTTGCTGGGCGATGCGGGCGGACTGCTGTTCGTCGGTCTCCAACCCGAGCACCACCACGCGGTCGATCATGTCGATCCACGGTCCGGCGCGGTGCTCGACCAGCACCATCGTGGAATGATAGGTGTCGAGCACATCGCGCACCGCGTCCACGACCTGGGTGACGCCGTCGGGGTCGAGGTTCGCCGTGGGTTCGTCGAGCAGCAGCACGCCCGGACGCATGGCCAGCGCGCCGGCCAGGGCGAGTCGCTGCATCTGCCCGCCGGACAGGTGCAGGGTCGAACGGTGCAGCTGAACCCCTTCCAGTCCCACCGCACGCAGACCGTCGCGCACCCGCTGCCAGATCTGGTCCCGCGGCACGTTGAGGTTCTCGGGACCGAACGCCACGTTGTCGCCGAGCCGCTGGAAGATCGCCTGCGCATCGGGGTCCTGCAGCACCAGGCCGATGCGGCCGCGCGCGCGGGTGACCGGCACGTCGTCAACCAGCACGCGGCCTTCGGTCACGCCGCCCTCCGCGTCGGTGGTCAGCATCGTGCCGTCGGCCGTCATCTCGGTGCGTTCCGCGTTCTCCTCTCCCCCAAGCAGACCCGCGGCGCCTTCGAGGATCGTGGATTTGCCGATGCCGGACGCGCCGAGCAGCAGCACACGCTGCCCCGCCTCGATGGTGATGTTCAGCCCCCGTACGGCGAAATGCCGGCGCGAGGCGTGACGGTACCCCCAGTTCTCGAAGCGCAGCACCGCGTTGTCGGTATGCGTTGCGTCATGATTCGCCGACGCGGGATCGGTTCCCTGTCGCGCGGTGTCGATGCTCAGCTGTTCGTCCACGATTCCCCTTGAAAGTCCTCGGCCGCATAGGCGGCGGTTCATACGACGCTGACGGCGCGGGCGTTGCGGCCCGCGCCATGCGTCAGGTTCAGCGGCCGCGCACCTCGCGACCAGAGGCGAACTTGTCTAGCGCACCGGTTTTGGCGAGCGCGATGTACAGGTACCACATGAGCACGCCGGCGAACACGATGCCGGAGATCACCGTGGTGAGGACGTAGACCACGCCGTAGGTCTGGAACACGTCGATGGCCTGCAGGTTGGTCAGGAAGGAGTATCCCCAGCAGGCGACGCCGGAGAGGGCGCCGGACAGGATCGTCACCGGCAGGTTCCACTTGCGGTAGGCGAAGATCAGGAAAGCGATCTCGGCGAACAGGCCCTGCACCAGGGCGATCAGGAAGGTTTCGACGCCGCCCCACATGTTGCCCATCAGCGCTTCGAGCACGCCGGCCACAACCTCGGCGTAGACGGCGGCGCCCGGCTTGCGGACGATGATCGCGGCCAGCGGTCCGGCGAACAGCCACAGGCCGTTGAACACACCGGCCAGGCCGGGGATGATGGCCTCCAGCGCGCTCCACGGCGCGGCGGTGGCGATGGCGACGACCCAGTAGATCAGGGCGCTGGCCACGCCGATCACCGAGGCGACGGCGATATCGACGACACGCCATTTCAGGACGGCTTTGGATTCGGTAATAGCAGAAGACATGCGATGTGCCTTTCTCTCCCGCGCGCCGACTTTCGGCGCTGCGTCAAGGCACGGGAAAAGAGCGACGTCCGTGCGCCGGCATTACCCGGTATACGTTCAATCGGTCGAGGTAGCCCTCATCTCAGCCTCGCCGTTCCTGCGGATGCGGGAACCGGCGGCGAAGCCCCCGTGTCGGTTTCCGACCCTACCGCATCCCCTGTCCAAAACCGTGGCACGGCACGGCTTGCGGATACGACAAAGGGTTCCGTACCACTTGCACGCGGTACGGAACCCTTCCATATGCGCCCGTCAGCGGGCGAGCTTGTCGAGCAGCAGCGCCTCGGTGACGATGTTCTTCTTCAGGCTCGGCATCGAGATGGACTCGTTCGGGCTGTGCGCGTTGGCCTTCGGATCCTCCGGTCCGGTGACCAGCACCTGCGCCTCGGGGAAGATGCGCTGCAGATCCGGGATGAACGGGATCGAGCCGCCCTCGCCCTTGTTGACCGGGGCGACGCCGAAGGCCTCCTCCATGGCCTCCAGCGCGTCCTTGGTGGCCTCCGCGTTCGGATCCATGGCCCAGCCCATGCCGTTCTCGCCGGGGGTCACGGTCACCTCGCAACCGAACGGCGCATGCGACACCAGGAAGTCGGCCAGCGCCTGCTGTGCCTGTTCGGGGCGCTGGTTTGGCGCGGTGCGCAGCGAGAGACGGAACGTGGTCTCGTGGCTGATCACATTGAACGACCCCTCGACCGGCTGGGCGTCGAAGCCGATGACGGTCACGCTCGGCTTGGTCCACAGGCGCGAGGCCAGCGAACCGGTGCCGGCCAGACGGTAGCCGGGCAGGATGCCGGCGTCGCGGCGCACATCGGCCTCGTCCAGGTCGCGCTGCAGACCGCCGACCGGCTCCTCGGCGGCGACGCCCGGAACCTGCATCTCGCCATCGCCGTTGTACATCGAGGCGATCAGCATGGCCGCGAGCGTGTTCGCGTCCAGGATCGGGCCGCCGTACTGTCCGGAGTGCACCGGGTGCTCAAGCACGCGCACATGCACATCGAGCGTGGTGTTGCCACGCAGCGACGTGGTCAGCGAGGGGATGTCGGCGGACCAGTTGCCGGAGTCGGCCACGATGATCACATCGGCGTCAAATTCGTCGCGATGCGCCTCGATGAACGGGATGAAGCTGGGCGAGCCCATCTCCTCCTCGCCCTCGATGAACACCTTGATATTGACCTTGAGCTCGTCGCCCAACGCCTTCAACGCACCGGAGTGGATGGCGATGCCGCCGCAGTCGTCGGCCGAGCCACGGCCGAACAGGCGGTCGCCGACCTGCGTGGCCACGAACGGCTCGGTCTGCCACACGCTCGGGTCCGGAACCGGCTGCACGTCATGATGCGCATACAGCAGTACGGTCGGGGCGTCCGGATCCACGATGCGCGAGCCGATGACCTCCCAGGCACCGGGGGTGCCGTCGGCGTTGTGCGCCTGAGCCACCTGGGCGTCGATACCGACAAGACGCAGCTCCTCGGCCACGAATTCGGCGGAACGGCGCATCTGCTCGCCGGTGATGCCTTCCGCGGAGATCGACTTCAACGCGATCTTGCGCTCGATCAGTTCAACGATGCGCGGCCAGTCCTCCTCAACGCGGGACCGGATCTCATCCACGTTCACGGATGCCATGTTTCTCCTTTATATCTGGGGTTCCTGGTCTTCCAGGGCGTAGTCCTCCGCCCGCCCGGCCCTCCGCGTGCGCCGCTGCCGGCGAAATGCCGACGAATGGCCGGAATCGAGCGTCTAGACGTCACCGTAACCTGCAAGCATGACATGGAACCCGTTTAAGAAGCAGGACGAGGCACAGGTGCCCGTCGAGGAATCCGCCAAGGCCGCCAAGCCCGAGCCCACCGCCGGCAAGGGGCATGCCACCCCGAAGCGCAAGGACGCCCAGGAGCAGAACCTGCGCCCGCTGGTGCCCAAGGACCGCAAGGCCAGCGCCAAGGCCGCCAAGGCGCGCCAGCGCGAGAAGGAGAACGCCGAGTACGAGGCCATGCGCACCGGTGACATCAACCATATGCCCAAGGCCGAGCGCCTGCCGTGGCGCGTGTACATCCGCGACTATGTGGACGCCCGGTTCAACCTCGGCGAGTTCTTCATCCCGGTGGCGTTCGGCATCCTCATCCTCTCGATGGTGGTCACGTTCTTCGCGCCGATGCTGTCGCTGCCGCTTATGCTGCTGCTGTATGTGTACCTGTTCGCCGCGATCATCGATGTGGTGATCATGTGGCGCAAGCTCAAGAAGAAGCTGATCGAGAAGTTCGGCGAGCGTTCGGTGGCCAAGGGCATGCGTTCCGGCTCCTACGCGTGGAGCCGCGCCATCCAGCTGCGCCGCTGGCGTCTGCCGAAGCCCAAGTACCCCAAGCGCGGTCACTGGCCCGAGTGACGGGGGAACCCAGATCTCGCCCAAATCTCACGGGCCGCCGCACGATCGCACCGCCTGCCGGTCGCGTTCGTGCGGCGGCCTTCGTCGTATCCGGGGGCGGTGTCCGCGACGGTTTCTGCAACCGTTCCTACAATGGGACACGGCACTTCATTGGTTCACTATGCTTAGGAGGCATCGATGCCGCAGACATTCGATATCGTCGTCATTGGGGCGGGTCCCGGCGGGTACGCGACGGCGCTGCGTGCGGCGGAGCTGGGGTTGTCCGTCGCCCTGGTGGAACGCGACGCCACGCTCGGCGGCACCTGCCTGAACCGCGGGTGCATCCCCTCGAAGGCGCTGCTGACCGCCGCGCACGCGATGCACACGGCGAGGTGGGCGCCAGTCACCGGACTACAGGTGCAGGTGACCGGCTTCGATTTCGGCGCGTTACGCGACTACCGGATGCGCGCCGTGGACGCGATGGTCAAGGGTCTGGCCGGTTTGGTGGCGCATCGCGGCATCACCGTGTTCCGCGGTCAGGCTTCGCTTGCCGGCGCACGTCAGGTCACGGTCACGCCCTCCCCCGGCTGTGAGGCAGTGCTGCGGTATATCAAGGCGGGAGTGGCGGAACCGGTCGGCGACTGGATGCGGCTGGATGCGGCGAACGTGGTGCTGGCCACCGGGTCCCGCCCCCGCCCGCTGCCCGGCGAACCGTTCCGTGGCGCACTGATCGATTCCACGCAGGCTCTTGAGCAGGACACGTTCCCGGATAGTGCGATCATCATCGGCTCGGGGGCGATAGCCCTGGAGTTCGCCTCGTTGTGGAGCCAGACAGGCTGCGAGGTCACGCTGCTGATCCGCAAGGACCGGGTGCTTTCCGGCTGGGACCGCCGTACCGGCATGACGTTGACCCGCGAGCTCAAGCGCGCGGGCGTGAACGTGGTGACCCGCAGCCATGTGACCGCCGTGGATACGGGGATGAATCTCGGTGCCACCGTGCATTACACCCGCGAGGGCGAGGAAGGCGAGCGGCAGGCGTACGCGCAGCTCGTGCTGGCTGCCGTGGGCCGCGATCCGGTCACCGATTTCGATTGGCTGGCGGCGGCGGGCGTGGCACTGGACGACCGGAGCTTCGTCGTCACCGATCCCCGGGGGCGCACGTCGGTGCCGGATGTCTGGGCGGTGGGCGATATCACCGCAGGTCACGCGCTGGCGCACCGCGCGTTCGAACAGGGCATTGTGGTGGCTGAATCCATAGCGGGTCTTGATCCGCGTCCGGTTGACGAGACGACGGTGCCGCAGATCGTGTTCTCCCTGCCCGAGGCCGCGAGCGTCGGCCTGACCATGGATCAGGCGAAGGCGCGCGAGGATCTGGTCGGTGTCGGAGAGACGGTGTATCCGATGATGGGCAACGCGCGCATGATGATGAGCGATGCCGCCGGCTCGCTGTCCGTGGTGACCGGCGCCGACGCCGACGACCCCGATACGCAGCGCGTCCTCGGCGTACACATGGTGGCGCCGGATGCCAGCGATCTGATCGTGGAGGCGCAGCAGCTGGTCGGCAACCGCGTGCCGCTCGCGCAGGCCGCCCGTCTGATCCATCCGCATCCCACATTCGCGGAGGCGATGGGCGAGGCGCTGCTCAAGGCCGACGGCCGCCCGTTGCACACGCGATAGACCGGTGTTGTCACCGTGCTGCTAGACTATTGGTTCTAGTGTGTCCACTCTCACAACGAAGAAGCGAGGAATGATGGCGTCCAAGGACGAGAAGCCACAGAAGAAGCAGAGTCTGTTCAAGCAGATCGCGCAGATCTACAAGTTCACGGTTGCCGACGACAAGAAGCTGCCGTGGCTGCTGGCCGGCGCCTGGCTGGCCCCGGTGGTGCTGTTCGTGATTCTTGGCCTGGTGTTCCATTGGACGTGGCTGACGTGGATCTTCGTGATGGTGATGGCCATCATGGTCGGTGCGCTGTTCGCCACCATGACCCTGACCAACCGGGCCGACAAAGTCGGCTACGCGCATCTGGAGGGCAAGCCGGGCGCGGCCGTGAGCGTGCTGAGCAACATCAGCAAGGCCGGGTTCAACTTCCCCGAACAGCCGGTGTGGTTCGACGCCAAGACCAAGGACGCGATCTGGCGCGGCACCGGCTTCAACGGCATCTATCTGCTCGGCGAGGGCGACTACGGTCGCGTGATGCGCGCGATGGACCGTCAGGAGCATGCCATCAAGGGCGTGACGGCCGGCTCCCAGATCCCGGTGTATCGTATCTGCGTCGGCACCGGCGACAAGCAGGTCAAGCTTAAGGATCTGCGCAAGACCATCGTCAAGCAGAAGGCGTATGTGCCGTCGGGCCACAAGAACAAGCTGGTCGCCAAGATCCACCCGCGTTCCCGTTTCCTGCTCACCCAGCGTGAGCTTGACATCCTGAACGACCGTCTGCGCACGCTGCAGACCAAGCAGGGTCTGGGCATCCCGAAGGGCATCGACCCGACCCGCCCGCAGCGCGTCAGCCGTCGCGCGATGCGTGGCCGCTGACGGCCGCCGGCCTTGGTACCATCCGGCATATGAAAGAGCCGCCCGATCGGGCGGCTCTTTTGCTATCCGTCCCAGTCCCGTCATTCCTCAGTTGCCTACATGGAACAGGACACGGAAACCGATCAGGCGATCGAGACGACCTCGTAGCCGGCGTCGGCCACGGCGGCGGTGATCTGCTCGTCGGTCACATCCTCCGGCACTGTGACCTGGGCCGATTTGCCCTCCAGGCTGACCGACACGTCGCTCGCTCCCGGCAGGCCCTCCAGCGCGCGGGTGACGTGCCTGACGCAGTTGCCGCAGGTCATGCCCTCGATACCGAGTGTCTTCTTCATTGTGGTACCTCCTTGTTGGTTGGTGATTGATGGTACACCGTTCTGCCGAACCGGCGAGGACGATTCGGCGGTGCGGGACGCGTCCCGGCTGGTCTCAACACTCGTCTCGAACGTCGAGATCGCAACCGTCCCCGTCATACGGTCCGCCGCCCCGTCGGGCCCCGCCGTCTCGGACCGTGCGGCATGCTTCGGTTTGAACAGGCGCAGTCGCAGCGCGTTGCCGACCACGAACACCGAGCTGAAGCTCATCGCCAGCGCGGCGATCATCGGGTTCATCCTCAGGTCGAAGGCCGCATACCAGCAGCCGGCGGCGATTGGTATGCCGATGATGTTGTAGAAGAATGCCCAGAACAGGTTCTGCTTGATGTTGCGGATCGTGGCCTGGCTCAGCTCGATGGCGGCCGGCACGTCGTTGAGGTCGCTGCGCATCAGCACGATGTCGGCCGATTCCATCGCCACGTCGGTGCCCGCGCCGATCGCCAGCCCCACATCGGCCCGGACCAGCGCGGGGGCGTCGTTGATGCCGTCGCCCACCATCGCCACCTTCCGGCCCTCGTCCTGCAGGCGGCGCACCTCGCGCTCCTTGTCCTGCGGCAGCACGTCGGCCACCACGCGGTCCACGCCCACCTGTCGGCCGATCGCCTCGGCGGTGCGGGCGTTGTCGCCGGTCAGCATGACCACGTCGAGTCCCATCGCCCTCATGCCGGCGATGGCCTCACGGCTGGTCGGCTTGACCGTATCCGCCACGGCGATCACCCCGAGCAGGCGGCCGTCGGCGGCGAAGAACAGCGGGGTCTTCCCCTCGCCGGCCAACCGGTCGCGGACATGCTCGACCGGAGCCATATCGATGCCGGATGCCGCCATCATCGCCGCGTTACCGCCCAGGCATTCCTTGCCGTCGACGATGCCGCGCACGCCCTGGCCGGGGACCTGCTCGAATCCATCGGCATTCGGGACGGTCAGGCCGCGTCGTTCCCCCTCGGCCACGATGGCCTTGGCCAGCGGATGCTCGGACGGACGCTCCAGCGCGGCGGCGACGCGCAGCAGATCATCCACAGCAACGTCGGCGCGATGGACGACGTCGGTGACGCGCGGCTCGCCCCGCGTGATCGTGCCGGTTTTGTCCAGCACGACCGTGTCCACGCCGTGCGCGATCTCCAACGCCTCCGCGGATTTGATCAGGATGCCGTTCGCCGCGCCACGTCCGGTGCCGACCATGATGGCGGTGGGGGTGGCCAGGCCCAGCGCGCACGGGCAGGAGACCACCAGCACGGACACGGCGATGGTCAGTGCGAATTCGGGCGTCTGTCCGACGGCCAGCCAGACCGCGGCCGCGACGACGGCGATTGCGATGACGATCGGCACGAACACACCGGCCACCTTGTCGGCCAGCTTGGCGATGGGCGCCTTGGAACTCGTGGCCTCGTCGACCAACCGGATGATCTGGGCGAGCGCAGTCTCGTCGCCCACCTTGGTGGCGCGCACCGTGATGTAGCCGCTGCGGCTGGTCGTGGCCCCGATGACCGTGTCTCCGACCCGCTTGTCGACGGGCACGGATTCGCCGGTGAGCGCCGACTCGTCCACCGAGGCGGTGCCGGACAGCACCACGCCATCCGTCGGGATCGATTCCCCGGTGCGGACGACCAGCACGTCGCCCGCCTGCACCTGTTCTGCGGGGATCTCGCTCTCCACGCCGTCACGCAGTATGGTGGCCCGCTTAGGGCGCAGATCCAGCAGCGCATTGATCGCATCGGAGGTGCGGCCCTTGGCGCGGGCCTCGAAGAACTTGCCGAGCGTGATCAACGCCAGGATCGTGCCGGCGCCCTCGAAATACAGATCGTGGGAGAACTGGGAGACCGTCGCCATGTCGCCGTGGCCCAGACCGAACGCGATCTTGTACAGCGCGTAGATGCCATAGACCACCGAGGCGCCCGCGCCGAGGGCGATCAGCGCGTCCATGTTCGGCGAGCGATGCCACAGACTGGTGAACCCGCCCTTGAAGTATTGCGCGTTCACCGCCAGGATCGGCAACAGCAGCAGGAACTGGGTGAAGGCGTAGATCATCGCGTTGCCGTCGCCGAGCATGATGTCCGGCAGCGGCCAGCCCATCATATGGCCCATCGCCAGGTAGAACAGGGGCACCGCGAACACGAAGGACCAGATCACGCGGCGGCGCATCGCGCGGTACTGCCGACGCGCCCTGTCCGCCGGCGTCTCCGTCTGCCCCGACGTCGCCTTCCCCGTAGCCTCCTGGACCCGGAGGGCGGCACCGTACCCGGCCTGCTCCACCGCCTGCACGATCTGGTGGCTGTTCAGATCCGACTCGTCGTACTCAACGGTCATGCTGTTCGTCAGCAGGTTCACCGACACCTGCCGGACACCCGGCAGCGCGTTGACCGCCTTCTGGACATGCGCCTGGCACGCCGCACAGGTCATGCCGGTCACGTCGTAGCGTTCCTGGGTCATCCGTCCCTCCTCTCCTTTCCAGGCCTGATATACCTCAAATTAGCATCGGATCGCCCGCTATCCGCCCTCGGCATACCCCTCTTGCGCGCCGGCACGAAACATTCCCGTAACCCAATGGGCGCATACGCGAAACCATATCTTCTACACTTGGAACTCGTAACCATCCCATGTGAAAGGAGCGGTCCAGTGACTGCAATCAAGACCAAGGCCGATGCCGAGGCGCTGATCAACCAGGAGGGCGTGGAATACGTCTCCGTCCGTTTCACCGATCTCATCGGCGTCCAGCAGCACTTCACGGTGCCCGCGAGCGAGTTCCTCAAGGATGCCTTCGACGAGGGCATGCCGTTCGACGGCTCCTCGGTGGAAGGCTTCCAGGCCATCAACGAGTCCGATATGAAGCTCGTGCCGGACGTCGAGACCGCGTACATCGATCCGTTCCGCAAGCATAAGACCCTGAACGTGGCGTTCTCGATCGTCGACCCGCTGACCGACGAACCGTATTCGCGTGACCCGCGTCAGGTCGCCGCCAAGGCCGAGGCCTATCTGAAGGCCACCGGCATCGCCGACGTGGCGTACTTCGCCCCCGAGGCCGAGTTCTTCATCTTCGACAAGGTGCGTTTCGAGAACTCGATGCAGCGCTCCTTCTACGAGGTCGACTCCGTCGAGGCCCCGTGGAACACCGGCAACGATGTGGAAGAGGACGGCACCCCGAACATCGGGTTCAAGAACCGCGTCAAGCGCGGCTACTTCCCGGTGCCACCGTGCGACCACACCCAGGATCTGCGCGATGACATGGTCGCCAACCTGCAGAAGGTCGGGCTGGTGCTTGAGCGTTCGCACCACGAGGTGGCGGGCGCCGGCCAGCAGGAGATCAACTACCGCTTCAACTCGCTGCAGCACGCCGGCGACGATCTGATGAAGTACAAGTATGTGGTCCATGAGACCGCGTTCCTGGCGGGCAAGGCCGCCACCTTCATGCCCAAGCCGATCGCCGGCGACAACGGCACCGGCATGCACTGCCATCAGTCGCTGTGGAAGGACGGCAAGCCGCTGTTCTACGACGAGCAGGGCTACGGCGGTCTGTCCGATCTCGCCCGCTGGTACATCGGCGGCCTGATCAAGCATTCGTCGTCGGTGCTGGCGTTCACCAACCCGTCGCTGAACTCCTACCACCGTCTGGTCCCGGGCTTCGAGGCGCCGGTCAACCTGGTGTACTCGGCCCGCAACCGTTCGGCCGCCATCCGCATCCCGCTGGCCGGCACCTCCCCCGCCGCCAAGCGCATCGAGTTCCGCGCGCCGGATCCGTCCTCCAACCCGTTCCTGGCGTTCTCGGCCCAGCTCATGGCCGGTCTGGACGGTATCCTCAACCACATCGAACCGCCGGCTCCGGTGGATAAGGATCTGTACGAGCTGCCGCCGGAGGAGCATGCCGGCATCAAGCAGGTGCCGAGCTCGCTCGCCGAGGCGATGGACGCGCTGGAGGAGGATCACGACTTCCTGACCGCCGGTGACGTGTTCACCGACGATCTGATCGAGACGTGGATCGACCTGAAGCGTGGCGAGATCGATCAGGCTCGCCTGGTTCCGACCCCGCTGGAATACGAGCTCTACTTCCACATCTGACCTGTAGCGTGATTCGCTCAGCAAAAGGCCCCGGCTGGATGAGCCGGGGCCTTTTGTTCGCGCGAGTACCCAATCCGATTCGCACCTATGCGAAGCCCGAACCGTAAATCATCTCACACTATGAGACAACCCGTTCGATGAACCACCGCTCGTGCGAGACGACGATCAACGCGCCCGGATAGTCGGCGAGCACTCTGGCCAGCGCCTCCTTGGAGCCCAGGTCCAGGTGGTTGGTCGGCTCGTCCATCACGATCAGTTCCGGCCGGTCGAGCAGCCCCAGGCAGAGCAGCAGCTTGCGCAGCTCGCCGGGCGAGGGGTTCTCCCCCGTCAGCAGCTTGTCCGGGTCGGCGTTCAGCTGGGCGACCGACGACAGCACCCGGGCGCGCTGCTCAGCCGGCAACCCTGTCAGTCGCGTCATCGCGCGCCGTGCGTCGTCGCTGGTCGTGTTCTGGGCGATGCTCAGCGTCCGCACGTCGGCGGCCGCCCGCAGCAGCGCCCCGATGATTGTGGACTTGCCCAACCCGTTCGGACCGGTCAGACCGATATGGTCGCGCGGACCGACGCTCAGCAACGGGATGCGCACGCCCACGATGCCTCCGGCACGGTCATGGTCGTCGCCCTCCGCCGAGACGCGCCACAGTCCGCCATCGACGTGCAGATGCGAGCATTCCCCCGCACAATCGGGAGAGCCGTCCGGACGCGGTGTCCGGTCGTCCGCCAACGCCTCGTCATCGATGGGTGTCGTGTCCCCGAACCTCACGACGCCGGGGCCGATCCGTATCAGTTCCGCACGGTGGCTGGGCGCGGCGTCCATCCAGATGTCGCCGTCGTATCGCTTGGCCGCGACGCTCAGCGATGCGGCCTTGCGTTCGGCGGCGGCGATGCGTCCATTCAGCTGGGCGTAGGCCCGCGACGCGCCGGAGTCCAGACTCGTGGCCTTGGCCAGATGCAGGGCGCCGCGCGCATCGTGATCCTTGGGGTCGATGCGTCGGCCGCCGTTGTCCCTGGCCGCGTTCGCATGCTGGACCTGCCGGAAACGTTCGGCCTGCGCGCCGCACAGCCGCTCGTGCTCGCGGCGGGCGGACCGCAGCAGCCCGGCGTCGCGCTCATCGTTGGCCCGCCGCTGGGCGTTGGCCTGCGTATAGCCGCCCTGATAGACGTTGGCCACGGTCACGTTGCGATGGCCGACGTGCCTGCGCTCGAATATCAGGCTCCGTCCGCAGGTGGCGTCGATCAGGTCCGCGTCGTGCGAGATGAGCACGCCGATGCCCCGGAATCCCCGCATCGGGGGCAAGGCGTCCGGTGGCGATGGCGGCCAGGGTCGATTTGCCGATGCCGTTGTCGCCGAGCACGGCGGTCCACCCTTGGGGGAAGGAGACCGAGATGTCCTCAAACAGCGGCTCGGGGGTACCCGGATAGGTGAAGTCGATATGGGATAGTGTCAGCATGATGGGTTGCGCCATGGTGTTCCTCTCGGGCGCGCCGCAAACGGATAGGGTCGATGGCGACTGCTGAAGGCATAGGATGGGTGCGGCGGCGCGCCACAATGCGCATCGCCATCCGCAACAGTCATCCTATCGGCTGAGCAATGTCCCGATCATCCTTCCGCTGAGCCTCCTTGGCATATGGGGAGGCCATCCGACATACCGCCCTCCAGTATATAGCCGCCGATGACGGAATCGCCAATACCGGCCGGGCCAAGCCCCTAGGCCATCAGGCGCTCGGCCACGGACTTGAAGATGCGGCCCAGGCCGTCGGTCCTCAGGGAGCCGTCCCTGTTGAGCACGGCGGGACGCCCCGACTCGCCGGTCTCACGGATCTCGGGGACCAGCGGCAGCCGGCCCATCAGCGGCACGTCATAGCCCAGCGCCCGGGTCAGCTGATCGGAGACGCGCTCGCCGCCGCCGTTGCCGAAGATCTCCAGCCGCTCGCCCTTGTAGTCGAACCAGCTCATGTTCTCGACCACGCCGCGCACCGTCATCGGCACCTGCAACGCCACCAGTCCGGAGCGCACGGCCACGTCGGAGGCGCTGGGCTGCGGGGTGGTGACGACGACCAGTTCCGCGTTCGGCAGGGTCTGCGCCACCGAGATCGCCATGTCGCCGGTGCCGGGCGCCAGGTCGAGCAGCAGCACGTCCGGTTCTCCCCACCATACGTCGGAGAGGAACTGTTCCAGGGAGCGCTGCAGTCTGGGTCCGCGCCACAGGATCGCCCGGTCGGCCCCGGCGAACATGCCGATGGAGATCAACTTGACGCCCCATGCGGTCACGGGCATCAGCATGCCGTTGAGATTGGTCGGCTGCGAGTGCACGCCGAACAGACCCGGCAGGGAGAATCCGTAGATGTCGGCGTCGATGGCGGCCGTGTCATAGCCGAGCGCGGCGAATGTGGCGGCCAGGTTGGCGGTGACCGACGATTTGCCGACGCCGCCCTTGCCGGAGGCGATGGCGAAGATGCGGGTCTTGCTGTCCGGCTTGGTGAACGGGTTCTGCCGCCGTTCCGCCTTGAGTCTGTTCACGAGCTCGGCGAGTTTGTCGTCGTCCATCGTGGAGACCTCGATATGCGGGATCAGATCGGCGTCCGGATAAGAGGCGACTGCCGCATTGATCCGATGGGTGATCGCATCCGACAGCGGGCAGCCCTCCACGGTAAGTTCCACGTGCACGGTCACGTCATAGACGCCATCCGCGGCGGGCGTGACCTCAATCGCCGGGATCATGCCCAGTTCGGTGATCGACCGCCCCAGTTCGGGGTCGATGACCTTGCTCAGCCGGTCGTAGATGTCGGCTTCGATCCGTTCCATGGCTCCTCCTCGCGTCGGCCGCTGCTTGGGCATGCTTCCACCCTAGCGTGCGATCGCACGCCATGCCAGAGCGACGCCCCGCCGTGTCGGCCAGGCCGGCGGGAGCGCCGTGCGCTGGTTCAGTCGAAGCAGTAGGCGGTCACGATCGGCTCGCGGCCGGTGGTGACGTCGGTGAAGTATTCGTACAGGCTGATGCCGAGCATGCTGCCGCCCAGGTTGACCACATTCGTGAACCCGTGCCCCTGCAGCAGGCGGACGGCGTTGTAGCTGGTCTGCGATGATCGGCAGTTCAGGTACACCGGCCGGTCGGTGGGGATCTCGTCCAGCCGCCCGCGCATCTGCGTGAGCGGGATATTGACAGCGCCCTTGAGATGGCCCTTGGCGAAGGCACCGGGTTCGCGCACGTCGATGATCGTCGCCCCGGATTCCACGAGTGCGCGCGCCTGGTCCACATGGGTCTGCCGGTAGTCGCCGCCCAGCAGGTTGCCGGCCACGAGCGCGGCCACGTTGACCGGGTCCTTGGCGTTGGAGAACGGCGGCGCGTAGCACAGTTCCAGGTCGCGCAGATCGTCCACGACGGCGCCGAACTTGATGGCCGTGGCCACCACGTCGATGCGTTTGGCGGCATCCCCCTGCCCGATGGCCTGCGCGCCGAGCACGCGTCCGGTCGGCACCTCGAAGATCAGCTTGACATGCAGCGGCCGCGAGTCCGGCATCAGCGAGACCTTGTCCTGCGGGATGACGTACGCGTAGTCGTAGCGCAGCCCCTCGCGCTCGCACTGCGCGGCGGTCAGCCCGGTGCCGGCCGCGTTCCATTCGAACACCTTGATGCAGTTGGATCCGATGTATCCGGTGTTGCGCACGGCGCGGCCGCAGATGTGGTCGGCGACCTGCCGCGCTTGCTTCTGCGCGGGTCCGGCGAGCTGGAGCATCATCGGGCGATGGGTCAGCGCGTTCGTGACCTCGATGGCGTCGCCGATCGCGTAGATGTCCGGGTCGTTCGTCCGGTAGGAGGCGTCGGTCAGGATCGCCCCGCGCCCGTTCACGTCCAGTCCGGCGTCGGCGGCGAGCGCCGTGTCCGGCCGGATGCCGACGGCCATGACGACGGCCTGTCCTTCGATTACGCGCCCGGAGGCCAGGGTCAGGTCGTTGCCCTCGCAGCGGGTCACCTGGTCGCCGACGATGAGGTTCACGCCGTGGTCGAGCAGGGCCTTGTGCAGGATCTGGACCATGTCTTGGTCGAAGGTGTTCAGGATCTGCGGTGCGGCCTCCACCAGCGAGACCTGATACCCCGCTTCGACGAGGTTGACCGCGGCCTCCACGCCGATGAACCCGCCGCCGACCACGCTGACGCGCGTCACGCCGCGTTCGGTCAGGAACGTGTGCAGACGGTCGACGTCGGTGACGGTTTTCAGCGTGAACACGTCGGCCTGGTCGACGCCGGGGATGGGCGGGACGATGGCCCGTGCGCCCGGCGAGAGGATGAGTTTGTCGTACGACTCGTCGTACTCGGTGCCGTCGGTCAGGTTCCGGACGCGGACGGTGCGCGAGTCGCGGTCGATGGCGACGGCCTCGCTGTTGACGCGCGCGCCGATGCGGTACCGTGCGGCGAAGGCCTGCGGGGTCATCATGACGAGTTTGCCGGTGCTGTCGACGGTGCCGCTCAGGCGGAACGGCAGGCTGCAATTGGAGAACGAGACGTGCGGCCCCTTGTCGAGCATGACGATCTCGGCCCGCTCGTCCAACCGGCGCAGACGCGTCGCCGCGGTGGCGCCTGCCGCCACGCCTCCGATGATCACGACCTTCATGGCAACCTCCTTGCACACCATGGGCTCATCCCGCGAGCCGACGTCTTCCTTCAGCATAACCCGCGACCGTTGGCCGTGGCGGCGACCCGCGCCGGATCGACCGATCCGGCGCATCATCTGCGGCGGTCACGCCTCGCCGGTTTCCAGCAGTCGCTTGAAGCCGTCCTCGTCGAGCATCGGCAGCCCCAGTTCCTCGGCCTTGGCGGCCTTGGATCCGGCGTTCGCGCCGACGACGACGTAGTCGGTCTTCCTGCTGACCGATCCGGCCGCCTTGCCGCCGCGGGCGATGATTGCCTCCTTGGCGGAGTCGCGCGAGAAGTCCTCGAGCGAGCCGGTGACCACCACGGTCTTGCCGGTCAGGGTCTGCGGCAGGTCGTTGGTCTCCACAGTGGTGCCGACGCCGGCCGCGCGCCACGCCTTCAGGATCGCGCCGCGCCAGTCGCCGTCCTCGCGTGCCGCGGCGAACCAGTGCACCACCGATTCGGCGATCTCCGGGCCGATGCCGTCGATCTGCGAGAGGTCCTCCGCGGTGGCGTTCGCGATCGCGTCGAGCGAGCCGAACGCGGAGGCGACCAGCCGCGCGGTGGGCGGGCCCAGGCGTCGGATCGACAACGCCACGAGCACGCGCCACAGGTCCGCATGTCGGGCCTTCTCGATCTCGTCGAGCATCTTGCGCGTGTTCTCCATCGGCCTGGTGATGATCGGCTGGACGCCCGTCCCCTTCGTCTCCGTGCGCACGACAACCGCATCGGATGGCACGTCGTACCCCGGATACGTCGTCGCCCCTGCGCGGTCGGCGCGGCTCTCCGCATCCGTCGGCTCCCCGGTATACCCGTCCGTGTTTTCCGACGCGCTCTCCCGTTCGGCCAATTGTTTGGCGGTGAGCTTCCGGGCGGGGGCCGGCGCGGTCCAGAACGCCTCGGTCTGGTACCACAGTCCGCTGCCGCCGATGCGCTTGCGCACCTTCTTGCGCGCGCCGTTCGCTCCGACGCTTTCGCGCACCTCGATGATCGGGATCTCGCGCCAGACGCGCACGTCGCGCAGGTCGTCCACGTTCAGGTCGAACAGTCCGGCCTCGCTGGTCAGCACGGGGGTCTGCGCCGGCGGCAGCGTCAGACCCGGAACCGGCTCGTAGTCGGCCGGTTCCTCGCCGGGCGCCACCACGATCTCGTGCCGGGTCCCGCCCAGGTGCGGGGCATACAGCTCCACCGCATCGGGGCGGTTCTCCTCGGGATTGGTCAGGGCGATGGCGCTCTGATCGCCCAGGTGTTCGATGTCGAAGGCCTTGCGCGAGGCCAGGTTGATGATGCGTTCGGTCAGCTGCGCCGGGCAGCTCTCCACATTCGGGCAGCGAATGTCCTTGTCGCCCTCCTTGGCCGGGGCGAGTCTGGCCCCGCAGGAGGGGCAGCGCTCCGGCATGACGAATTCGCGCAGCCGCTCCTCGCGCCCTTTGCGGCGTTCCAGCACCGGTCCGACCAGTTCGGGGATCACGTCGCCGGCCTTGCGCACGACGACCGTGTCCCCGATGAGCACGCCCTTGCGTTTGACCTCGAAGGGGTTGTGCAGGGTCGTGCGGGCCACGGTGGAGCCGGCCACATGCACGGGTTTCAGGATGGCGACCGGCGTGACGCGGCCGGTGCGGCCGACCTGCACGGTGATGTCGAGCAGTTCGGTGTTGACCTCCTCCGGCGGGTATTTGTAGGCGACCGCCCAGCGCGGGGCGCGCGAGGTGGCCCCCAGCGCGCGCTGCAGCGCCAGGTCGTCGACCTTGACCACGATGCCGTCGAGCGCGTGTTCGATGTCGCCGCGGTGTTCGCCGTAGTAGTCGATCATCTCCAGGACCTCGTCGAAGGTGGAGACGGTGCGGTTGTGCGGGGAGACGGGGATGCCCCACTTGCGGTACAGGTCGTAGGCCTGCGACTGGTCGGCGATCTCGTCGTGCGAGCCGGCGGCGCGTCCGGCGCCCCAGTCGAGTCGGCCGATGCCGTGCGCATAGAAGCTCAGGCGACGCGTGGCGGTGATGCGCGGGTCCTTCTGCCGCAGCGATCCGGCCGCGGCGTTCCGCGGATTGGCGAACGGCGCACGTCCCGCGTCCGCGTTCTCATCGTTCAGGGCCCGGAAGTCGTCCCACCGCATGAACACCTCGCCGCGGATCTCCACGAAGTCGGGGACGTCCGAGGAATCGCCGCCCAGGGTCTGCGGGATCGAGGCGATGGTGCGCACGTTCAGCGTGATGTCCTCGCCGGTCACACCGTCGCCGCGGGTCAGTCCCTGTTCGAGCACGCCGCCGCGGTAGATGAGGTTCAGCGCCAGGCCGTCGATCTTGACCTCGCAGCTCATCGGCAGCGCCCGGCCCTCGGGCCAGTCCAGGTCGCGGCGCACGCCGTCGTACCAGTCACGCAGCTCCTCGATCGAGAACACGTCGTCCAGGCTCATCATGCGCGAGGGATGTCGGACCGAGGCGAACTCGTTCGAGAACGTGCCCCCGACGCGGTGCGTGGGCGACTGCGGCGAATCCAGCGAGGGGAACGCCGCCTCCAACGCCTTCAGGCAGCGCATGCGCGCATCGTAGGCGGCGTCGGAGGACACCGGCGCATCGTCGATGTAGTAGGCGATCTGGTCGGACTCCACCCACGCGGCCACCTTGGCCCACAGCCGGGCCGCATCGTCCGCGTCCAACGCGGACGCATCCAGCGCGGACAGCCGCATCGCGTCCGCGTCGTTCGCCTGCAGCGCGCCGATCCAGGCCTCCGACCCGGGGGCGAACGCTGCGGCGCCGGTCGGTACCTCCGCTTCGGCCGGCGTCTGCTCCGAGCCGTCGACAACGTCGAAATCCCACGCCAGCTGTTCGGATTCAGGGCTGGAAGGCGTCCTGCTCATCGTTGCTCCCCGCGTCTAGACTGTTCGATACTCATTCGATTCTAACGACCCCCGGCCCGCCGGACGGCACCGGAAAGCCGCCCGACGTTCAGGAACTCAGGGAGCGCAGGAACTGGGCCTGAACCACGTCGATGCCGTCATGGCCCGTGTCGTCCATGCGCGCCGCCGCCACGGACAGCGTGCGGGCCGGCACGAACATGCCCTGGTCCACGCATACGCGGGCCGCCTTGCGCACGATCGAGGCGACCTCGGTGTGCGGCCATACCGGCAGGCCATGGTCGGCCAGCGCCTTGGCCGCCTCCTCCACGCCTTCGGGCACGTTCAGGCACTGCGAGTGGGCCCGGGCGAGCAGCTCGTTCAGCTCGGCGTCCAACGCGCCGATCCGACCCGGCGCGATGCGCTCGCTCATCAGGTAGGCGGCCGCGGCCACCTCGAACTGGTCGCGCATCCATTCGGCGTAGGCGAACCGGTAGTAGGCGAACGCGGCGTCGTCGCGGTCCAAGGCCACGCGCAACGCGTTCAGGCAGGCGGCGCGCGCCGAATCCCAATCCTCGTTGCGAGCCAGCTGCACGGCCAGCTTCATGTGCGACAACGAGTAGGCGGGCGCGTAGGAGACCATCGCGTTCAGATGCGGCAGCGCCGCCTCCACGCCCTTGAGCTGGGAGAGGATGTCGGCCAATTCCATATGCGTGTAGAACACGTTGTCCGGGATGAGCACCGTGCGCTCCCCCGGCGTGGCGAACAGGCGGTTGTACACCACGCGCTCCGCATACGAGTTGAAGTACCGGGGCACGCCGTCCACCGCGGCGAACAGCGATTCGACATGCGCGAGCGCCGCTTCGGCCGTCCCGATCGCCTGCTCGGCGCGGCCGGAGAACAGCAGGTCTCGCGCCTTGAGCCGTTCGGCGTCCAGGTCGGACGACAGGCTGAACTCGAAATCGGGGGTGTCCGTGCCGTCGATCAGGGCGCTGGTCACCTGCGGGGCCAATGCGGTCAGTTCGGGGTCGTCGATGCGTTCGATCAGCGCCATCGCCTGCTGCGCCTTGGCCACGGTCGGCATCGAGCCGTCCGCGGCGAGCCGGTGGAACTCCGCCACGCCGCGCTGCAGCAGGTCGGCGCGCTGGATCGACAGGCCCGTCACGTCACGGGTGCCCAGGATGCGGGCCACGGGCCTGGCGAACACCGCCTCGGCCAGTTCGGGCTCCTCCTGGGATCCGACCGGGGAGAACCGGCTGTCACGCAGGTCGAACTGCGCGTCCACCGGCCGCAGTCCCCCATCGACGTCGACGTCCAGCACCGCGTCGAAGCGCCGGTAGGTCTCCAACGGATGGTTGAGCCCGTCGCGGCGCAGCAGCGCGAGGAAATCGTCGCGTTCGAACGTGACCGTCACCAGGTTGCGCACGGTCGGATTGCGCCGCAATGCCTCCAGCGGATCGCCGTCGCCCCCGTCGTCGGCGATGTCGGTGGCCTCCGCCACGCCGCTGGCGTCCTGCACATCCTCGGGCGCGGCGAACATCATCTCGTCGATGTCCACGCCGCGCATCAGGTCCTCGAACTGCGCGTCGATATTCGACTCGTCCGCCTGTTGCGTCTCCTCGCCCTCCGCCGCCGGATGCTGGCCGGGGGCGTCGACGGCGTCGGGCTGCTCCAGAGGATCGTCGGATTGCAGGATATGCCGGCGCGCGGGGTCGCCGTGCACATCGCCGTCCTTCGGATCGCCCTTAGCACCGCCCAGCCCGGCCTCCGAGGTGCGGATGCGTTCGAACATGTGCAGCGCCTGGCTCATCAGTTCGCTGATGGCGCTGTCCTGTTCGGCCACGGCCTCCTCCAGGCCGATCGAATCGATGTGCAGCGACACCCGTCTCACACGGCTGTCGGCGCCGAAGCTCAGTGCGGCGATCATCAGACCCACGCGCAGGTTGTACGCGGAGCTCATCGCGGCGCGCTGGTGCTCGTCGATCGCCACCCAGCCGTGCCGGTCGGCGTCATACCGGCTTTCCGGCATCATCGAGGCGCCGGCGGTCGTGAACGCGATGGCCACGTTGCCCTCGGCGAGGTTCGAGCGGATCTCCGCGTCGAACCGGTACGGCAGGCGCAGCCGGCGCAGCAGCAGCGACATGGTCTGCCGGTACACCCATTCCGATCCGTCGGCGTCCGTCGGCTCGGACCCCTGCCCGGGTTCGTGAGCGGTCTGCGCGGGGTCGGGGTGCTTCGCGCCGATCTCGACGGCGAGGGAGCGCGCCTCCTCCACCAGTCGCACGACCGCGGCGATGCCGTCGTCGTGCAACGGGTCGATGTCGATGTCATCGCCGTCGGCGTTGTGCAGGGCGATGAGGGCCGGATCGTGGAGCAGCGCCATATCAATCTGCGCGGCCTGGGCCCGGGTGACCGTGTCCTCCGTGGGCTGCAGGCCCAGGCGGGCGTTGCGTTCCAGCCAGGCGCTCACCGCGGCGAACCGGTTGAGGTTGCCTTCGATCTTCAGGGATTTGAGCACCGGGCCGAACGTCATCGTGGCGTCCCATGCGAAGAAGTAGCACCCGGAATAGGTGGAGGTGTACAGGTGCAGCGGTTCGGCGCCGTGCACGGCCTCCAGTCCCGTCGTGGCGTCCAGCACGCCGGCCTCGCGCATCAGGTCGGCGAAGTGGTCCTCTAGCCCGGAGGCGCGCAACCCGTGTGCGCGGGCCTCCATCGTGTCGCGCAGGGAACGGCGGATCGCCCCCATCGGCGCCTCGCGGTTGAGCCTGCGGAAGATGTTGCCCGAGCCGAATCCCAGCAGCAGCCCCTGCATCTGCGGCAGCATGTACGCGGCGAAGAACGCGATGGCGATCGCGTCACGGTATTCCAGGTCGCGGCGCATGGACTCGGGCAGGTTCGCGCGCATCTGTTCGAGCGTGTACCGGTTGCCGGATTTCAGCCATGCGGCCAGCCACATCATCCGCCCGTGCGCGTCACGCCCCACGACGCCGCCGCGGATCGCCCGACGGTTCCCCCGGTTCCGGCCACGCCCCGGAACAGGCGGCAGCGCCACTTCCTCCTCCCGGCTGAACATGAACCGGGGCTCCATGCCGTGGGTGTCCATCCTCGGATCGTCGCCCACGAACACGCGCCCCTGCGCGTCGGCGAGCGCGATCTGGCAGAACCGGTCACGCCCCACGAACACGCCGAGCGAAAACGACCTGGACCCGTCGCCGGGCAGTTGCGCCCAGCCCAGGCGCAGCTTCTCCGGCACGCCGTCGAAGCCGTCGAACAGCCGGCGCTTGACCAGCGGCGTGAGCGTCATCGCCTGCCGCTTCAACTCCCCCAGCATGTCCTCGGGCGAGCGGACCGCCTTGTCGAAGGCGTTGCCCTGCGGCGCACCATGCGGGCGGTTCCCCGTTACGGAGCCGGCCAGGGTACGGAGCATCTCAAGGACCGTGCGCACGCCATGACGCGCCCGCGCAAGGCCGTGCGATCGGGAGTTGAATGAAGACATGGTTGTCATTCTCCCAATTCACTCAGACATGAAGCCGTTAGAATAATCGGGTGAACTCTTCCCGACACCGCCGCCCGTTGCTGGCCGTTCTGATCGTGGCCGTGGTCATCGCCTGCCTGGAATGCGTGGCGGCCAACCTGCCGTTCTGGACCACGTTGGCCGCCAGTACGGACACGGCGTCGGCGTCGAATGCCATGGGGCCGGGCCTGGAGCGCCGCGAGGACGGCATGCTGGTGGTCACCGACCAGACCCGGGCGTATCTGGATGTGCCCGCCGACGGCACGTCCTCCTATATTCGCATCGACCCGGTGCCCGGGGAGGTGCTCGCGGCGGCGGACGCGGCGGACGCCCCCTATCGGACGGTGTACGTGCGCGCCGACGGCGACGGGCATGCGGGACGGATGACCTCGGTGGCGGTCAACGCGCCGCGCTCCCTGTATCTGAAGGTGCGGGCGAATGACACCGTGCGGCTGTGGATCGCCGAATCGGCCGGATCGGCGGTGCCGATCGCCGCGGTTCATGCCAATGTGCGTGTGCCGTTCTCCTTCGATTGGCTGCGCGTGACCGTGATGGCGGCGATTGCGCTGCTGGTGGCGTTGTGGCGGCCCGGTTCGCGGCTGTGGCGGATCACGTTGGATCCGTCGAGTCGCAGGCAGCGGCTGGCGTTCGCCGCGGTGATGGCGGCGGCCGCGGCGGCGACGCTGGTGCCGGTGGCCGTGCAGCTGTCAGCGCAGTTGGCCTCGGATCCGACCGCGCTCAGTTTCAGCAAGCCGAACGCGTACACCTATGACTTCGAACAGTACGGCCGGGTGGCCGACGCGTTGATTCATGGGCGCGTATGGGTGGATCTGCCGGTGGATCCGGCGTTGCAGGCCGTGGACAATCCGTACGATGCGGCCACGCGCAGCCGGCTGCTGGCCGATGGCGTGCAGCTGTTCTGGGATTACGCGTATTACGACGGGCACTGGTACTCGTATTTCGGCGTGCTGCCGGCGGTGCTGCTGTTCGTGCCCTATCAGCTGGCCACGGGGCGGATGCTGCCGTCGGGCGCGGCCGAGCTGGTGCTGATGCTCGGCGTGCTGGTGTTCGCCTGTCTGCTGACGATCCGTCTGATCCGGCGTATCGCGCCGCACACCTCGCTGGCCGCCACGTCGATGGCGATCGTGTTCGTGCTGGTGGGGTCGAACGCGCCGTACCTGTGGTTCCGCACCAATTTCTACTCGATCCCCTGCGCCGCCTCGCTGCTGCTGTCCACGCTGGGGTTGTGGCTGTGGCTGGGGGCCTCGATGCCTCGCCGTCGTCCAGCACGGCCCGACGACGCGCCGTTGAAGCTGGGGCATCTGGCCGGCGGGGCGCTGTGCATCGCCGCGAACCTGGGGTGCCGCCCCACGTTCGCGCTGGTGGCGCTGCTGGGGATCCCACTGTTCTGGCCGCAGCTCAAGGCGCTGTATGCCGGTATCCGGCAGCGGTCGATCGGCGTGTGGCAAGCGCTGCGTATGCCGTTGGCGGTGCTGGTGCCGGCGGTGTGCATCGTGCTGCCGCTGCTGGCCTATAACGCCGCCCGGTTCGGTTCCCCGCTGGACTTCGGCAACAGCTACCAGTTCACGGTCACCGATATGACGCGCTTCACGCCCGCGCCGGACACCTTCCCGCTGCTGATGGCCTACTATCTGTTCCTGCCGCTGCGGTTCACGGCAGGGTTCCCGTTCCTGGCGCTATCGCCCACGCCGCTGCCTTCCTGGGCGTATGCGGAGGAGATGATCGGCGGCCTGTTCATGCTCTGCCCGCTGCTGATGCTGGCCTTCGTGTTGCCGTTCCTGCGCCGCCGGCTGCGCGGCAGCGGCTGTTGGGGCCTGCTGGCCTGCGGATTGGCGCTGGGGCTGGCGCTGCTGGCGTTCGACGCGTGGGAGGGCGGCCTCGGTTGGCGGTATATGATCGACTTCGCCTGGCTGCTGGCGTTGGCCGCGCTGCCCGCCTTCCTCGTCATCACCGGCGCCGTGGACTCCCACGCTCCGGCGCTGCGACTGCGCCGTCTGCTCATCCTGCTCATCCTGCTGGCCACCCTCGCCGTCACTCTCCTCGGGTTCTTCGTACCCGGGCGCGACGACGCCCTCATCGGAGTGAACTCCGGGTTGTACCACACCATACGCTCCTGGTTCACACTGCTCTGACGGCGCTTCCAGCCGCGTATTGGACAATCGCGGGCGATTCGTCAGGTTATCGGCGTATAACAGTGCCACGTATCCAACACATCAGTCGTCATGTCTAGGAACGGAAGGCCAGTCATCCGATGAGCCGTTTCACCACACGCCTGCACCCCCGTACGCTGCGCTGGATCCTCGCCGCGATCGCGGTCATCGTCGTCGCCCTGCTCTGCCTGCTGCCGCAGCCCGACGTCACCGCAACCGTCCGACAGACCCGCATCGAGCGGCTCAACGCGCTGATCGAGAACGTCTACACCGCCGATTTCCAGCAGATGCGGCAGGAACAGCTCATCGCCGAACGTGACGAGGAGCCCCGCACCATCGACGACATCTACGTCAAGGACGACCCCTACGCCACGAATACGCGCTCGCTGTACGTCTATTTCACCACCGAACAGCCGGCGACCGTCAGCTACACGGTGGCGGCCGAGGGCTACCCGGACTTCTCCGCGGACGCCTACGAGGGCGTCGACGGGGCCACGACCGAGCACGAGTTCCTGGTGCTCGGCCTGCTGCCCGACGTGACGAACACGATCACGCTGACCATCACCGACGAGACGGGCGGCACCACCGAACGCGTCATCGAACGTGAGGGACTGGGCCTGCTCGGCACCGAGGAGGTGCGGCTGGAGCAGCCGGTCCAGCCGGACGAGGGCGCCGATCTGGGCAACGGCCTGTACGCGATCCTGGGCAACGACAGCGACGATCAGGACTTCATGTTCTACTACGACGCCAACGGCGTGCTGCGCGGCGAGGTGCCGATCCTGTTCTACCGCAGCCATCGCCTGCTGTTCGACGACGACGGCCTGATGTGGTTCTCCGCGTCCACCGAGAAGATGGCGGCGATGGACCGGCTCGGGCGGCTCGTCAAGATCCTGGACCTGGGAGACAGGTACATCCTGCACCACGATTACGCGTTCGACGCCGACCAGAACCTGGTGCTGCTGGCCACCGAGCTCAACCGCAGCGACGGTTGCGTGCAGGACCAGATCGTCAAGCTGGACACGGACACCGGCAAGGTGACGCCGCTGCTGGACATGGGTGACATGTTCCCCGAATACAAGATGTCCACCGACCACGCGGGCATCGACGAGTCGGATCTTTCGGCGACCGGCAAATGGGATTGGATCCATTTCAACACCATCCAGATGCTGCCGGACGGATCGGCGCTGCTGTCGGCGCGCGAGACCTCCACCATCATCAAGATCGACGATCTGGAAGGCACGCCGACGCTCGGCTACATGATCGGCGAACCCTCGGTATGGGCGGGCACGCCGCAGGAGGATGACTTCCTGACCAAGGTGGGCGACTTCCCCGACACCGGCGGCCAGCATTCGATCACCTACGTGGACGATCCGGCGCTGTCGGACGGCCAGTACTATCTGTACATGTTCGACAACAACTACGGTTCGGCGCAGACGCGGCCGGATTTCGACTGGACCGTGATCGACGGCATCGTGACCAAGTACAGCATCGCCACCGAGGGGGCCTACTCGCAGTACCGTCGGTATCTGGTCGACGAGAACGCCGGCACCTACACCGAGGTCAACGCCTTCGACGTGCCGTATTCGCCGCTGGTCAGCTCGGCGCAGGAGCTCGATGGCGGGCGGGTGCTCATCGACTCCGGCCTGCAGGGGCTGTTCGGCGTATACGACGAATCGACCGGGGAGCTGCTAGCGCAGTACCGCATGAAGCTCAACACGAGCTACATCTACCGGGTCTACGAATACGACTTCAAGGGCTTCTACTTCGCCTGATCCCGCAATCCTGCACATTCACGCAACCTTGCGTCGGTACAATGGTCGCCTATGGGATTGTTTGACGCTTTGATGGGCCGCAAGCCGACCGCCCCCCGCTCCGAGTGCGCTCACGTTCACGCTGGCCGATGCCGGATACACGTACGATGACGGCAATGTCGGTCTGGAACCGACCTCGTTGACCATCACCGAGCGGCGCGTGGCCGTCATCGGCCTGAACGGGTCCGGCAAGACCACGCTGCTCAAACTGCTCGACGGCGCACTGACCGCCACGAGCGGCACCGTGAACATCGCAGGCGGCGAGGAATCGCTGGATCCCGCCGTCAAGCGCGACCTGAAACGCATCGAGGCCATCGTCGGCCGGGTGCGGCGCGAGGAGATCCCGAACAGCTACTACAAGGCGGCCACCATCGCCGAGGCCATCGACGAGGCGCTGAAGAAGCACAAGGTGCCCGAGTCGGAACGGCAGGCGATCATCGGCAACCTGTTCGCCCATTTCGGTCTGGCGGATGTCTCGCGACAGCCCGCCTCGGCGCTGGATTCCGAGAAACGGCATCTGCTGGCCATCGCCTCCGCGCTGAGCTTCTCCCCCGCGGCTATTGTGGCCGACGAGCCGACCAAGGGTTTGGACGAGATCGGCACCGCGCATGTGGCCAAGGCCCTGTTCGGATACAACAAGCAGGTCGTGTTCGCCACGCATGACACCGAGATGATCGTGCGCCCCGAATACGCCATCGACCGCACGCTGGTGCTCGACGACCACCGCATCGTGTTCGATGGCGCGCCGGCGGACGCCGTGGCCTTCTACAACGATCTGGTCCGAGCCAAGTTCGAGGCCGCCAAGGCGCAACGGTAACCGCACTGGTATATCCCGCCGGACCATGCCGTCGGATGGGTTACGCCATCATATCGGCCACGGTATCCAGCACCGCGCGGATATTGCGTGCGAACTCGTCGGGCTCCGGCAGCAGCGAAACCGCCAGGTACCCGTTCGACGCCATATCGAAGAAATATCCCGGCTGGCCGGTCAGCCGATGGTCGGCGATCATCCGCAGCACCAGCTCGTTCTCATCGATGACGGACGGCACGCGCAGCAGCACGTTCCAGCCGCCCTCCGGTCGCAGCAGCGAGGTCACCCCCAGCGGATCATCGGCCAGCAGACGTCGGAGCGTGGTCAGATTGCCGAGCACGCGTTCCCGCACGCGCATGGTCTGCGCGGGTGCGGCCTCCAGTAACCCGGCAATCCGCCCGGCGATGATATCGCTCATCGGCAGGTAGTCGTCGGCGATGACGTCGAGTCGGCGCATCGCCTCAGCGACGTCTTCCGCCGGGCCGGACACCTGGATCCAGCCAACCTTGGCGTGCGGGGCCGCCAGCATCTTCGAGAATCCGTCGAGCGCGAAGGTGAGCACGCCCGGCTCCCCCGCCAGCCGCGCGTTGCCGTCGAACGGCTCCAACGCGTAGTCGTAGAACACCTCGTCGGCGATCAGCGCCACGTCATGCGCCCGGCACATCGCCACGATGGCCTCACGTTCCGCCGGTTTGACATAGGAGCCTGTCGGATTGTTCGGGTTGATCAGCACCAGCGCGCGGATGCGGCCGCCGTCCGCGCCGTCAAGCAGGGCTTCGAGTTCCGCCGTGTCGATGAACCAGGAGCCGTCGTATTGCAGCTGGTATTCGATCGTGTCCACGCATTCCAGGCGTGCGATCGATTCGATCAACGGATAGCCGGGTTTCGGCGCGAGCACCGCGTCGCCGGCGTCGCACAGCAGCTTGATAAGCCACGAATACGCCTGCGATGTGGAGCTGAGCAGATACAGATGGTCGGGATCGACGGGGCGGATGCCAAGACCGGCGACATCATTCCGGTGCGTGGTGTCGGCTGCATCCGCAATGTCCGAGCGGACACCGGCGTTGTCCGCATGGCGGATGTCCGTCTCACGTGGACCGTCCGACGACCTCCGGGTCAGGAACGCGGCCAGCGTCTCGCGCGCCGTACGGTCGCCGCGCGGGTCGGCGGCGTACGTTCCCGGCACCTGCACCGGGGCCAGGCCGTGGCGTGTGGGATTCGAATCGTTCAGCTTACCGAGGGCGATGCCGTTGCGGCGCGCCACGGCCTCGGCCTGGGCGATGGGATTGGGTTCGCTGATGTCGACACGGGATGAGAAACGCACGACTCCACTGTACACGCCGCGACCGGCAGCCGGCAGCCGGCAGCCCTGATTCAAGCCCTATGATGCAGCATCGCCAACTCACTGCGTCCAAATGATAACGCCGCCCCTTCATCCGGGACGGCGTTATCATCAACGTTCAGTGAGGAACGTCACTGCTTGGTGCTGGCGAAGTACGCGGCACCGACGATGCCGGCCTCATTGCGCAGCTTGGCGGGAACGATCGGGGTCTTGATGTCGATGTACGGCAGGAACTTGTCGCTCTGACGGCTGACACCGCCGCCGACCACGAACAGGTCCGGGTTGAAGTACTTCTCCATCAGGCCGTAGTACTTGGTCAGGCGCTTCGCCCACTTCTTGTAGCCGAGGTCCTCGCGCTCGCGCACCGAGGAGGCGGCGTACTTCTCGGCGTCGCCCTTGCCCTTCGGCAGTTCGATATGGCCGAGCTCGCTGTTCGGGATCAGCACGCCGTTGTAGATCAGCGCGGTGCCGATGCCGGTGCCCAGCGTGGTGGCGATGACCAAGCCGTTCTGGCCCTGCGCGGCACCGTACTGCTGTTCCGCCAGACCGGCCGCGTCGGCGTCGTTGACCACGACGACCGGACGGCCGCAGGCCTCGGAGAAGACGGCGGTCACATCCACGCCGATCCAGGACTGATCGAGGTTGGCCATGAAGTCCAGCGGCCTGCCGGGCTTGATCGGGGCAGGGAATGCGATGCCGACCGGTGCGGTCTCGGGCACCTCGAAGTGCTCAAGCTGCTGACGCACGATGGCGGCCACCGCTTCCGGGGTGGAGACTTCCGGGGTGAGAATCTTCAGTCGCGGTTCGGCGAACTCGCCCTTCTCCAGATTGACGGGTGCGGCCTTGATGCCGGAGCCGCCGATATCCACGCCAAACGCCTGTGCTGTTTCAATCATCGTTGACCTCTCTCGTAGAAGGTTTGGTGGTTAACCCGGTACCCGCATTCTATCGCGTGCCCGCACCGACACGCACGCCAACACACCATGCAATGCAAACGTATGCACGAACTGTCGTTCCAGCGACATAATCGGTCCGCCTCCGAGCCGGGAACACGATGAAAGGGGCACCGGCCCGGCGATAGGATCAACCGTTGGCGAAACGCATCGCCAGCGATGCCGGCGCGCGATAATGGAACCATGGCAGAACATACACAACTGATCGACGCGATCAACATCCGCACATCCATCCGCTCCTACGACCCCGACCCGATCGACGACGACACGGCCCGACAGCTCGATATGACCATCGACGCGGTCAACATGCTCGCCGATGCGCACATCCAACTGGTGTGCGACCAGCCGGCCGTGTTCGCCGACGCCAACGCCTCCGGACACCTGAACAACGCCGCGAACTATCTGGCCGTCGTCGGCCCGAAGGACGACGACGGGGCCCGCGAGCGCGCCGGCTTCTACACCGAACGCGTGGTATTGGCGGCCACGTTGCGGGGCCTGGGCACCTGCTGGGTCGGCGGCAGCTGGGACCGCAGCGAAGCGGCCCGCCATTGCCAGCTGTCCGCCGGCGAGGAGCTGTATCTGGGCGTGGTCATCGGGTATCCGGAACGGCACTTCGACCGCATGGCGAAGAGCTATACCGAGCTGGCCGCGATGCGCGATGCGCACCGCGAGTCGAAGACCTACGAGCAGTTCACCGCGCCGATGGGCGACGAGGCGCGCGCCGCGGCGCCCGACTGGTTCAAGGCCGGCGTGCAGGCCGCGATGAAGGCGCCGAGCGCGATGAACCGCCAGCCGATCGTCTTCTCATACAACCCCGACGACGACACCGCGGCGGCGATGATCGACCCGAATGTGTAAAGCGGTCAGGCGCTCAACGATCTGGGCATCGCCAAGCTGCATTTCCAGATCGGCGCAGGCTCCGGAACCTGGGCGTGGGGCGACGGAGGGTTGTTCATTCACCGGTAAGCGGAGGCATGGGCTGCCAGGTGGGGTCGTGCAGCAGCTTGCGCGAATCCCACCAGCCCTTGGCGATCTGCACCAGACCGGTGCGCAGATGCTCCCGGTCCACGGCCACCAGGCGGATGACCTCCTTGGCGGCCGTGGCCAACGTGCCCACGGCGAACAGGAACGGGCGGAAATCGCCGTATGCCATGAAATACCGGGCCATGTACCCGCGGTTGCGCATGATATGGTACCGGTTCATATCCGATGTGGAGTTCAGCTGGCGCACGCCGGCGATATCCCAGTTGCCGATCTCGCGCGTGCGGCGCAGCACCACGTCCGGCACGACGATCGGATTGGTGACCTTGCTGGCCCGATACCCGTACATCGTATCGTCCCAGTAGATGAAGAACCGCGGATCGGGCAGGCCGATCCGTTCCACGATCCGCCTGCTGAACAGGCCTCCCTCGAAGCACAGCGTGTTCATCACCCGATACCCGGCCTTGCCGAACGCGGCCGGGGCGATCGGGTTGGGGATGCCCAACGGCACGATGAACTGGTACTGCCAGTAGAACGGACCGCCGTCGTAGTCGTATCGGCTGCCCTGGATGACCTCGTGGCGCTTCGTCCATTTCGCCAGCTTCTCGATGCCGTCCGGCAGCACGGCCACATCGTCGTCCATCACCCAGAACCAGGCGGCGCCCAGCTCGTACGCCTTCTTCACGCCGGCCGAGAACCCGCCCGCGCCGCCGAGGTTGTCGGATTGCGGCGCATACACCACGCGGCCCCCGTTGCCGCTCAGGTCGGGCACCGTATCGCCCCACTGGCGTTTGACATCGGCGGCGAACCCCTCGACCATGCCGCGCGTCTCGTCGCTGTGCTCGTTGTCCACGATGATGATGCGCCACGGCGCCTGGGTCAGGTCCAGCAGCGACTTGAACAGGGTGTGCAGCAGCTCCTGCCGCTTGTAGGTCACCACCACGATCGCCAGCTTCTCGATCCCCGGCTTCTCGGCATGTCGCGCCTGCGAGCTGTTCTTCTTGCGTACAGTCATGTCCTCCATTGTTGCACCCACCGTCGCCACCGGGCAACCGTCGCGCGCATCGTCCGGCATGCGGCCGCACCGCCGCCGTTCGTCCCGCGGTGGCTGTACGAATGGAAACGCAAGTTTCAGGGAAGGTGCAATTCCTTACTGGCGGTAACGGCGCAACCGGGGTTCATAACGGTGGCCGCCGGAGCCCGCGACCCGCGAATGCGGCTGATCCGGTGCGATTCCGGAGCCAACGGTTACAGTCCGGATGGAAGAAACGAGGTGCTCGCATGAGCGTGTCTTCGCATACCGATACCCATTCCACATCTGTCCCGTCCGCGTCGTCCGCTTCGACGCATGCCACCGGCGTGGCCGATTCGGGACGCTGGTCCACGCGCCGCATCGCCGTGTACGCATTGTTCGTCGCGTTGTCGATGGCGGTCAGTTTCATCGAGTTCCCGCTGATTCCGGGCGTGCCGTGGCTGAAGTACGACCCGTCCGGCATCGTGTGCCTGGTGGCCGGCTTTGCGTACGGTCCGGCCGCTGCGGTGCTGGTGAGCGTGCTCGGCTTCGTGCCGCATGTGTTCGCCGATCCGTGGGGTTCGCTGATGGCGATCGCCGTGGCGCTGGCGATGAGCGTGCCCGCCGCGCTGGTCTACCGCCGGCTGCGCACACGCCGTGGCGCGCTGATCGGCATCATCGCGGGCGCCGTGGTGGCGCTGGTGGTGGCGATCATCGGCAATCTGCTGGTCACGCCGATCTACGCGGATATGACGGTCGAACAGGTGGCGGCCATGATCGTACCGGCGCTGCTGCCGTTCAACCTGGCCAAACTGGCGGTGCACGGCGTGGTGACGTTCCTGATCTACAAGCCGATCTCGAACCTGCTCAACCGATGACCGCGCAGCCGACCGACGACGTCGCCGTGGCGTTGCGCGGCGTCCGTTTCAGCTACGGCAACGGGGCGACCTGGGCGTTGGACGGCGTGGATCTGACCGTTCAGGCCGGCGAGCGCGTGTACATCGTCGGCCCGAACGGTTCGGGGAAGTCCACGTTGTCGAGGATCGTCGCCGGGCTTGCGGCCCCGGACGCGGGCACCGTCACGGTGCTGGGCGAACGGGTGTTCGACGGCGATGCCGGCCCGGATCCGGATGCCTACCGCCGGGCGCGCCGCGGCATCGGCGCGGTGTTCCAGAATCCCGAGGACCAGCTCGTCACCACGGTGGTCGAGGACGATGTGGCGTTCGGCCCGGAGAACCTCGGCATCGCGCATGACGACATCGGCAGGCGCATCGCCGAGGCTCTGCAAGCGGTCGACATGACCGAGTCGCGAGCCGCGGATCCGACGGTGATGAGCGGCGGCCAGCAGCAGCGCATCGCCATCGCGGGCACGATGGCGATGCATCCGGCGATGGTCGTGTTCGACGAGCCGACCGCCATGCTGGACGGGGCCGCCCGGGCCGAGGTCATGGCGGTTCTCGACAGCCTGCAGGCGCGCGGCGTGACCATCGTGCATATCACCCACCATGCCGACGAAACGCTGCGGGCGGATCGCGTCATCCGCATGGAATCCGGGCGGATCGTATCGGAGGGGCGCCCGCGTCGGGACGACGCCGCCCGGGCCGCTTCAGCCGACCAACCGCACCCGCCCGCCGACGGCGGCGACGAACCGCAACCTGATTCCGAACCGATCATCGACGTCGAGCATGTCTTCTTCACGTACCCGGGCCAGACGTCGCCGGTGATCGACGACCTGTCGCTGAACATCGCACGCGGCGAGACCGTGGCGCTGATGGGGCACAACGGCGCGGGCAAGACCACGCTGGCGCGCCTGCTGTGCGCGCTGGAACGGCCGGACGACGGATCGATCACCGTGGCGGGGGTCCCGGTCGCGCTCGCCCGCGGCGGCCGACGCACCACCGCACGAGAGCGCCGATCAGGTACAGCCGGAACCGGTCATGTGCGGAAACCGCGTATGGCCTCCCGTACGCAGCGACGGGCGTTACGCCGGCACGTCGGCTATGTGATGCAGCATCCGGAACGGCAGCTGTTCGCCGACACGGTGGCGCAGGACGTGGCCTACGGGCCGCGCAATCAGGGGCTGCCCGAGGCCGCGGTGCGCGAGCACGTCGAATGGGCGTTGCAGCTGCTGCGGATCGGCCATCTCGCCGACCGTTCCCCCTTCGCCCTGTCCGGCGGCCAACAACGGCTGGCGGCCATCGCCGGCGTCCTCGCCTGCCGGCCGGATGTGCTCATCATGGACGAGCCGACCGCGGGGTTGGATGCCCGGGCCAGCGCACGGATCCATGATCTCGTCCGCACGCTGCGCGCCCAAGGCGTCACCGTGCTGGTCATCACGCATTCCGCCGCCGAAGCCGCGGCGATAGGTGCCCGGATCATCACCATGGGGCAGCCGCCGCACACGCAGTCCGCCCGCACCGGCGCGGAAGGCAGCGGACCGTTGGGAACCCTGGATCCACGGGTCAAGATGGTGACGTTCCTGGTGTTGATGTTCACGGCGTTCGCCATCTCGAACGCGTGGCAGCTGGGGCTGGCGGCCGCGCTGACCGCGGGGATCATCGCCGTCGGCAGGCTGAACCCGTTGCGGCTGCTCACCGCGGTGCGGCTGATCCTGGGCATGCTGGTGGTGGTGGGACTGCTCAACCTCTTCTTCGCGCGCGGCGGCGACGTGCTGGCCGCATGGGGACCGCTGACCATCACGACGGGCGGCGTACAGACCGCGGCGCTGTACACGCTGCGATTCGCGCTTGTCATTGTTCTGGGCGCGGTCATGATGGCGACCACCACGCCAACCGCGCTCACCGATGCCATCGGGTCGCTGCTCTCACCGTTGCGGCGGTTCGGCGTGCATACCCAGGAGATCGCCCTGGTGCTGAGCCTGGCGCTGCGGTTCCTGCCCACACTGGCGCGCGAGGCGCATGCGGTCATCGACGCGCAGTCGGCGCGCGGCGGCGACATCGAAACCGGCTCCCCGGCCAAACGACTGCGCGCGCTGACCGCGATTGTGGTGCCGGTGTTCGCCGGCACACTGCGCCATGCGGACAATCTGGCGCTCGCCTTGGACGCGCGCTGCTATGAGGAGGGCGCGCATCGCACGCACTGGCGGCGGATGCGCGTACGCCGGCGCGATCTGCTGTTCGTCACCGTGGCCATGCTCTATCTGTTCGCCCTGATGGCGCTTCAGATGCCCTGACCGGTTCAGGGTATCCCCTGATGGCGAAGTACGGCGCCCGGTGCGTATGCTTAAGACATGAGACTCTTAGGTAACATCCTGTGGATCCTGCTGGGCGGCCTGTTCATTGCAATCGTCTGGGCGCTGGTCGGTCTGGTGCTGTGCATCATCATCATCGGCATCCCGCTGGGACTGCAATGCTTCAAGATGGCCACGCTGACGCTGACGCCGTTCGGCAAGACCGTGGACTACGGCGGCGGCATCGGTTCGACGCTTGTCAATATCGTGTGGGTGATCCTGGTCGGCTGGTGGATGGCGCTGGGCTATGTGGCGGCGGGTTTGGTGAACTGCATCACCATCATCGGCATCCCGTTCGGCCTGCAGTCGTTCAAGATGGCCAAGCTGGCCCTGTGGCCGTTCGGCGCCGAGATCCGCAATCTGTGATTCATACGCCATAGCGCGGGCCGTGCTCGGCTACACTGGTTTCCATGAGCAAGACACTACGTAGCATCGGTGCCGCGTTGTGCCTGACCGCCGCCCTGTCCACCGCACTGGGCGGCTGCGTCGGCCGCGACGACGCCACCGACGAGATCCTGCACCGCCTCGATACCATGCAACGTGAGATCGAGGACCTCCGGGCCGGTTCCACCGGCTCGTCCGCCAGCGACGGGACCACGTCGTCCGATTCCGGAACGGCCACGGATGGCGGTTCCTCCGCTTCGACCCAAGCTGCGCCGACCGATCAGGCCGGGTTCGAAGCGGCGATCGCCGATCTGGAGTCCCGTGCGTCCGACGCGGTGGCCACCGCCGATGCCGTGGCCGTGCCCTCCGCCCCCGCCGACCGTCCGCAGGCGTATTTCGACGCCACGCGACCGTTGGAGGCGTTGGACGATGAGATCGACCGACTGGACGACCAGATCGAGGACGCGCACCGGGCCAAGACCATCGACCGCAACACCATGTGGTCGTTGGAGGACCGGCTGGACGTCGTCGACGATCAGATCGATCAGGCCAAGGATTCGCTCGAACGCCGCATGGGCATCAACGACTGACCCGACATCGCCGCAGCCGGCACGGCATGATCATCCCCGGCTCATGACCGTGGCCCGGTGAACCATCCGATACGGTTCACCGGGCCGCATCGTGCCGGGAGGCATCGCGCACGGTCAGCGGTCCCATTCCGGCTTCCACGAGTAGTGCATGTCATAGGCGCTGGCCCAGAACATGTACTCGTTCTCCACGCCCGTGACGAAGATGTCGATCAGCTCGCGCTTGCGCTCCTCGGACAGGTCGGCGACAAGGCGCTCGATGTGGTCGATCAGCCACACCGACCCCTGCCAGAACTCATCGGTCTTATACATGTCGACCCAGCTCTTGTACGGGTTGGCATCCAAGGTGTCGGCGAACTCGCGGGCCAGACGCTGCCCGTAATCGGCATACACCCACGCGCAGGGCAGCACGGCGACGAGGATGTCGACCAACGGCTTGGCATAGGCGATGGAGAGGATGTTCGACGTGTAGGCGCGGGCGAACGCCGACTGCCGCACGTCGAGCATCTCCTGTTCGCTGATGCCGTAGCTGGCCATATACGCGCGATGCACGCTGCTTTCCACGGCGAAGATGTTCGACTGCACCTGCGCCATGAACGCCATGATCTCCGGGTCGTCGGTTTTGGTGGCCGCCAGCGCGTGGACCTTGACGTACTCGGTCAGGTATCGGAAATCCTGCAGCAGGTAGAACGCGAAGCGTTCGCGCTTCAGCGTGCCCTCGCCGAGTTCACGGATGAACGGCTGCCGGTAGCCCTGCTCCCAGACCAGGTCGGCGGCCTCGCGCATCCGCTGTGCGAACGGCGGCACATGCTCCGGGGTCATGGTGGCGATGCCGAATGATGATACGGCGGTGTCGGTCATATGATGCCTCCCTACGATGGTGTTAACCAACAGGTTCCAAGGGTCAGGTCCGAAGCCTTTCTCAACCCAAACGGGTTCCCCTGCATACCATCAGTATTATGGCATGCCACTAGGTACAACCGGCGGCCGTCGTATGTCCGAGTCGTTCGAAGCCATCCAAGACCATTCCCCAAACCATGAATCCGCCGCCACGATTCTCCGCACCTTCGCGTACCGTGGATGGTCGGTTCACCGACGTGCAGTCGCATCAGGCAGAGGATGAAAGCGAGTCTTACATGGCATTGACGAAGAAGCAGATCAAGCAGCTCAAGGCGCTGGCCCACCATCTCAATCCGATCATCCAGGTCGGCAAGAACGATCTGTCCGATGCGGCCGTCAAGCAAGCCGACGAGACGATCGAGAAGCGCGAGCTCATCAAGTGCGATGTGCTGGACGGCTCCGGTCTGACTGCCAAGGAGGCCGGCGAGGAGCTGGCCGAGCGTCTGGGTGCCGAGCTTGTGCAGGTGATCGGCAACCGGTTCGTGCTGTACCGCGCCTCGCGCCGCGACGATATCGAGAAGATCAAGCTCGTCCGCGGCTGAACCGCCCGTATATGATTCCGGCTGGCGGCGACGCCACCCGTACAATGCGGATGGGCCGAACCGCCGCAAACGCCGTACGTTACGGATACGGCGTTCATACCCTAAGCTGCGCCAGCTCCTTGCGGATGGCCAGCATCTTGCCGTAGGCCGCGTTGCGCTGTTCCGTGGTTTTGGCCCTGCCGTGCGCCGCTTCGGCCTTGGCATACTCGGCCGCCAGGAAAACCGCCCGTTCACGCGCCGCAATGCGCTTGTCGATGTCGGAGCCGTCCACGTCGTCGGCGATGACCTGCGCGCACAACGAATCCCACAACTCCTCCATCGTGGCGCCGTGCACCGTCAGATGCGCGTCCGTCGCCGGCCTCCATACTCCGGCATGAACCTTGGTGATCGGCGTATGCCCGGGCTTGACCGGCACATTCCGGCGGACGGCGAACGCGCACTGCTCCACGTCGGATTCGACGGTCTGCCCGCTGGCGGGATCGGTCAGGGGGCCGCCGTCGCGCACGCAGACGAACACGATGCCGCCGGGCCTCTGTGCGGCGATGTGGTCGATCACCTCGACCGGCACCGCTCCCCCGCCCGGCACATGCAGCCCCAACACCAGAATCTCCGGGAACCGTCTGCTCTCGGTCAGCCCCGTGTTCGAGGACCGCAGAATCGCCAGCATCGCGATCGATTCAAGGTCGGTGGTGAACCGCTGCCTGAGTTTGGCCGACACCGGCCCACGGCCGATGAACATCTGTTTGGGCAGCGCGCCCTTGGCGTCCGGGACGGTCGCCTTCAGCGGCAATCCCAGTCCCGGCGCGTTCAGTGATCCACAGGATGCGGCACCCGCCATCGACTTACCTCCTTGTTTGCGGTAGCGTTACCGCACATCGTAGCGCAGCCTCGACGTCCGGGCCCGGCATGTCCCAAATCCGCGCCGAGGATACGCCCACGGGAAAAGTCCCGTGTCCTTGGAGGCCGCCCCGCCCGTTTCCCGACTATGCTGGATGCATAATCCTCCGCAGCACAACCGATACCAGGCAAGGAGCGTGGCATGGGCGTTCAGCGCACGCCGAAGGGGTTCGCCGTCGTCGACTTCGAAACCACCGGCATCAATCCGATGGGCGGCGACCGCGCCATCGAGGTCGGCATCGTGCATGTGGCGCCGGACGGCACGCTGGAGGACGAGGCGGAGACGCTGATCCGCGTGCAGCGCGATCTGGGTGCGCAGAACCTGCACCACATCCACGCGGCCGATCTGATGGATGCGCCTGATTTTGCGGGCATCGCCGCGGAACTGCGCGATTGGCTCGACGGTTACGTGTTCGTGGCGCACAACGCGGTGTTCGATTCCCGATTCCTCAACGCCGAATACAACCGGATCGGCTACACCACGCCAGTGGACCGGACGACGTCGATCTGCACGCTGCGGCTGAGCAACCGGTTCCTGGGACTGCGCAGCCTGGACGACTGCTGCCGTGAACTCGGCATCCGCAACACCGACGCCCACAGCGCCCTCGGCGACGCGCATGCGACCGCGCTGCTGCTCAGCGGGTTCCTGCACGGCATTCCCGATTGGGAGGGATGGAGGCCGGCGTTGCGGCTGGCCGCCGAACTGGAATGGCCGCGTATCGAGGAGCGGCCGCATCCGTGGGTGCCGCGCCAGAGCCATGCCGCGCACCGACCGGTCTCACCGTTCCTGAACCGTTTGCAGTCGGGCAACCCCGGTGCGGCGCGGTATCGGCACCATGATGCGGCGATGCTGGACGCCGCAGCCGACTATGTGGCGCTGCTCGACAAATGCCTAATCGACGCGCGGCTGAGCGAGCATGAGAAGAACGCGTTGGTGGACACGGCACGCGAGTTGGGACTGACACGCGAGCAATGCCTGCGCATCCATGAACAGTATTTCGCCGACGCGGCCGACGAAGCGTGGATCGACGGGCGTCTGACCGATGACGAGGAGCGTGAGCTGCGGCAGGTGGGCGCGCTGCTGTCGATCGAGCCGGACATGATCGACCGTGCGATAGCCGTTCCACCGTTCTCCGACGCCGCCACCGGGCGGCACGCGCGCCGGCACTCCCCTGCTGCGCCGCATCATGACGCCGACGATGTTTCTTCCGTTCAACCGGATTCCGGTGCATCCCCGGACTCCGGCACATCCGCGGATGCACCCAATCAATCCCGCATCCCCAACAAGCATCGCAAGGATCGCAAGGATCGGAACAGCACACATCACGGCCGCCACCGTTCATCGGCGGACGCCTTCAGTGGCGACGCGCAGCACGACGTCGTCTTGGGCAGGCCCGTGGTCCGCTCCACGACGCCGGCGCCGATGTCCGGCCGCGGACATGGCGGCAACGGAGGCGTCCGGTTCCGGCTGCATCGCGGCGACCGTGTGGTGTTGACCGGGGCCATGGAACGCTCCCGCGACGAGTGGATCTACACGCTGGAGGGTCTGGGACTGGTGGTGTGGCCGACCGTGACGATGCAGGTGAGTCTCGTCATCGCGGCGGATGTCGATTCCGAATCGACGAAGGCGCGCAAGGCCCGCGAATACGGCATCCCGATCGTCGATGAGGCGTGGCTCGACCGAGCCATCCGCAACGGTCTGATCGAGGACTAGCCGAAAACGCCGCACGCTTCCCGACCACAACCCATGGCCGTATGTCGAACCGGCCCACCATCGAAGGACTGGCATGACCACACGTAACACCCCAACCTCCCCGCACCCCACGTCCCGGCGCGGCGGCCTGCGCGCATTGCTCGGAGAGATGTCCGCCGAAATCCGTGCGCATCGCAGCACGGCGCTGGTGTATGTGACGCTGCGCGTGCTCGTCATCGTGACGATGGTGCTCCAATTCCTCAACGGCAACTATGAGAACGTGTTCCTGTGCCTGCTGACGCTGGTGCTGTTCCTGGTGCCCGCGTTCGTGCAGGTCACGTTCAAGGTGGAGCTGCCGTCCACGTTGGAGATCATCGTGCTGCTGTTCATCTTCAGCGCGGAGATTCTCGGCGAGATCAGTTCGTTCTATGTGCTGTTCCCGTTCTGGGACGTCACGTTGCACACGTTGAACGGATTCCTGGCCGCCGCGATCGGATTCTCGCTGGTGGATCTGCTCAACCGCAGCGACCGGGTGAAGTTCGACCTGTCACCATTGTTCCTGTCGATCACCGCGTTCTGTTTCTCGATGACGATCGGTGTGCTCTGGGAGTTCTTCGAATTCGCGATGGATCAGTTCTTCGCGCTGGACATGCAGAAGGACACAATCGTGCATGCCATCCATTCGGTGACGCTCGACCCGACGAATACGAACACCACGGTCACGATCGACGGCATCACCGATACGATGGTCAACGGCGTCGACCTGGGTGTCGGAGGATACCTCGACATCGGTCTGATCGACACGATGGAGGACCTGATCGTCAACTTCATCGGTGCCGCGGTGTTCTCGGTCATCGGGTTCCTCTACGTGCGTTCGCGCGGGAAGAGCACGGTGCTCAGCAGGTTCATTCCGTACCGCAAGCACGGGCGGACGATCGAGGACTGGAACAATCCGGCGAACGAACCGGCCGGGATGACACGGACGCGGATGAGCTGGCCGAACAGGTTGATGCGGCCGAGCACGCTGTGGAACCGGATACACGCCCATAGGCGTGGTACGGTACGAAACGATTGATTCGTGGTCCATCGTGTTCCGTACCAGGCAACGGTTTCGAACTCACTTTCATGACGAACCTCGCCTGCTCGGTCCTGCCGCAACCCGCGCGATACGACGACAGCTACAGGGCGGCGCAAAGCCTCGGATCCATGACCGCTGGCCGCCGGGCCTCAGCAGGTTATATAGTGGCCTCAACGCATACAGGAAGGGCGGATTCATGGCCATCGACGCATATGAGATACGACTGGGCAAGGTGTTCTCCACCGACTACCGGTTCATCATCCCCTCATTCCAACGTCCCTATTCCTGGCGCCGAGAGAATATGCTCGAACTCATCGGCGATCTGGAGGACGCGGCACGAACACCGGAGCGCCCCTACTTCCTCGGCTCGCTGATCCTGGTCAAATCCGGTGGCAACGGCAGCCGCGCACAGGAGCGCCAGTACCAGGTCATCGACGGCCAGCAGCGCCTGACCTCACTGTCCATCCTGATCGCCGTGCTGCGCGACCTGGAGACCGATGAGGAGTTGCTGCGTGATTTGGACGCGCTGCTGCTGGAGCAGGGCAACAAACTGCAGGGTATCAAGGCCGAGCCACGACTCACGTTGCGAGAAAAGGACGCGGACTTCTTCCGCGAGTACGTGCAGGAGAACAATCTGGAAGGCCTGTTCGCGCTCAAGGACACCGAGCTGACCTCCAACGCGCAGCGCAACATCTATGAGAACACCCGTGCGGCCTACGATGAGTTCTGCAATCGCAGCACGGACGAACGGCGGGCCTTCGCCCGCTATCTGGTGGACGGCGTGTGCATGATCATCGTCAGTACCGACGATCTGGCCGGAGCGCATCGCATCTTCAACGTCATGAACGTGCGCGGCCTGCCGTTGACCGCGCAGGACATGCTCAAGGCCAAGGCCATCTCATCGTTGCCGCCCGCCGATCGCGACGACTACGGTAAACGTTGGGACGACGCCATCGACCTGTTGGGAGAATCGGCGGAACCATTCTTCGATACGCTGATCACAATCATCGATCATGGCGATATGAGGCATGGTGATTCGAGCCCATTCGCAGCCGGCGCCTTCGACCGGTACTTCAATACACATCCGGCGAACGAGTTCGTCGGTACCGTACTGGAACCCTACGCGCATGCCTGGCTGCACGTCACCCGACAGGCGCAGGATCAGCTTCCCGAGCCCGTCTCGGAAGCCATTCAGACGCTCTGCGACTACGGCGACGCCACCGAATGGTACCCAGCCGCCATGTGGATCCTGGTTCACAAACTCGACGTACAGGCGGTACACGTACCTGCACCCTCACCCAGCGACGACCAGATCACCGCCGTTTCGGCCATGCTCCGTGCTTTGGAACGCGTCACAGGCGTCGATAATCTCATCAACGCCACCAGCAGCGCACGCAAGGCACGGGTCGCGCGCATCGTGGCCGACCTGGATTCGGGAACGCCCGCGCAACAGTCCGCGGCGTTATCGGTCAACGACAACGAACGCCATCGCGCACTCCTACGGCTGCGCGGCGAACTGTACATGAACCCGAATCTCAAGAAAGTCCTACTGCTGCGTGCCAACGATCAGCTCAACGGGAGCCGTGTAACGCGTCCACGCGCCCTGTACCCCGTCAGGATCTTGCCGGAGCGAATCGGTCCGACCTCGTCGTTTGCGGCATGGCCGGAGTCCATCCGTGACCATTGGGTGGACCGAATCGGCAACCTGGCATTGAGTCAGACCAATGAGACGAAGATGGAACAGCTCGACGGTTTCTCCTCGCGACGAGACCGGATTCTCTCACAGTCCGGAGCGCGCCGATTCCCATTGTCGGAGCAACTGGCAGACATCCAGGAGCTGACGCCGGAGACGCTCAACGACCGACAAAATACCACGGTACGACTCATCGCGCAGTATTGGGATATCCAGTTCGACGCGGACCATACCGATCTGACCGCGGTCAGCGAGGAACGCCTGGCCCGCGGCAACGGCTCCCCATCCCGAGGTTCCAAACGCATCACCATAGCCCAAGTGGTGGAGGCTGGATTCCTGTTGCCGGACGAACGCCTGGTGTGGAAACGTCCACGTCTGGGCGAGGAATGGTACGCCACCGTCACCGGCAACGGCACGCTCCGACTCGACAACGGCCAGGAATACGCCTCGCCGTCGGCCGCGGTCAAAGGGGTCACGGGCAAAAACGGCAGCAACGGTCTGGCCGTATGGCGGCGTGTCAGCGACGGAAGCAAGCTCGCGGACATCTGGAAGGCGTTCCGCATGAGCCATCAGGCCTGACGATTTCGCAGCACAGCGCATGCAGGGAGGATGACGTCATGGGATTGGATATTGTTCGCGGCGACATCACCACTATGGCGGTGGACGCCATCGTGAACGCCGCGAATCCGCAACTGCAGATGGGCGGCGGCGTGTGCGGGGCCATCTTCCGCGCCGCAGGAGCCCGTCGACTGCGGGAGGCATGCGACAGGCTCGCACCCATCACAACCGGCGAAGCCGTCATCACCGATGGATTCAGTCTGCCCGCACGATACATCATCCACACGCCCGGTCCCGTGTGGCGCGACGGCACGCGCGGCGAGGAAGACCTGCTTCGGGCCTGCTATCGCAACAGTCTGGCACTGGCCGCCGAACACGGCTGTGCCAGCGTCGCCTTTCCGTTGATCTCCGGCGGCATCTACGGGTATCCGGTCGCGGACGCGATCCGCATCGCCCTCGAGGAGATGCGCGCATTCCTTATGGACCCCGCGCACGCCGACATGACCGTCATCCTGGCGCTGTTCGACGAGACCACCTACGGCCTCGCACGGCATATCGACGAGCGGTACCCCGGGAGGGCGTCATGATCAACAACAGATGACAAACGCCAACGGTCCGGGGTCATCGGCGTCGCGCCAAGTCCGCGAGCTTCTCACCATTCGCCTCGGGGTCCCCGGCAGCTCCGACCAGCGTATCGAAATTCGCCAACTCGACCTCCGCTCCCGCAACGCCATCCGCATCCTGAGTCCGCCCGGTCAGATGAAAGCCCATATGCTCGTAGAACGCGCAGGCGCGTGACCTTCAGCGCGAATGCCGGAGTGATGGCGTCGACCAGCTCCTGCGGCAGCATTCCCGAATATGTCTCCCGCCACGTCCGGGCATGGATCTCGGCCTTTTGCTCAAGGAAGTTGGCCGTAAGATGCCTGATGCGAATTCCCTTCATGGGAGCGATTCTACCCGTTGTCCCGTCCGGAATCGTCCGGCATACCGCAGCGGCCGATTCACGGTTTTGACGGACTCGAAACCGTGAATCGAAATCACGCAGAACCACAAACATCCACACAACCCAATCGGCGTGATTCCGCCATCATGCAGTCCGAACCGAACATGATGGCAATTCACAGTTTTGTGAAGACCAAAACCGTGAATTACCTCACCGTATAAATAATCACATTGGCCTCAACCCCACCCATACTATCGCTTGACAGTAGTATCGCATTGCGATAGTATACGATGGCATGCGAACACGAGGCCAAGCACTCCATGAGTATCTCTACGGAGGCCCTTATCCGAGAGGCTTTCCGACCGGACTGGAAAAACAGGTGAAACGCAAACTGCAAATGTTGAAAGCCGCGCACGCGCTCCACGATCTGAAAGTACCGCCGGGAAACAGATTGGAACCGCTGCAAGGCAACCTGCTCGGACATTGGAGCATCCGCATCAACCAGCAATACCGACTCATCTTCCAATGGGACGACGACACCAAGGAGGCATACGATGTCTATTTCGACGACTACCACCACTGATCAATTCCTCAGCACTCCAGGCGAGATTCTGAAAGAGGAATTCCTCGAACCTTTGGGAATCAGCAACTACCGCCTCGCCAAAACCATCGGCGTGGGGGAAACCGCAATCGGAGAAATCGTTCGAGGCAAGCGAACCATCAGCACGGCCATGGCATACCGTCTGGCGGCAGCGCTTGGCACCACTCCGGAATTCTGGATGAACCTGCAGCGAGACTACGACTTGCTCAGCTTCGACACCAGTACCCTCGGCGATATCAAACCTCTGATTCACGCATAAGTTTGAGAGACAACGTCATGACGCGACCATTGACCATCGCATTGCTGCAGATCAACCCGACCGGCACGCTGGACGGCAACCTAGCCAAAGGCATCCTGGCCTGCCGCCGTGCCGCGGAACTCGGCGCGGACATCGCACTGTTCCCGGAGATGTGGAGCAACGGGTACGCGCTGCACGGCCGGCCCGTCGAGGACTGGACAGCCGAGGCGGTTGACGTGGACGGCGACTTCGTCAGCGCGTTCGGCGAGCTGGCCCGCGAGCTGAACATGGCGATCGGCGTGACGCTCCTGGAACGGTACGAGGGCGACCCGCGCAACACCTTGGTGCTCTTCGACCGGTTCGGCGAGCGCCAGCTCGTTTACGCCAAGGTGCACACCTGCGACTTCGACGTGGAACGCCACCTGACGCCGGGGCATGAATTCCCGGTATGCGTGCTCGACACCGCCGTCGGCCCCGTGCGCGTCGGCGCGATGATCTGTTTCGACCGCGAGTTCCCGGAGAGCGCCCGAATCCTCATGCTCAACGGCGCGGAACTCATTCTGGTGCCCAACGCCTGCCCGATGGAGATCAACCGACTTGCGCAGTTGCGTGCGCGCGCCTACGAGAACATGACCGCGATCGCGACCTGCAACTATCCGGATTCCGTGCCGGGATGCAATGGCAACTCCACCGTGTTCGACGGCGTGGCCTATCTGCCCGACGGCCCCGGCGAGGACGGGTCCCGGGATATGTGCCTGCTGCAGGCAGACGGCACCGAAGGCGTGTTCGTCGCCAAGCTCGATCTGGATCAGCTGCGGAAATACCGGGAATACGAGGTGCAGGGCAACGCCTATCGGCATCCGGAACTCTATGGGATGCTATGCAGCGGGGCGGTCGACCCGCCGTTCGTCAGGCCGGACCGACGTGTCGTCCCCATGCCGGAACGCGGTTAGGAGACTAGCAGGCGCATCACCTGTTCGGCGGTTCGCTCCAGGTTCCGCGAGGCGCCGGCAAGCGCCTCCTGCAGGGACACGGCTCCGGGTTGGATGCCGAACACGGCGGCGAAGCCCAAGGCGTTCAGTTGTTCGACGTCCTCCCCGATGCTGCCGGCGAGTGCGATGACGCGGCATGACGGAGCCACTTCACGCACCGCGCGCGCCACGCCCATCGGTGTCTTGCCGTATTGCGTCTGCCCGTCGATGCGTCCTTCGCCGGTGAAGCAGTAGTCGGCACCGACCGCCCGCTCCTTGAGTCCGACGGTTTCGACAACAAGATCGATGCCGGAACGCATGGTGGCGTCCGTGAACGCAAGGAACCCCGCGCCGAGTCCGCCTGCCGCGCCCGATCCGGGGATTATGCCCACGCTGCGACCGGTATCGCGATGGATGACCGCCGCATAGTGCGACAAAGCTTGGTCGAGTTGTTCGACCATGGCAGGCGTCGCGCCTTTCTGTGGTCCGAAGACTGCGGATGCGCCGTCGGGGCCGGCCAGCGGGTTGGTGACGTCGCTGGCCAATATAATCGGCGTGCGCGTAACGCGCGGGTCGAGACCGGTGCAATCGATGCGGTCGAGGTCGGCGAGCGCCGCTCCCCCGCCCGGCAGGTTGCGACCGTCGGCGTCGAATAATCGGACGCCGAGAGCCTGGGCCATGCCTGCGCCGCCATCATTGGTGGCGCTGCCGCCGAGTCCGACGATGATGCGTTCCGCGCCGCGGCCGAGCGCGTCGAGGATCAGTTCGCCGACGCCGCGCGTGGTGGCGTGCAACGGGTCGGGCGCGGTGCCGACGAGGTGCAGTCCCGCGGCTTCGGCCATCTCGATGACGGCCGTCGTGCCATCGCCGAGGATGCCATATGTGGCGGCGACCGGTTCGCCCAATGGTCCGGTGACGCGGGCCAGGATCAGGCGACCGCCGGTGGCGTCGACCAGGGCGCGGACCGTGCCTTCGCCGCCATCCGCCATGGGGATGGGGATGATGTCGACGTCGGGAGTCACGCGCCGCACGCCGCGTTCGATGGCGTCCGCGGCCTGCCGCGCGGTCAGGCTGCCCTTGAACGAATCGGGCGCGATGACGATCTTCATGGATTCCATGCTCCCCCTGCGGTGCGACAGCTGCAGCATTGCGGTTTGACGGTTCCGGGAATGGAAACGGTTATCCGCTGATACCATCGAAGAGCACGAATCGGAAACGGATGGGAGTTGATGATGATCGTTCGCACCGCATCGGTGGATGAGCTGCCGCAGATTGAGGCGATGTACGCCGCTATCGTGGATGCGATGCAGAACACGCCGTTGGACGTGTGGTGGCAGATGGGATCGCATCCCTCGCACGAGATGCTGTTGGACGCCGTGTCCGACGGAAACCTGCTGGTGGCGGTTGACGACGGGCATGACGATGCCGACGATACCGCCGCGGAAACGGCGAATCCCGTGCTGGGCGCCTGCATCCTCAACGGGGTTCAGGGCGTGGATTACGGAATCATCGACTGGGATGTGCAGTGCGATGTTACAGAGGTCAACGTGCTGCATCTGCTGGGGGTTTCACCCGCCGCACGAGGCCGCGGCGTGGGACGTGCGATCATCGACGAGGCCTCCGCAATGGCGACGGAACGCGGTATGAAATCGCTGCGGCTCGACACGTTCGACAACAATGCGCCGGCCATTGCGCTGTACCGTTCCTGCGGATTCACCGACCATGGCGTGTACGAGATCCACGTAGGTCGCGGGCTGATTCATGCCTCGCATCTGATGGAGATGGATCTGCGATAGATTCACACACGTCGTGCAGCATTCCGCGCGATATGGCGTGCCAGCACCATTGCTTAGACCAAGGCTGTGCATCCGAATTGTATGCCAACTTCGATATAGCAGTCATGCTATATTCGATACATGGCGATGATTGACGATTTGAAGCAGGAGCGCATTCGCCGCGGGCTGAGTCAGGCGGCGGTCGCGCATGCGATGGGCACCACACAATCGGCCTTGTCACGCGCAGAACATGGCGGAAACCCAACGCAAAATTTCCTGCAGCGGTATCGGGAAGCTCTGGATACCTACCCCAGTTCCAGCACACTGGACATAGAGACCATTCGACTGCTGGTCAAAGATATTGCCCGGCGTAACGACGTCGCCGAATTGTATGCGTATGGATCGTTTGTGCAAGGCTGCCCCCGGCCAGATTCCGACATCGACCTGTTATACCGCAAGAACGCCGGTACTGAACACGGCCTATTCGAAACCGCGCACCTTAAGGACGAACTGGAATCGGCACTTGGCAGGACCGTGTCGCTGCTCTCCTTCGACGCACTGGAACACAAGGCCGCTCACAGCCGAGCCAGCAAGCGATTCCTGGAACACATCCGCCCCGATCTGGTGCGTGTAGCATGAACGCCCAACCCCACACCGATCAACGATTCCGCGACGAAACCACGTTGCTGCGCCTGGTGGAGCATCTCAGCTTTGCGGCTGCAGATGCAGCCAAGGCACCATCTGCAGCCGATCTGGAAGACAACAGGCCGCTGCTGAACTCAGTGGCCATGGAGCTTATCCAAGCCCAGGAAGCAGCGAACCAACTTTCCGATGCGTTCATCTCCGAAATACCCGACCTACCCTGGCCGCAACTGCGCGGATTACGCAACATCATCGTCCATGAATATGACGCCATCGACGCCGACGAGCTCTATCGCACCGTCACCGTCGATGTCCCACATCTCATCGAATTGCTGCAACCGATTGTTGACGACATCGAATAGCCGATGCGCGCTTCGCAGCGCCGCTCCTCGTGGTCGTGGGTCAGCAGGCGGGCGAAGTACTTCTGCCCCTCAAACCATAAGCCGGTCAGCCTGCAATTATCGGCAGCCAGCAGGATGCCGCCGAGCGGAGACGCGTAATGGCTGATGTACTGCATATTCCCGGCATAACAATCGGCACGGATGGGCGAGCCTTTGATCAAGGTTCGCACTACTTCAAGATACAAATTACGACCCGTCGATTTTCGCAACTTTGAATGGTGAGCCGCTAAGTAGTGCGACCCCTGTTCCAGAATCTTCCACTTGTTCATCAATCAAGCATTCCACAGAAGCGCTACTGGCGACCATCCACCCCTTAGCGGCTCTCCCAGGAGGATTCCTTCGCCGTCTGCAGCAACCGACAATCCGGTGTAATCTCGATAGCCACACGCCAGAGACAGGGCTTGTAGGCTAAATTCGGCCATCACGCAAACCGCTTACACGTATAATGAAAGACATTAGAGACACAAATGCAAAAGAGAAGAGTCATGACTACTTCAAAGAAGAGTGCGCCCCCAGTCATCAGAAAAGGCGGCAAAGCAGCCGCTTTGCTGGGAGCGGCCGCCACGCTTTTACAATTTGTGACGCCGGAAATGATTGAAAGACTCACACTGTGGCTGAAGCAGATGAATCTTTCGCAACGGTTCATCGACTTGATGGAAAAGCTGTCCAAGCTTCCACAGCAAGCAACACCATTGGAACGAATTCAACTGCAGTGTGACGCCGTCGAAGAACTCATCGAATCCCGAGCCACCGAATTATCCGATGATGCGCCGATTACGCAATGGCGTGACGAACTGAACAAAATCAGACGAGGTATCGAGCTTATCAGCAAGGCTTCTGTCAGCGATCGGAAAAAGATTAAAAAGCTACAGCAAAGGTCTAAAAAATTACTGGACAGTGTATTCAACGCAGCAATCAACTAGAGCGACTTGGATTCATATCACGAAAAAAGTAAGGACAATCAGTGAACGGTGACATTCAACTCATTGCCGATGACTATGGACTTATGGTGTTGGGCGATTCAACCGACATTACGCAGTTCCTTAAGGAACAGGGATTGGAATCCCGAGATGTCAATATCAAGGCATCACAGATTGCTTCTCTCTTCGGGGCTTCGTTAGATGCGGCTGCCAACATTGCTCAGCTATCCGGCCGATGGGTACAGCTTTCGGAAGAAAGTGTCGGTAAGATTCAGGAATTCGGCCTTATTCAGAGCAATACCACAGGATTATTCACCGGTGTCATTGGTCAAGGCGGATACAGAGGCATCAAAGGAAACGTGCAATTCGTCAACGCACCCGGAGCCGTCAACCCAATGATGCTATCCAATGTCGGTACGTTAATGACACAGCTCGCATTACAACAAATGATGGGGCAAGTTACCGACTACCTTAAGGTCATTGACCAAAAAGTCGACGATATTCTCCGCGCACAAAAAGATTCAGAAATTTCCAAGATGGTTGGCGCGGGATTGGTTATCGCAGAAGCGATGTCCGAACGAGAGCAGTTCGGAGGCGTTTCCGAAGTCACTTGGGCTGGTGTGCAGGACACCAAACAAACATTGGCCGCAGCTCAGGTCTACGCGTTACGTCAACTAGACGCGTTCGCAGATAAACTCGAACGAGCCAAAGATGTCAGCAAACAAGCGAACATAATGAAACGCGGCATCGGCGATGTCAGTCAATGGATTGCTATACTAGCGAGAAGTTTGGAACTACAAGATGGGTACAGCATACTCAAACTTGACCGCGTACGGGATACTTTCCCCGAAGAGCTCATGCGTCACCGGAAGGTAGAACTCGATAATCAACAACAACGCATGCAATTGGTATCGAGCACCTTCACGAATCTGAACCAACGCATCCGTACCATTTCAGGGAAAGCCAACAAACAAGTGCTCCTGCACCCTTTCGATTCCCACGTGGTCATCAACAGCGGCAACACCATTGCCTCGCAAATCAACGATTTCAACGAAGCTCTCGGCATTGCTGCCACTGAGCAATCCATCAAAGCCAAGGAATGGATCGAAGCGGCGGTCGACGCTCGTGATCTGGTCATCGAAAAAGGCGCGGAAGGCGTTAAAGCCATCTCGAGTTTCGGTTCCAATGTAGCCAACCACATTCACCATTCCGCGCAGGACGCTGCCCGTCAAGTACACGACGGCGCAGAAACAGCCGGAGAAGCAATTTCTTCCGCAGCACAAACAGCAGGAAGCGTTATTGGAAACACAGCCGACGCCGCAATACACGGCGGAGAACAAGTAGTTTCCTCCATCGGAAAAGGGGCGGAGGCCGCTGCCGAAGGAACGGCCTCCGCGATCAACGCAACAGTTCGTGGGGCGAACGATCTCATCGACAATGCCGGCAAAGTCTTGAATTCTGCTGGACAAGCAGCAGCAGACGCTGCAAGCGATACCGTCGACGCCGCAGGTAAGGTCTTAAACGATACGGGTAAGGCAATCGGCGATATGAGTAAGAACGCAGGGGAAGCAGCGGACAAAGCATTCAATGATGCCGGAAAGGCAATCGGCGGAATGTTTAGTGCAATGTTTAAGAGGAAAGGATGATCAACCGCAGAAGCGGTATCCTGTTGCATGAGCACAACCATCATCAAAGTCACGCGGCGTAATTGGTCGCGAGAAGAGACGATGATGGCGTTTGCCCTATATATGATTCTCGAGCCACGGGAATGTGACGACAAGAATCTAAACGTTCTTCGACTTACGGAGATGATTCATCGCACCCCAAAGATATCGTCTTAATAAGCACTTCTCAACGCCACAACGAACAGGGCCTATTGCTATACAATGCCTGCCGCATGACAATAAAGAAAGACAGCGCCATGCACCAAAAACAGGAATGGTAATCCAAAGAGAAAATACCAAGTCCTAATTTTATGATTCGCAACAATCATAGCCAACAGTCCACCTATTTCTCCACCAAGAAAACATGCCATCAATAATACATATTCGCGTATTCTATATGACCTTCGTATTGCTTTAATTTTATCAACAACAAACAGAATAAAAGTCACAGTATTTATTATCAGTAGATAGACCACAAGAGGGATAACGATATCCATGTTTAATTGTTTCATTAGTGACTGGATATCAATATCAATAAATCCATACACTACTGCAACAATCATACCCCATACGACAACGCAAATTATGGAAATAAACCGCCACGCGACATTATCTTTTACGACTTTACGATCCCACACTAAGAATGCTGCAAGCATCCCCAAGCCTCCACCAGCAACACCAAACAAATTAAGTACATTTGGATGTATCAAACCGTCATTTCCAGTATGCCAATGGTACAGAAAATCGATAGTAAAAAACAAAAAAAGTCAACACGTTAACAACAATGAGATATATAAGAAAACAATCCATGACCAGTCCTTACCGCAACGTTTCTTTACGACAATTCTATCTAGAATCATCCTAACCAAGTCCTCATTCCCGACAACAAGATGGATGCATCACAAGAGTCAAGAATTCCAATGCCAGCGAAGGATCAGACCCTGGTGAACCAACCTGGACAGAAATTATTCAGTTAGTAGCAACCACTATGCTGACCACCTAATCACGACGTCGCCATACCCGTCAAATGACGGAACAGTTCGGGGTCCAGGGGCCTGGCCAGACGCAGGTTGGCGACGGCGAGGTTCACCGTTGCGCCGCCATCTCCTTCGGTCTTCCGCGTAATGGTATGCAAGTCGTTGACTGCGGCGACGTGTCCGACGTAGTAGTACTTCGCCTCGTCGGATTCCTCCTTGCGCATCACGAACAACGGAATGAAGTGGTCCTCCTGCCAGGCTTCCGTGCCATAGCCGTATTTCATCCACTGGAACTCCGGCGAATCCTCGGTGCGGTTGTTCTTGCTGAAATACCGCATCTCCTGCAATCCGAGGAACCGGTCGTCATACTGACTGTTCGCGTATTTGACGAAGATGGGCATGGTGCTGGATGCCTTATGGCAGAAGTATCCGCCGACGTTCTGCCCGTTCATCTCGTCGGACCAGCCCAGTAGCCGCATGACATCCGCCAGCTTGTACTTCTGCTCATACAGGAATCCGCGATCGAAAACCCGACGTCCCACCCGAGCGCGCTCGAACATCTCATGGCACGCCATCAGCCCGCACCGGATTGTGTCGGCAAAGAAGATGCGGAATGTACGGTTGGGGCTGCGGACGTTTTCTTGGAGTTGTTTCCTATACGGCCAGCCCCTGGCTTGTTCTGTATTCTACCGGGCTTTTCCAGCCCAGCGACTGTTTGATCCTCGAATGGTTGTACCAGCGGATGTACTCGCCGGCGAGGCCGCCGGCCTCCTCGCACGTACGCTCCTCCCAATGCCCGGAGATGCACGGACCCGACCTTCATACGGCCGAAGAACCCCTCGGCCGCGTGTCTTTTGTCAAGCTGTGGTAGTCCATTGTGGCGTGTCGTTTCAGTCCGAAAAAGCGGGGGAAATTAGTCCATTTCGTCACCGGTCGTGTCTGGTCCTTGTTTGGTTATTGCATGAGGGCGTGGGTCTTGCGGTAGGAGTCGCCCTCGAATCTGATCATCCTGCCGTGGTGGACGGTGCGGTCGATGATCGCGGCGGCCATGTTGGGGTCGCCGAAGATCCTGCCCCATCCGCTGAACTCGATGTTGGTGGTGTAGATGACGCTCTGCCTTTCGTACGCGTTGGTGACGACCTGGAACAGCAGGCGGCTGCCCTCCTCGTCGATCGGGACGTATCCGAGCTCGTCGATGACCAGGAGGCGCGCCCTGCCGATCTGGGCGAGCTCCCGGTCGAGCCTGCCTTCCGTGCTGGCGCGCAATAGCCGCATGACCAGTTCGGCGGCGGTGAAGAAACGGGCGGGGATTCCCTGCCGGCAGGCCTGGCGTCCCAGGGCGATGGCCAGGTGGGTCTTGCCGGTGCCGGGCGGGCCGAACATGACCACGTCCTCCGTGTGCTCGACGAAGTCGAGGGATTCGAGGGCCTGCCGCCCGTAGTCGACGGGGAAGCGCAGGGGCGTCCAGTCGTAGCCGTCGAGCTCCTTGGATTGGGGGAACCCGGCCTGCTTGAGCAGACGCGCGCGTTTGGAACGCTCCCTGGAGTCGAGTTCGGCGAGCATCCACGCGTGCATGAACTCCATCTGCGCGGGCGTGGCCGTCTCCAATTGTTCGGCGAGCACCTGTCGGGTCAGGGGGAGCCGGCGGGCGAGCCCCATGATCCGGTCCATCATCGCGCCGGTCGACGCGCGACGCCGTCTCGTGTCGGGCTGCGCGGTCTTGGGTTTGGTCATCATGCCTCCTTCCTGTCATCGGCCGGCCGCATGAACCGGTCGTAGTCATGCAGGTCGGGCGCGGACTCCTCGTGCGGCGTCTCGCCCGCGGCGATCCTGCGCGCCAGCGTCATCAGGCTGGCCTCGTCGATGCCGTGTCCTTGCTCGACGAGATGCTCGGCGGCGGCCGTGGCCGCCTTGAAGCCGCTGGCGTCCGACGCCCTGGCGATCAGACGGAGCGTGCGTTGCCGATCCCCGGAGTCCATCGCGTCGATGCGCAGCCGGAGCTTGCCGGGGAAGTCCCCGCGTATGGGGCTCTCGCCCCACGCGCGGGGCTTCCTGGCCAGCGCGGGCAGCAGGCAAGCCGGGTTCCTGACGGTTCTCCCGCACCTGCCATACACGCGGGGCAGCGTGTTCACCTTCCTGCCGTCACGGGTGCGGATCTCCACGTCGAACGCGCGCAGGCCGACCTGCAGCGTCCACCCGCGCCACGACGGGCCCGCGAGGTAGCGGTTGGAGTCGATCTCGACGTTACCCTCCCTGTCCGCCCTGCGCTCAACCCATTCGACGGCGTCGAACCTGGCTCGGGGCAGTGGCAGCATGTCCTCGAGGTCGTCGGCGAACATGTCCCGGATCGTCCTGCCGGACCGGTAATGGTCGACGTCGGCGATGGCGTCGCATCCGGACAGCAGATGGCGGGTGAGCTGCCGGTGGCTCTCGGCGTTGGGCGGCGGGACCATGAGATTGCGGCGCAGGAAGCCGACCGCGTTCTCCACGCTTCCCTTCTCCCATCCGCTGGAGGGGTTGCAGAACCTGACCTCGATCCGGTGATGCTCGCAGAACAGCTGAAACACCTTCACCACACGGATTCTGTCCCACGCGACCCGGTGCGCGGCGCCTGTGGCGTTGTCGAACACCATCAGCGGCGGGACCATGCCGATGTGCTCGAAGATCTCCAGCAGCCCCTCGCATACGCACTCCGCGTTCTCCCCGGGCAGGGCCGCGGCGTACCGCATGTTCGAATGCGGGAACGAGGCGACCAGGCAATGCACCGTGGATTCCGCCCCACCGATCACCGCCAGCGCCTGGCCGAAATCGACCTGCATGGTCCCCGGCCTCCACTCGAGTTCCATGAAACCGTCGTCCGGCAGCCGGTGATCCTCCCGCCAGCGCTTCACGTAACGCTGCACCATGGAATACGAGCCGGTGAACCCCGCCTCCTCGACCAGTCGGTCGTACACACGCTTGGCGGTATGCCGCTGCTTGCGCGGCATGCGCCGGTCGGCGGCCAGCCACGAATCCACTAGAGACGAATACCCGTCCATCCCCGAGCGCCCGGAGGAACGGGCCCTGGGCGCGGGCGAGCAATCCTCCATCACGGCGTACTTGCGGACGGTGTCCCTGGACACGTTCAGCCGTCTGGCGATCTCGCGCCACGAGACGCCCCTCGCATCGAGAATCCTGATACGTTGTTGTATTGACACCGGTATCGTCATTCCTTTCCTTTCCCGAGGACCATCCGGTCGTTCTGTCTCAACTCGGGAAAATAGCCGGACCCTGACGGACCGGTGTCGCTTCCGCCACTATCTCGGCGAAATGGACTAAAAACCACCGCTCAACTGGACTGAAACACGATGCTCAACCGGCCACAATTCCATTGAACAAACACAGCCGCGGCGTTGTCGGGGCTGCACCCCTTCGCGCCCGTGGACCGGACCAGGCCGTACCGGCCCATCCGTTCCAGCCATCCCGGCCACCGGTAATGACAACCGCGGTCACTGTGGACCACGGGACGCTCGCCGGGCCGCAGCGTGGCGGCGGCCCGGACCCGGCATCGTGTCGCGCCGGTTCCGCGTTCGGCGACGTCCCGGCCGTGTGCGCCACGACCATGCCGTCGTAGCAGTCGATCATCGGGGAAAGGTACACCTTTCCGTCGCTGGCCTTGATCCCGCGTGGTGTCCGTGAGCCACTTCACGTTCGGCGCGGGAGCGGTGAAATCCCGGTTGACGAGGTTGTCCGGCGCGGGCGTGACCTCGCCCTCGTACGAGCTGTAGCGTCTCCGTCCGGGGACATGGGCGACCAACCCGTCCTCGCGCATGATCCTGCGGATCACCTTCTCCGAGACACCCGTCCCGGGCGCGGCCTTGACCCGCCGGTACCCGTACCGGCCCTTGGAATCGGCGAACGCCCGCGCCACGCAGGCGCGCAGCCCGGCGTACTTGTCAACGCCGAGCCTCGCGTGGTGGTAGTGGTAGCTGCTGGGCGCGATACCGCGGCAAGCATGTCAGCGACCTCAGCGAATACCTCGGCCTCAGCCGGTCGACCGGCATCGTCTTCTCCCGGTTCGACAGGCGCCGCAGGTCGGCGCCCGGGTCTTTTTTACGACCCCGAACCGCCTCCCGCATCAACGCGTTCCCCCGACTCCAGCTCCCGTATCCGCCGACGCAGCACATCCGGGTCATCGCCCAACGGCTCGCTATCGGTTCCGGCCTGCGGCATGGCATCCCTCCGTTCCGGTCTCCGGCGCCGCCATTCCACCGGCGCGGTACAGTCTCATCCAATGATGCACCGCACCGGCGCTGACGCCAAGCTCCGTCGCCACCTGCTTCTGCTGCATACCGGACAGGCACAATTCCACCGCGCGACACCGCGTCTCCAACGGTATGGGCGGCTTGGGGACGGCATCCGCATACCTGGGATCGTCGCGCAGCCACCGTTCCAGACACTGCCTGGTCGGATACCCCAGATGCTCCACCACCTGCTTCGTGGACATCGGTGTGGAGAAATACAACTCCACCGCCCGCTCACGCTCCTCGCGACCGGACACGGCAACAATCCTTCCGCTCAGTCTCCAAGAAAACGTCCGCAGCCCCCAACCCACCAGGGTCGTCGGCAGCTTCCCGGACGGCAGGAGCGCGCTCATGCTCATATGCGCGCGTCCGGTACGTCACCGCCAACAAATGGTCAAGCCGACGCTACCTGGACATGTCCCGACTCAATGACAGGCTCATGGAAACGAACTGATCACCGCGCCATGGATGGGCGGAACCACATCTGCGCAACTTTTCGGGCACAAACCCCCGACTCCAGCTCCTCGACCCTGCAGTGCAACGTCCCCACGTCATCGTCGTCTCCGGCGCCCCGTCGCGACGCGGGCTTGTCGGCCTGACCGTCGTTCCTGTTCCGAAGCTGCAACGCGGCCATGCTGCCCTTCCGGTACGTCCTGCCCCAGTTATACACCGCGCTGACGCCCGCGCCGAGCTGTTCGGCGGCCTGCTTCTGTCGCATGCCACCCCAAACCAGTTCAATCGCCTTCCGCCGTGTCTCCAGCGGGATGATGGATTAGGCCATACGGCCGGCATACCGGGGATCCGTCGCCAACCAACGTTCCAGACACTGCCTGGTCGGATATTCCAGATGATCCACCACCTGGGCCGTTGCCATCGACGTGGTGAAATACAACTCCACCGCCCTCGAACGTTCCTCAAGACTGAACATGCGGAAAACTTCTCGCTCAGTCTCCAAGAAAACGTCCGCAGCCCCTTACGAGAAAACGTCCGCACTTATCTGGTATAAAGGTTATTTGCGATAATTAATATAAACTAGAGGTTTGTATCCGCGCAGACGAACTTCTTTTTTCCATTGATCTAATCTATTTTTCAACATTAACATGTCTAGTTCATCTAATTGAGGGCGTCCTTTCTCATCTTCAATATGGGTCTGTCGTTCCAAGATAAACCAAAGAGCAACAGAAGTGACAGTAAGGGATGTGTCGTTGACGTGAATCTGATTTTGTTTACACAGTTTTAGTGCGGCAAGGGATTGGTCGATTGCGTAACACAATTTGGAAGAAACATTTCCGAATTTGACGGCACAAATAGTATGCTCCTTTTTTTGATATAAATCCATCGGTTCGACTTTAGCTGTGCCAATCGTGTTTGTGTTTCGGTCAAAATTTATAAAATCGCCAGATTTTGAGCATATAATATTAAATGCTCTTTCAGTGTAATACTTATGTTTTAATAATTTAATTATACTCTCTTTGTTGGCGATTTTACAATCTATGTTATTGTTTGTATACTCTAGAATATATTGCTGGTTAATGAATTCATTATATATCTGTTCGGAAAAATCAAATTTAGGATCATATCTAACTTCAATTTCATTTATTGAATCGCGTAAATATGTTAAATAGTCTTGGTTGTATTGATACCAAACGCCCTTAGAGAGCAAGCACAGCTCGCTGTCGTTGGTGTAGTCAATCAGTTCCTTTATGCGATGCGAATGTACAGGCGTATTGTCGTTTAGCACGGTAACAGTGGCATTCAACATCAAGGGGCCATAATCCAATTGATTGTTTGCACAAAAGGATTTCAATTCTTCGTTTGTAAGGGCTGAAGTTCTATACTGTTTACCTTGATACTTAAAAAGATATTCGCAATCATTATGGTTAAATATTTCCGTTGCTCCGATTATTTCCAGTTCGGAGAAATTAATCTGTGTTGCGTTGCTTAGGATTGCTTTATTTAATTCTTCGTCCAAACGTGTTATTTTGTCCGCATCTTTTACTTTTGTAAACATAGGTATATTGCATTTATCGGCTTCGTGACTAATTACATGCTCTATGTGTAATATTAAGTCTAATAATCCGTCTAAAGTATTGTTGCTGGTTGAAAATCGTATAGAAGTGCCTACTTCAATTGATGCCTTGTATAAGGTGAAATTGTCAGGTAATTTAACTTTGGCTTTAAGTTTTGCAAAAGATTCGCCGCTGTCAAATTCTAGTTCGTTATAATCAATATATGTATTTACTGTTTTGTTTCGGTGTGAGTCTGGTGTTGTTAATGTGGTTGTTTTGATATTGTCATATTCAAGTTTGCGCGCAAACCTGAAGCCAAAATCTCTGTCGCAAAATTTATCAACCAAAAAGAATGCATTGCCAAACGTTATGGCGTACAGGGTGTTGTCTTCGTTCTGAAAGACAACTATGCCTCTCGGGGCAGGTGGAATACACTTCTTTTCTTGATTGAATTCCTCTAATACCCAGTTCCATGATAGTTCTTTATCTTTGCTTGGAATTGACGTATATAGGGTGCAAGTGTAATTCACTGTCATATTTCGTTCATTTACTCGTTTGAATGAACGCGTTTCGCCTACTCGTTTCATGTTCGAGCAAAGGTTCTGGTAAAAAGGGACGGACTTATCGCTGTCTATCTTATAGATATTGATTCCAACCATTATTCCCCACTCCATTCGTAGGCTTTATGTAATGTTACAGTTCTTTGTTTTGAATGTCAATTTGGACTTCTTTTGTTTTTCGAACCTTGGCCGGGGTTGGAGAAAATAGGTTTTGATATGAAGTAAGGGTATTCTATATTTCTGAGGCTTCTGCTGTTTTCGTAGGTTAGAGGATGGGTGTTGGTAGGTGGATGGGTGGTCCTGAGCATCTGAGTTTGATCATGGCGATGAGGTTGTCCGTGTCGCGGAAGCCGTAGGCCATGCGGATGGTGACCTTGATCTTGTTGCTGAACGCTTCGATCCTGGCGTTGGAATAGCCGAGCCTGATGGTTGTGAGGATGTCGTCGCGGCGTCTGCGGATCTTCCCGCATAGTTCGACGATCTCGGGGATGCGGCAGCGGGACGCCCGGCCGATCCATCGTTTGAGTTCCGCTTCGGCCCGTTCGACGGGCTGGCGCGGGAGCGTGCGCAGGAGTTCCCTGAGCTGCCACGAGCGGTAGAGCCGGCCCTTGGGATCCGCGTCGGCGAGTGTGGCGAGGGCCGTGGATCGGCGTTCGGTCAGGTCGCCGGGGTTCCCGAGCACGGCGTATGCGACGCCGCGCATCGCCTCGGTCGCCGTTTCGTTCCCGTCGCGCCCGGCCTGGTTCCACAACCGTTTCCCGACCCGGTCGAGCGCGTCGGTCATCCAGGAGACGATGCGGAACGAGTCGAGCACGCGTTCGGCGTTCGGGCGGTGCTCGGCCACGGACGAGTCGATCCATCCGGCCCCGTCGCCGGTCACGATCCGGATCGACGCGCGCCGCTCCGGCGTCAATTGTCGGAAGAACAGGTCGAGGACCTGTCTGCCGTGCCCGTCGTGCGCCCAGATCACGCGTCCGCGCTCGTGGCCGACGATGACGGTGATGTACGCGTGGCCCTTCCTGCGGCTGGTCTCGTCCACACCGATCGCGTGCAACCCGTCGAACATGCACGGCATCGAGGACTCCGGCCGGCCGGCGACCCGTCTGGCGATGTCGCCGGCGGTCCTCCACGCGATATGCAGGAAACCGCTCACGGTCTTCTGGCCGGCGACCGTCATCAGCCATGCGCACTCGGATTCGAAGTCGCGGGTGAACCGGCTGCCCGGCTCGGCCCACGGCACCCGGGAGACCACCACGCCGTGCAGACGGCATTCCACTCGCGGGACCGGGCCGGAAAGCCCGACGCGGAAGCAACCGAAGTCCTGGTGCCGCCAGCTTCGCCCGCCCCCGCCGTTGTCGTATCTCGGGGCCTTTCGCCCGCAGCGCGAGCAGCGCGACGCTCCCTTCCTGCACCTGACGCGCGCCACCAGGACGGGCGCGTCGCGTAGCGGGGAGTCGTCCAACGACACGTCCTCGACCATCATGTCTTTGACGTTCAGCAATCGCTTGAATATGCTCTTCAACCAAGGCGCTTTCCTCGGTTGTATTCTTGGTCGAAAAACAAACCTACAGGAAGCGCCCCTCACACCTTCGTATTCAACGGCTCAACGACGAGCCACCACCCACGAAAACAACACAAGAGCCTCAAATTTTATACCGCCCCCTGCCCATATCACGATCTACTCCCATCCCATCATGACGTCCGACACGTTCCGCGTCATTGTGCGAACGGACCTGTTGGCCGGCCGCCACTCATCTTCCCGGCGGCTCACTGGCCCTGCTGCTGGTACCGGGCTTCAGTGGTGGCCTTGGTGGGCTCCCACCAGTCGCGGTGCTCCGTGTACCACGCGATCGTCCGTTCCAGTCCCTTGCGGAAATCCGTATGCTCCGGGGCCCAACCCAACTCGGTCCTGAGCTTGGTCGAATCGATCGCATAACGGCGGTCGTGGCCCGGGCGATCCTTCACCCAGTCGAACGCGTCGGCAGGCTGGCCCATGACCTCCAGAATGTCACGCAGCACGGTGATGTTGTTCCGCTCACCGTCCGCACCAATCAGGTAGGTCTCGCCGATCCGCCCCTTCGTCAGAATCGTCCACACGGCGGAGGAATGGTCATCCGTGTGGATCCAGTCACGCACGTTCAGGCCGTCGCCGTACAGCTTCGGGCGAATACCCGTCAGGATGTTCGTGATCTGGCGCGGGATGAACTTCTCCACATGCTGGTACGGACCATAGTTGTTGCTGCAGTTGCTGATCGTGGCGCGCACTCCATAGGTGCGGTGCCAGGCGCGCACCAACAGGTCGGAAGCCGCCTTGGTGGAGCTGTACGGGCTGGACGGATGGTACGGGGTCTGCTCCGTGAACCGGTTCGGATCATCCAGTGCCAGGTCGCCATACACCTCGTCGGTGCTGATGTGGTGGTAGCGCACGTCATACTTGCGAGCTGCTTCCAGCAGACGGTAGGTGCCCTCCACGTTCGTCCGCAGGAACGGCTCCGGGTTCGCGATGCTGTTGTCGTTATGCGATTCGGCGGCGTAATGCACGATCGCGTCATGCCCCGGCACCAAGCGGTCCAAGAGATCGGCGTCACAGATATCCCCATGCACGAACTCCACGCGATCAGCCGGCAACCCCGCGATATTCGCCGGATTGCCCGCGTAGGTCAGCGCGTCCAACACCGTCACATGCGTTTCGGGATGGTTGTTCACCACGTAATGCACGAAATTCGAACCGATAAACCCACAACCACCGGTCACCAGGATGTTCTTGGGCGCGCACGTCTCAGTCATGGCTCCCAGAATACCGTGAACACGGCGGCGGTGTCTGTTGGGTTGCCGTCTCGGTCGCGGCCGGCCGCAGGTTGCGCGAAACCGATTGCCAGCACTGCCCCGGACCGGTCACCGCACCTCCAGCGTACCCAGCAGGGCCTTGTGGTCGGTTCCCGGAATCACCACCGTATCCAGGTCGCCGACCGTCACACCGCGGTCGTGCACGATATGGTCGATTTCCACGGCGGCAGGCACCGGAATCCGGCCGAACAGCCTCTTGTTCGCCGGATATGTCATATGGAACCACTCGCCCGCGTTCTCCGCCGAATCCACAAATCGGCCACCCAGCAGGCAGCGGAAACTCGCATGATCCCACGTCGCATTGAAATCACCCATCAATACAAACGTGTAATCATCCCTTTGCAGCTGACTAATCGCCCCCAAGCCGCGGTCCCACAGCCCCTGATTGCTCGGCCGCGGCGAAAACGGGTGCACGGAGCCGAAACGAATCACCGTACCCCCGAAATCGATGCTCGCAGCGGGGATGCTCGACGCTTCGATCGGGATCAGATCTTTCGTCGGCTCGCTCATCGGGGCGGCGCTCCACACTCCGTTCACCCCGCCATTGTCGGATGGGGAGGCGTCCGCCACCACCGCATACGGCAGCAGCTCGCGCAAGCCGGCTTCATTCAGGCGGGAAATCAACGCCGGATTCAACTCCTGCAACGCCAGCACCTCCACATGCTGCTCGCGCACGGTCCGCACAATCGCGGCCGCATCAGCCAAGCCATTGCGCGTATTCAACGTCATGATGCGCGCATACCGGTCATCGGTGACCACGCTCGACTGCGCCACAGCCGACCGCGCCGAGGCGGACAGCGACGCTCGCGGATACAGGAACCCCACATGCCACACCAGCTGAACCGCCAGGCACAACACGCTGACCATGGCCAGCGCACGGCGGCGGATCGCCAACGCCACCAGCAGAATCACGGCGGAAGGAACCGCCATCCACGGCACAAACGCCACCACAATCGGAATATAACGCTTACCGTCCACGCCGTTCGGTGACATTCGCAGCACCATCACCAGCACGATGCCCAACGTCGCCGCCCACAGCAGTGCCGCCAGCCAACGGTACCGGGTGTGTGGTCCTTTGACCGCAGCCGGTTGGCTCTCCGGCCGCGCAGTCTCCGCAGCCAGCCCAGAACCGGCCCCGAAATCAACGGCCGTTTCCATCGGCGATTCCCTCCTGCCGGAAGGCATCCCTGCTCCCTTTCGGCCGCTGCTCCGCCGGTTCCACTACATAGGTGATCCGGGCACCGACCTCCAAGGCGTAATCCGTCAGCAGGGAGACCAGATTCGTCTCGCCGTTCTCTATCTGGGACACGTAGGACTGTGACACATTCATCCCGGCAGCCAGCTGTCGCTGCGTCATACAACGGCTTTTGCGGAGCGCGACGAGATCTTCCAGCAGATCCCCTGCGGCCTTATGCAAGTCATACGCAAGTTCACGGTAGTCGTACTGATTCTGATCGCCCATTGCTGCCCCCTACTCAAAATAAGCATGAGCAATACTATCAGCCGCCGTTCCGCCCCACGCGTAACCGATATCAGGAACGCCTGCCGCGCCCCTCGCGCGGGAACTCAGTTGGCGCTGATGAGGGAATCGAAATCGGGGCGGGCGAGCTGCGGGCGCTCCGGCGCGGCCTCCACGCGGTAATGCTTGCGCATGCTGGCCAGCATCGTGCGCAGCGCGCGGTTCGTTTCCTCGGCGGCCTGGCGGAATGCCGAAATATCACGGCCGATCGGATCGGCGATATCCTTCGGAGCCTCCACCAGCGGACGGATATACGACGACGCGTCGATCACCGACTGCAGACGATCCTGAATCGTCAACCCCCGGACCAGACCATTCCGCGCGGCATACTCGCACATATTCGCGAAATCGTTCAGCTGGAACGTGTAACGCACCGCGGTTGGCGCCAACGTCACGATCTGGTTGCGCTGCGCCGCTTCGAAGCACAGGATCAGGTCGGCCGATTCGGCCATCTCGCGGGTCAGACGCCGGGAGCGGAACCCGCTGGAATCGATGCCGACGCTGTCCAACATCCGCGCGCTGGACGGATCGATCTGATGCATGTGAAGACCACGGGTCCCGGCACTGGTCACCTGCACCGTCGTGTTGGCCAGGTAGCGGCTCAACAGCAGCTCGCCCATGGGCGAACGGCAGATGTTTCCGGTACATACGAACATGATGTGCATGCGCGGGAATCCTTGCTCTCGTATATCCGCCGTATCCGGCCGGACACGGCGTTATCATGACTCATCAAGTCTACTCCATGCGCGGAAGAACGCCCTCCCGGCGCACGTTCCATAAAACCGGCCGTTCACCGGCGCGTGCAACGCCCCGCGCAACAGAAACCGCCGAACGGTACGCCGCCGATTCAGATGCGCGTGGTGGCGCGGGGAATGACCGTGGACCTGATCGACAGCGTCTCCGGGTCGGTGATGTAACCGCGGATGCGGCCGATCAGCCGTTCCATGGCTGTGGGAGCTATCCAGCTCAGACAGGAGTCCATGGTGGTCAGCGGCGGCTGCAGGTACTGCGATTCCTCGATGTTGTCGAAGCCGATCACCTGCACCTGGTCGGGGATGGAGAATCCGTTGGCCGCCAGCGCGGTGATCACGCCCGTGGCCAGCTGGTCGTTCAACGCCACCACCCCGTCGAACGGCACGCCGGAGTCGATCACCTGCTGCATGGCGCGCACTCCCCCGCCGATGCCCCAGTCCTGACCGGTCACGCCCAGCAACCGCGGATCCAGCTCATGCCCGTGCTTCGCGCAGGCGTCCATAATCCCGTGCAGACGCATCGCGGCGTTGCCATCCACGGCGGCACGCCACCCCTCCGGGTCGTACGGGCTGCGCGCCCCCCACCACGGCCAGTCGCGTAGCCCCCTTGCGGAACAGATACTCCGCGGCGGTCGCGCCATCGGCCACGTCATCCGTGCGCACCCAGTCGGCACGTCCCCAGGTGGTCCGCGCGCCCACGCACACCAGCGGATATTCCACGTCCAGATCATCCGGGGTCAGCTCGCTGCCTTCCGGCAGCGACATGATGATACCGTCGCTGATTGTGTTGTTGAACGAGTCGAGCACATGACGGGCGGCCGTATCCGAACCGTCATATGTGATTGCATACACCGAATAGGAGCGTTTGCGCGCCGCGTCGATCACATGGTCGGCCAATTCGGCCAAGTACGGCGGTTTCAGCGACGGCACGGCCAGGGTTACGAATCCGGTGTGCTGGAAGTTCAGGTTGCGGGCCGCCATGTTCACCTGGTAGCCCATGTCGTCGATTATCCGCTGTACCTTCTCGCGGGTCGCTTCGCTCATGCGCCCCGTCTGGTTGATCACGTTCGACGCGGTTTTCAGGGAAACGCCGGCTTCGCGCGCCACGTCACGCAACGTCACGCGCTTCCTGTCGGGCTTCGCCGCATCGCTCATGCCATCCCCCTATCGGTTCAATGATGCAGTCAGTGTACCTCGGCGGGCGGGACCGTCAGGAGCGCACCAGCACCACGCCGTTGCGCTGCAGCACGTAGCCGCCGGGCACGTCGTCGCCGCGGAACAGCACCACCACCTCGCCGCCCACGCGCACCTCCACCGGTTCCTTGGCCCGGTTGAAATACCAGTCGAACCGGCCGCCTTCGCCGACGCGAGCCACGTGCAGGATGCGCGGGTCATGGCGGTGCGTCGGGTCGGTGCAAGCATGCGACCTGGCCAGTTCGAACCGCAGCAGATGCGCGATGTCCGCACGATCCAGATCGCAACCGACGTACCAGGCCTCGCCCTTGCCGTACGGGTGCCGTGTGACGGCGGGCACGCCGTCGATCTGCCATTCCGATGCATCCGCACCATGGTAGGAGGCGACGATCTCCGTGTCCGCGGCCACCGAGGTCACCACGGTCTGCCACAGCCGGCTGACCGCGCCGTTCGACAGCCGCACCGCATCCGGTTCGCCGTCGATCGGGCCCAGGATGTTGAACTCCTCGCCGCGCACGCCCAGCATCCGGCGCAGCAGCCCATCGCCCGCACCCGGGTATCCGCCTAAGCCGGTGCGGAAGTTGTCGTCCACGATGCCGGTCGCATAGTCGACCACCACACGACCGCCATCTTCGGCAAACGCGGCCAGGCGAGCCGTGTCCTCATCGGACAAGACCAGTACGGTCGGCAGGATCACGGTGCCGTATCCGCTCCAGTCGGCGGACAGCGGCACCACGTCAGCGCGGGATCCCGTGTCGAGGAACGCGCGATACCAGTCGCGGATATCATGCCAATGGCTGAGCTGGCCGCTGGGGAGCGTGCGGCTGCGCGTGGCCCATTCGGCGCCGGCGGAGAACAGGATCGCGGTCGGCGCATCCACAGGACATGTCCCCTGCACGCCCGAGTCGGACAGGCGCTTCAGTATCACGCCCAGATCACATACCTCGCGGAACACCGTCGTATCCGGGCCCGCGTGCGGCACCATGGCGGAGTGGAACGCCTCCGCGCCGGAGCGCGACTGACGCCACTGGAAGAAGTTGACGGCGTCCGCGCCCATCGCCACATGGGCCAGGGCGTCGCGGACCATCTCGCCGTTGCGTTTGCGCGTGTTGACCGGCTTCCACTGTACGGCGGACGTGGAATGCTCCATCAGATACCACGGGTTGTGGCCGGCGAACCCGCTGACCAGCGAATCAGAGCAGGCCAGCTCGTCCAAATGGGATTCTCCGGGCACGAAATAGTGGTCGTTGGACACGAAATCGACCTCGGCGGACCAGTCGGCGTAGTCGAGCGTGCACTGGTCGGTGGAGACCATGAAGTTCGTGGTAAATGGCTTGTCGGGACAGATCTCCTCAATGGCGTCTCGCTCCGTTCGGTAGAACTCCTTGAGTGCGTCCGAACAGAAACGCGTGTAGTCCAGCTGCTTGGCGGGGTTGACCATCGAATCGGCGCCCATGTGGCGGGGCACGTCGATCTCGTCGAAGCTGCGGACCTCCTGCGACCAGAACGCGGCGCCCCACGCCTCGTTCACCGCCTCCGGCGTGCCGTAGCGCTCCTCGCACCAGCGTTGGAACGCGCGTACGGCGTCGTCGGAATAGTCCACCGCGTTGTTCCAGCCGTATTCGTTGCCCATGTGCCAGGCGGTCACGTAGGGGTTGTCCTTGTACCGTTCGGCGAGCTTGCGGCACAAGGTCAGCGCGTACTCACGGAACACCGGGCTGGTCGGCCGCCATGACTGGCGGGATCCGGCGTGGACCACGTTGCCGTTCGCTTCCACCGGCAGTACCTCGGGATGCGCCCGGTACAGCCACAATGGGGCGGCCGCGGTGGCGGAGGCCAGGTCGACGGCGATGCCGGCCTTGCCGAGCTTGCCGATAATGCGGTCCAGCCAGTCGAAATCCCAGGTGTCCTCGGCGGGTTGGATGCGGTCCCAGCTGAAGATGGCCAGGGCCACGGTGTTGACGCCGGCCTTGGTCATCAGGCGGATGTCCTCGTCCCAGACCTCCTCGGGCCACTGGTCGGGGTTGTAGTCGCCGCCGTACGCGATGCCGCGTCCGGTTTCGGTCAGCAGGTTTGGCCAGCGGAATGGTCTGCGGATGTTCATCGTCGTGGTGCTCCTTGCGATGGGTATGGGATGGGCGCGGGTGGTGTGGCCCGCGCCCGTATGGTGTTGCGTTGCGCCGCCGCCCTTTCGGCCTGCGATGGCCCGGCCTACGGGACAGCGGCTGTTGTTACTCCTTGACGGCGCCGGCGGCGAGGCCGGACTGCCAGTACTTCTGCAGCAGGAGGAACGCGATGACCAGGGGGATGATCGTGATCAGCGAGCCGGTGATCACGAGGTTCTGGATCGCGGTGCCGCCCGCGGTGTTGGCCTGGTCCTTCCACTGGTTCAGACCGATCGTCAGCGGGTACCAGTCCGCGTCCTTGAGCATGATCAACGGCAGGAAGTAGTTGTTCCACGTCGCCACGATCGTGAACAGGCTCGTGGTCACGATGCCCGGCGCCAGCAGGGGCAGGCTGACCTGGAAGAACGTGCGGAACTCGCCCGCACCGTCCACGCGCGCGGCCTCCAGCAGCTCGGTCGGGACGGCCTGCTCGCTGAAGATCCACATCAGGTACAGGCCGAACGGGCTGATCAGGCTCGGGATGATCATCGACCAGGGCGTGTTCGTCAGGCCCAGCTGGGCGAACAGGAGGAACTGCGGGACCGCCAGCGCGGTGCCCGGCACGCTGATCGAGCCGATGATGACGGCGAACACGGCCTTGCGGCCCGGGAAGCGGAACTTGGCCAGCGCGTAGCCGCCCATGATCGCCAGCAGGGTCGCGCCGCCCGCGCCCACGACCACGTACAGGATCGTGTTCAGGAACCAGCGGCCGAAGATCCCGTCCTGGTAGGTGAACACCGTCACGATGTTGTCCCACAGGTTGAACTCGCCGCCGAACCACAGGCCGAACGTGCTGGTGAAGTCCGCCTGGGACTTGGTCGCGTTGATCAGCAGGTACACGAACGGGAACAGGCAGTAGATCGCGAAGATCGAGCACAGGATCGTCATCAGCGTGCTGCGCCGCGGGTTGGCCACGTTCGCGAACCCGGACTTCGCGGCCCGCCTGCGCTCCGCGGCCTCGTCGCGCGCGACCCGCCTCTGCCGTTCCCTCTCCGCCTTCCTGGCGGCCTTCTCCTGGGCCTTGAGCTCCTGCATGGCCAGACGATGATTGGTTGCGCTCGTCATTTCATCTGCTCCTTCATGCTGTTGAGCTGCACCGCGTACGCGATCGCCATCGTGATCACGGCCATCACGATCGCCATGGCCGCCGCGTAATTGCTCTGGTTACCGCTGAAGCTCAGGTTGTACGCGTACATGTTCGGCGTGTAGTACGTCGTGATCGCGTTGCCCGGCACCATGTTCTGCAGGATGTTCGGCTCGTTGAACAGCTGGAACGAGCCGATGATCGAGAAGATCACCGTGATCGCCAACGAACCCTTCAATTCCGGGATCTTGATGCTCTTGACGATCTGCCACTCCGACGCCCCATCGATCGACGCCGCCTCATACAGGCTGTGCGGGATCGTGGACAGCGAGCTGTAGAAGATCAGCATGTTGTAGCCCACGAACTCCCACGTCACGATGTTCCCGATGCTCGCGAGCAGCACATCCGGGCTCAGCACGTCGATATTCGTGCCCAACAGGTCGTTCAGGGAGCCCACCAGGCCGTACTTCGACCCGTACATGAACCCCCAGATCATCGTCGAGACCACCGCGGGCACACCATACGGCAAAAACGTCGAGATACGGAAGAACTTCGCCCCGTGCAGCTTCATCGAATCGATGCACAGGGCCATCACCGCCGACAGGAACAGCATGATCGGCACCTGCACCACCGTGAACAACGCCACCCGGCCGCACGACGCCCAGAACTGATCATCCCCGAACAGACGGATGTAATTGTCGATCCCGACGAACACCGTGCCGCCCACCATACGCTTCTCGAAGAACGAGATATAGATCGCATAGAAGATCGGGATGATGAACACCAACACGAACACCACCGCGAACGGCCACATGAACTTCCAACCACGCCAATCAGGCTTATGCTTATTCACCCGCACCGCCGAACCTGACGCAACGGCTTGGGTACCAAGGTTCCCTGCCATACCGAATCCTTCCACTTCATTGTGTACTGATCATTCAGATGAGTCATACGGGACCGCGGACAACGGCGTCCCACACGGCCATGGGTATATCGTATACCCACTCTCCGGCGCGGAAACGAGTCCGCGGTCCCGATGACTCACATGCGTTACTTCAACGTAACCGTGTAACCCTGCTGCTCGCCGTACTCGGCCAGGGCCTCGCCGTAATCCTGGAGCGCGTCCTCCAGCCTGACCTTACCCATGTACGCCGGGCCGGTGTAGTCCGGGTAGATCGTGGTCGCGTACTGGGTGTACGGCAGGTACTGGAACTGGGTGATGTCCTGGTTCGCGGCCTCGACCAGCACCTGGTTGATCTTCTGATCGCCGAAGTATTCGTCGTCCGCGTTGATGAACTCATCACTGTTCAGGATCGACTTCAGGGACGGGAACTGGCCGCCCTCGTCGGTGAGCACCTGCGCGCCCTCGCCGTGCGTGGCGAACTCCACGAAGGCCCACGCCAGGGTGGTGTCCTTGGCCTGCGCGGTGATCGTGAACGAGGAGCCGCCGTCCTCGGAACCGTTCTCGCCGCCGTCGGTCCACTTCGGCAGCGGGGCGACGCGCCAATTGCCGGACTGCTCCGGGGCGCTGGACTTCAGGTTGGTGGCCATCCAGGCGCCGATGGTCAGCGAGGCGAGCGTGCCGTCGTTCAGGCTGCGGTTCCAGTCATCCGACCACGCATTGATGCGGACGTTGATCAGGTCCTCATCGATCAGCTTCTGCGTAAAGTCGATATAGCGCTGCATGCCCTCGCTCTTGGTCATGTCGATGGTCAGATTCTCGCCGTCGACCGTCCACATGTGGCCGCCGGCCTGCCAGGCCTGTGCGGTGAACGGCTGGAAGCCCGCGTTGTTGGTGATGTAGTAGTCCTCGCCCAGCTCACGGATCTTCTTGGCCGCCTCGTAATACTCGTCCCACGTGGTCGGGGCTTCGGTCACGCCGGCCTTGTCGAACACGGCCTTGTTGTAGTACAGCACCTCGGGCGCGGAATCCAGCGGCATGCCGTATGCTTTGCCGTTGACCTGCAGCTTGCCCCACGGACCGGCCACGAAGTCGTCGGCGTAGTCCTGGGCACCGAACTGGTCAAGCTCGATGATGCCCTCCTGGACCGCGAACTGGCTGACCATGGCATCCTCCAGCATGCATACGTCCGGAGCGCCCTTGCCGGCGGCGATCGCGTTGGTCAGCTTCATCGCGGCATCCGACGCATTGCTCTGGGCGGCATACTCCACGGTCACGCCCGGATTGGCCTCTTCGAACGCCTCGGCCAGTTCCTTCATGCCGTTGCCCCAGCCCCAGACGGACAGTTCGCCGCTGAGTTCTCCATCGGCCGACTGCGCGGGCTTGTCGTCACCGCCGCACGCTGCCATCGCCAGCACCGTCATCGCGGCGGTTCCGGCGGCGAGCACCTTCAGCCCGAAAGATGACTTCCTCATCGATGTTCTCCTTCCTGCGTCGCTATTCAACTCTAAACAGCAACCTTTGGTTTTCAATTGGTACAGCTGTGTACCTATTGCCATAGTACACCGGTATACCACGATGTCAAATCAAAGGGGCGCCCCCACCCTCCGTCGCACCCAACCCATCGCCTCCGCGCCCTCAGATCAACGGTCGAACAGGCGCCCCTGTAGAAAACCTGGTGGAAAACCACCCGCCTACGCACGCTAATCAACAGTTGAACAAGTGGCCCTGTAGAAAAACTGGCGGAGAGCCACCCACCCGCGCACACAAGTCAACAGTTGAATAGATGGCCCTGTAGAAAACCTGGCGGAAAACGTGGCTTTTGCGCCAAGAAATCAACAGTTGAACGGGTGCCGCGGCAGGAGCCCCTTCAGGAAGGGACCCGCAAAGGCCACACATATCATCCATCGACCGGTATCCGGCCGGCCAGACCAACGGCGAACCGGACACGGGCACCCGGGCGAGACACAATCACCCGCGGGCGAGACACGGCCCCGGAGCAAGACACGGCCAACAACGGCTGGAACACGGCCACCCGGCCAAAGCACAACCGACGGCGGCCGGGACACGGCTGTTTGTGTTCAATGTTTTTTCAGTGGTGGGGGGTGGTGACGTTTTGTTGGACTCCGGTGTCCTTGTCCTTCGATTATGCCATGAGTCCGAGCTCACGTCTTCGTTTGGCGATGCTGGTGCCGAACGTGAGTTTGATACGCTCGTCCCGGTACCAGGTCATGTACCCGTCCAGCCGTTCGATGAACTCGTTTCTGCTCACGCCGGCGAAGTCCCGCCCATGGAAGAACTCTTGCTTGAGCCGGCCGAAGAAACCCTCCGCGGCCGCGTTGTCCGGGCCGCGGCCTTTCGCGCCCGTCGACCGGGTGAGCTTGTTCTCTTTGCAGATGCGGATCCATTCGGGCCACCGGTAGTGGCAGCCGCGGTCCGAGTGGATGACGGGACGCTCCCCGTCCCCGAGCGTGGCGCACGCGTCCATCAGCATCCGGTTGGCCAGCTCCGAGTTCGGACTGGTGCCGATCGTCCAGGCCACCGGCATCCCGTCGAACGCGGTCGATCACCGGACTGAGGCAGGCCTTGCCCGCGGGGATGGAGAACTCCGTCAGGTCCGTGACCCACAATCGGTTCGGTCCCTCAGCATGGAAGTCCCGGTTGACGAGGTTGTCCGGCGCCTTGGCCGACTCGCCCTTATACGAGCTGTAGCGCCTGGAGCTCCTGGACAGCGGTTTCAACCCGTTCGCCGTCATCAGCCGCATGACGCGCTTCGCCGACACGACAATACCCATGCTTCTCAGCCCGAGCCACACCCGTCGGTACCCATAGCGGCACAGGCTGTTCTCGAACACGTCGCGCACCAGGGGGAGCAGCCCCTCGTCCCTGTCCGGCCTGTTCATCGCGTCCGACTGGCGGTAGTACGTGCTGCGCGCCAGGCCGACCCGGGCGAGCAGCCGACCCACGGGACGCCGTGCCCGGCACCGACGGTTCTGACGAGGATCGCCTTCTCCCTATTAGTCAGGTTGTCCGGGTCTGCGCCCCGCTCTTATGCCCGCCAGCTCCACCGCCCCCTTGAGGATCGCCAGCTCGATCTCGACCTCCCGTTTCTCCCGGCGCAACCGCTCCAACTCCGCGCGCGCCCGATCACATTCCGCGGCCAATTCCTCCAGACCCGACGCGTCGCAATCATGCGTCGAAACCATATCGCACTCACCTCCGGGCGCATCCTCGCGCCCTTTCACCTCGCCTGGCCTCACTGGAACGTCCTCCGGCACCGGCTCGGACAACAGCTGACGCTACCCGGTTTCTCACGACCGACGCCTCCACGCCCACCTCGGCCGCGATCTCACGTGATGTCACGCCACCGGCGACCAAGCGCGCCGCCGCCATGCGCTTGACCTTGTCCGCCACCGGGCCGCGTCCGGTCACGCGCTCCCCGGGCGCCAGCCCGACCGGTCCACGCCGCCAGCACCTCATGGCTGGGATACCCCAGCTGGCGCATCGTCCGACTCAACCGTCTGCCATGCGTCAGGTAATGCTCCACCGCGGCGTGTCTCTGCTCGTCCGTGTACCTCGAATAACGCTCGCCTCGTCCCGAGGGGATTCCCGTGCGCCGTTCCTCCAGCCAATCCCGGTACCATATGCGCAACGCCCCGCGACTGGGATACCCCAGCTCCCGGATCACATCCGCCGCGCTGTGCCCGTACCGCTCGTACAACCCCACGGCACGTTCACGCTGCTCTCGCGAATACCTCGCCATAATGACGGCTCCTCCCGATAACGTCCGGTTTGTTGCGCACTTTGGTTGAGCTTTGAAAGGAGACATGGTCCGTCGCCGGGGTACGATTTCAGTCGCCAAACAATCAATCGCAGTTGGAAAGAGGCGACGGAACCATGCCGAATCAGATTCTACAGGTCGACGAGAACATGCTGGAGACCAGACTCGACCGATTGGTCAGCGAGAAGGTCGAACAGCTCCTGAACGCGATGCTTGACGCGGAGGCCGACGAGATCACGGGCGCGGCCCGCTATGAGCGCAGCGGGGATCGGAGGGCCTACAGGGCGGGCCATTACGAGCGGAACCTGACGGTGAAGGCCGGGACCATGACCCTGAGGGTCCCCAAGCTCAAGGGGGCGTTGTTCGAGTCGGCGGTGATCGACCGTTACCGGCGTCGGGAGGAGAGCGTCGAGGAGGCTTTGATCGACATGTATCTGGCGGGAGTGAGCACGCGGCAGGTGGACGACATCAGCCGGCTTTTGTGGGGAGAGCGGATGCCCTCGCAGACCCTGAGCGACAAGCTCAAGAAGGTGTACGAGGACATCGACCGGTGGCGCAACAGGCCCCTGACGGAGCGTTCGTACCCGTATCTGTTCGTGGACGGCGTGTGGCATAAGCGCACCTGGGGCGGGAGCGTGGAGAACGTGAGCGTGCTCGTCGCGGTCGGCGTGGACGATACCGGCCACCGGGAGGTCGTCGGCGTCGCGGAGGGCATGAAGGAGGACAAGGGCAGCTGGGAGCAGTTCATCAGGTCGCTGATCGAACGCGGCCTGAAGGGCGTGCGCCTGGTGGTCGGCGACCGGTGCGCGGGATTGGTGTCCACCGTGAACGCGATGCTGCCGGATGCGCGCTACCAGCGGTGCATGGTCCACTTCATGCGCAACGTGCTCAGCAGGGTCAGCCACAAGCACACGGCGTGGGCGGCGTCCGCGCTCAAGGCCGTGTTCGCCATGGAAACACGGCAGGCCGCCCTGGGGAAGGCCGGACAGGTCGCCGCCGAAATGGAATCCCGCGGCCTGAGGGCCGCCGCCTCCTGTCTCAGGGAGGGCGTCGGCGAGGCCACGACCTATCTGCTCGACGAATTCCCGGTCGAGCATCGGCGGCGGATCCGCACGAACAACATGATCGAACGACTGAACCGCGAGATCCGCAGGAGGACGCGTGTGGTCGGCAGCTTCCCGGACGGCAGGAGCGCGCTCATGCTCATATGCGCCAGGATCCGCTACGTCACCGCCAACCAATGGTCCACGCGACGCTACCTGGACATGTCCCGGCTCGACGGCATCATGCAATCAACCGACTGAAACCGACCCCCGACGACCGGCCCACGGCTTTTGCGCAAGACATCGGGCACAACCCTCCTCCCCGCCCAAGGAGTCCAACATTTCGTCACCACCTCGCACTGCGGACACAAACTTGCCAAAACACACATACGCACGCAGACGGCTCTGTATCTGTGGCGACAAGCGGATTTCGCCAGCGCGCACAGCAAGTGGGACTTGCCCGCCTCGGTCGTTTCCTGGAACACGACGTTGAGTCTCCGGTCGAGGCAGCCTCCAGTGTCCAGGGACGCGATTCGGCCCCGGTCGAGGCCACGTTTCTCGACAAGGTCGATGGCGCAAATCGGCCTGGGAGGTACCGCAGGCCCGCGCGCTGCAAGCATCCACACGTTATCGCCAATCAATAGAGCACACGCCGCTACCCGACCATGTCCCGGCTCAACGGCATCATGCAATCACCGGCTGAAACACCGATCCCCGACGATTGGCCCGCAGCTTTTACACAAGACATCAGGCACAACCTTCGGGAGACGGTGCCTGATAGATGTGTCCACCACTAGTCGCCATTGCCTCACAGCCAAACGCCATCTTGTTGTCCGCGCATCGTGGCGTTCTGTCTTCAATCATCGTGCACAATATCATCTGGGTGAATACCGTTGCCGACCGACAATATAAACGGTATCCACTCACAATAGCCATTGGACGTTATCAAATACTTAGAGAATATCTACCAAGTCCATTATCGGATTAGCGACGTATTCACTCCAACTCATTTTATAAACTTCTTTACAACAATAATTTCTTAATACTTCACGAAATACTCTGAGAAAATGTTGATGTATTTCCATAGGCTGCGTTCTCTCATATGCATATCGCAACACCAAGAAATAATTTGAAACTTTTTTAAGCAATGAAGAAAAAACATCTTCCTCCGATTGAAAGATACCATTTACTCTATCTCTAATAGCAGTCGAGGATCCAACGTCAACCTTGGCGTATTTATTCCAAAGAACATAAAGTTCGTGACCGTGAATTTTATTTAACAGGCAACCTTTATTTACTAATAACATCTTGATAAATATTTCACACGCAAGACATGAATTTGTCATATCGGCCAGAAAATGCGAAGCCGTTCTTACCTTGATATGATTAGGTTCTCGTTCACATGCTTCCGCACAATCCACAAAAGCGCAAGCGTGCCTAAACATATATGCCACATTGGGTTGACTTCTCTTATTCTCCATTACTGTTATCCTCCTAATTTTAAGAAGGTCTTGCTTGAAGTCCTACGCCAGAGCGATTGCCCCACCGTCGGGAGTAGTCCTAGTCAGCTGGTTACAAGGTGCCACCGAACTGGGACATTTCTAGAAAGCGTCGCGTTCTCCATTTGTTGACGGCAACGCAGTGAATACCGACATAGACGAGCATGAACGAATTCTGACCGCTCGGAATACCACGACAGCTTATACTCTCCAGCAGATCTCCCAACCCGGACGTCTGTCACACGAATCCGTCGTCCGCGCCAATAACGCCAAATCATTTGGAACAGCTACCTACAAAGCGACGTTCTGCCAACGGTGCAGAACAGATAAAAACAGCCTGCTTATAAGAAGCTCATGATGTCACATGATAAGGGGCTGCGGACGTTTTCTTGGAGATAGTCATGCAGCCATTCCTTGGCTTTGACGATATTGTACCGGACTCATCCAGTCCAGCGACTGTTTGATGCGCTCGTGGTTGTACCAGTGGATGTACTCGTCGATCAGGACAAGCACCTCGTCGCGGGTGCGTTTCTCCCAATGCTCGGGGTAGACGGACTCCGTCTTCATGCGACCGAAGAATCCCTCCGCGTGTTTTTAGTCAAGTTGGTGTTTCGGTTTGGGGGTGGTGACGTTTTGTTGGACTCCGGTGTCCTTGTTCTTTGATTATGCCATGAGTCCGAGCTCGCGTCTTCGTTTGGCGATGCTGGTGCCGAAGGCGAGCTTGATCCGCTCGTCCCGATACCAGCGCATGTACCCGTCCAACTGTTCGACGAACCCTTCGATGGTGACGCCCGTGAAGCTCCGGCCGTGGAAGAACTCCTGCTTGAGATGCCCGAAGAACCCTTCCGCGGCCGCGTTGTCCGGACTGCAGCCCTTCGCGCTCATCGACCGGGTCAACCCGTTCTCCCTGCAGATGCTGATCCACCCGGGCCACCGGTAGTGGCAACCGCGGTCGGAGTGGATGACCGGACGCTCCCCGTCCCCGAGCGTGGCGCACGCGTCGCGGAGCATCCGGTTGGCCAGCTCGGCGTTCGGGCTCGTGCCGATCGTCCAGGCCACCGGCATCCCGTCGTAGCAGTCGATCACCGGGCTGAGGTAGACCTTGCCCGCGGGGATGGAGAACTCCGTCAGGTCCGTGACCCACAGCCGGTTCGGTTCCTCGGCATGGAAAACGCGATTGACGAGGTTGTCCGGCGCCTTGGTCAGCTCGCCCTTGTACGAGCTGTAGCGCCGGGCCCGCTTGAGCAAGGGGACGAGCCCGTGCCGCGTCATCAGCCGCATGACCCTTTTGGCGGACACGACGATCCCGGCGTTTCTCAGTTCGAGCCACACCCGCCGGTAGCCGTAGCGGCGCAGGCTGTTCTCGAACACGTCGCGCACCAGGGCGAGCAGCCCCTCGTCCCTGTCCGGCCTGTTCATCGCGTTCAACTGATGGTAGTACGTGCTGCGCGCCAGACCGACCCGGGCGAGCAGACGCCCCGCGGGGATGCCATGTCCGGCACTGACGGCCTTGACGAGGATCGTCTTCTCCCTATTGGTCAGGTTGTCCGGGTCTGCGCCCCGCTCTTTTCCCACCAGATCCAACGCCCCCTTGAGGATCGCCAGCTCGATCTCCGCCTCCCGTTTCTCCCGGCGGATCCGCTCGACCTCCGCGCGCACACGGTCGCGCTCCGCGACCAGCCCGTCCAGATCCGACGCGTCGGGATCCGCCGCGCCATCATTCCTCTTCCCCGGCTTGTCTGGTGTCACTGGATCGTCCTCCGGTACCGGCTCGTGCAGCAGTTGACGCTTCCAGTTTCTCACGACCGACGCCTCCACGCCCACCTCGGCCGCGACCTGCCGCGACGTCACACCGCCCGCGACCAGCCGCGCCACCGCCATACGCCTGACCTCGTCCGCCACCGGGCCGCGCTTGACCGCGCGCTCCCCGGGCGCCAGCTCGTCGATCCACGCCGCCAGCACCTCACGGCTGGGATACCCCATTTGGCGTATGGTCCTGCTCAGACGCCTGCCATGTGTCAGGTAATGCTCCACCGCCGCGCGCCTCTGACCATCCGTGTACCTCGAATAATGCTCGCCACGACTGGAGGGGATCCCCGTGCGCCGTTCCTCCAGCCAGTCGCGATGCCACATGCGCAACGCCTCCTTGCTGGGATACCCCAGCTCCCGGATCACGTCCGCCGCGCTGTGCTCGTACCGCTCGTACAACTCCGCCGCGCGCCTGCGCTGCTCCCTCGAATACCTCGCCATGATGACGACTCCTCCCCGCTCAAGGAGTCCAACATTTCGTCACCACCCCGTTTTCGTCAGGTATTTTTTTCGGTTTGGGGGTGGTGACGTTTTGTTGGACTCCGGTGTCCTTGTTCTTTGATTATGCCATGAGTCCAAGCTCGCGTCTTCGTTTTGCGATGCTGGTGCCGAAGGCGAGCTTGATCCGCTCGTCCCGATACCAGCGCATGTACCCGTCCAACTGTTCGACGAACCCTTCGATGGTGACGCCCGTGAAGCTCCGGCCGTGGAAGAACTCCTGCTTGAGATGCCCGAAGAACCCTTCCGCGGCCGCGTTGTCCGGACTGCAGCCCTTCGCACTCATCGACCGGGTCAACCCGTTCTCCCTGCAGATGCTGATCCACCCGGGCCACCGGTAGTGGCAACCGCGGTCGGAGTGGATGACCGGACGCTCCCCGTCCCCGAGCGTGGCGCACGCGTCGCGGAGCATCCGGTTGGCCAGCTCGGCGTTCGGGCTCGTGCCGATCGTCCAGGCCACCGGCATCCCGTCGTAGCAGTCGATCACCGGGCTGAGGTAGACCTTGCCCGCGGGGATGGAGAACTCCGTCAGGTCCGTGACCCACAGCCGGTTCGGCCCCTCGGCATGGAAAACGCGATTGACGAGGTTGTCCGGCGCCTTGGTCAGCTCGCCCTTGTACGAGCTGTAGCGCCGGGCCCGCTTGAGCAAGGGGACGAGCCCGTGCCGCGTCATCAGCCGCATGACCCTTTTGGCGGACACGACGATCCCGGCGTTTCTCAGTTCGAGCCACACCCGCCGGTAGCCGTAGCGGCGCAGGCTGTTCTCGAACACGTCGCGCACCAGGGCGAGCAGCCCCTCGTCCCTGTCCGGCCTGTTCATCGCGTTCAACTGATGGTAGTACGTGCTGCGCGCCAGACCGACCCGGGCGAGCAGACGCCCCGCGGGGATGCCATGTCCGGCACTGACGGCCTTGACGAGGATCGTCTTCTCCCTATTGGTCAGGTTGTCCGGGTCTGCGCCCCGCTCTTTTCCCACCAGATCCAACGCCCCCTTGAGGATCGCCAGCTCGATCTCCGCCTCCCGTTTCTCCCTGCGCAGCCGCTCGACCTCCGCGCGTACACGATCACGCTCCGCGACCAGCCCCTCCAGGTCCGGCACGTCATGATCCGGACGGGCCGCGCCATCATTCCTCTTCCCCGGCTTGTCTGGTGTCACTGGATCGCCCTCCGATACCGGTTCTCGCAGCAGTTGACGCTTCCAGTTTCTCACGACCGACGCCTCCACGCCCACCTCGGCCGCGACCTGCCGCGACGTCACACCGCCCGCGACCAGCCGCGCCACCGCCATACGCCTGACCTCGTCCGCCACCGGGCCGCGCTTGACCGCGCGCTCCCCGGGCGCCAGCTCGTCAATCCACGCCGCCAGCACCTCACGGCTGGGATACCCCATTTGGCGTATGGTCCTGCTCAGACGCCTGCCATGTGTCAGGTAATGCTCCACCGCCGCGCGCCTCTGACCATCCGTGTACCTCGAATAATGCTCGCCACGACTGGAGGGGATCCCCGTGCGCCGTTCCTCCAGCCAGTCGCGATGCCACATGCGCAACGCCCCCTTGCTGGGATACCCCAGCTCCCGGATCACGTCCGCCGCGCTGTGCTCGTACCGCTCGTACAACTCCGCCGCGCGCCTGCGCTGTTCCTTCGAATACCTCGCCATGATGACGACTCCTCCCGCTCAAGGAGTCCAACATTCCGTCACCACCTCGTTTTGGGCGTGGGTGTGCCGGCCGGGTGTGTTTTATTGGTTTTGGGGTTTGCCGAACATGAGGGCCTGGCTGATGCGGTGGCTTTGTCCGGTGAACTCGATGAGTCGTCCGTGGTGGACGATGCGGTCGATGATCGAGGCGGCGAGTTTGTCGTCGGCGAAGATCGTGCCCCATTTGCTGAACTCGATGTTCGTGGCGGAGGATGATGCTCCTTCTCTCGTAGCTGCCGGCGATGACCTGGTAGAGCAGTCTGGCGCCGTCGACGTCGAAGGGCACGTAGCCGAACCCGTGCCGGGATGATCAGATCGGCCTTGGCGATGTCCTTGAGCATGGTCTCGAGGGTTCCCTCGCGCTTGGCGCGGCCCAGCTGAAGGACGAGCTCGGCGGTGGGCAGGAAGCGTACGTTCATGCCCCGGTCGATCGCGCTCATGCCCAGCGCGGTGGCCAGGTGGGTCTTGCCGCGTCCGGTCTTCCCGTAGAACACGAGGTCCTGGGCCCTGCCGACGAAGCCCCTGGGAGAGCAGCTCGTCCCGGGCGTACCCGTCGGGCAGCTTCACGTTCGTGAAGACCGTGGCCGTCCAGCGTCTTGGGGACGGGGAACCGGGCGCGGCGCAGGAGCCTGGCGCGCTTCGAGGTCTCGCGGTTGTCCAGTTCCGTGCGCAGCAGCCTGTCGACGGCCTGGAGCTGCCTGGGCGTGGCCCATGCCAGCAGGTCGTCGATGGTGGCTTGGGAGATGAACAGGGCGCGGGCCCTCGCCCGCAGCCGGTCGATGTCCGTGCGCTCCTCGTTCCTCTGGCTCATGCGTTGTCCTTCCTCCCGGCGAACGCCAGGTCGTATTCGGTCAGGTCGACGGGCTCGTCGTAGGCGACGGGCTCGGTCCCGGCGGCGTGTCGGGCCGCGGCCAGGCATACGCCGGCGCGGTCGATGCCGCCGGTGGTCTCGAGGATCTCGGCCATCGCGGCCACCGCGTTCGCCCATCCGCTCTCGCGTTCGGCCTGCCTGAGCGTGCGCAGCCCCTCGGCGAGGACCGCGCGCTCCTGCCCGTCGAGCCATTCGCGCAGCGGGTCGGGAAGCGCCTCTCGGACCTGGCTGTTGGGCCAGGCCCCGGGCCTGTCGCCACGGCAGCCCGATCTGCAGGGACGGGTCGTCGCTGCTGGTGGGGTTGTCGCCGTAGGCGCGCGGATGCGTCGTGATGCGGGCCCCGGAGGCATCGAGCAGCTCGACCTCGAACGCGCGCAGCCCGACGACCGGCTCGCGCCCCGCATGCTCGGGGCCGGCCGCGTACCGGTGTCTGCTCTCGACGGTGACGATCCCGTACTTGTCGGCCTTCATGCGTTTCCACGTGACCACGTCGAAGCGTGTCTCCGGCAGCGCCAGCAGTGCTTTGCGGTCCCCGCGCGGACAGGTCCGTCTCGCGCCCGCCCTTGCGGTAGTGGTCCTTGTCGCCCAGCGCGAGGCACCGTTCGAGCAGCCTGGCGTTGAACGTCGGCATGCCCCCGCACGCTCGGCACCGGCACGAACAGCTTGCGGCGCACCGCGCCGACCCGGGACTCCACGCCGCCCTTCTCGTGGCCCGCGTACGTGTTGCAGAACACGTATTCGAACCCGTAATGCGCCTGGAACGACTGGAACAGGCGCGTCAGCCTCACCCGTTCGAACATCCTGCGTCCCACGCCCGCGGCGTTATCGAACACGATCCGCGGCGGCACGCCGCCCAGCCACTCGAAGATGTCGCGAAGCGCCTGGCACGCGCACTCAGCGTTCTCCCCGGGCATAAGCTGGCTCGGGCCGACGTTCGAATACGGGAAATCCAGCACGAAATGACGCATGCGCGACACCTCGCCCCGGAACCTGACGTCGACCTCGCCGAAATCGGCCTGCGCCTCGCCCGGATGCCACACCAGGTCGAGGTAGCCGGCCTCGCGCTCCGCGGCGAACTCGCGCCGCAGCTGCGCGACCTTCCTCGTCACGGTCGACAGCGACACCTCCGCCCCGTACTCGTCACGCAGACGCTCCCATATCCGGGTCGCGGTATGCCGCTGCTTGCGCCACGTGCAGCGATCCTCCGCGAGCCACTGCCCGAATCACCGGCACGTAACGGTCGATGACCGACTCCGCGTGTTTCCGCTTGACCGGCGGCCTGGGTGACAGGTCCCCTGTCTTCAGGTACTTGCGCACCGTCGGCTCGCTGACGTTCTCGCTGCGCGCTATCGACGCGATCGACTCGCCGTTCATCCTGCGACGGCGAATAGACTGGACTTTGGGCATGCTGATCATAGCCTTTCCGGACCTCCTTGACGGAAAACGAAGCACCATCAAGATAAGGCCCACGGGTGGTCGGCATGCCTTTTGCCTAAACCCGAAAAAACTACATGACTAAAACGGGGTGGTGACGAAATGTTGGACTCCTTGAGCGGGGAGGAGTCGTCATCATGGCGAGGTATTCGAGGGAGCAGCGCAGGCGCGCGGCGGAGTTGTACGAGCGGTACGAGCACAGCGCGGCGGACGTGATCCGGGAGCTGGGGTATCCCAGCAAGGAGGCGTTGCGCATGTGGCATCGCGACTGGCTGGAGGAACGGCGCACGGGGATCCCCTCCAGTCGTGGCGAGCATTATTCGAGGTACACGGATGGTCAGAGGCGCGCGGCGGTGGAGCATTACCTGACACATGGCAGGCGTCTGAGCAGGACCATACGCCAAATGGGGTATCCCAGCCGTGAGGTGCTGGCGGCGTGGATCGACGAGCTGGCGCCCGGGGAGCGCGCGGTCAAGCGCGGCCCGGTGGCGGACGAGGTCAGGCGTATGGCGGTGGCGCGGCTGGTCGCGGGCGGTGTGACGTCGCGGCAGGTCGCGGCCGAGGTGGGCGTGGAGGCGTCGGTCGTGAGAAACTGGAAGCGTCAACTGCTGCACGAGCCGGTACCGGAGGACGATCCAGTGACACCAGACAAGCCGGGGAAGAGGAATGATGGCGCGGCGGATCCCGACGCGTCGGATCTGGACGGGCTGATTGCCGAGCGCGACCGTGTGCGCGCCGAGCTGGAGCGGATCCGCCGGGAGAAACGGGAGGCGGAGATCGAGCTGGCGATCCTCAAGGGGGCGTTGGAATTGGTGGGAAAAGAGCGGGGCGCAGACCCGGACAACCTGACCAATAGGGAGAAGACGATCCTCGTCAAGGCCGTCAGTGCCGGACATGGCATCCCCGCGGGGCGTCTGCTCGCCCGGGTCGGTCTGGCGCGCAGCACCTACTACCATCAGTTGAACGCGATGAACAGGCCGGACAGGGACGAGGGGCTGCTCGCCCTGGTGCGCGACGTGTTCGAGAACAGCCTGCGCCGCTACGGCTACCGGCGGGTGTGGCTCGAACTGAGAAACGCCGGGATCGTCGTGTCCGCCAAAAGGGTCATGCGGCTGATGACGCGGCACGGGCTCGTCCCCTTGCTCAAGCGGGCCCGGCGCTACAGCTCGTACAAGGGCGAGCTGACCAAGGCGCCGGACAACCTCGTCAATCGCGTTTTCCATGCCGAGGAACCGAACCGGCTGTGGGTCACGGACCTGACGGAGTTCTCCATCCCCGCGGGCAAGGCCTGCCTCAGCCCGGTGATCGACCGCGTTCGACGGGATGCCGGTGGCCTGGACGATCGGCACGAGCCCGAACGCCGAGCTGGCCAACCGGATGCTCCGCGACGCGTGCGCCACGCTCGGGGACGGGGAGCGTCCGGTCATCCACTCCGACCGCGGTTGCCACTACCGGTGGCCCGGGTGGATCAGCATCTGCAGGGAGAACGGGTTGACCAGGTCGATGAGCGCGAAGGGCTGCTCCCCGGACAACGCGGCCGCGGAAGGGTTCTTCGGGCATCTCAAGCAGGAGTTCTTCCACGGCCGGAGCTTCACGGGCGTCACCATCGAAGGGTTCGTCGAACAGTTGGACGGGTACATGCGCTGGTATCGGGACGAGCGGATCAAGCTCGCCTTCGGCACCAGCATCGCCAAACGAAGACGTGAGCTCGGACTCATGGCATAATCAAAGAACAAGGACACCGGAGTCCAACAAAACGTCACCACCCCCAAACCTCAACAAACAATTGAACAAAAACACGTCGCCCCCGTCATCCGGCACGGGGATGCTCCCAACGTCTCCGTTCGGCATGAGTCCGAGGATTCCTTTCCGTTCGTATGCGTCGGCTCACTTCCACACGCTCGTCACCGAACATCCGACGTCTCTGGCGACGGCGGCGTAACGTTCGCCCGCGGCGACGCGTCTGACGCCCCCTGCCCTGACGTCAATCGTATACGAGAACTGGCATCTCCGCCCATGTCGGGGATCGAAGGCTATCCAGTTCGTCAGGCATCCCTCCGATGGATAGCCTAACCTGGCAATCACCTTTTTCAGGGTCATGCCTTCCTGGAAATACAAGTCGACGGATTTCTGTCCTTGCTCCCTGCCGAACACAGCGGACTCCAATCCGAACGCTCACACGTCCAACATTTCATCCGCAGCCCCATGCTTATGCGTAAACCGGTATAAAAAACTGATTCACTACCATGGATGGTGAAAGGCACCGCATGCCTTTCCAAGGCATTGTTCATTGCTGAAAATACAACATCGAAAGAAGAAGGTCATATGAACGTTCATCCATATTCCCGCTCATTCCTGGTGTCCTTTCTGGCTTTGATCTGCATGGCCGCGATGATTTTCGCCGCCCCAGTGACAGGTCAGGCCATCGCCTCCGATTCCGGAGGGCAAATCGAGATGTATCGCCTGTACAACCCCAATTCCGGTGAACACTTCTATACCGGCGACGGCAATGAACGCGAATCCCTGCGCCGCACCGGATGGCGTTACGAAGGAGTCGGCTGGGTCGCCCCGGCGTATTCCTCAACGCCCGTGTATCGTCTGTACAACCCGAACGCCGGTGATCACCATTACACCACCAACGCCACGGAACGAGACAACCTTGTCGCTCACGGCTGGAGAAACGAGAACATCGGCTGGTATTCGTCCGACGACAATCGGAGCTATCCCGTATACCGTCAGTACAATCCGAACGCCGTTGCCGGAGCGCATAATTTCACTCTGAACGGGAACGAGGAATCGATGCTGGTTGCCGCCGGATGGCGAGCCGAAGGCTTGGCGTGGTACGCAGTCGGCCCGGGATACGGCGTTCCCCAGCCCGTTCCGACGCCCGGTACCGGTTCAGGCAGCGGAGGAGCCACCGACAGCGGTGTGTACTACGAAAACTGCACCGCCGTGAGAGCGGCTGGCAAGGCCCCGCTTTATCAAGGACAGCCGGGATACCGCCCTGGACTGGACCGTGACGGGGACGGCGTAGCCTGCGAATAATACTCCGACACGACGATGCTTCGGGAACGGCTCGGATTGTCGTAGATGCAAAGAACGACGAATCCGGACCGTTCACCGTATCCCCTCCGGAACCGAATACGGTGCCATAGGCTATGCTGAACCTAATCGGTTGCGTGGGTGAGGGGAGTGTGAATGATGTGCATATGGACGACCATACGTTACCGGGTACTTGCCATAGCGACAGCAGCGATTTTCATCTTTGTCCCGGCATCGTCCACGCCCGTCGCCGCCGTCGAGGAGCGGCAACCGTTGGAATCCACGTCCGTCGTCGCCACGCACGATAACACCGTCTCCTCCGTGTCGTTCACGGAATCTGAGACAGCGGGCATCTCATCCCGTTCCGCAACGCGAACACTACAAGCGGACGCAACGCCTCCCGGGGAAAGAAGACTGTCGTCGGTTGCCATCACATGGTCCGAAGCCGGTTCCTAGGACTTGAAACTGCGCTATCGGGATGACAGAGCATGGAGCGACTGGATTCCGCTCGAAGCCGAATACTCCGATGACGTCCAATCCGCATCCGCCGTACAAAGCACCGGCCCCGTCTACGTAGGCACGGCCGATGCGGTGCAAGCACGGATGATGGTGCTCGGGAACGACGTCGCATCATCGACCGCGACTCCGCAACTGATCATCATCGATTGGGGATATACCCTAAAACCGCAACAAGACAGCGAAAACATACCGGGACAAGACGAGACCATCCCGTCAATCAAGCCGACCATCACCCCGACGATTCACACCCGCGAGGAATGGTGGCGTTCCGACCTTCCCGAACGTACGTGGACCCCCGACCGCGATGCCAACTGGCGTGGGGCAATCGTCCATCATACGGTCGACCGCAACGACTATTCACGTGCCGAGGTCAAGGCGATCATCCAGAACATCTATACATTCCATTGCGAAGAACGCGGCTGGGGCGACATCGGATACAACCTGCTGGTTGACCGCTTCGGCGGCATTTGGGAGGGACGCGACGAAGGCGTGGCCAATGCCATGGTGCAGGCCAGCAATGTCGAAGCAGCGCACACCGGCAGCTTCAACACCGCGACGTTCGGGGTCGCGGTGATCGGCAGCTTCCATCTGGACGATGAGCCCTCCGACGCGGCGATTGAATCCACGGCCTCCGCAATAGCCTGGGAATTTGCAGGATTGGGTCTCATGGACGCCACCGGTACGTTCGAATATCACGGGACCCAACAGCGCATCTCCGGGCACGGCGACGGATCGCACTGGTACAACGCAGAAAATCACACACTGTGCCCGGGAATCCATCTGAGCGACCGGCTGCCGGACATCCGCACGATTACGGACTCACTTCTGCACGGCATCATGCCGGAAGGAGGTACGCCCGTATACCGACTGTATAATCCCAACGACGGCCTGCATCACTACACCGCCGATTCCGCCGAGCGCGAATCCCTGGTAGCTCTGGGATGGAACGACGAACACGTCATCTTCTACGCGAACAACAACAGCGGCGCGCCCGTATACCGGCTGTACAACCCCAACGACAGTAACCACTTCTGGACCATGAACCCGCGGGAATACGATTACCTCGTCTCCATTGGCTGGAATGGGGAGCATCAGGCATGGTACGCCGCGGATGAATCCAGCCAACCGATCTATCGCCTGTACAATCCACATTCCGGGGAACATTTCTATACCGACGATGCGAACGAACGAACCCATCTCAGTGACATCGGCTGGCAGGACGAAAACATCGCATGGTATGGACTCACATGATGCCCGAACCACGTCCGTGCTCCGGGCCGCGCCACGCTCCAACAGCATCGATGAGATAAAATCCTCATCCGGCATCGGAATCATCTCCCGCCCCATGCTAACGACATAGCGCCGCATTCAGTCAGTGCGAGTACAATATTCGCGATGAAGTAAACGGCGATTGAACGATCGGTGACATGACTAAGAAGCACAGGGATACGGAGCGCAACGTAACGACACACCCAAGCGACCAGCTCTCTGCGGAGGAACCGGCCAACGAGATGATGGCATGCGATACGTCAGCCAGCGAATCCGCTGACGCCGTGTCCGAGGAACCCAACAAATCCCCGGGCGCAACGCAAGACACGGATATGCCCATGGCAAGCTCACCGACGGACGTGGATGACGTTCAGAGCGCCGATTCCTCCCCCGTCGCTGATGAATCTCCCAGCTCAACGAATGCCGACACTCAGGAAAATACCGTATGGCGCGCGTGGCAGACACGACTGTTACGTTTTACGGATACATGCAAGCCCGCGTGTCGTGTAATTGCGACGTTATGGCGTTCAAGACCCAAAGCTTCCTATGCACTTTACGCGCTGATCTTCACGTGCACAACCATTGCAAGCACACTGATTCTGCAGTGGAGCGTATTCCAAGAACCCGATTCGTCCGAAACACCGGACGCGACAACCTCGATCTGGGAAAGCGTTGCGGGTCGCCTGACAAAATTCGTCGCCCAAATCTGGCTGGAGCACAATAAACTGTTCCTACTGAACGCATTAGTCATCGCGCTGCTCTACTGCACGGTTCTTTTTCTCATCAACCGTTTCTGGATTGCCTCCGCAGTCATTCTCACCGCTTCGATCGTTTATGCGGTAGCCAATAAATGCAAGGTCCTGCTACGTAATGAACCCATTATCCCAGCCGATTTCTCTTTTATCACCAGCGGCAACACCAACGAACTGATTTCATTCGTTCCCAGTGATGGCAGGAATCTTATAACGACCGCGCTCATCGCCATTGCCGGATTACTGGTCGCCTTCATCATTCTGCAAATCATCGACGGGCGAAAACAATTTATTCCTGGCCGTTGGCAGTGCCTGAAAACCAGTATCAAACACCGGATAGGAATGGTGGCCAGACTGCTCGCTTTTCTGCTATCCGCGACCATGCTGTTCTCCTTCTGTTGGAATCTCTCGGTAAAGGATTCCTGGGCATATAGCCTCGCCTACGACTGGCAAGACAGGCCTGTGATGTCCAGCGCAATCGCAGATGCGCAGAACAACGGCACCGTCATCTCATTCTCACGGTTATTGCATACCGACATCATGGAGGAACCTGAGGGGTACAGTCAGGCGGCCATGGAAAAGCTGACCAAGAAATATTCCCGACTCGCCGAGGAAATCAACCTGAATCGGAACAATCGATTGACGGACAGCACCGTAATCATGATTCTTTCGGAATCATTCGCCGACCCGACAAGGATTCCCGGCCTCGCTTTCACCCAGGATCCCATTCCCAATATTCGACAGATTGAAACGACCACGACCTCCGGTCTTATGCTGTCATCGGGATACGGCGGCGGAACCGCCAATATCGAATACGAGGCCCTGACTGGTCTCAGCATGTCGAATTACAGTCCGTCATTGTCAAGCGCATACCAACAGCTTGTCCCGAACCAGCAGTGGGCGCCCTCCTTCAATCAGCTGTGGAACGAAGAGGACGGTACCGGCGACTCCACTGCTTTGCATAGTTTCTTCCGGAACATGTATCTTCGCGACACCGTATACGAGAAATTCGGATTCTCGGAATTCAGGACGATAGACGGCTCGAACATGCTGGAGAACCGCGACCTTCTCCCCGGCGCCATTTATGTCTCTGACGAAGCAAGCTATGACAATGTCATCACTCAATTAGAATCGAGACCGAACGAAAACCAGTTCATCCATTTGGTCACGATGCAGAATCACATGCCATATTACGACTGGGGACAAGGCAACGTATACCTTGAAGGAGCGGTCACAGGCGATATCGACGAAACGGAGCGAGAACAGATTTCATACTATGTCAACGGCCTTACGTTCACTGATGAGGCGACACGTGACTTCATCGCCCGTCTCGACCAGATCGACAAACCGATTACCGTGATTTGGTATGGGGATCATCTTCCTTCCGTATATGCCACGGCCAACGCCGATGCCGCCAATGCCCTGACCACGCATGAAACCGACTATTTCATCTGGTCAAATGCCGCTTCTACCTCGGCTGGGGTGAAACTCGACCCCACGGTTGCGGGGATCACCTCACCAAATTATTTCATGGCGATTGCCGCAAACCATATGAACGCCAAGGTCACACCGTTCATCGCATTCCTCACCGCTATGCATACAGCGATTCCGGCCATGGCTCCTGCCTCCATAGCGGGCGCGGAAAGCACCGAGCCGGTCTATCTCGACAATGCGGGGATGCTTCTTTCCGAATCCGCGTTGTCCGAAGAGGCACGGGAATTGCTCAACGACTACAGGTTGATCCAATACGATATCAGCGCAGGAAAATCATATCTTAACGACACCTCATTCATGAGTCTTCAATGACCGTTCCTGGGCATGCCAGATTATCAGGACAGGTTTGACATGGTCCTGCAGCTGGGCGTGCCGTAAACTATATGTCATCGCTTCGATTATCTACCCATGGAGGAACAAAGGTGAGCGCATCACTGGGGATTGCTCATGCACTGATCACGCAAAGCACTTTGGAACGCATCGGCGGCAGCGAAGTGCAGGCGTATGAGCTTGCGGCGTTTCTGTCGGAACAGGGTGTTGACGTCACGATATACACTTGGTTCGCCAACTCGCCCATGCTGGACATACTGCTGCAGGCCGGGGTCAACGTCATACAACGGGGAACCGAAGAAGAAACGCATCTGCATCTCAATGATTTCGACCTGATCTGGGTCCAGCACGAGACCCTGCCAGAGTCGATCATAGTCGATTTGCTATCCGGGCAAGTCAGCGACACCACGCTCATTTTCTCTCACATGTCTCCGTTCGAAGAAATCCGTATCGAATTCCCATACATCTACGACTTCGAGAATCGCTTTTCCGATCTTTCCGTATTCAATTCCCCCAGTACTTTGGAAGCTCAACGATCTTCTTTCCCCGCGAATTTCGCCAGATATGCAATCTATCCCAATCCGGCCCCCACGGAATTCGCCTTGTCCACCGCAAACAGCCACGATGCAATCACCTCCATTCTGGTCGTTTCCAACCATCGCCCACCGGAACTGGACGAAGCCATCATCCGATTGAGAGCATCCGGAATCACCGTTGATTTGCTGCAGGACGTACAAGGCAATACCGCATCACAAATCACGAATGAGGAAATCCTCTCCCGCTATGACGTAATCATATCCATAGGCAAAACGGTCCAATACTGTCTGACGATGGGGAAACCGGCGTTCATCTACGATCAATTCGGAGGGCCGGGATATCTCAATGATCGAAATTTCGACATCATTGCCTTTCACAATTTTTCCGGTCGTACGGAACTATCCACACAATCACTTGTGCAATCGAAGATGCAACATACTTCGATGCGAATGAATGCCCAAGATATCGTTCGCAACATAGTCGAAGGATACGATGAAGCTCGTCGATATCATATCGCCAATCGAACAAGATTCATCAAACGATATTCGATCGACCAACTCTTTCCCGCCCTCATCAAGCGAGCACAATCAAACTCTGAACGCATACATGAAACGTTGTCTGAACATTATTCCACATATGTCATTCATGACGAACGGGCCATTGCGAATTTCATCGTCCGCATTCAACAATTAAACAATCCGGTCTCCGAATTCTATCATCAGCAATGTCAGATTTTCTATTCCGCCGACGGACAATTCAGTGAAGATCAATCGGATACGTACCCGAAACTCCGCCAGCACATGGAAATAACACTGCCGGATTCCCGAACCTGTTATTACCGAATCGATTTCGGCGAACAGCCATGTGTGATAAGAATCCACAACAGCGACAGCCCCGATGCAACCATCACTTCCAATGCCGTGTTCCAATACCACGACTGGATGGTTTTCACATCGCCCGATCCACAAATCTATTGCCGCATATCCGGCGAACGGCCCATCACGATCACGGCAGACATATTTCCGATTTCCCATATTCCCGACAAGGCCTCGCGGGAATTCGCGAACACCGTCTCCGACCGAATTCGGCAGGGCGATGAAGCCATTAATCGATTGGCCTACCTTGCCAACCGCCCTTGGTTCCGAATCGCCGGACACATTCATGACGTCATTCATCATTTTCGACATTAGCGACAGGAGGCCTCAGGTGGATGACAATCGCCCCCGCAACTGATTCCGATACCTGCGAGCGCAACCGCTCTCCAGACATAGGTTTAGGGTACGATAGATATCATGGTTGAAAGCTTTTCTCCAAAAAACATCATCGTGACCGGTGGCTGTGGTTTCATCGGCAGTAATTTCGTGCATTACGTGGTGAACAACCACCCCGAGACGCATGTGACGGTGCTGGACAAGCTCACGTATGCCGGCAATCCCGAGAACATCGCGGGTCTACCGTCGGATCGGGTGGAGCTGGTGGTCGGTGACATCTGCGATGCGGGTTTGTTGGACCGTATCGTGCCTGGTCATGATGCGATCGTGCATTACGCGGCGGAGTCGCATAACGACAATTCGATCGCGGATCCGGAGCCGTTCCTCAAAACGAATGTGGAGGGCACGTATCGTCTGCTGGAGGCGTGCCGGAAATATGATGTCCGTTACCATCACATCAGTACGGACGAAGTGTATGGGGATCTGGCGTTGGACGATCCGGCCAGGTTCACGGAGTCGACTCCGTACCACCCCTCCAGTCCGTATTCGTCGACGAAGGCGGCGTCGGATCTGCTGGTGCGCGCGTGGACGCGCACGTACGGGCTGAGGACGACGATCAGCAACTGTTCGAACAACTACGGTCCCTTCCAGCATGTGGAGAAGTTCATCCCCAGGCAGATCACGAACATCCTGACGGGTGTGCGTCCGAAGCTGTACGGGGAGGGGTTGAACGTGCGGGATTGGATCCATACGGAGGACCACAGTTCCGCGGTGTGGACGATCCTGACGCGGGGTCGTATCGGTGAGACGTATCTGATCGGCGCGGATGGTGAGCGGAACAACATCACCGTGTTGCGCATGATTCTCGAGATGATGGGCAAAGATTCCGACGACTTCGACCATGTCAGGGATCGTCCGGGCCATGACCGCCGGTACGCGATCGACGCGACCAAGCTGCGCACAGAACTGGGCTGGACCCCGGCGCACACGGACTTCGCGGACGGCCTGAAGGCCACCATCGACTGGTACGCGGAGCACCGTCAGTGGTGGGAGAAGACCAAGGAGAGGACCGAGGCCCGTTACAAGGCCCAGGGGCAGTGATTCGTTCGGCGGGGTGCATGACCGAGGAGGCATGTGCCCCGCTACCGTGTTCGTTGAAACAATCCGGGGATTCCCGGGAAAGTGAGTGGATGATGGAGTTCGAGAAGGATTTGAGGGTCACGGAGACGAATATCCCGGGTTTGTTGGTGTTCGATCTGAGCGTGCATGGCGATAACCGTGGCTGGTTCAAGGAGAACTGGCAGCGGGCGAAGATGACCGCGCTGGGTCTGCCGGATTTCGGTCCGGTGCAGAACAACATCAGCTTCAACGCGAAGCGCGGCGTGACGCGCGGCATCCACGCGGAGCCGTGGGACAAGTTCATCAGTGTGGCGACAGGCGAGATTTTCGGCGCGTGGGTGGACCTGCGGCCGGGCGACTCATTCGGCCGGGTGTATACGACGCGCCTGGATCCGTCGAAGGCGATCTTCGTGCCGCGCGGCGTGGGCAACAGCTTCCAGGCGTTGGAGGACGGCACCGCGTACACGTATCTGGTGAACGCGCATTGGTCGCTGGAACAGAAGAAGACGTACACGTTCGTGAACCTCGCCGACCCCGAGCTGAACGTCCAGTGGCCGATCCCGCTGGACGAGTGCGAACTTTCCGATGCCGATCTGCACCATCCGATGTTGAAGGACGCGAAGCCGATGGCTCCAAGACGCACGATGGTGACCGGCTGCAACGGCCAGCTGGGCCGCGCGATTCGCGCCTACGTCGAGGAGCACGGTCTCCAGGGTTTTGAGTTCAACGACATCGACACGTTCGATTTCTCCAACCCCAAGCAGTATGAGCAGTTCGACTGGAGCCTGTACGGTACGATCATCAACGCGGGCGCGTACACGGCCGTGGACAAGGCGGAGACGCCTGAGGGACACGTGGCGGCGTGGAAGGCGAACGCGCAGGGCCCGGCCCTGCTGGCGCGTGTGGCTGCGGAGCATAACATCACGCTGGTGCACGTGAGTTCGGATTACGTGTTCGACGGGGCACGCGAGGTGCATGACGAGTCGGAGCCGTTCAGCCCGTTGGGCGTGTACGGGCAGACCAAGGCCGCGGGCGACATCGCCGTCGGCAACTGCCCCAGGCATTACATCCTCCGCAGCTCGTGGGTGATCGGCGACGGGCGTAATTTCGTCAGGACGATGAAGACCCTGTCGGACCGCGTCGCCGACCCGCAGGACGCGTTGGACCAGGTCACGGTGGTCGACGACCAGATCGGCCGACTCACGTTCACGGATGACATGGCATCGGCGATCTTCCACCTGCTGGGCTACCGGGACACCCCCGAACCCGTGGAGCCCGCCGCGTATGGCACGTACGACATGACCGGTTCCGGGGAGTCCGCCAGCTGGTGCGGAATCGCCCGTATGGTGTTCGACCAGGCCAACGGCAACGGCGACAAAGTCAAGCCCGTGACCACCGCCGAGTACTACGCCAACACCACCGGCCCCGTCAGCCCCCGCCCCGCGTACAGCACCCTCAACCTCGGGAAAATCGAAAACACCGGATACAGGCCCGCCAACTGGCAAGAAAGCCTGAACGCCTATACCGCGACCCTGTAAGCTTATCCGGCCTGCGTTGTGCCTGCATCTCATCAAAACAAGAAACGGGCACAACGCAGGCCGTACACTGGTAATCATGACTGCCGCAGAACCGCTGATTTCCGTCATCGTACCGGTATATAACGCCGAACGCTATCTGCACTATTGCGTGGATTCGATTCTTGGCCAGAGTTACCGAAATCTTGAGGTGATTCTGGTTGACGATGGCGCCACCGACGCTTCGGGCATCATCTGTGACCGTTACGCAGAGCAGGATTCCCGTGTCGTGGTCATTCACCAGGACAATGGCGGCATCGCCAAAGCGCAGAACACGGGTCTCGATAACGCGCATGGCGAGTTCATCGCCTTTGCCGACAATGATGATATTCTCGATTGCCATAACATCGAATACTTGTTGCATGCCTTACAAACCACCGGCGCCGATATGAGCAAAGGGCGCTGGCGGCAATTTGGAGTATCCCAGCTGGGCACGGTTGGTCAGACCGCCTCGTGCGGGACGGAGCATCCGACAAACATCACCGTCATCAGCGAACCATTGCAGGCCTACCAGAGCGTATTCTGCAAATCGCTACGTATCGTCGGAGAGCTTCTGGGCCGGCATGCCGAAGCCCGGTACTTCAACGAAGCCAACTGGTGCCGTCTGTATCGCCGCGAGCTCTGGGAAGGCCTGCGCTTCGAACCGGGCTGCTATGCACAGGACATCCGCATGGCGGGGCCGTTATACGCACGAATGAACAAAGTCGCGGATGTTGACGCCGTGTTGTACTACTGGCTCCAGGAACCGGATTCCGTCACCCATTCAAAACGGACCGCGCAATTCTGGCATGACAACGTCACTGCGGCGGCGACCAATTTTCGATTCACGCTCGACCGCGGAATCACACCGTACCGGAATTATTTCGGATTGACAGCAAGCGTACGGGACGAGAAAAAAGGACTCCGCCGACTCGGCGAAGCTTGCACTTCCGAAGATATGGATCGTTATCGCAGCGATGACACGGTCGTGAAAGCGTTGGTTGCGGAACTCCCCCCCGTCACACGGCTCCAGTGCGTTCTCCTTGCTGCCCTCCGGCGAATAGAAAACACCGTCTATGACCGCAATGTGCATAATATGCGCTGACCCCGAGATAACGCCCGGTTTGTTGCGCATTTTGGTTGAGGCTTGAGTTGAGAGACATGGTCCGTCGTCCGGGTACGATTTCAGTCGCCAAACCAAATCAACCTATTTAGGAAGGCGACGGATAACGCCCGATTTTTTGCGCACTTTGTGATTCGGGCTTTCCGGAAGGGAACATGGCCCGTGCCGGGTACGATTTTCAGTCGCCAGACATGAAAAACGCGATTGGAAAAGAGGCACGGGCCATGTCCAAGGAAATCATACAGTTCGACCAGGCCATGTTCGAGACCAGGCTCGACGCCATGGTGCGCGACAAGGTCGAGCAGATCGTCAACGCGATGCTCGACGAGGAGGCCGACCTGATCGCCAACGCCGCCAGATACGAGAGAAGCGATGGGCGCAAGGCGTACCGGGCCGGCCATTACGGGCGCGGGTTCACCGTCAAGGCCGGCAGGCTCGCCCTCAGGATCCCCAAGCTGAAGGGCGCGGTCTTCGAATCCGCGGTCATCGAACGCTACCGGCGCAGGGAGCAGAGCGTCGAGGAATCATTGATCGACATGTACCTGGCCGGCGTCTCCACCCGGCGCGTGGACGACATCAGCCAGCTGCTGTGGGGAGAGCGCATGCCCTCGCAGACGCTCTCCGACAAGCTCAAGAGGGTGTACGATCAGATCGACCAATGGCGCAACCGGCCTCTGGATAGCGAGTACCCGTACGTGTTCATGGACGGCGTGTGGCACAAGCGCTCATGGGGCGGCGGAGTGGAGAACGTGAGCGTGCTCGTCGCCATCGGCGTCGACGCCGATGGTCGCCGGGAGGTGATCGGCGTGGCGGAGGGCATGAAGGAGGACAAGGCCGGATGGGAGCAGTTCATACGGTCCATGATCGAGCGCGGGCTGAAGGGCGTGCGCCTGGTCGTCGGCGACAGGTGCGCCGGACTGGTCGCCACCGTCGACTCTATGCTCCCCAAGGCGAGGTACCAGCGGTGCATGGTGCACTTCATGCGCAACGTGCTCTCCAAGGTGCCGCCCACCCACAGGGAATGGGCATCCGCCGCGCTCAAGGCGATCTTCGCCATGGAATCGCGCGCGTCCGCCCTCGCCAAGGCTGAGACCGTCGCCTCCGAGATGGAGACCCGAAAGCTCAGGGCTGCGGCCAACTGCCTTAGGGAGGGCATCGGCGAGACCACGACCTACCTGCTCGACGAATACCCCGCCGAGCACCGACGCCGGATCCGCACCAACAACATGATCGAACGGCTGAACCGTGAGATCCGCAGAAGGACGCGTGTGGTCGGCAGCTTCCCCGACGGCAGGAGCGCCCTCATGCTCGTCTGCGCCAGAATCAGATACGTCACCGCCAACGAATGGTCCACACGCCGCTACCTCGACATGTCCCGACTCAATGACAGGCTCATGGAAGCGAACTGATCACCGCGCCACGGACGGGCGGAACCACATTTGCGCAACTTTTCGGGCACAACCAGGCGACGGAACCATGCCGAATCAGATTCTACAGGTCGACGAGAACATGCTCGAGACGAAGCTGGACCGGTTGGTGTCGGAGAAGGTCGAACAGCTGTTGAACGCGATGCTGGACGCGGAGGCCGACGAGATCACGGGCGCGGCCAGGTACGAGCGGTCCGGGGAGCGCAGGGCGTACCGGGCCGGCCACTACGAGCGGAACCTGACCGTGAAGGCCGGGACCATGACCCTGAAGGTCCCGAAGCTCAAGGGCGCGCTGTTCGAGTCGGCGGTCATCGAACGATATCGCAGGAGGGAGGAGAGCGTCGAGGAGGCGCTGATCGACATGTACCTGGCGGGAGTGAGTACGCGTCAGGTCGACGACATCAGCAGGCTTTTGTGGGGAGAACGCATGCCCTCCCAGACGTTGAGCGACAAGCTCAAGAAGGTGTACGAGGACATCGACCGATGGCGGAATCGCCCATTGACGGACCGTTCGTACCCGTATCTGTTCGTGGACGGGGTGTGGCACAAACGCGCCTGGGGCGGGTCGGTCGAGAACGTGAGCGTGCTGGTCGCGATCGGCGTGGACGACACCGGGCATCGTGAGGTGATCGGCGTGACCGAGGGCATGAAGGAGGACAAGGCCAGCTGGGAGCAGTTCATCAGAAGCCTGATCGAACGCGGGCTGAAAGGCGTGCGCCTGGTCGTCGGCGACCGGTGCGCCGGGCTCGTGTCCACCGTGAACGCGATGCTGCCGGACGCCGGATACCAGCGGTGCATGGTCCACTTCATGCGCAACGTGCTCTCCAGGGTCAGCCACAAACACATGGCATGGGCCGCGTCGGCGCTCAAGGCCATATTCGCCATGGAATCCCGGGAATCCGCGTTGGAGAAGGCCGAATGCGTGGCCGCGCAGATGGAATCCACGGGATTGAAGGCCGCGGCCTCATGCCTGCGGGAGGGCGTCGGCGAGGCGACCACCTACCTGCTCGACGAGTATCCCGTCGAGCACCGGCGGCGGATCCGCACGAACAACATGATCGAACGGCTCAACCGGGAGATCCGCCGCAGGACGCGCGTGGTCGGCTCGTTCCCCGACGGCAGGAGCGCGCTCATGCTCGTCTGCGCGCGCATCCGATACGTCACCGCCAACCAATGGTCCACGCGCCGCTACCTGGACATGTCCCGGCTCGGTGACACCATGCAGACAACCGACTGAAACCGACCCGGCAACGGGCCAGACCGCTTTTGCGCAAGACTTCGGGCACAACCCGCCCTGCTGGCGCGCGTGTGCGCGGAGCACAACATCACCCTGGTGCACGTGTCGAGCGATTACGTGTTCGACGGGACCGCCGAATTGCATGACGAGGAGGAGGCGTTCGCGCCGTTGGGCGTGTACGGCCAGTCGAAGGCCGCGGGTGACATCGCGGTCGCGAACGCGCCGCGCCATTACATCCTGCGCTCGAGCTGGGTGATCGGCGAGGGCCACAACTTCGTGAAGACCATGATGGGCTTGTCCGGCAGGGTCGCGAACGGTGAGCTGGAGAAGGTGACGGTGGTGGACGACCAGTACGGGCGCCTCACGTTCACCAAGGACATGGCGGACGCGATCTTCCACCTACTCGACAGTGGCGCGGCGTACAGCACGTACGACCTGACCGGTTCCGGGGCTGTGAAGAGTTGGGCGGACATCGCGCGCACGGTATTCGATCTGACGAACGGCAACGGCGGGAAGGTCAAGCCGATCTCGACCGCGGAGTATTTCGCGAACGCGAAGGTGCCGGTGAGCCCGCGCCCGACGTATTCCGCGCTGGACCTGGCCAAGATCGAGGCCACGGGCTTGGACGTGCCGGACTGGGAGGAGTCCCTGAAGGCATACGTCACCAAGGAACTCAAGAAGTAACAGATTTGTCTCGGGCGGTTTCCTCAGCGAAACCGCCCGAGACTTGTGTAATTAGGTTTTTATAAACCGCAGAGAAGGGAATCTTTCATAATGAAGGGCATTATTCTTGCTGGTGGCTCGGGTACGAGACTGTACCCGTTGACCACGGTCACGTCGAAGCAGCTGCTCCCGGTGTACGACAAGCCGATGATCTACTATCCGCTCAGCGTGCTGATGATGGCCGGCATCCGTGACATCCTGATCATCAGCACGCCGAAGGATCTGCCGAATTTCCAGCGGCTTCTGGGTGATGGTTCGCATTACGGGGTGCGGTTCTCGTATAAGGTGCAGCCGTCTCCGGATGGTCTCGCGCAGGCGTTCCTGTTGGGTGAGGAGTTCATCGCGGGCGAGCCGTGCGCGCTGGTGTTGGGTGACAACATCTTCTACGGCAATGGTCTGGGCGCTACGCTGCGTGGCGCGGTCGCGAAGGCCGAGTCCGGCGAGGGCGCGAGCGTGTTCGGCTATTATGTCGATGATCCGGAACGGTATGGCGTGGTCGAGTTCGATGAGGATAGGAAGGCCGTGTCGATCGAGGAGAAGCCGGCCCATCCGAAGTCGCATTACGCGGTGACCGGCCTGTACTTCTACGACGAGCACGTGGTCGAGTATGCCAAGCGGGTGAAGCCGAGCCCGCGTGGCGAGTTGGAGATCACGGATCTGAACCGCATGTACCTGGACGCTGGCATGCTGAACGTGCGCACGCTGGGGCGTGGCTACGCGTGGTTGGACACGGGCACGATGGATTCTTTGTTTGAGGCGGGTGAGTTCGTGCGTACCGTGCAGCGTGCGCAGGGTCTGCCGATCGCGATCGTGGAGGAGATCGCCTACGAGAACGGCTGGATCACGCGCGACCAGCTCATGGAGTCCGCAGAGCGCTACGGCAAGAGCCCGTACGGAAGGCATCTCAAGGGCATCGCCGACGGCGAGATCATGCTAGTCCCCAACCAAAAGAACTGACTTTGATGGCCTGATTCTTGTTCCGCCTCACTATGAAGGCGGAACAAGAATCAGGCCACTTCATCTCGAAGTTATGCTGCCACTGTGTCGCGTTGATATTCCGTCGTCGTTAGCTCGCGTCTGGTCTGTCTGAGCTGGACGTACAGATTGCGGATGCGCAGGACGGATGCCGTGTTGGCGCTGCCGGGATGAGCACCGACAGTTGCCATTCGGCAAAGACGGACAGCTCATGATGCTCTATCTTTTGTGCCGACGGCGTAGTCGGATCCGGTATCATGATCCATATACGGGGACCGCTCGGGAAATAGCTCGGAGCAGAGCAGGCGGTTTGTCCATGTCCAGCAATGGCATCGGCCAATGCAAGTGGACGTTTTCGTGCGTATTGATATCAGACTGTGACTCATCGCCATCGTCGGGCTCGATGACGGCGATCAGTATCAGCATATCCGCCAGCCCGGCGTCGACCAGGTCATCGGCTTCGACGCGCCGAAACGGTCGAACAGAACAAGGTGCATCCACACATGCGGGCGGGGCTATCGTCCAGCCTGTCACCTCTTCAATCCCACCCCCCTGCTAGCATGTTAGTTATATTGTGTCATAAGAAATGACTGAGAGAATGGATTCTCGAATGGATCAGAATCAGATGGAACAGGAAGAAGGGATTACCCTCGGGGAATTGCTGCAGATAATCCAGAAGCACATCGTTTCCGCAATCGTCGTCTGCGTGGTCGTGTTTGCTGCAGTGGCGGCTTACACGTTCCTGGCACCGAAGAAGTATGAGGCGACGGCCGAGCTGTTGGCCATGTCCGGCCAGGGCGCGATCAGCGGCGACGCCAATGCCTCCCAGTACAGCTCGATCGGTTCCTATATCAATACGCAGATCGCCACCTACCCGCAACTGGTGAAGACCGAAGCCGTACTCGCGCCGGTCATCGACGACCTCGGCCTGGACACCACGGTCGCCGAAACCGCCGAGCTGATCACCGCAAGCAACCCGGCCGGTACCTTCATGGTCGGCATCACCGCCGAGACCGAGGACCCCGCGCTCTCCCAGCAGCTCGCCAACGCCGTGGCCGACAGCCTGAGCGAGCAGGTCTCGACCTCGATGGACACGGTGAGCAAGGACCAGGCCCCGGTGTCGCTGTCCGTCGTGCAGCAGGCCGCCCTGCCGGAGGGGCCGAGCTCGCCGAACGTGCCGCTCTACCTTGCGGCCGGCCTGGTCGTCGGCGTCATCCTGGGCATCGGCTTCGCAATCGTCCGTGAGATGCTCAACACCCGTATCGATACGACCTCCGACGTCCGAGGCATCCTCGGATCCTCGGCGATCGGCAGCATCCCGGACGATCAGATCCTGCTGAAGCAGCAGCCGGTCGTCGTCGCCCAGCCGGGTGGCCCGATCGCCGAGGAATACCGTCGTATTCGCACCAACATCTCGTTCCTGAAGACCGACCGCGTCTCCGGTGAAGGCCAGCTCATCGTCATCAGCTCGGTCTCCCCGTCCGAAGGCAAGACCACGACGGCCGTGAACGTGGCCGCCGCACTGGCCGAGGACGGTGCTAAGGTGCTGCTCATCGACGCCGACCTGCGTCATCCGTCAGTCGCCAAGCATCTGGGCATTGAGGGACATGCGGGTCTGGCCCATGTGCTTTCCGGACAAATGACCCCGAAAGATGTGGTACAGAGCTACTGGAAGCCGAACCTGCACATCCTGCCCGCCGGCAAGCGTCCGGCGAATGCCAGCATCCTGCTTAACTCCGACACGATGGAGGCGCTGGTCCGGCAGGCGCTCACCCAGTACGACTATGTCATCATCGATACCGCTCCGATGACCGTTTCGAATGACGGTGTTGTGTTCGGCCGTCTCGCCAACGGCATCGTGCTGGTAACCGGTAAGGGCATCACTGAGAAGAAGGACCTGCAGGAGACCGCCGAGACGCTCAAGACCGCCAGCGTTCCCGTGCTCGGATTCATTTTCACCTTCGCGGATCCGAAGAAGAGCCACGCCGGCAACTATTACTACTACTATTACGAGGACGGCACCAAGCGCAGCAACACCAAGCGCAAGGGCGGCAAGAACACCAAGCGCCGTCAGTAGTCTCAAAGTGAGTGACGGCCTGGGAGACGGCGTCTGTACGTTGAAGCGTTCAGACGCCGTTTTCATTATGCTTGCAGCGGTTCCCGGAGGTTGCCTCGTATAAGGCGGATAGCTGCCTGTACTGTCACGAATCGGCTACGTGTAAGGCGATAACGTGGCTCATTCCCCGATTCGGTTCCCGGGAATGACGTTTTACTGTGAACGTTCCATGGACACTGCGATGCAGTGTTGGAAGGGTTCGTCAGAGGAATTACTACACTATCCTTCAGAAGATATGTAGGGCACGTATGAGAGGGACGGTCTGACGATGAGCGACGACAGCCATTCCGATATCGACATGGATTTGAGCTTTCCAATGCTGCCGAATAAACCGAAGAGCAGCGGCAAGTCCGTATCCGAGGCGACGGGGGAGTCTTCTCATAAGAACTATGATCCGACATTCGTGAACGCATCGAATGCCGCGGACTCCTTGGCGTCGACTGCCCCATCGGGCGTGTCGGCCGTTGCTTCGTCCGATGAGAGTACTACGGCTCCAATGCGGTCAGAGTCGTCCGATGACGCCGACATCCTGCACCGCAGGGCAGGTAGGCCGCCCAAACCTCCGGTTCCCAGACCCAAGAACGGTGACGTCGTCGACACGTTCTGGGACATCCCACCCATCGAGTTCCCCACATCCAACTCCAGCGACGAGCCTGTGGACGGTCCGCGCCACGCGGCGTCCAAAGGCATGCTCTCGACCGCGGAGACCCAGTTGATCGCCTCCGGGAATACTCCGGACATCGTCGATTCGTCCTCGGACGAAGGCGACGACGCGAAAACCACCGTCTTAAAGACCGATGCATCCTCGGCGGCTCCCACCGCTCCACCGGAACATGCGCCGGAAACCACAGCATTTAGCGGTACACGGCTCTTTCCGGAAAGCGGCCCAGCCGCGCAGGAGACGGCCATCATCGAGACCGTACCATCGTTGGACTTTGGAAACGTCATCAGCGGTGAGACACCTGCGGCGATTCCACCAGTCGCGGCGGCAGGAGATGAATCAGTCGATGAAAACGCACACGGCAGCGAGAACTCCGAAACACCGGCCAGGAAACGGTTGTTCAAACCTGTGGCCATATCCATCACCATTGTGATTCTGGTCGCGGCCGTGGCCGTCGGCGGTGTGCTGTTATGGCGTAACCGTGAAAACGACGCGGAACACAGTGCGGCGCTATCCACATGTACTAGTGCGTCCGAGACATACAACACCGCTCGAGACGCACTCGACCAGGCGCTCGCCGACGCGAAGGACGAGCAGGCGATCACCGCTGATCAGGTTGCAGATGCCGCTACGGTAAGCTCATTGAGTGATGCCATCGACGAGGCAAACGGCATCGGTGAAGCCGCCGCTTGCGGTACGTCACTGTCCTCCGTGGATCTGCAACACAATGCGAAGACGAACCAGAAGTTGGCACAACAGCTTACCGACAGCGCCGGCAAGGTCACCGACGCAGCCAAGGCCGTGGCTGACAGTCGTGACGCCAAGACCGAAGCCGATAAGGCCAACGCACGAAACGCGCTGCAGACCGCAGTCAACGATGCGCAGACCCTGCTGGACAACAGCTTGTGGGCCGTGGCGGACAACACCACCCGCGTTACCCTCGAGGAGGCGATCAACGCGGCGAACGAGCTACTGCAACAAGACAACCCCGATCTGGCTGCGCTGCAGAACGCACAGGCTGCGCTGCAGTCGGCCAGCGACGGCGTGAATTCCTCGATGCAGGAGCTGGCAGCGCAGAATGCGACCGCGAACAATGGGTATTATGACTACGGATATGCCGGTAACCTTGGCGGGCCGACGGATACTGACGACGATAACGGTGATGTTACACCCCCCACGACGTCACCGCCATCGGTTGAACCCGAAAATCCGAACCTTAACGAGAATCAGGATGACGGGAATAAAGTTTCTCCGGAACCGGCGGAAGGCGAATAAACCGTGCGCTACCGTATGCCTGTTCCCTGCTGGGAGGACCCGGCTGGGAACAGGCATTGTCGTATATCCGTCCGCGGGTCGTCTCGCGACCGCATCACGGATTGCGCGTGTCAAGTAAGGCATACAGGTCCTCGAATGCGGGGTGCCGTTGCCATGCGTCATGGATGACATCAATTGGCGGTGGGAAAGTACTGAATGTTGTACTGTAAGGGGTGTATAAAACATATAGGAATTGCTGTGAAGATTTGACAGCCCCCCCCCCTATTCGTTTTATGCTGATATGCGTGAAACGAGGGGAGGGGGAGGTCGGAGGGGTTATGGATGCACGGAGAGAGGGGCAGGAGCTTCGTACGCAAGAGCTTCCTGTTGGTGTCCGTATGACGTCGTCGGCACGCGAACAGCGTGTACATGAACGTAGGGGGTTGTCCCATACGCAAGGTGTCGGTGATGCCTCAGCGGAGAACATGGTCAAGACGATTGACTCGTCCGCTTCTGAAGGGGGCGTGTGCAAGGGTGCAGTTTGCGGGGCTCCCGGAACCACGAATGACACCGGATATGCCGACCGCCATGAGCCAATGACATTCGAGAACACGCCGTTCCCGGAGACCGAGCAGTCGATTTTCCGATCCATCCGGCGCCGGCCGTTGTGGCGGTACATATACGTCGCCGCTCTAGTGGCTGTGGACGTGCTTGTGATGCTGCTGTCGTTGGTGATCTGTTTCGCGTTCAACCCCGGTGCCTACGACACGGTGACGCGCGCCATGCCGATTTGGGCGTTCCTGCTGGCGTACTGCGTGATCGGACTACTGTGTCTGGCGTTCGCCGGCGCGTACCACCGGCATGTGATGGCCGAGGGATACGAGCTGTACACCAAGCTCATCAACGCCGCGATTTTCACAATCGTGCTGGCGAGCTGCGTGGCATTCATGCTGAACCTGCAACTGCCGCGTACCGCGTTGATCATCGCACCGTTGGTCGGGCTGGTGTGCGAACTGGTCGCCCGCTGGATGATGCGGTGCCTGCTACACCACCATCGTCGTCGCGGCGAGTGCAAATACACGACTGTGATCGTCGGCTCGTCGGAAGGCATCAATAGGACGTTGCGGTTGATGCGTCGCAACAGCGCGCTCGGCTATATGCCGGTCGCGGTGTGTCCGATCGCCCCGGATCCCCGTATGGATGACGCGTACGTCGTCACGAACTTCGTGGCGGATCCGGACATCGAAGGCGCGGACAAGCTGCGCGTGCTGAGTTTCGGTTCGCGGTTCGCCCGCACCATCGAACGCATGGGCGTGCAGGAGGTGTACATCGCCGATGTGCTCAGCCGTGATTCAAAACTGCTGCATGCCATGTCGCTGGCCATCGAGTCGCTGGGCATCGAACTGGCGATTTCGGTATCTCTGGCCGATGTCGGCGGTCACCGGTTGCATCTGCGGAACTCTGCCGAGCAACAGGTGCTGATCGCCAGCCTGCCGCAGTATCGAACCACCACGTATGTGATCAAGCGGATTATTGATATCGTGCTTTCGGCTGTGGCTTTGATCGTCAGTTCGCCAATCATGCTCGGCGTCGCCATCGCCATCAAACTCGACGACGGTGGCCCAGTGCTGTTCAAGCAGACGCGCGTGGGCATTCACGGCAAGCCGTTCACAATGTACAAGTTCCGCTCAATGGTCACGAATGCCGAGGAGATCAAGGCGAAGCTTGCCGCAGAGAGCGGTCAGACCAATCGTTTTATCTTCAAGCTCAAGGATGATCCGCGTATCACCAAGGTAGGCAAATTCATCCGCAAGACCTCGTTGGACGAATTCCCTCAGTTCTTCAACGTGTTCAAGGGCGATATGTCGCTGGTCGGCCCACGCCCGGCACTGCCCGACGAGGTGGCGCGTTACGGCTCGCTGTATTCGACGCGTCTGCTGGTCAAGCCCGGCATCACCGGCCCGTGGCAGGTCTCCGGGCGTTCCGATCTCTCGCAGGAGCAGAGTGAATTCCTTGATGTCTCGTACATCGAGAACTGGTCGATTACCGGTGACCTGGCAATCCTGGCGAAGACCGTGATGGTGGTGTTCCGAGGAACCGGATCGTACTGATTGATCCGTGCTGATCTGTACGGGCGTGTCGGATAACACCGGTTAGTAGGGTAGCAGAGACAAGGGGCGCTCATACCGTCCGACGTGCAGGAGTATGTGGAGAAAACCGGCATTCATGTGCGGCGGTGTTGGTCTCTGTGGCATCATAAGAAGCTGGCAACGCGGTTGTCTTCGTTGGTACGTGAAACGTCCGCAGTGGCGTGGTGTGTGTCCAAGGATAGAGGGGCCGCACCTTTTGGGGTGAATAGGAGATGTCATGGCGCGGCATATACACGGCATGCGTGAACAGTCCCATAGGACGCGCAACATCATTCTGACGGTACTCGGTGTACTGGTTGTTCTCGGTGCTGTTGGTGGGTTTTGTGCGTGGCGGTTTTACCAGCAGGCGATGGACGTGCGGGATCATGAACTTGCCGCTGTGGAGGCTGTTTCCGGTCTGCAGGACGTCAGCCAGCTGCGCGATGCCGACACGATGAATGCTGCAATCGAGCAGGCACAGACCCACGCCTCCGCCGCCAAGGAGATTACCGATGGTGCGCTGTGGCAGGTGGCCTCCTACGTGCCGGTGCTGGGCGACGACGTTACCACCGTGCGCGGCATGGTGAACGTGGTCGACGGATTGGTCGGTGAAACGCTGCCATCGCTGGCGACCACTGTGCAGACATTGATGAATTCCGGCCTGAGCAGCGGTGGCGAGGGCCAGCTCAACCTGCAGCCGATTGTGGATGCGCAGGAAGGGTTTGCGCAGGCCAACGAGTTGGTACAGCAGCAGGCGGATACGATCAATGCGCTGCCGCAACCGCATGTCGGCGTGGTGCGTTCCGCCTATGAGCAAGGCAAGGAGCAGATCAACAAGGTTGCCGACATGCTTGATCAGGTCAGCGGCATGGTGCAGGCGATGCCGAAGCTCTTGGGACAGGACGGACCGCGTACCTACCTGCTGGTCGCACAGACGACCTCCGAACAGCGTTCTGGCGGCGGCCTGGTCGGTTCATTGGGCACGATGCAGGTGGACAACGGGAGCATCTCGGTGGGGGAGTTCCACTCGAACAGGGAGTTCCTGACACTGGGGGAGAGCGCTACTGCTGAAGAGCACGATGTGTTCAGTGACCCGCTGTATTTTTCATTCGATGTGCGTGACTTGTTCGCCGTGCCGGACTTTTCCCGTACCGCGGAGATGCTGAATACCGTGTGGCAGCGGTCCGAATATGCGTGCGATATCGACGGTGTCATCGCCATCGACCCGTTGTTCATTCAGGAGATGGTGCGCATCAATGGCGACATCATCCTAGACAACGGTCAGGTGCTGACCGGCGATAACACGGCCGAGTTCATGCTTAACGGCATCTACAAGGCGTTTGATCCTGACACGCAGGACATGTACTTCGAATACGTGGCGTCGGCGGTGATGGACGGTGCGTTTTCGAATATGACGATGGACAAGATGATGCAGATCGCGCAGGCGATGGGATCGCTGGCCGAAGGACGCCACTTCTACGCCTACACGTTCCATGAGGACGAGGCCGAATACTTCCAAGACGCCGGATTCGCGAAGAATGCGCCTGAGAGTGAAACTGATCCGGAGATCGGCATCTACATGAACGAGCAGAACGCGTCCAAACTCGGTTGGTACCTGCAACGTTCCAGCACCATCACCCGTACCGCTTGCAACGCGGACGGCTCGCAGACCTATCATGTGACGTTCTCCATCACGAATACATTGACCAGCGATGAGATGGCCAGCGCGACCACCTATATCCTGGGCGGTGCCCAGCCCGGTGTCAACGGCATCGTGGCACCTGCCGGGACATCGGCGCAGCGCATGCTGTTCTATGCCCCCGCTGGCGGATCAATTACGAACCTCACTGCGAATGGCGACGTCCGAGACCAGGAGAACAAGACGATGGACGGCAAGAATCTGATCACCAACGTGGCGTACATCGCTCCTGGCGAGACCGTGACATTCGACTTCGACGTCACCACGTCAGCCAAGGCCGAATCCGATCTACGACTCGATCAGACGCCCGCCGGATGGTTGGATGAGAACGTAACCTACGACACCAGTGCCTGCTCGATCAAGTAGCGGGAGAATGAACGTCGGCACCGTATACGGTCAGCGTATACGGTCACCGTACACGGTGACTCGCATGCTGAACAGATTTGGTCCTGTAACGTTTGCCGATGGTGCCATCAGGCGCAGAGACTCCCGGTTGAATAACACTAATGCAGTATGACCGCAATAGATATGCAGAACAGGATGATCGCTGTGCCGGTGCATAGGCCGCGAACCAGCGTGTCGCTGGCGCGGAACGGTTTCGGCGGCACCAGTATTGCGAGCGCGTACAGGCAAGGAAGCAGGTATCGTGCCTGTACGCCGAGTAATCCGTATGCGCCGATTGGCGTCCAGATGATGTACATCGACAACAGAGTGGCTGCCAGAACGCCCAGCGCAGTGATGATACATACGGTATTGATGGTCAATCTGGCAGCTCGTGGCAGGTCTGATGGGGCATCTGCACCGGGTTCCGCGTTTTTCGTTGCTGATGATGCGGAAGACAGTGGTGTACTGCTGCATGTGAAGATCATCGTTACGACAATGAACAGGACCGCAAGTGCGATCGTGCTTGGTATCCGCGCGTCCCCGGACCGCAAGCCGCAGATGAGCCCTGGATAGTCGAACTGGTTGCATGCCCATTGCGCACAGGACTTCAACCAGTCGGCAAATGCGGCGATGGGAGAGGACTCGAGCAGATCCAGACGGTTGGGGGCCACAATGTAGACGTCTCGCAATCCTCTTCCGATGCTTTGCGAGTGCTGGGACCAGAGCAGCATGCCCACGACTGCCGGGATGACGCCCAGAAGACGTTTCCAAAGTGATGTGAGGAATGCCCCTTTGTCATAGTTGATATAGGTGAATCCCAAAGGATACGCCAATAGCAGTAGTATTGCGGGGAGCATCACAACCTTTGCCTGCATCGTCATTACGGCAAGGATCGACATGAGTGCGAACTCCGGTATCGTGCCCGGCACATCAGGTCGAGCACAGGAGGCGCGCCGTATCAGCAATGCGGCGATGAGCACGAACGGCAGTGACGTCATGACGTCGGCACCGAGTTGGAAGGAGTCCTGGATTTGCGTTGGCAACAAGGCAATGAGCAGCAGTGGCCATTTGCCGAAGGGGGCGATGCGTATCACCACGGTCATGCCGACGATCCATATGGTGGCCAGCATGACTTCCTGTAGATATGCCAACGCCGCGGGGGAGTCGGTGAACGGCCTGCCTATGAGCAGTGCCAATACTTGTGGCAGATAGGCGACCGGACTGGTGCCCTCGGTTTGATTCTCGTAGACAAAGGCCTCACCCGGGTGAGCGGCGTTTATGGCCAGAGGGGATGTAGCGTACTCTGCTCCCATGGCGTATGCGACGATGGATTGGGGAAGGTAGTAGCCATCCGAGGTCGGTTGGAATCCGACCTCGAGATTGAACGTGGACTCGTCGGCGAGTGAGTTGCCGAAGGTACCGGGCCCCTGTTCGGACGGGGCGATCTTGCCGACACTGATTGCGTAGGCGCGTGTGAAGTGTTGCGGCGCGTCAGGCGTGGTCATGGGAGGAATGGCCGTGATGAAGACACTGGTGAATATCACGGCCAGTATCAGATACACGACATGTGGCGAACGAACGATACCCAACCAGACGGCCCTCATAAAGACTTAGTCTAGCAGGAGCCTGAATGGCTTGGACATTTCGTATTGATGGTTACGATGACGCTGAGTACGTCGCACGAAACCGATATGTGGAGCCGATTCATGCTGTACGGAAACGTATTGACTCCCACAATGAATCGCGGGGACGCCGCCGCGCTGTCCAGCTCAGTGCTCGACCACGGTGTGCAGCTCAGTGCTCGATGACTTCGTGCATGCGGCGCAGGGCGCGCTGCACCAGATCATGGGTGGAACCCGCGCCGTTGCTCTTGACGCCGAAGAACACCATCAGCACCATGCCGAAGCAGATCACGGCGCTCACACGCAGCGCCCACTGCACGCCGAACACGCTGGCGGCGATCGCCACGTCGGCTCCGCCGCCCAGAGCGGCCTGGCGCATCGCGGCGAAGGTCTCCATCAGGATCACCAGCACAGGCGCGCCGATCGCACCGGCGATCTGGCGCACCGTGTTCGTCACGGCGGAGCCGGCGGACACCTCCTTCGGCTCCAAACAGTTCAGCGACCATGTGGTGATCGGCATCAGCACGAATCCCATGCCGATCTGCCGGACGAACTGCCAGATCGAGACCCACCAGATCCACGAATCCAGCGAGATCAGGCTCATCATCACCGTACCGAAGCACAGCGTGATCGTGCCGATCAGCGCCACCGGGCGCGCGCCGAACCGGTCGAGCGCCTTGCCGCCGAAGAACTGCGCAATCGCCTGGCCGAGCGCGCCCGGCAGCATGATCAGGCCGCTCATCGTGGCCGAATAGCCGCGGTCATCCTGGATGTACAGCGGCAGGATCACCGTGATCGAGCTGAACGCGAAGAAGCTCAGCGCGGCCGTGATCGTACCCACGGTGAAGCTGCGGTTCTTCAGCACCTCCAGGTCGAGCAGCGGTTCACGACCCGTGGTGCGGTGCCAACGGTGGAAACGGCCGTGTAACAGGCCTTCATACGTGTCCGCTGCGTCGGCGGTGGCGGCCGCGGTCTGGGACTGTGATGCATCGGACCGTGATGCATCGGCCCCGTTCCTGTTCTGCGCTTCCACCCACGCGCGCTTGTTGCCCAACTGGCGCAGGATGAACCACACAATGCCGACCATGCCGACCACCATCGGCAGCCAGACCAGCGGATGCGCGAACGGATAGCTCTCGATGTTCGTGAAGCCGAACATCAGCCCGCCGAAACCGAACACGGACAGGAACACGGAGAAGAAGTCGGCCTTCACGGTTTTGTCCGTGGCGCCGAAATTGTGCAGCCAGAACGTAGCCAGTACCAGCGCGAACGCGCCGATTGCCGTCAGCGTCAGGAAGATCGAGCGCCAGCCGTTCGCGTCGGTCTGCCATCCGCCGAAGGTCGGGCCGATGGCCGGGGCCACGCTCATGGCCATGCCCACCATGCCCATCGCCATGCCGCGGCGGGAGAGCGGGTAGATCGAGAACACGGTGATCTGCAGCACCGGCCACATCACACCGGTGCCGATGGCCTCCAGCATACGGCCGAGCAGCACGAGGATGAACGTGGGGGAGACCCATGCCATCAGCGAGCCGATCGTGAAGATCGACATGGAGGTGATCACGATTTGACGGGTGGAGAAACGCCGGGTCAGGTAGGCGGTCAGCGGCACCATCACGCCCATGACCAGCTGGAAGATGGAGGTCAGCCACTGGCCGGTGGTCACCGAAATGCCGAACTCGGCAACGATAGTCGGCAGCGCGGCGCTCAGCTGCAACTGCGTGAAGTTGCCGCAGAACGTGATGAACGTCAGGATGGCGATGGATACCATGGCCGCATGGGTCAGATGCCCGTTGGCGAACGATTCCTCCGGGGTCAGTGGCTTGCTCAGATCGCGCTTGATGATGCCGCTCATGCCGTAATGCTTCTCTCTGCTTGGTTCTTCGGGCGGAGGCGGGTGGGGGCTCCCATCCGTCGAAGTGACCCCAATAGCCTACGCCTATGTATGGGCATATATATGGATGACTGCGGCGGTTGTGTTGGGGTGGCAAAAAAGAAGCCCGGGGATTCCCCGGGCTTCTTCGTTCGTAACGATCAGTACCAGTGGTTGGCCACCCAGAAGTTGTAGGCGCCCTGCACCGAGCCGTAGCGGCTGTTGCAGTAGCCCCAGAACCACTTGAGCTGGGTCTGGTAGTTGGTGGCCCAGTCCGCGCCGGCGGAGGCCATCTTGCTGCCGGGCAGCGCCTGCGGCAGGCCGTATGCGCCGGAGCTGGCGTTGGTGGCGTTCACGCGCCATCCGGACTCGTGGTTGATGATGTACACGGTGGCGGAGAAATCGGCCTCGGTGTAGCCGTTGGCCAGCAGATAGTCATGCGCCCACTGCTGCATCTCGCCTGCCGGCACGGTGGTGCCGATGCTGGCGGAGGAGCCGGACGAGCTGCCGGAGGAGGCGGAGCCGGTGCCCACCAGGATCACCTTGTCCACCGGCGCCTTCTTGACGTAGGAGGCGAACACGTTGGAGGAGATCACCGTGTCCCCGGCGCGTGTGACCAGGCTCGTCGTCTCCATCACGCCTTCCTCGCCCTCGCTCTCCACCTGTTCCGTGCCTTCGGGCAGCGAGGAGGTCTCCTTGCGAACCGTGTTGAACGCGATCGGCTCCTCGGAGGTTTCCAGCACGGAATCGGCGGTTTCGATGGTGATCACTGTGGATTCGTCGACTTCGGCGTCCAGCGCGGGATCCACCGTGTCATTCGGGCCGAGCGTGATGTTGCCCGCCTCCAGCACCGATTTGACGGTGGTGAAGTCGGTGCCGAGCACGGTACGCGACTGGCCGTCCAGCTTGACGGTCACATAGGAGGTATCGCCATCCATGCCGCGCACGCCGTCACGGGCGGAACCACGGGAGACGGTCAGCGGGTCGGTGGCGGAGTACGCGGTGACCTGCTGCGCCACGGAACGTCCGTCTGACGCGTAGAAGCTGCGGGTTATGATACCGCCGGTGGCGACCAGCGCCAACGCTGCAGCCACGGCGCCGATGCGAATCCATTGACGCTTGTTCAACGAAGGAAGGCTGATGCTGGTCTTCTTGCGGTGATTGGCCATTGCACTCCTCAATACTCCGGCATACCACGGTGCCGATCGCACTCACAAACAGCCATTAGTTTACGCCGACTCGAGGATAAGCCTCAAGTCGGCGACTAGCCGGAAAGGGGAAGATCACTGCTGGGCGTCGGCCTCGGCCTGCGCGGCCTTGAGATCCAGCGCCTTGGCCTGGGCGATCAGGTCATCCAGATCGGAGGCGCGCAGTGCGCCGGCCTGCTGGAACACCACCGTGCCCTGCTTGACAATCATCAGCGTCGGCACCGCCTGCACGCCGGCCGCGGACGCCAGATCCTGGTTCTGGTCGATATCCACCTTGGCGAAGTAGACATCCGGGTGCTTCTCGCTGGCCTGCTCGTACACCGGGCCGAACGCGCGGCACGGGCCGCACCAGGTGGCCCAGAAGTCCACGAACACCAGCTCGTTGCCGGTGATTACCTGCTCGAATTCCGCCGAACCTACCGCATGGGTTGCCATGACTGCTCCTTACCTTGCAGAAACTACGTGTTCCCAGCTTCCCAGCAACACCCAACATTCCACAAGCCCTTGCGCCGTGGGATGAACGAGCATCCGACTCCGCTCTTCGGTGAATCGTCATCGAACGGTCATGTGCCGGTCATCATCCGGGCGGATAATGGGAATATGCCAGTGCTGAACGATGAGGTGCCCGACGAGGGCGATTTCGATGCGGGCCGCCGCCGCGGCGAATTCGACGACATCACGCCGGAGGATTTCATCCGGGGGTCGGCGGGTGGGAATCCGCCCGGATGGCTGGATGCCGCCCGCGTGGGCCAGGTGCGCCGGCAGGTGCCGATGGTGTATGTGGAGGTCGTGCCCGTGCACACCGACGAGTTCGGGCGCATCGCCGAAATCGGCACGCTGCTGCGCGTTTCGGACGACGGCTCCGTGGAACGCACGCTGGTGGCGGGGCGCGTGCTGTACCACGAGAGCCTGCGCGAGGCCATAGCCCGCAACGTGGCCAAGGATCTGGGACCTTTGGCGTTGCCGACCCTGCCGCCCAACTTGCAGCCGTTCACGGTGGCGGAGTTCTTCCCCACCCCCGGGCTGAGCGAGTTCTACGACGCCCGCCAGCATGCGGTGGCGCTGTGTTATGTGGTGCCGATCGCCGGCGACTGCCAGCCGCAGGATGAGGCGCTGGACGTGGAATGGGTGGATGTGAACGGCCCGAGGCTGGCCACCATGCTCGATCAGATGACGGGCGGCCACGGCCGCATCGTGCAACGAGCGTTGGCGTGGACCGAGTGAGAGACAAGTAAGAGAGGAATCCCATGGAACTGAACACTACGATCTACCGCGACGGCGAAGGCATCCCGGTTGTGCTCGTGCACGCCTTCCCGATCGACCACCACCTGTGGGACGATTGCGCGGCCGAGCTCATCGTCCGCGCGAACGCCGCCGGCCTGCCGCGATTTCCGATCTGGGCGCCGGATATGCCCGGCGCCGGCGAGGGGCCGATCCCCACGGCCGAACAGACCGGGGCCGTCTCGCAGGACGGCGCCTACACCGAGGCGCTCGACCGCATGGCCGTCGCCTATGTGGATCTCATCCGCAAGGCCGGCTTCACCAAGGCCATCTGGGTGGGTCTGTCGATGGGCGGCTATCTGGTGCTGGACATCCAGCGCCTGCACCCGGAGGCGGTGGCGGGGCTGGCCCTGTGCGACACGAAGGCCGACGCCGACTCCGCGGCCTCCCGCGCCAATCGCCTGCGCATCGCCGACATCTGCGAAACCGAACACACGGTCGACCCGGTGATGCACTTCGCCGAACCGCAGCCCGGCGACTCCACCATCAAGCGTGCGCCTCGCTTCATCCGCCAGTTCACCGGCTGGATTCAGGCCCAGCGCCCGGAAGGCGTGGCCTGGCGCGAGCGCATGGCCGCCGGCCGCCCCGATCTGAATGACCAGCTGCCGCTTATCACCGCGCCCGCCGCCGTGATCTGCGGTGAGAACGACCCCTCCAGCGCGCCGTCGGTTATGCGTCCGATCGCCGAGGCGATGACCGGCACCAGCGCCGTGTTCACCGAGATTCCCGACTGCGGCCACTTCAGCGCCTACGAACACCCCGACCAGGTGGCCGATGCGCTGCTGGACCTGGTCCGCCGCGTGCAGGCGGAGGCGTGATATGGCGTTGCTTTCGCCACTGGCCCTGACGCAGACCCTGCCGTTCCTGCCGCTCGCCCAGGGTGATATCGACTATCAGACCGAACGCCGCGATGAGCCGGGGCTTATCCCCGGCCTGCTCAACGACCCGTCCACCACGGTGATACTGGTGCGCGACGGGCTGGTGGCCGTGCCGCGCGGCCAAGGCGTGCTGGCAGCCCGTGAATCGGTGTCGATGCGCCTGGCCTCCCTGCCCGGTTCGTACGCTGCGGAGGCGCTGGCCGGCGCCCCGGAGGCCGTGGCCATGTTCCTGGGCGGCTATCCGGGCCGGCGCAACGCGCACGTCGTCGCCATCGACCTGACCCGCGTGCCGATGGGCGCACCGTCCGTCGTGCCGGACGCGCACGGCATCGGGGCCGATGACGCGTTCGGCAACGCCGCGCAACCGAATACCGCGAACGGGCGGGTCCCGCTGTTCGCCCGCACCGCCGAACGCTTCGACTGGGTGGATCTGCGTGGCTTCGTGCCCCACGCCTCGGCTAGGGAGGCGGGCCAGGCCACCACGGCCGTGGCGTTGAGTCTGTGGCACGCCACGCAACGGCACTGCCCGACCTGTGGCGCCCCCGTACAGACGGCCATGGCCGGCTGGGCGCAGCGGTGCACGAATCCTCAGGACAGGCAGCGCCTGCTGTTCCCCCGCGTGGAGCCTGCCGTCATCGTGGCGGTGGTGGATTCGCAGGACCGCCTGCTGCTGCAGCACAACCGGGCGTGGAACGACCCGACCCTGTATTCGGTGTCCGCCGGATTCGTGGAGGCGGGGGAGAACCTGGAGCACGCATGCCGGCGTGAAACCAAAGAGGAGGTCGGCATCGACCTTGGGGAGGTGCGGTACCTGGGGTCGCAGCCCTGGCCGTTCCCCGCGTCGCTGATGGTGGCGTTCAAGGCCTACGCGCTGAACACCGACATCCGCACGGACGGACAGGAAACCGTGGACGCGCGCTGGGTGAGCCGAGACGAATACACCGAGGCACTGGTGCGGGGGGTCATGAGCGCGCCAAACCGGGCCGCCATCGCACGGTACATGATCGAGGAATGGTATGGACGCGCGCTGTAGTCGGTTCCGCTGCGTATAGTGAGGCGTTGGAAAGAGTGGAATTCGTAAGGGAATGACAATGTCCGACGACTATCAGATGGATGGTTTCTCGCCGATGGACGACGACCGCACCGTGTCCATGCCGCCGGTGGACGGCGCAACCCCGATGCACGCCGGTGAGGACGCCATGCTGTTGCCCGGCGACGAGGAGAAGCAGCCGAACGCCAAACTGCCGTGGATCATCACCCTCAGCGTCATCGGCGCCCTGCTGGTGCTGGCCGTGGCCGGTCTGTTCGCCGCGCGCTGGTATTTCTCCGACAAGGCCGCGCCCGGCGTGACGCTCGGCCAGATCAGCGTGGTGGGGCAGGACCGCGATCGCCTGACCGATACGGTAACGCGCGCGATCGCCGATTCGACGCTGACCGTTGCCGACCCGGACGGGCAGGAGATCAAGGCCTCGTTGGAGGAACTCGGCGTGAGCGTGGACGTGGACGCGACCGTGGACGCGCTGCTCAACGCCAAAACCGACGGGGACGCGACTGGCGTGCGTGCGCTGCTGTCCGACTTCGCCCGGCTCAACCCGTTCTCCAAGGCCGATATCGGCCTGAGCGCCGAGTATGACGAATACACGGCGAACACGTTCCTGACCGACCGGTTCGTGGCCGACGACCAGCAGGCCGTGCCCTCCTCGATCGCCTACGATGCCGGATCACAGGCGTTCACGGTCACCGAAGGCAAGGTGGGGCGGGCGCCGCAGCTGGACGCCGTGAACAAGGCCGTCGCCAACGCCATCAAGACCCCGGGCACGGGCGCGGACGTGAGGATCGACTACTCGGACGTGGACATGCCCATCGGCGTGGACGCCGCCAACCAGGCCGCCGCGGACGCCAACCAGCGGCTCAACAACAAGATCGTGCTCACCAACGATCGCGACCGCAACTTCGAACTGTCGAACGACACGGTGGCGTCGTGGATCAAGCCGACCGGCGACGTGCAGAACGGCACCATCACCCTGTCCTATGACGAGCAGGCCATCAAGGACTACCTGGCCGCCGAACTGCCCAAACAGCTCAACCAGGAGAAGACCGACCAGACGGACATCATCGACGACAATGGCAACGTGCTGCTGACCCGCGTGGACGGCGTGGCCGTGAAGAACACCGACACGACGGCGGCGAAGGTGCTTGAGGCGCTCGAAGCGGGCAACGGCGGGCTGATCACCGCGGAATTCGATGTGACTCCGTTCGAGACCAAGCAGGAGAAGGCCACGATGCGTATCGTGGTGGACAAGTCCTCGCAGACGGCCACCGTGTACAACAACAACCAGCTGGTGCGCACGTTCCCGGTCTGCACCGGCACCCCGGGCGCGTTCGGCGAAACCGACAACGGCACGTTCTACATCTACCTGAAGTACGCGGTGCAGGACATGCGCGGCTACAACGAGGACGGCTCGAAGTACCTCTCTCCGGGCGTCAAGTGGGTCGGCTACTTCAACGGCGGTGAGGGCTTCCACACGGCGGACTGGAACTATTACGGCATCCAGGTCGGCGATCCGGCGCACTACGGCTCGCACGGCTGCGTGAACATGTACGAGGCCGACGCCAAGTGGATCTACGACAACTGCCCCGAAGGCACCATCGTGCAGGTCGTCGGCTCGACCCCCTCCGGTCCGGTCCGCTGACGCGATGGGGCCGCGGCGTGTGGCGGATGCCGGGGCGTTGTACGCTGGTGCCATGAGTGAAACGAACGAAACCCCGTTGAATCTTGATGTTCCCGAGCATCTGGAATACTCCGAAGAGCATGTCTGGGTGGATGCCTCGGTGGAGCCCGCCGTGGTGGGGTTGACCGAGTACGCGGTCAACCAGTTGGGCGAATTGGTGTTTGTCGATCTGCCCGAACCCGGCACCCGTGTGGAGGCCGGCGACGAGATCGTGGAACTCGAATCGCAGAAGGCCGTCCAACCGCTGGTGTGCCCGGTGGCCGGCACGGTGCGGTACGTGAACCGCGAGGCCTCGGACGATCCGGGGATCATCACCAACGACCCGTACGGCGAGGGCTGGATTCTGAAGATCGAACTCGACGACGACGAGCCCGCGCTGCTCACCGCCGAGGAGTACGCCAAACTCGTCAAGTGACCGTCCGCCGGCCCCTCCGCTGGGCGGATTTCCTCTCAACGGAGGGCGGCCGGGACGGAGTCCGCATGTGAGGGTGCCTGTCTTGTTCGTCTACGCCCGACACTCCTTACGGGAAAGGCGGGAACGGTGCTGTCGTGGCAGGGCATTGCCGTATCCGCACTGCGGCGGTGAGGTTGCATCGAAACATTGTGTGGGTATAGTGAATCTATGAGTGATTCACGTCGGACATCGCCGCAGGTCCATCAACCCACGGATGATATGCCCACCGTGCCGATTCCGGCGCGGCGCGTCGTCACGACGTTCGACTCCGCCTCCAAACATGAGCGCATCGAGGCCAAGCCGCCGCTGGTCCGCCTGTTCCGCCGTGCCGTGAGCACCGTCTTCAACCTGTGGATGAGGGTCTCCACACCGGTCGTCGAACAACTCGGCTGGTACGACCAGATCGAACCCTACGTCGGATACGGCACCGAAGCTTACTCCCGCCTGATCTGCCGGACCGTGTACGCCCCGGAGCACCACCGGCCCGGCGCCCGCATCCGCGGCATCTGGGGCATGCTGGCCATCCCCGCGCCCCACCGCCGCGTGCGCGTGGCCATCGACGGCACACCGCTGGAAACTGTGCAGGTCGGCACCTCCGAATCCTACGACAAACCGGACGCCAAGCGCCGGCAGACCGCCGAGTACGCGGTATCCGACTCCGCCGGTTACCTCGACCTCGTCGCCGAGCATCGCCTCACCCCGGGCATCCACCGCGTCTCCTACCGGGTCGACCGCCGCAAACCGGTCACCGCCAACCTGTTCACCATCCCCAGCGGCTCCAAGGTCGGCATCATCTCCGACGTGGACGACACCATCATGATCACGCAGGTGCCCACGTTGTGGAAGGCTGCCTACAACGTGCTGTTCGCCAATCCGAAGAAGCGCGCGTCGGTGCCCGGCATGAGCGTGCTGTTCACCAAGCTCGCCGCGCTGTTCCCGGAGGCGCCGTTCTTCTACCTGTCCACCTCGCCGTGGAACGTGGAAAGTTCGATCCGGCATTTCATCAACGACCACGGATTCCCCGCCGGACCATTGCTGCTGCGGGACCTGGACCCGCGCCCCAAGACCTTCATCCCAACCGGCGTGCAGCATAAACTCGAATTCGCGGAACAGCTCATGGGCGACTTCCCGGATATGAAATTCATCCTCATCGGCGACGACGGGCAGAAGGATCCGACCACCTACGCCACCATCGCCCGCCGGTATCCGGGCCGCGTCATCGCCATCGGCATCCGCCAGCTCTCCCCACGCGAGGCCTCGCCGCTCGGCTCGGTGGCCGGGGTCTCCGCCACCCAGCCGATGCCCGTCACCGATGTTCCCGTCTTCACCGGCACCACCGGCGCGAATCTGATGAAAACCATGCTCCCGTACCTCGAGCGGTTCGCATAACGGCCGCGGCATGGCACGGCTGCGCATATAATCGCCTGCATGATTCAAGAGCAGCAGGGTGCCGCCTCCGCGGCCGTGAACGAAACCGCGCAGACCATGCCATACCCGGACGGCCCCGCAGTGCATGCGACCATGGAACGCGGCGTATCGTCGGAGAACGTCGCCTCCATGCCGCCGATCGCCCGCCGCGAGCCCGTCGCACGCACGCACCACGGCGACACCTTCCTCGACCCGTATGCCTGGATGAAGAACAAGGACAGCGCCGAAGTCCGCGACTACGTGGCCGCCCAGAACGCGTACGGCGAACAGTGCACCGCCGCGCTCGGCCCCCTGCGTGACACGCTGTTCAACGAACTGACCTCCCGCATCCAACAGACCGACATGTCCGTGCCCACGCGCATGGACGGCTACTGGTATTTCACGCGTACGCGCGAAGGGTCGCAGTATGCGGTGCAGTGCCGCCTGCCGATCCGCGGTGAGGACGACTGGACCCCGCCCCGGATCGATCCGCTGAGCGAACCCGGCTCGATGCCCGGCGAACAGGTGGTGTTCGACACGAACCGGGAGGCCGAAGGGCACGACTTCTTCCAGGTCGGCGGTATGGACCTGAGCCGCGACGGCCGATGGATGCTCTACGGCGTCGACACCCGCGGCGATGAGCGCTATGACTTCCGCATCCGGGACCTGCAGAGCGGCACGGAGCTGCCCGAGGTGCTTGAAGGCATCGCCGGCGCGTGCATCACGCCGGACGCGCAGTGGGTGTTCTACACCGTGCTCGACGACGCATGGCGGCCCTGTGCGGTGCGCCGGCACAAGGTCGGCACGCTGGTATCCGACGACGTGGAGGTGTTCCGGGAACACGACGAACGGTTCTGGCTCGGCGTGGGACTGAGCTTCGACGAGCGCAACATCGTCATCGGCACCGGTTCCAAAACCACCACCGAGGTGCTCATGCTGCCAGCCGAAACCCCGGAGGGCGAATTCCGGGCGTTCATCCCGCGCGAACCGGATATCGAATACGACGTCAGCTTCGCCCGGTTTGAAGGCGCGGGGGAGGACGGCGCCGATATCCCGTTGGCGGTGGTGTACCACAACGCGTTCAATCCGAATTTCGAGATCGACGTGATCGATATGCGGTTGCATGAACCGCCGTACCGGCTCGGCGAGGGCGTATGCATCGCGCAGGGCTCGCCGTACGGGTGCGAGCAGGGGGACCGCGTCGAGCCCGGGGCTTCGGCCAAGCCGATCGGCACCGCCTACCGCAACCCCTCGAACCCGGCGATTCTGCAGGGGGCGCGCGGCCTGGGCATCGAGGGCATTGCCCTGCACCGGCACTATGTGGCGCTCAGCTACCGGGCGGACGGCATGACGCATCTGGGCGTCATGACCAAGCGGGACGCCGCCGAGGACTTCCTGGCCGGCCGCCCGTGGCGGTTCCGCGAGCTGCTGCCGCCCGCGCTCGAAGGCGATTGGGATGTCCCCGATTCCGGTGTTGCGGCCCCTGCGGGAAACTCCGATTCCTTGGACTCCGACACATGTTTCACGGGATGTTTCACGCAGCACAGTCCGTCCGATCCATCCGGGGCATCCAGTCCGTCCGATTCGGCCGACGCATCCGATTCGTCCGGTTCGTCCGAAGACGGGCTGCCCGATGTCACGCGACGCCTGTACACCATCGCCGCGGGCGGCAACCCGACATACGAGGCGCCGCGCATGCGCTACACGTTCTCCGGCTACACGCGCCCGGGCGAGCTGCACGAGTTCGACCCGGTCACCGGCGAGGACCTGCTGCTCAAACGGGCGCGCGTTCTCGGCGACTTCGACCCATGCAACTATATGGAACGCCGCATGTGGATCACGGCGCGGGACGGCGAACGCATCCCCGTCTCCCTGGTCTGGCGGCGTGGCGTGACGCTCGACCATCTGCCGATGTTCGTCACCGGCTACGGCGCGTATGAGATCAGCTCCGATCCCGGGTTCTCCGTGGCCCGGCTTAGCATGCTCGACCGCGGCGTGCTCTATGCGGTGCCGCATATCCGCGGCGGCGGCGAGATGGGGCGCGCCTGGTATGAGCAGGGGCGTCGACTGTCCAAACGCCACAGCTTCGAGGATTTCGTGGACGCGGTGGCCGCCCTGCAGGACGCGGGACTCGCCGACCCCGAGCGCACCGTGGCCGTCGGCGGGTCGGCGGGCGGCCTGCTGATGGGCGCCGTGGCGAATCTGGCCCCCGAGCGCTTCTCCGGCATCGAGGCGGATGTGCCGTTCGTGGATGCGCTGACCTCCATCCTGGACCCCTCGCTGCCGCTGACCGTCACCGAATGGGACGAATGGGGCGACCCGCTGCACGATCCAGAGGTCTACCGGTACATGAAGTCGTACACGCCGTATGAGAACGCGCCGGAATCGCCCGACGACCCGCGTGTGGCCCACTTCCCGAAGATCCTGATCACCACGTCGATGAACGATACGCGCGTGCTGGTCGTCGAGCCGCTCAAATGGATGGCGCGGCTGCAGGCGGCCGGCGTGGACGTCATCGCCAAGATCGAGGTCGAGGCGGGGCACGGCGGCACCACCGGACGGTACAAGCAGTGGAAGGAGGTCTCGTTCGAGAACGCCTGGTGCCTGCGGACCATGGGTGTGGCGTAAGGGCAGGGTGCCCTGTCCACTTGCTGAACCGTTCGGGACGGCCTGCCCGCAACCGGGGTAGTGTCGCTCACTATGAGCGAAACAACAACGAAGTATCGCATCGCCGTCATCCCCGGCGATGGCATCGGCAAGGAAGTCACCCCCTGGGCGCAGAAGGCGCTTGAACAGGCGGTGCAGGGCGCGGCGGATTTCGAATACGAGAACTTCGATCTGGGCGCCGAGCGTTACCTGCGTGACGGTGCGATCCTGCCGGACGAGGAACTCGAACGCATCAAGACCACCGACGCGATCCTGCTCGGCGCGGTCGGCGACCCGCGCATTAAGGCCGGCATCCTGGAGCGTGGCCTGCTGCTGCGCCTGCGCTTCGAACTCGACCAGTACGTGAACCTGCGCCCCTCCAAGCTGTATAAGGGCGTCACCTCGCCGCTCGCCACTCCGGGCGAGATCGACTTCGTGGTCGTGCGCGAGGGCACCGAAGGCCTGTACTGCGGCGCGGGCGGCGCGGTTCGCCGCGACACCCCGGCCGAAGTAGCCACCGAGGTCTCGATCAACACCGCCTACGGCGTGGAGCGCGTGGTGCGCTACGCCTTCGACCTGGCCATGAAGCGCCGCAAGCATGTGACCCTCGTGCACAAGAAGAACGTGCTCGTCAACGCGGGCGACATGTGGCAGCGCATCGTGGACCGCGTGGGCCGGGAGTACCCCGAGGTCTCGCACGACTACTGCCATATCGACGCGGCCACCATCTACATGGTCTCCGACCCCTCGCGCTTCGACGTGATCCTGACCGACAACCTTTTCGGCGACATCCTGACCGACGAGGCGGGCGCCGTGGTCGGCGGCGTCGGCTATTCGGCGTCCGGCTGCATCAACGCGTGCAACGAGTTCCCGTCCATGTTCGAGCCGATCCATGGCTCGGCCCCGGACATCGCCGGCAAGGGCATCGCCAACCCGACGGCCGCCATCCTCTCCGCCGCCATGCTGCTGCGCCATCTCGGATTCGACGAGGACGCGGCGCGCATCGACGCCGCGGTCGAGGCGGACATCGCCGAGCTCGGCTCCACGCCGCGCAGCACCGACGAGATCGGCCGCGACATCCTGGCGCGCCTGTAACGCCACGGGACCGCCATATAAGTTTGCAATCATGCGCCGCGTGCCAATATGGACGCGGCGCATTGTCGTATGGGTCGTATGGCTGGGCCGGTCTGACCCGTCGATGGTGCGGAACGCCGAATCGATGTTGCTTCGGGTCGCATACCCACCCCTATGGGGTACCCAATCTGGAGAAACGTTTTATACTGGCTCCGTACCGTACCACGCCCGTGTGGTACGGAACAGAACGTTGAAAACAAGCCATTTGCGGGCTGAGGGCCGCCACGTGGTACGGTACGGAGTCTTCGGAGAGACCTCCTGTCGATTCCGTACCACGCCGAGGCCACGGATTACTAGGGGGTGCCATGGGTATGCGGCGTGGAGCGGTCAAGACGCCCGGCGGGAAACTCGTTGCCGTGACCGTGCAGACCGACCAATCGGGGCTGCCGGTCGCATGCCGGCTGGACGGCGACTTCTTCATCGACGGCGATGGCGCCCCACTGCTGCTGGATGACCTTGAACGCACGCTGTTGGCATGCGCCCGGGAGGCGTCTGTCGGTAGGACAGGCGCACAGGATGGCGATGGGAGCGCGCTGCCGGCGCCCGCCGCGCGGGAACATGCGGATGCGCAGGAGCGGGCTGCGCGCCCCAAGGCACACGATGATGGAGTGCGCGCCGATGCCGTGGCGGATGCTATCGATATCGCCGACTGGTGTGATCGGCTGCTGCAGGCTTGTGCGCAGCATGACGGGGTGCGGATGGTCGGCACCGATGCTGAGGCGATGGCGCGGGCTTTGTCCCGGGCGATGGGCATCGGTGACGAATCGGCTGCCTTTGCGGTGGGATTGAACGGCACGGTGAACGATGCCGTCACCAAGACGGGGATGCTGGCGGGCTCTCAACTGGCGGACGTGCCGCCGAACGATATGGTGGCCGACGCCGTTGCCGAGACTGGTCCTCTGGCGGGTGCGGCGTCATACGGCTTGTGCGGTCATCGTCCCGCACCACATGCCGGCTGGTCATCGGACTGGCTTGACCGTTGGCGCAGGCTTGCGCCGGTTGTCATTCACGACGTGCCCCGCAGCCCCGTCGAGCAGATGGCGATTGACGAGCAATGGGCGCGCGAGGTGGCGGCGGGGGAACGGCCGGCCAGCCTGCGGTTCTGGGAATGGTCGTCGCCCGCGGTGGTGGTCGGACGGTTCCAGTCGATACCCGACGAGGTTCATGTGGACGAGGCGGAACGACTGGGGTTCACGGTGGTCCGCCGGTGCACGGGTGGCGGCACGATGGTGGTCCAGCCGGGAGGGGCGATCACCTATTCGCTGTACGCGCCGCAATGGTTCGTGGACGGCCTGGATGCGGCGGAGGCCTACCGGTTGTGCGACAGCTGGCTGATCGACGCCCTACGGGGGTTGGGGGTCGACGCCCGGTTCCAGGGGCTGAACGATATAGCGGTGGCCGATGACACCTGCCGCGACACGGTGGGTGGACAGGATCCCGCGCAGTGGGGGAAGGCGGGAGGGGCGGCGCAACGGCGGTTTCCCGCTCCACCGGACAGTGACGGTCCGGGTGCGGTGCTGCACCACACCACGCTGGCGTATGAACTGGACGGTGCGCTGATGGCCGGGCTGCTGAACACCTCCCCGGAGAAACTGTCCGACAAGGCCGTGCGTTCGGCGTCCAAGCGGGTGGCACCGCTGGGCATGCAGCCCCCACTGCAAGGCATGGGGCGGGACAGCCTGATCCGTGCCTTGTCCAGGTCCTTAGGACAGTTCCTTCCCGCTAACAGCTAACCCGTCCGTCAACTTCTCAACTGTTAACCTATACGCGCAGATTGGCCATTTTCCGCAGCTCTTTCAACAGTTGGGGATGGAGGTTGGGCATACTTTTGTCCGTCGTCTTTTCAACTGTTGACTTATGCGCGTAAACGGCCCTGCTTCCGCAGTGTTTTCCACAGTTGGGGATGGCGGTCGTGCACGTCCTTCTGTCCGCGGCTTTTTCAACTGTTGACCAATTTACGCGGGTGGGGTGGGCGGATGGGGCTACAATATTGGGCAAGGCGAATGAGGACAATCGTCGCCGGCATACCATTGGGCTGATCGTGAGCCGGCACAATAACGGGCAGGAGGAGCGACTGGCAATGGCGACACCGAACGCGATCCCCAATGACGAGAACACGTTGCTGCATACGGCGTTGTTCAAGCAGGTCTCTCCGGAACAGGCGGAGGAGCTGCTGCCCACGCTCCACGAATCGGTGTATGACAAGGGCGAGCACATCTTCACGCAGGGGGACACCGATCATCGCATGGGGTTGTTGGAGAAGGGGCGTGTGAAGCTGACGCGCGAGTCCAACGACGGTCGGGTGCAGCTGCTGAGCATCCACGCGCGCGGCGAGGTGCTGGGCGAGATCCCGGTGTTCGACCCGGCCGGCGGCCCTCGAACCGCCTCCGCGGTGGCGATGGTGAACGGCACCCGCGTGGTGTGGCTGGAACATGACGCGTTGTTCGCGTGGCTGGACAGGTACCCGCGTGTGGCCGTGGACATGCTGCAGGTATTGGCGAACCGGATGCGCAGCAACAACGAGCGCATCACCGACCTGGTGTTCATGGACGTACCCGCCCGTTTGGCCAAGACGTTGCTGGATCTGGCGTCGCGGTTCGGTGAGCCGGTGGAGGCCGGTCTGAAGGTGCCGCACGATCTGACGCAGGAGGAGCTGGCCCAGCTGGTCGGCTCGTCACGGGAGACCGTGAACAAGGCGTTGATGGATTTCTCGAACCGTGGGTGGATCGCGCGTGAGGGGCGGTCGATCGTCATCTATCAGCCGGGTATGCTGATTCGTCGTTCGCGCCGGTAACCGGTTCGGCTGGTGGTCGCCCTGTGGCGGACCCGGTCCGATGCCCGGCGCATCGGCGACGAGCCGACGGCCGGGGCGCCGGTATGGCGCGTTCGGGGCAGTGGGGGATCCGCCCCTGTCCGGATGCCGCCGCGCATGTCGGATTCGTTGGGCTGTTTTTCAGTCATTTTCCAGACATTTCGGCCAGTTGTGATGAAATGGCAACGGACGTGGACGGGGCGGGGCGAGGTAGAGGGACCTCTTTAGAATGGGCACCATGCCGAAGAAGAAATCAATGACCATCCGTCGTGCCCTCTCGCTGGTGCTCGCCTATATCGTGCTGTGCGTCACCGGCGGCGTTGTGGCGAGCCTGCTGTTCGTGCCGGCCGTGTTCGGCGCCAACACCGTGGCGAAGGCCGTGATTCCTTCCCTGCAGGTGGAGGGGATTGATTTCGATGTGACGAGCCTGCCGCAGCAGTCGCGCATGTATGCGTCGGACGGTTCGCTGATCGCCACGTTCTATTCGCAGAACCGTGTTGTGGTGCCGATCAAGGACGTGTCCGAATACATGCAGAAGGCGATTGTGGCCCGTGAGGACCGCCGCTTCTTCGAGCATTCCGGCGTTGACGTGCAGGGCGTCATGCGCGCGTTCATACAGACGTATGTGCTCAAGCGCGATATGCAGGGCGGTTCGTCGCTGACCCAGCAGTACGTCAAGAACGTGCTGATGGTGCAGGCGCGCGAGGACAACGATCCGATCGCGGAATACCATGCTCAGGAGAGCACGATCGCCCGTAAGCTACGCGAGATGCTGATCGCCGTGCAGATGGAGAAGATGTACTCCAAGCCGGAGATCCTGCAGGGGTATCTGAACATCGCCCAGTTCGGATCCAACAATCTGTATGGCGTGGAGACCGCGGCGCAGCGGTACTTCAACGTGCACGCCAAGGATCTGAACCTGGTGCAGTCGGCCACCATCGCCGCCATCACCAAGAACCCCGCGGGCCTGGACCCCTCGATCCCCGAGAACCAGGAGGATTCGGAGAATGAGCGCAACATCGTGCTCAAGCTCATGCTGGACCAGGGCCTGATCGAGCAGGCCGAGTATGACGAGGCGGTGAACATCCCGCTGGTGGATACGCTCAATATCCAATCGGTGAACCAGGGCTGCCAGTCGGCCGGCAACGCGGCGTTCTTCTGCTCGTACGTGACCACCAAGATCCTCAACTCCGAGGAGTTCGGCGAAACCGAGGCGGACCGTCAGAAGCTGCTGAACGAGGGTGGTCTGGACATCTACACCACCATGGACGTGAACGCCAACAACGCGGCCATGCAGGCGGCGAACGACACAATCCCGGCTTCCGACCCCTCCGGCATGGAGGTCATGATCGCGGCCATCAAGCCCGGCACCGGCGAGGTGCTCGGCTTCGGCATCAACCGCACGTATGACGCCACCGATGCGGCGGCCAGTGACCAGACCAAGACCTCGATGAACTACATGGTCGACCAGGTCGACGGCGGCGGCTGGGGCGTGCAGGTCGGCTCCACCTGGAAGCCGATCAACATGGTGGCCTGGATGCAGCAGGGCCGTTCGATCAACGAAAGCCTGCGCACGTCCACGTCGTACCCGCTGAGCAACTTCAACTGCGGCAACTACACGTTCGCCAACACCAACTGGAAGGTCGAGAACTCTGGCGGCGGCACCGTGAACCCGGAGACCCCGCTGCAAGGCCTGATCCGTTCGCACAACACCACGCAGGCGTCCATGGCCTCGCAGATCGGGTTGTGCGCGATCGCCGACGCGGCCACCGCCCTCGGATACCACAATGCACCGTCGTCCGCCATGGACGTGTATTCGAGCAACTCGTTTAACGCCCCGATGACCATTGGCGCCGTGCAGGCGTCCCCGCTGACCATGGCCAACGTCTACGCCACCCTGGGCGCGAACGGCGTGGCCTGCACGCCGATCGCCATGACCCGCGTGACCGACAAGAACGGTGACGAGATCGACGTCCCGCAGGCCGACTGCCATCAGGCCATCGATCCGGAGATCGCACAGACCACCGCGTACGCGCTCAACCAGGGCGTCGTGACCGCCGGAGGCGAGGCGGCGACGACCCAGCTGGACAACGGGCGCAAGACCTTCGCCAAAACCGGTACGAACGAGAACACGTACATGCTGACCGCCGGCTTCGTGCCGAACGTGGTGTCCGCGTTCGTGGCCGTCGGCGACGCCCAGGATCCGACCCACAATACGTTCGACAACAAGACCATCAACGGCGTGTACCGCTCCGAATGGTTCGGCATGTACATCGCCACCCCGGCGTGGAAGCAGTTCATGAACACGTATCTGAACGCCATCAACGCCCCGATCGACAACAACTATGGCAATCCGGCGCAAAAGTACCTGACCGCTTCGGGGGTGCGGGCCACCACGAACAACCAAAACAACCAGAGCAACCAGACCACGCAGAACGGACAACAGGCGCAGAACCAGAACCAGGAGGGCCAGTAGCCCCGCTCTGCGGCCGTGGTAGCGCACGGTTCGGGTTACGTAGTTTGGAACGCCCGCCGACATTCGGCGGGCGTTCCGCATATCCCCGCATACAATAGGTGACATCATCGCACAAGGGAGGCAGGATGATGCAGGACGATCTGACCCATGACAACTTCGACTTCCGTGGATTCTCCAAGGAGAACCGCCACGAGACCGAGCTGATTCGCGACGAGGAGGAACGCTCGTCGAAGAAGCCCGCCAAGGCGGGCAAAGCCGGCAAGAACAAGGCCGGCAAGAACGCCAAGGATGCCGGCCGGGAGCGCAAGGCCGAGAAGGCTGGGAAGGCGGAGAAGAAGGCCGCCGCGTCGGCCAAGCCGCGGGGCAAGCGCCCGCTGCTGTTCACACCGATGCAGCTGCGTGGCCTGACCGTGCGCAACCGCGTGTGGCTGCCCCCGATGGATATGTATTCGGCGTACGCCCGGGACGGCAAACCGACGCCGTTCCACTACCAGCATTACGTGTCCCGCGCCCTCGGCGGCTTCGGTCTGATCATTGCCGAGGCCACCGCCGTATGCCCCGAAGGACGCATCAGCCCCAAGGACGTGGGGCTATGGGAGGATTCGCAGATCGAGGCCTGGCGTTGGATCGTGCAGGGCGTCAAGGATGCGGGCGCGGCCATGGCCGTGCAGCTCAACCACGCCGGGCGCAAGGGATCTACGGGCTGCTTCGGCGTCGGCCATGACGGTGCGAGCGTGCCGGTTGAGGAGGGCGGGTGGCAGACCGTGGCGCCCAGCCCCAACGCCTATGGCTCCTATGCCGCGCCGCGCGAACTGAGCGTGGATGAGATCCATGCGATTGTGGGCCAGTTCGCCGCAGCCGCCGGGCGCGCGGTGGCCGCCGGGTTCCAGGCCGTCGAGATCCACGCCGCGCATGGGTATCTGATCTCGCAGTTCCTCGATCCGCTGGTCAACGAGCGTACCGATGAGTATGGCGGTGACCTGAACGGACGCATGCGGTTCCTGGTGGAGATCGTGGACGCGGTCCGTGCCACGATCCCGCAGGACATGCCGTTGCTGGTGCGCATCTCCGCCACGGACTGGGCGGCCGGAGGCTGGGATCTGGGTCAGACGGTTGCGGCGTCGCGCGTGCTGAAGGATCACGGTGTGGATCTGGTCGATGTCTCGACCGGCGGCATTGTGCCGGATGTCACGATTCCGGTCAAACCGAACTATCAGGTGCCGTTCGCGGCCCAGGTGCGTGCCCAGGCCGGTGTGCCGACCACGGCGGTGGGGTTGATCACCAAGCCGAAGCAGGCCGAGAAGATCCTGCGGGCGGAGCAGGCCGACGCCATTGAGATCGGGCGCGCCGCGCTGCGCGATCCCGCATGGCCGATGCGCGCCGCCCACAAGCTGGGGCTTGCCCCGGCCGATCTGCCGTATCCGGATCAGTACATCCGCGGCGCCTACTGACGTGCTGCGCCGCGCTCGTTGAAGCGCGTGTCGTCATCATCGCGTGACGACACGCACTCCTGGGAAGACGGTTGAGGGTGTGTCGTCAATGGTCTGTGACGACACACCCTCGCATGATGTGGTAAACGGGCGTGTTTGCCGCGTTTGTCGTGGTCCTCAGGCGTCGATGCCTACGGCCTCGGAGACGTGCGCGAAGCCGTCGCGCTTGAGCAGGCTGGCCAGACCGCGCTTGAGCACGGTGATCTGCTGCGGGCCGCGGTACATCAGCGAGCTGATGAACATGACCAGGCTGGCGCCGCTGCGAATCTTGGCGTAGGCCTGCTCCGGGGTGAACACGCCGCCGATGCCGGCGATGGCGAACCTGTCCCCGAACTCGCGGTAGGTGCGGCGGACCAGCTCGTTGCTGGCACGGTAGGTCGGCCCGCCGGACAGGCCGCCCTCCCAATCGCGGGGGATCTCCAGCCCGGTGCGGTCCTTCTGCAGGTTGGCGATGCTGACGCCCTGCACGTTGTGCTCGGCCAGCACGGCCAGCAGGTCGCGGAACTCCTCCCAGCTCTTGTTCAGAGGCATCTTGACCAGCGTGGGCTGCGGGCGGTCCACCGTGTCCAGCACGGAGAACAGGCGGTCGAGGTTCTCGGGGCTTTCGGTGAACGGCTCTCCGGCGCGGGTGTTGGGGCAGGAGACGTTGATCTCCACCATGGCGCTGCGTCCGGCCGCCCGTTCCAGCGAGATGCGGTAGTCCTCGATGCCTTCGTCGATGTCCCCGGCCAGGTCGTCATTGGTGCGGGCGATGGAGACGGAGACCTGCAGGGACCGGGCCTTGGTCCAGGCCTGCTCGGCGCGGGCGATCACCTTGTCGCTGCCGTCGTTGGCCAGACCCACGTGCACCATCATCGAATCGTATTCGGGCAGGCGGTGGAACCACGGCTTCGGGTTGCCGGCGCAGGGGCGGGAGGTGGTCGAGCCGACGGTTTCGAACCCGAAGCCGGCGTTGTCCATCAGCACCGGCATATCGCAGTTCTTGTCCAGGCCGGCGGACAGGCCGAACGGGTTGGCGAAGTCCACGCCCATCACCGAGGTTTCGAGCACCGGGTCGGTGTAGTTCAGCATCTCGCGCAGCAGCCACATCAGCGGCGGGATGTTGCCGGTGACGCGGCAGAACTCGATCATCTGGTCGTGCGCCACGTCCGGGGTGTGGTTGAACACGAAGTTCGGTTTGACGATGTGCTTGTATCCGAACGTGAACAGGTCGGTGGTGGCTTTGTTGACGGCGTCGTGCCAGAAGCTCTCGGAAACGTAGGTCATGCATCCATTGTGTCACTGGCGGTGGGCATGCGGCGCGGGGTGCCGGAATCGCGCGTCGGGCGGTGGTTCGTCCGACAGTCCGAGGAATGTTCGATTTTGGTTGATTTTTCGATATTTGTGATAATTTCGGCGTGTCGTGATGTGATTTTTGCGGTCAAAAGTTGTTGTTTTGGGTGAAGATGTGCGATAATGTTCACATGATTTCATCGCAACGACAGCATCTGATCCTGAGCCGGTTGCGCACCAGAGGCGCCGTGCGCATCACCGCGCTATCCAAGGAGCTGGGTGTCTCCGCGATGACCATTCGCCGTGATATCGCCGAACTCGCCGACAAGGGTCTGCTCAAGCGTGTGCATGGAGGCGCCGTGACGACCAGCACCCTGCTCAGCGAGCCGCTGTTCTCCGTCAAGTCGCAGATGGATGTCGGCCTCAAGGACGCCATCGCACGGGAGGCGGTCGCCTATGTGGCCCCGGGCGACGTCATCGCCATCGGCGGCGGCACCACGGCGTATGTCTTCGCGCAGCACCTGCTCGAATCGCAACAGGCCAGCGGCATCACCATCCTGACCAACTCCATCCCGGTCGCCGAGCTCGTGCAGGCGCTGGAGTCCAAGGACGTCGAGGTCATCGTCACTGGCGGCGTCATCACCCGCTCGAACTCGCTGGTCGGGCCCATCGCGGACAAGGTCATCGCCTCCCTGCGCGTGAACACCGTGTTCCTGGGCACCCATTCGGTATCCGTGCCGCGCGGCTTCCTGATGCCGAACTCGCTGGAGGCCGCCACCGACATGGCCATGATGGACATCGCCGACCGCACCATCATCCTGACCGACCACACCAAGTGGAGCAGCACCTCCCTGTCGCTGTTCGCGCGCTTCGACCAGGTGGACACGGTCATCACCGACGACGGGCTGGACCCCGACTCCGTCGCCAAAACCAGGGATTTGGTAAAAGAACTCGTTCTGGCCCACCAGAGCGAACCTACCGAGGAAAGTGAGTGATCACCATGAGTGAATACGCGAATTACACTCCCGGTCCCTACGCCGCGGAGAACATTCGCATCACGCCGACCACGCTGGCGGACGGTCGTGATTTCTTCTATCTGGATGATGATCCGGAATATGTGAGCAGTGCGAAGACGCGTGAGCTCAACGATCCGCGTCAGCTGGCGTACCGCTTCGCCAACCAGCTGAACGCGGCCGGCGAGGAGGTGCCGTACGCGGCCCCGGAGATGCGCCGCGACCCGCTGACCGGCGACTGGATCCCGATGGCCACTGCCCGCATGAACCGCCCGATCACCGCCGGCCCCGGCGCCACCGCCAAGGGCAACCCGCTCGCCGCGCGCAAGCCGGGCGATCCGTACCAGGACGGCGAGGTGCCGGACACCGACTACAACGTGGTGGTATTCGAGAACCGCTTCCCCTCGATGGTCCGTGTGCCCGGCCGTTCCGACGCCGTGGAATACGTGGACGGCAACCCGCTGTGGGAGAAGAAGATGGCAGCCGGCCGTTGCGAGGTCATCTGTTTTGACCCCGATGAGGACGGCCTGCCCGCCAACCTGCCGGTCAAGCGCCTGCGCACCGTGGTGGAGGCCTGGGCCTTCCGCACCGCCGAAATCTCCACGATGGAGGGCATCGAGCAGATCTTCCCGTTCGAGAACCACGGCCAGGAGATCGGCGTCTCGCTGGCCCACCCGCACGGCCAGGTGTACTGCTACCCGTTCATCGCCCCGAAGATGGAGGCCGAGCTGCAGCACACCGAAGCCTACTTCGAGAAGACGGGCGGCAACCTCCTGAAGGACATTATGAACGCCGAGATCGAGGCCGAGGAGCGCATCGTGCTGCGCAACCACAGCTGGGTGGCCTACGTGCCGGCCGCCGCCCGCTGGCCTCTGGAGGTGCATGTGGCCCCGGTGCGCGACGTGCTCACCCTGGATCAGCTGGACGACCAGGAGCGCTGGGATCTGGCCGAGATGTACTCCGCCCTCCTCAAGCGCGGCAATGCGTTCTTCGACAAGGGCGACGGCCTGGGCATGGATCTGCCGTACATCGCCGCCTGGCACCAGGCCCCGATCCACGACGCCCGCCGCGAGCACTACCGCCTGAACCTGCAGTTCTTCTCGTTCCGTCGCGCCGCCAACAAGATCAAGTACCTGGCCGGCTCCGAATCCGGCATGGCCGCCTGGATCTCCGACACCACCCCCGAACTCATCGCCCAGCGCTTCCATGAGCTCGGTCCGATCGACATCGCCGACTGATCCGCGAGTGAAAGGGAACAACCCACATGACTTCCGTTGAATTCATCGAACCGATCAGCCATGACGACGGCGTCGCCCGGGCCACCGAACTGTTCCGCGCCACCTTCGGCGAGGAACCGGCCGGTGTGTGGGCCGCGCCGGGCCGCGTGAACCTGATCGGCGAGCACACCGATTACAACGCGGGCCTGTGCCTGCCGATCGCGCTGCCGCACCGCACCTTCCTGGCCCTGAAGCCGCGCGAGGACACCGCGGTCCGCCTCGTCTCCGACGTGAACCCGACCGCTGTGGCCGAAGCCGAGCTCGACGGCCTTCAGGCCCGCGGCGTGGACGGCTGGGCCGCCTATCCGACCGGTGTGGCCTGGGCCATGCGCGAGGCCGGATTCGACCAGGTGCGCGGTTTCGACGCTGCGTTCGTCTCCTGCGTGCCGCTCGGCTCCGGCCTGAGCTCCTCCGCCGCCATGACCTGCTCCACCGCGCTCGCGCTGGACGACGTGTACGGCCTGGGCTACGGGGCCACCGACGAGGGGCGCGTCACGCTGATTAATATGGCCATCAAATCGGAGAACGATATGGCCGGCGCCTCCACCGGCGGCCTGGACCAGAACGCTTCGATGCGCTGCACCGCCGGCCACGCGATCCGCCTGGACTGCATGCCGGGCCTGAGCGCCGTGGACAGCGTCTCCCAGCAGGAGTTCGACCTGGACAAGTACGGCCTGGAGCTGCTGGTGGTCGACACCCAGGCGCACCACCAGCTCAATGACGGCCAGTACGAGCAGCGCCGCCGCACCTGCGAGCAGGCCGCGGAACTGCTCGGCTACGAGCATCTGCGCGCCGTGGCCGAGGCGGTCGCCTACTCCACGGATCCGGAGGGTTCGCTCGCCGCGGTGCTCAACTGCCTGAACGACGAGACGATGAAGAAGCGCGTGCGGCACGTCATCACCGAGATCGGCCGCGTCGACGAGTTCGTCAAGGCGTTCGCCGCCGGCGACATCGCCGAATCCGGCCGCCTGTTCAATGCCTCGCACGACTCGCTGCGCGACGACTATGAGGTCACCGTGCCCGAACTCGACGTGGCCGTGGACGTGGCCCGCGCCAACGGCGCGTATGGCGCCCGTATGACGGGCGGCGGCTTCGGCGGCTCGATCATCGCCCTGGTCGACAAGGGCCGCGGCCGCGAAGTGGCCCAGCTGATCGCCGACGAGTTCGAGGCCCGCGGCTTCCACGCGCCGCGCGCGCTCGCCGCCGTCGCCTCCGCATCCGCCAGCCGAGAGGACTGAGTTCCACCCGGTATCCCGAGGAGTCCACGGGATTCCACGGGGATCACGGGCCGCCGTCTCAAGGTTTGCGGATTGACGGAATCCCGTGATGTTCCTCGGGTTTCCGCGGCTTTTGCGCTGAAGTATGCGACTGGGGAAGGGTCTGATAAGGTCCTTCCCCAGTCGTTTTCGTATGTGTTGTGCCCTGGGCTCGTGGATGTGTGCCGTCTGAGTCCGCGCTTGCGTCCGAGTCTGCGGCTGCGGCGATGCGGCCTGTGCCGCCGACGCGTTGTGAATCGTCAGGTGATATTCTGGTGTATTACACGTATTACAATACTGTGTGGGGTGATTGCTGTGACGATGGCGATGGTGACGGCCCGCGTGGATGCGGAGCGCAAACGTGAAGCGGAGGCAGTGCTCAAGCGGCACGGTCTGACATATTCCGACGTGATTCGCGATCTGACGAATTACCTGGCGGATACCGGCGAGCTGCCGGAATTCGAACGGATTACGTTGGACCTGGTGCGTCGGCGGGAGATGGAGTGCAAATTGGCGATCATCGAAATGTTCGCCAACGCCGAGCTGCCCGCAGTGGAGGGTGGCCTGTCTGATGAGGAAATCGTCGAACAGGAACGTCTGCGCAAGGCGGGTGAACCATGGTGAAGCTGTTGTTCGATACCAATATCCTGTTGGACCTGTGTAATGCGAACAGGGCGCCGTTCCATCAGGATTCTTTGGATTTGCTGGGCCGTTGTGTGCGCAGAGGGGACGTGGAGATGATGGTGTGCGTCGCCTCGCTCAACGACGTGTATTACGTGCTGCGTCGCCATTATGGTAGTGAGAGGCAGGCTCGGCAGTATGTGGGCAAACTGATGGAGCTGTTCGACGTACGGCCGCTGTTGCCGCGTCATGCGCGTCGTTCGCTGGCATCGGACGAGCCGGATTTCGAGGACGGTCTGATTCGTGCCGTGGCCGAAGATGCCGGGGTTGATGTGATCGTCTCCCGTGACGGCGCGGCGTTTGCGGGTTCGTCCATTCCCCGCAAAACCGCGAGGGAGTGTCTGGAGGCGATGCTGTAGCGTTGCTGTTGACGTTCCCTGCGGATACACTGGCTGAAGGAAGTTCCGCCGGAAGCCGTATGTTGTTGGGGCGTTCGGCGCGATCTATGTGAGGGATTAATGGGCGGACAAACCGAAACACAGCCGCAGCGGCATATCGTTGAACGCATCATGCGCCCAGTGCACGCGAAGTCCGGGGGAGGGGCGATCCCGCTGGAGGTGTGCGCCGTCGTCTCCGGACTGCTGCCGCTGATTCCAGCGTTCAGTGACGCGCTGTGGTACGACGAGAGCTATTCGGTGGCGCTGGTCGGACACAATCCGCGCGATATCTGGACGCTTGGCGCGCAGGATGTGCATCCGATTGGCTACTACATGCTGTTGGCCGTGGTGCGGGCGGTGTTCGGCGGGAACTTCGTCGCATACCGCATACTGTCGGTGGTCGGCATCTGGTTGGCTGCGGCGGTCGGAGCTATGGCATTGCGACGGATGTTTGGGGCTCGTGCCGGATATGTGTTCGCGCTGCTGGTCTGTTGTTGTCCGTTTCTCGGACAGATGGCGGTGCAGATCCGCATGTACTCGTGGGCCGTGTTCGCAATGACCGCGTGTTTCATGGCGGCGATGTCGATCTGTCTGACCGCCAGACGCGGCCGCTCTCCGCAGCTGTTCAGCTGGGCGGCGTTCGCGCTTGCCGGCGTATGCGGCGCCTACCTGCATTACTACGCCGCAGTCACCGATTTCCTGATCAATGTCATCGTTCTGGTCGTCTGCTGCCGGAATCGGCGGCGTTCGCTGGTGATGGCATTCGTCGTGCAGGCTGTGGCACAGGTGGCGTTGTATGCGCCGTGGCTGATCGTGATGTTCAGCCAGGTGTCCCGTGTGTCGGGTGGGTACTGGATTACGTTCAGTTTTCCGCAGTCGTTGATTGAGGTGTGGGGGTACCCGATGGCGATCGCCGGAGCGCCGATGTGGTTGGGAGGCATGCTTTGCGCGGTGCTGACGGTCGGCGGTATTGCTGTGGCGGTGCTGTGGCGTAGGCAACGCGCGGATCAAGGCCAGTCGGAGCGCCGTCCTCTGCTGGGGGCGGATCGTCGTTTTGTCGTAATCTGCGGCGTGGCCGTGTATGTCGGATTGCTGGCGTTCGCCGGTGTGGCGTCCGTGGTTCTGCAGCAGGATGTGTTGTTGTACAGGTATCTCGTGGTCGCGTTGACCGCGCCGCTGGTCGCTCTGGCGATCGTTATCACAGCAGTGTGGGAAGGTTCCGTAGCGAGGTCCGCGGTGCGACGGCTGGTCGCGGCACTGGCGATTCTGTTGGCGGTGTGCGCCGTAGTGAACACCGGTGCGTTGGCGGGGCGGTCGTTGAGTCCACGGAATGCCGAGCCGATACATGATATCGAACGCACTGTGGCGGCGGTGCGGGGGCATGTTGCCGTACTGTCGGACACGCCTCGGGCGATGGGCGTGCTGTCCGTCACCCACCCGGAACTGGACAACGTGTACTGTTCATGGACCGAACGGGCGTGGTGGGACCAAGGCGCCCTGGCCGCGTTCGATACCAGTTTGCGTGTCGCCGATGACTGGAAGCGGGCCGTCGGCGATGCGGATGAGGTGATATTCGTGCGCACCGCAAAGCCCAATGATCATGCGCTTGCTGATATCGATGCCATGCCGGGGCTGCGCAAGATCGACGAACACACATATCTGCATCCGTGGGATTGGGAATATTGGGTGATTGGGTGGTACGAGGTGGACGGGCCGGTCGGATTCGGCACGGCAGCCGGTCACGGCGCGCCGGCAGCGCATGGGATGGGGGATTCCGATGAGTGAACCAGGATGCGAATCGCAGTTGTTGTCGGTGGTGGTGCCTTGCCATAACGAAGAGGAATGCCTGCCGTTGTTCTCCAAGGCGATTGTTGGCGTGGCGAGTGAGTTGTTCGAAACGTATGACGGCATGCGGGTGGAACTGGTGTTGGTCGATGACGGCTCATCCGACGGCACGCTTGCCGAGATGAAGCGGATCGGCGAGTCGATGGGCGGCGAATGTGGCGGCAAGCTGATTGTTCGGTGGGTGTCGTTTTCCCGTAATTTCGGTAAGGAAGCGGCGCTTCTGGCCGGTTTGCGCCGTTCGACCGGCGATCTGGTCGTGACGATGGATGCCGACATGCAGGACCCACCCGCGCTGATCCCCGACATGGTACGCACGCTGATGACGAATCGTGATGTGGATTGTGTGGCGGCCCGTCGTGTGTCTCGCCGGGGCGAACCGCCGATTCGCTCACTGTTCTCCCGACTGTTCTATCGGATGCTCAACGGTGTGTCCGCGGTTCCGGTACCGTCCGGTGCCCGTGATTTTCGGATGATGCGTCGTATCGTCGTCGACGCGATTCTGTCGATGCCGGAACGCAACCGTTTCACCAAGGGGTTGTATGGCTGGGTCGGATTCCGTACCGTCTGGATCGACTATCCCAATGTGTCCCGGGCGGCCGGACGGACGAACTGGAATTTCTGGCGGTTGGCCATGTACGCCGTGGAGGGGATCACCTCCTGTTCGACGGTGCCGCTATCGATCGCCTCGTGGGTCGGCTTGTTGTTGTGCGTCGTGGCGTTCGCGACGACCTGTTTCATTGCGGTGCGGGCGTTGGCGTATGGCGATCCGGTGGCCGGCTGGCCTTCGCTGGCGTGCATCGTGACGTTCATCGGCGGTTTGCAGCTGATGTGTCTGGGGATTATCGGCCAGTATCTGGCGAAGACCTACATTGAGACCAAGCATCGCCCGGAATATGTGGTGCGTGAGGAGGGCGGTTCATCCGCCGAGGCTTGACGCCGGCAGACCCTATACTGGGGGCATCCAATCAAACGGCATCTCGCAAGAACTAGGGAGACCATCGCATGAACAAGGCCATCATCACCGTCGTCGGCCAGGACACCGTCGGCATCATCGCCCGCGTCTGCACGTATCTGGCCGAGCACCATGTCAACGTGCTCGACATCTCGCAGACCATCATCGACGGCTTCTTCAACATGATGATGATCGTCGACTATGCGAACGTCGACACGGAGTTCGGCACGATGGTCACCGACCTGGACGCCCTCGGCGAGCAGATCGGCGTCAAGATCCGCTGCCAGCGCGAGGAGATCTTCACCAAGATGCACCGCGTCTGACGACTGTCCTGCCCAGCAGTTCGCCACGCACCCATCCAATCCGAAGATCGCACCGAAGGGAACATGCACATGCTGAACATCATGGAGGTCCACGAGACCAATCAGATGATCGAGCAGGAGAAGCTCGACGTCCGCACCATCACGATGGGCATCTCGCTGCTCGACTGCGCCGACGCCGACGTGGACGTGGTCGCCGATAACATCTATCGCAAGATCACCACCTACGCCAAGGATCTGGTCGCCACCGGCGAGGCCATCGAACGCGACTACGGCATCCCGATCGTCAACAAGCGCATCACCGTCACCCCGATCTCGCTCGTCGGCGCCAGCGCCTGCAAGTCCTCCGAGGACTTCGTCAAACTCGCGCACGCGCTCGACCGCGCGGCCAAGCAGGTCGGCGTGGACCTGATCGGCGGCTACTCGGCGCTCGTCTCCAAATCCATGACTCCGGCCGAGGAGATGCTCATCCGCTCGCTGCCGCAGGCGTTGAGCGAAACCGACATCGTCTGTTCGTCGGTCAACGTCGGTTCCACCAAAACCGGCATCGACATGAACGCCGTCGAACTGCTCGGCCACATCATCAAGGACATCGCCTACAACACGCGCGACAATGACAGCTACGGCTGCGTCAAGTTCGTGGCGTTCTGCAACGCCCCGGATGACAACCCGTTCATGGCCGGCGGCTTCCACGGCGTCACCGAGGGTGACGCGGTAATCAACGTCGGCGTCTCCGGCCCCGGCGTGGTCTCCCGCGCGCTCGATGAGACCAAGGGCCGCGACTTCGAATTCCTGTGCGAGACGATCAAGCGCACCGCGTTCAAGATCACGCGCGTCGGCCAGCTTGTGGCGCAGGAGGCGTCGCGCCGGCTCGGCATCCCGTTCGGCATCATCGACCTGTCGCTGGCACCCACCCCGGCCGTCGGCGATTCGGTCGGCGAGGTGCTGGAGAAGATCGGCCTGGAGCAGGTCGGCGCCCCCGGCACCACCGCGGCGCTCGCGATGCTCAACGACCAGGTCAAGAAGGGCGGCATCATGGCGTCCTCGTACGTGGGCGGCCTGTCGGGCGCGTTCATCCCGGTCTCCGAGGACAAGAACATGATCGATGCGGCCGGCGCCGGGTGCCTCACCATCGAGAAGCTTGAAGCCATGACCTGCGTGTGCTCGGTCGGCCTGGACATGATCGCCATCCCCGGCGACACCACCGCGGCCACGATCTCCGGCATCATCGCCGATGAGGCGGCCATCGGCATGGTCAACCAGAAGACCACGGCCGTGCGCATCATCCCGGTGTACGGCAAGGGCGTGGGCGATTCGGCGGAATTCGGCGGCCTGATGGGCTACGCGCCGATTATGCCGGTCAACCAGACCAGCTGCGAGGCCTTCGTGACCCGCGGCGGCCGCATCCCCGCGCCGATCCACAGCTTCAAGAACTAGTCGGCAGTGACGGCGGCTCCCTCCGATTCGGGTCGGCCGTTCACAATCGCTGTCCAGCCCCCTCCAATGAGGGGGCTGCGTTGTTATCGATGTCTTTCCCTCGCCGGACGGAGCGGCCGGCGATACGGCCTGCTTCTACTTACTTGCCGCCCTCGAAGTTCAGCTGACGCCAGGCCTCATAGATCGCAATCGAGGCGCAGTTCGTCAGGTTCAGGCTACGCAGGCTCGGGCGCATCGGCAGACGGACCTGCTCGGCCACATGCGGGCCGAACATGATGTCCACCGGATCCGGGATGTCGCCCGGCTCCGGGCCGAACAGCAGGATGTCGGTCGGCTTGTATTCGATCTCGGTATACAGCTTGGTGGCATGCGCCGTGAACGCGATGATGCGCGAGTTCGGCATCGACTCCACCAGATTCTCGAAGTTCGGGTGCATGACCACATGCGCCATGTCGTGATAATCCAACCCGGCGCGGCGCAGCTTCGTGTCATGCAGGTTGAAGCCCAACGGCTCCACCAGATGCAGGATCGTGCCGGTCACCGCGCACAGGCGGATCGCCGAACCGGTGTTGCCCGGGATGCGCGGTGAGTAGTAGCACAGGTGCGGGGTCACGGTCTCCGCCTGGGCGGCTGCCTCGGCCGAGAGCATGGCGTCCACCACGCTAATCGGATTGCCGTGCGCGTCGGTCACCAGCTCGTCCGGTCCGTAGTTCGATTTCCGGTAGCCGTACTCGTACATCTGCTCGACCTGCGCCTCCGGGGCCTGCGGGTTCGCTGCTTCGTTCGTCATGATTGCCAACATTAGGGACGCGAGCCGACAGGCCGTGGGCGGCTCTCATACAGTCGCATATAGTCATGCAGTTTCCTGCCAGGGAAGCGAACACATGGCGTGGTAGGCGGAGTGTCATGCACAATGGTGGAGTGCCTGAAGAAATCGAACGTGAAGAGCGGCTGCACGTCAGCGCCACGGCGGCATGCCGTCATCTGGCCGCGTGGTGGGAACTGAACGCGCGCGACTTGCCGTGGCGATTCGGCCGTACCACGCCATGGGGCGTGATGGTCTCCGAGGTGATGAGCCAGCAGACGCAGATGAGCCGTGTGGTGCCGTATTGGGAGTCCTGGATGGCCGTCTGGCCGGACGCGGCGACGCTCGCCGAGGCCTCCACCGCCGAAGTGATCACCGCCTGGGGACGGCTTGGCTATCCGCGGCGGGCGTTGCGGTTGCAGGAGTGCGCCCGTGTGGTGGCCGAGGAATACGCCAACGAGCTGCCCCATACATATGAGGAGTTGGTGGTGTTGCCCGGCGTGGGCGACTACACGGCCTCCGCCGTGCTGAGCTTCGCCTTCGGCGAGCGCGTTGCAGTTATCGATACGAATATCCGCCGCGTGCTGAGCAGGGTCTTCCTCGGTGTGGAGTCGCGCGGGGGCGCGGCCTCCCGGACCGAGCGCGAATTAGCCTGGTGCGTGCTGCCTGAGGAGATGCCGGAGCGGGATGCTTCGGGTTCGTCGGTGATATGGAACCAGGCGGTTATGGAGTTGGGGGCCACGGTCTGTACGGCCAAGGCGCCGCAGTGCGGCGACTGCCCGTTGCGGGGCGAGTGCGCGTTCCTGTCGGCGGGGCTTCCCGGGCTGGGGGAGCGGCGCACCCGGCCGCGCCAACGGTTCCAGGGCACGGACCGTCAGGTGCGGGGCATTATCCTGAACGCCTTGCGGCAGGCCGCCGCACAGGCGTCGCGTGGTGTGGCGGACGGCCGGCTCGAAACGGGCGCGCCGGGTGCCGTGCCGAGATCGCAAATCGAACAGTTGTGGCCGGATCATGTGCAGCTGGATGCCTGCATCGCCTCGTTGGACGAGGACGGTCTGCTGGACATGCTGCCCGACGGCTCGCTGCGCCTGCCGCAGTGAGGGAGGAAACGGCATCGGACGTATCAGTGACGTATCAGTATGGTGTGAAAATGGCGATGACGGGCGGGAACGTCGCTGTGGTGCGCATGCCCCCTTTAGACTAATGTGTTATGGCCACACGTACACCAGCGCGCACCGGTAAGCGGCGCAAACGCAAACTGAGCGAGAAGCAGCGCCGTATCTATCGGAGGCGTCGTATAGTAGTCGGCGTCGTGCTGGTGCTGGTACTGGCGTTGGCCGGGTTCTGCGTGTACAGCATCGGCCGCGGCGCGTTCGCTGTGGGGGCATTGGTGGCGGGCCATGACGTGGGCATCACGCGCAAGGCCGTGCCCGATCCCACGCCCAGCACCGGTGTGCGCGATTGCGTGGAGGACAGCATCTCCCTGGAGTTGTCCACCACGGCCCAGACCGTTCCCGTGGGCGGGTCGATCGATTTCGCCGCCGGCATCGTGTACAGCGGCACGGTCAGCTGTCTGATCGATGGGTCGGATGCGAATCGCGTGCTGACGATCACCTCCGGGGATGACCAGGTCTGGCGGTCCGATTCCTGCCCGGTCGAATCCCGCATGCTGATGATGGCGCAGGGGGATAAGGACATCCAGACCATGAGATGGAACACGAACCGTTCCGGGTCGGAGTGCGTGGACGACGCCGATCTGCCGAAGGTCGGGGCGGGCACGTATGTGGCGCAGTTGAGTCTGAAGGATCATCCGGAGGTCGTCAGCCAGCAGGTGCCGTTCGTCGTGCAGTAGGGGAGAAGCCGCGGGCGACGGGCCAGTGCGCCATGACGCCGTCGGGAAGGGTATGGCGGCGGATCGGTGCCGCGGTGCGTCGCGTCGGTGCGGCGGTGTAGCAGTGTGGGACCGCGCCCGCCTCAGACGGGACACGCCTGGATTGTCAGGCGTGTCGAGGTGTGGTAGCATAATGCATTTGCGTATATGCATGTCATATGGCGGGCATGCTGACAAGGAAGAAGCGCCCGCGAACAGGCATATGGCGGCCGTCCAAGCGCTTCTGGGGAATGATACCGAAGAACCAAGCGAGCGATAAGGAACGTCCATTGGCTGCCGAACAAGCTACGACGAGTACCACCACCATCATCGCACGCGCCGACCAGCATGACATCGATCTGCACAAGGCGTCGGACCGTGTGAACTTCGGCTCCATCCGCGAGCCCATCGATGTGCCCTACCTGCTGGGCGTGCAGACCGACAGCTTCGACTGGCTGATCGGCAACGAGCGCTGGAAGCAGCGCGTGCAGGAGGATCTGGAGAACGGCACGAACACCGTGCCGCATGTCTCGGGCCTGGATGAGGTCTTCCAGGAGATCTCCCCGATCGAGAACTTCGCCCAGACCATGTCCCTGACCTTCTCGGATCCGTACTTCGAGGAGCCGCGCCACACCGTGCAGGAGTGCAAGGAGAAGGACTACACCTACTCCGCGCCGCTGTACGTGAACGCCGAATTCGAGAACGGCGACACCGGTGAGATCAAGTCCCAGACCGTGTTCATGGGCGACTTCCCGCTGCAGACCCCGCATGGCACCTTCATCATCGGCGGCACCGAGCGCGTCATCGTCTCCCAGCTCGTGCGCTCCCCGGGCGTCTACTTCGACCGCACCCCGGACCGCACCTCGGACAAGGAGATCTTCGGCGCGAAGATCATCCCGAGCCGCGGCGCCTGGCTGGAGTTCGAGATTGACAAGCGTGACGTGCTCGGCGTGCGCGTGGACCGCAAGCGCAAGCAGTCCGCCATCGTGTTCCTGATGGCCATCGGCATGACCAAGCCGGAGATCCGCGAGGCGTTCAAGGGCTACCCGCTGGTGCTCGACGCGCTCGACAAGGAGACCATCGAGACCCAGGACGAGGCGCTGACCGATCTGTACCGCAAGATCCGCCCGGCCGACACCGCCACCCCGGAGGCCGGCAAGAACCTGCTGGAATCCTTCTACTTCAACACCAAGCGTTACGATCTGGCGCGCGTCGGCCGCTACAAGATCAACCGCAAGCTCGGCCTGGAGGCGGACTACAACGACCGCAGCCTGAGCCGTGAGGACATCATCGCCACCATCAAGTACCTGGTGACCCTGCACGCCGGCGACAAGACCTTCCCGGGCCGCCGTGACGGCGAGGACATCGAGCTACGCGTGGACGTGGACGACATCGACCACTTCGGCAACCGCCGCATCCGCCAGGTCGGCGAGTTGATCCAGAACCAGCTGCGCACCGGCCTGAGCCGTATGGAGCGCGTGGTGCGCGAGCGCATGACCACGCAGGACGCCGAGGCCATCACCCCGCAGTCGCTGATCAACATCCGTCCGGTGAACGCCACCATCAAGGAGTTCTTCGGCACCTCGCAGCTCAGCCAGTTCATGGACCAGAACAACCCGCTGGCCGGCGTGACCAACAAGCGCCGTCTGTCGGCCCTGGGCCCCGGCGGTCTGTCGCGCGACCGCGCCTCCATGGAGGTGCGAGACGTGCACCCGTCCCACTTCGGCCGTATGTGCCCGATCGAGTCCCCGGAAGGCCCGAACATCGGTCTGATCGGCTCGCTGGCCACCTTCGGCCGCATCAACCCGTTCGGCTTCATCGAGACCCCGTACCGCAAGGTCGAGCACGGCCATGTGACCGATGACGTGGTCTACATGACCGCCGACCGTGAGGTCGAGCACGTCATCGCCCAAGCCAACCAGGAGCTGGACGAGAACGGCAACTTCATCTCCAAGGACGCCCTGGTGCGAGACGCCGCCGGCGAGGCGGAGGACGTGCCGGTCGACATGGTCGACTACATGGACGTCTCCCCGCGTCAGATGGTGTCGGTCGGCGCCTCGCTGATCCCGTTCCTGGAGCACGACGAGGGCCACCGAGCGCTGATGGGTACCAACATGCAGCGTCAGGCCGTGCCGCTGATCGAATCGGAGCGTCCGCTGGTGGGCACCGGTTCCGAGTGGCGTTCCGCCATCGACTCCGGCGACGTGATCCTGGCCGAGAAGCCGGGCGTGGTGACCTACGTGTCCGCGGACATCATCCGCGTGATGAACGACGACGGCACCACCTCCAGCTACAAGCTGACCAAGTTCCAGCGTTCCAACCAGAGCACGTGCTACAACCAGGTGCCGCGCATCAAGAACGGCGAGCGCGTGGAGACCGGCACCGTGCTGGCCGACGGTCCGGCGACTGACAAGGGCGAGATGGCCCTGGGCAAGAACCTGCTGGTGGCGTTCATGCCGTGGAACGGTTACAACTACGAGGACGCGATCATCGTCTCCCAGCGCCTGGTGCAGGACGACACGCTCTCCTCGATCCACATCGAGGAGTATGAGATCGACGCCCGCGAGACCAAGCTGGGCGCCGAGGAGATCACCCGCGACCTGCCGAACGTCGGCGAGGACGCGGTGGCGAACCTGGACGAGCGCGGCATCATCCGCATCGGCGCCGAGGTCGAGGCCGGCGACATCCTCGTCGGCAAGGTCACCCCGAAGGGCGAGACCGAGCTGACCCCGGAGGAGCGCCTGCTGCGTGCGATCTTCGGTGAGAAGAGCCGCGAGGTCCGCGATACGTCGCTGCGCGTGCCGCACGGCGAGTCCGGCACCGTGATCGCCGTCAAGGAGATCACCCGCGCCGACGCCGAGGAGGACGGCGACGAGCTGCCCAACGGCGTGAACCAGACCGTGCGCGTGTACATCGCCCAGCACCGTAAGATCACCCAGGGCGACAAGCTCGCGGGTCGTCACGGCAACAAGGGCGTCATCTCCCGCATCCTGCCGGAGGAGGACATGCCGTTCCTGGCGGACGGCACCCCGGTCGACATCATGCTCAACCCGCTGGGCGTGCCGAGCCGAATGAACCTGGGCCAGGTGCTCGAGATGCATCTGGGCTGGGTGGCCCACGCCGGCTGGGACATCACGGTCGATCCGGAGCTTGAGGCCGAATGGAAGAAGTACGTGCCCAAGGGCGCCGAGAAGGGCGAGCCGGGCACCCCGGTGGCCACCCCGGTGTTCGACGGCGTCAAGCAGGAGGTCCTGCACGGCCTGCTCAAGAACACGCTGCCCGACCGCGACGGCAACAAGCTCGTCGGCGAGAACGGCAAGGCCACGCTGTTCGACGGCCGTACCGGCGAACCGTTCCCCAAGCCGATCTCGGTGGGCTACATGTACATGCTGAAGCTGCACCACCTGGTCGACGACAAGATTCACGCCCGTTCCACCGGTCCGTACTCGATGATCACCCAGCAGCCGCTGGGCGGCAAGGCCCAGTTCGGCGGCCAGCGCTTCGGCGAGATGGAGGTGTGGGCCCTTGAGGCCTACGGCGCCGCCTACACGCTGCACGAGATGATGACCACCAAGTCGGATGACGTGGACGGCCGCGTGCGTGCCTACGGTGCCATCGTCAAGGGCGAGAACCTGCCGCCGGCGGGCATCCCCGAGTCGTTCAAGGTGCTGTTGAAGGAGATGCAGTCCCTGTCGCTGAATGTCGAGGTGCTCAACGCCGAAGGCCAGGCCATCGACATGAAGGACGAGGACGACGATCCGATGTCTGCCTCCGACGATCTGGGCTTCAACATCGGCGCGCGCCCCGACGCCGCCGCCAAGGAGGACCAGGCCGTCGAGGAGCCCGAATACCAGTGATTCCCCGGGTCGCCGGCCACAAGCCGGCCGGCGACCCCATGAACGTCAAGAAACACAACTTCAATAGACAGGAATACAAGTGCTGGACGTCAACGCATTTGACAAACTGAGGATCGGCCTGGCCACCGCCGACGACATCCGCAGCTGGAGCTACGGCGAGGTCAAGAAGCCCGAAACCATCAACTACCGCACCCTGAAGCCGGAGAAGGACGGTCTGTTCGGCGAGCAGATCTTCGGTCCGACCCGCGACTGGGAGTGCGCCTGCGGCAAGTACAAGCGCGTGCGCTTCAAGGGCATCGTGTGCGAGCGATGCGGCGTGGAGGTCACCAAGTCCCGCGTCCGCCGCGAGCGCATGGGCCATATCGAGCTGGCCGCCCCGGTGACCCACATCTGGTTCTTCAAGGGCGTGCCGAGCCGTCTGGGCTACCTGCTGGACATCGCGCCGAAGGACCTGGAGAAGGTCATCTACTTCGCCGCGTACATGGTCACCAAGGTGGACGACGAGCAGCGTCACCAGGACCTGCCCGACCTGCAGGAGGAGCTCGATACCGAGATCGGCAACCTGGAGAAGCGCCGCAACAACGAGATCGAGGAGCGCGCCAAGAAGGTCGAGGCCGATCTGGCCGAGCTTGAGGCCGCCGGCGAGGCCAAGGGCGCCGCCAAGGCCAAGCTGCGCAACAGCGCCGAGCGCGAGATGGCGGCCATCCGCCAGCGCTACGACGATCAGATCCAGCGCATCTCCGCCGTGTTCGACCGCTTCAAGGGCTTGAAGCCCGGCGACATGGAGGGCGACGTGGACCTGTGGCGCGAGATGCAGGACCGCTACGGCGACTACTTCGAGGGCTGCATGGGCGCCGAGGCGATCAAGAAGCGCCTGCAGGACTTCGATCTGGAGGGCGCGGCCAAGCAGCTGCGCGAGGAGATCGACACGGGCACCGGCCAGCGCAAGGCCCGCGCCCTGAAGCGCCTGAAGGTCGTCAACGCCTTCCTGACCACCGGCAACAAGCCGGAGGCCATGGTGCTGGACGTGATCCCGGTCATCCCGCCGGATCTGCGCCCGATGGTGCAGCTGGACGGCGGCCGTTTCGCGACCTCCGACCTGAACGACCTGTACCGCCGCGTGATCAACCGCAACAACCGTCTGAAGCGACTGATCGAGCTGGGCGCCCCCGAGATCATGCTCAACAACGAGAAGCGCATGCTCCAGGAGGCCGTGGACTCGCTGTTCGACAACGGTCGCCGCGGCCGTCCGGTCACCGGCGCCTCGAACCGCCCGCTCAAGTCGCTTTCCGACATGCTCAAGGGCAAGCAGGGCCGTTTCCGTCAGAACCTGCTGGGTAAGCGCGTGGACTACTCCGGCCGTTCCGTGATCGTGGTCGGCCCGGAGCTGCGCATGCACCAGTGCGGTCTGCCCAAGCCGATGGCCCTGGAGCTGTTCAAGCCGTTCGTCATCAAGCGTCTGGTGGACCTGAACTACGCGCAGAACATGAAGAGCGCCAAGCGTCTGGTGGACCGCGGCGACTCCGAGGTGTGGGGCGTGCTCGAAGAGGTCATCGCCGAGCACCCGGTGCTGCTCAACCGTGCGCCTACGCTGCACCGTCTGGGCATCCAGGCCTTCGAGCCGATCCTGGTGGAGGGCAAGGCCATCCACCTGCCGCCGCTGGCCTGCGCCGCGTTCAACGCCGACTTCGACGGCGACCAGATGGCCGTGCATCTGCCGTTGAGCGCCGAGGCCCAGGCCGAGGCCCGCACGCTGATGCTCGCCTCCGACAACATCCTGAAGCCGGCCGACGGCCACACCGTCACCATGCCGTCCCAGGACATGATCCTCGGCCTGTACTACCTGTCGACCGTGGTCGAGGGTGCCAAGGGCCAGGGCCGCGTGTTCTCGTCGCTGGCCGAGGCCCAGATGGCGCTTGACCTGCACGAGATCGACATGCAGTCCATGGTGCTGATTCGCCTGCCCGAGGACTTCGTGCTGCCCAAGGATTGGGAGCCGCGCGAGCTCAAGGTGGTGGACGCCGAGCCGGGCAGCCCGGACACGGTCTGCGAGGAGCGCTTCAAGGACGGTTCCGTCCTGTTCGCCACCAGCTACGGCCGCATCCTGTTCAACGAGACGCTGCCGACCGACTACCCGTTCGTCAACGAGCAGGTGCCCAAGGGCAAGCTCTCCAAGATCGTCGACGACATCGCGACCCGCTACTCCACCGCCCAGGTGGCCGCCACGCTGGATGCCCTGAAGGATCTGGGCTTCACGCGCGCGCCGTGGTCCGGCGTCACGATGGCGTACTCCGACATCGTGGCCCCGCCGGAGCGCGAGGACATCGTCCACTCGTACGAGGAGGAGGCCTCCAAGGTCAACTCCCAGTACGACATGGGTCTGTTGACCGACGAGGAGCGCCGTCAGGAGCTCATCAACCTGTGGACCGAGTGCACCGACAAGGTGGCCGACGCCATGCGCGAGAACTTCCATGATGACAACAACGTGAACATCATGGTCCAGTCCGGCGCTCGAGGCAACTGGATGCAGATCCGCCAGATCGCGGGTATGCGAGGCCTGGTGGCCAACCCGAAGGGCGAGATCATCCCCCGTCCGGTCAAGTCGAACTACCGCGATGGCCTGTCCGTGCTGGAGTACTTCATCTCCCAGCACGGCGCGCGCAAGGGTCTGGCCGATACCGCACTGCGTACCGCCGAGTCGGGCTACCTGACCCGTCGACTCGTGGACGTCTCGCAGGAGGTCATCGTCCGTGAGGAGGACTGCGGCACCAAGCGCGGTCTGGCGATGAAGGTCGCCGAGCGTGACGACAACGGCAACCTGGTGCTCGTCAAGGCCGCCGACGGTGGCCCGTATTCGCGCCTGCTCGCCGCCGACGTCATCGACCCCGCCGACAACGAGACCGTGCTGTACCACGCCGGCGACGCGCTGTCGATGGATGCGCTCAACGACCTGGTGGCCCACGGCGTGGAGGAGGTCAAGGCCCGCTCCGTGCTGACCTGCGAATCCAAGCGCGGCGTGTGCGCCAAGTGCTACGGCTGGTCGCTGGCCACCAACAAGCTGGTGGACGTCGGCGAGGCCGTCGGCATCGTGGCCGCCCAGTCCATCGGCGAGCCTGGTACCCAGCTGACGCTGCGTTCGTTCCACTCCGGCGGCGTCGCCTCGGCATCCGATATCACCCAGGGTCTGCCCCGTGTCACCGAGTTGTTCGAGGCCCGTACCCCGAAGGGTGAGGCGCCGATCGCCGAGTTCGCCGGCATCGTGAAGGTGGAGGACACCGACCGCGGCCGTCAGGTCACGCTGACCCCGGACGATTCCACGGTCGAGCCGATCACCTACCCGGTGACCCGTCGCGCGCCGATGCTGGTCAAGGACGGCGACCACGTGGTGGCCGGCACTCAGCTGATCGAGGGTTCCGTGGATCCCAAGAAGATCCTGCGCATCCTCGGCCCGCGTGCCGCCCAGGTCAATATCGTGGAGGAGGTGCACAACGTGTACCGTTCGCAGGGCGTCGACATCCACGACAAGCACATCGAGGTCATCGTGCACCAGATGCTGCGCCGCATCACCGTGATCGACTCCGGCGACACCAAGCTGCTGCCGGGCGAACTGGTGGACCAGGCGAAGTTCCGCGAGGCGAACATGGAGGCCGTGAAGAACGGCGGCAAGCCCGCCGCCGGCCGTCCGGAGCTGATGGGCATCACCAAGGCGTCGCTGGCCACCGACTCGTGGCTGTCCGCGGCCTCCTTCCAGGAGACCACGCGCGTGCTCACCGAGGCGGCCCTGAGCCAGAAGGAAGACGACCTGAAGGGCCTCAAGGAGAACGTGATCATCGGTAAACTGATCCCGGCCGGCACCGGCCTGGCCCGTTACCGCAACGCGGTGGTGGAGCCGGACAAGGCGATCCGCGAGACGATCTACCCGAACTTCGGTCTGGGCGGCGACGAGGCGACCGACTTCTCCGACGCCGACCTGAGCGATGTGGACTTCTCCAGCATCGACTTCGGCGACCTGAAGCTCGGCGACGACTTCAACCCGGACGATTTCCTGAACGATCAGGGCGGCCAGGAGGACTTCGGCGGCGCCGACTTCTCCGACGCCGACCTGGGCGATCTGGGCGATCTGAGCCTGTGACCGCATACGGCCGGCTGACGGTCGTGCGGTGAACCGAGGGCGCATCCCGATGGGGTGCGCCCTCGTCGTATATGCGGCGTGTCGCTCCTGGAGCGTTGCGGGACGCGGGGTTTGCGGCCCAGGTGGCCGGTGTGTCCGCGGACTGGTTGACACGGCGGCGGCCATGCCCGTACATTGGCAGTGGGGGAAAGACATGGAGCCGGCTGCACCGTTCATCCGGCCACATGCGGAGCTACGGGGTACAGGCAACGCATGTGGAAAGGCAATCGTCATGGTAGCTGAGGGGACATTGGTCGGGGGACGGTACCGCATCCTGACACAGGTCGGCATCGGAGGCATGTCGACGGTGTATCTGGCTATGGACGCATCACTGAACCGGCGGTGGGCGGTCAAACAGATGCGCGACGCCGGCTCGGCGGAGCGGCGTGACGTGATGCTGCGCAGTCTGACGGTGGAATCGGAGATGATCGCGCGTCTGGACCATCCCGCGATCCCGCGCATCGTTGACCTGATCGACGACGATACGGGTGTGTTCGTGGTCATGGATTTCGTGGAGGGGCAGACGTTGCGCACCCTGCTGGAGCGCGAGGGGCCGCAGGACGAGGCGCTGGTGGTGGATTGGGGCATCCAGCTGTGCGATGTGCTGGATTACCTGCATCGCCGTACGCCGATGGTGGTGTTCCGCGACATGAAGCCGTCCAACGTCATGTTGACACCGGACGGCATGGTCAAACTCATCGACTTCGGCATCGCCATCGAACAGGGGGAGACCGGCGAGAACCGTGACGGCATCGGCGACGGCCGGCGATTGGGCACGCCGGGGTATGGTGCGCCGGAGCAGTTCGAACCCGGCGGTGTACTGGATGCCCGTGTCGACATCCATGCGCTGGGGGCCACGCTGTTCCAGCTGCTGACGGGCGTGCATCCGCGCGAGGGCATCGTGCCGGTCCGCCGGATTCGCCCAGAACTGTCCACGGGGCTGGAATATGTGATCGCCAAGGCAACCTCCCCGGATCCGCAGCAGCGGTACGCATCCTGCGCCGAATTCGCCTATGCGCTCGGGCACTGCCGGGACGGGGAGCGTTCCAGACGGCGGACGCTGCTGCGCCGGTGGCGTATCTTCGCTGGAACCGCCGCCGCTTCGGTCGCGTGCCTGGCGTTGTCCGCGGGCTCGCTGCTGGCAGCGGACCATGAACGAAACAGCGACTACACGCATTGGATGCGTCAGGCCGAGCAGGCCTCCGCTGATCCCGTCGCGGAACAGGCGTGCCGTCGCGCTGCCGAGATCCTGCCCGGAAGCATCGAACCGTATCGGCATCTGATTGACCGGTATACGGCGGATGGCGTGTTCTCCCAGTCCGAGGAGGCGACGTATACGGCATTGCTCAACCGTCACGCCGACGCACTGCGGTCGGACCGGACCGCATGGGCGCAGCTGTGCTTCGACACGGGGCGGCTGTACTGGTACTACTACGCCGTGGAACCGAACGACGCCGATGCTGAGGGATCACGCATGGCACGGATTCGCGCGGCCGCGCCATGGATGCGCGATGCCGCGGAGACCGAAACGTTCGAAGAGACGGCGCTCGCCGGCATCTATGCGGGCATCGCGGAATTCAACGTGCGTATCGTGCCGTTGATCAACGAAGGTCATGACGGCGGTCGGTACCAGCCGTATTTCGGGCTGCTGCAGCGGCTGGTGGAGTCGGCCTCGGCGCAGCGGAGCGAGGTGATCCGTCTGGAGGCGGCGAATCTGGCATTGGATGCCCTGCTCACCTATCCGCGGAAATTCCGGGCGGACGGTGTTCCCCGGAAGGATATGGAGCGGCTGTGCGCTCGGGCCGGCGACGTGGCCGAAACGACCGACACCACGGCTGATGCGCATGATGACGCCAGAGACCGGGCGTTGGGGAGCGTGCCTGTGGTGCTGCAGGCCATTGAGAACGCGTATATGGATCATAAGGCGGATCTGCAATGAGCGGTTATGAATGGTTGGGGATGGCTGCCGTGGTATGGCTGGTGATGGCCGTGGCGCTGGCGGTGGCAGCAGTGGTGATGCACCGCAGATTCGACGTGCCCGCCGTGCGGCGTGCGTTGAATGGTACGTCCGCACGTCAGGAGATCGCGTGGCTGCGCGGCATCAGACCGGGCGCCTGGCGGTACGCTGACATACTGGCCACGCGGGACGCAAGGCGTGCATCTGTCGAAACCTCACGTCCGGCCGGGTCCGCGCAGGCGTCGACATCGAAGTGTGGGGCGCATACGGTCGGTGCGGTGGCGAGCACGCCTGTCGTGGCGGCCGACCGTACCATGCTGACCGACGGTACGGTGGTGTCTGATGGCACGGTGCTGTCTGATGGCACGGTAGCTGCCGATGACACCGTAGTGGCTGACGGTACCGTGGTGTCCGACGGCTTGGTGGTGTCCAACGGCACTGTGATGGCTGGTGGCAGGGCGGTGTCCGATGATACGGTGTCCGCCGATAACACCGTGGTGGCTGGCGGCATCCGACGCAGGGCAATGGTGCTGGCATCCGCGGCGGTGGCCATGGCCGCCATGGGCGTCGCATCGTCCGCAGCTTCCGCGGCCGATTATCATACGTTGACGCCGCAGACCGTGACGGCCGTACGCACGTTCGCCGTCCCCGATGATCGGCGGACCATCCCGATCCGGGATGCGGCTTCGCTGGGCCAAGTCTCCTACCAGGGCGATGATTCTCACGATCTCCGAAACGGCAACGAGGTCATCGCATGGGGCGAGGACACGTCGCGTCGGGTGCGCATCATCATGGCCGACGGATACGGCCAGCCCCAAGCCATCAGTCTCACCGGCTCCTATCTCGATCTGGACGGCGAAGCGCAGCCGCTTCAATCGCAGGACTACCGTGTTACGACGGTGGATTCCGCGGAAGGCCGGGCCGGGTCCGCCGCCGTTGAAGTGACCCTGATCACTCCCGGAAGCTACGACTTCAGCGATATCGCCATCCATATGGGCAGCGATGCGACATCGTATACAATCGGCGATCTGGACGGCTCGGACTGTCTGCCCCAACCATTGACCATCGGGGAGCCCGCAGGTGGCGTTGCCGCTGCGCTGACGGCCGTCACGTCATCAGGCGACGCGAAAGGCCCATGGTATGTCGAGGCGCCGAAGGTCGGCTTCACCGTTACCGGCAATCGGCTGCTACCCAGAATCCTCGAAGTCCTTCAGCAACAGGACGCCACCAGCACGGCACCGGTGGTAACCGCCGTGCGGGGCAAGGATCCATATGGCAGCATCACAATCGGCGATCTGCGCATCGAGGACGACGGTCGCATCGGTTGGGCGGACACACAGCCGCACGCCGACGGCTGGTACCGCTATACGGTGCACGAGCGGGCGTCGGGAGGCATCATGGGGTATCTGCTCGGCACTGTGCGGGCAGCCGAACTCGATTTCGGCGTCGACACCATCGCCCCGACCATGCAGGGGGTGTCGGCGCTGCCGCCGAACACCACGTATGACGGCCAATCCATACACGCCGCAGTAGGTGAACGGACCATCGGCATCATCGTGGATGATGCCTCCCCGGCGGCCGATGCCGAATCCCCGGTATCCGGGGCGGACACGCTCCGAGCCGTCATCCCCGCACCCACCGATTTGTACGGGAATGTCATCGACGGCGGCACACCCGTGGAGCAGCATATTGCCGTCGATCCCGCCAGCGGTCAGGCCGTCATCACCTTCAGCCAGGAGGGATTGTACGAGTTGGACGCGGTGCGGGTCATAGGCATGGATCGGGCCGGCAACACCACCGAAACGACCTTGCGCGCGCTCCTGTCTGAAACGGATGCCTCGATATTGGTCGTCATCGCTCAGGGGGCGCCGCAGGTCGACGCCATGACGCTGATGGACCGTGCACCGGAACATCGCCGATCGACACGGCAAGGGTACTACCGGGGCGACGTGTCCGTCACCTGCACCGTACACGATCCATGGTTCCCGTTGGCCCGTAACGCCACCGACGCCACAACCGTCGACGTCGACCTGTTCGCCGAGAGCACGGTCGAACACAGCGGCCACGGCCGGACGTTGGAGGCGCTGACCATCCGGAACGAGGGATGGGACAGCCCGGACGGCACACAATGGTCCATCACCGTGCCTATACGGGTCGCGGGAGCCCGGAGCGTGTCGGAGGGCCGATACGCCATCGGATTGTCCTATCAGGGACTGCATGACGCCGTCGCCTCTGCCGCCATATCCGAGGACATGTTGATGGACGGTACTCATTTCATCATCGACTGGACCGCTCCGAGCATCGGAACACTGACGCTGGCGGGTACACCCACGTCATGGCACGGCATCATGTTCGCCGCCTCGCACACCGTTACGCTGGACGGCATATCCGACGCCCTTTCTGGCGTGGACGCCGACAGTCCGGCATTCGCGAAGGTGAACGAATACGGCGAACTGGCCGATGGGGATGGGCCGAACATCGATGCCCACACCACCGGGGCCACCCTCGGGAATGACGATCTGGACTATGACCCAATCCGTGGCACGCTCTCATTCCGCCTTGAAGCCGACGGATTCCGGCTCATCGCGGAGGGTACCGCGCTCGCCGTCGCCGATGCCGCAGGCAACTATGCCTCCACTGGTGATTTCTCCGACCAACCGGTGTTCGCGGAGCACGCCATCGACATGCTGGCGGTGGATGCCTCGCCGCCCGAGATCGCCGTGTCCTATGACAATAACGAGGTGCAGAACGAACGGTACTACCGGGCGTGGCGCAACGGCACCCTGACGTTATCCGACGCCAATCTCGATCTGGTCATCGACCGTGATCCGGATCGTGTGCTCGTCTCCCTGACCCGTGACGGCTCGGAACACCGCGCCATACCGCTATCCGCACTCACACCGGGCGATGATGGACGAACCTACGGCATGACATTCGCAGCGCAGGAGGACGGTGTCTGGTCCGTCGACGCCGAATTCCACGAACCGGCACCGGAGACGGAAACGGCGGCGCATCATGATCGGTTCATCATCGATACCACGCCGCCGCAGCTCGGCATCGCCTTCGACAATACCGATGTGGCCAATGGCATGTACTACGATGCCCCTCGCACCGCCACCATCACCCAGATCGAACGCAACCTGTCCGAATCCGAATCCGTGATCAGCATCTCCGCCACGGACGGCAACGGCAATGAACAACCGGTGCCGGCCGGCGGCGGATGGATGCGTGCCGACGGTGAACGTCACGACGCATCGTGGACCAACACCGTGACATTCTCCGGCGAGGGGCATTACACGATGGAGATCTCTGCCATCGACCTGGCCGGGAACAAAGCGCAGACGGTGACGGTGCCGGAATTCGTCATTGACCTGACGCCGCCGCATATCGCCATCGACCGTGTGTCCGATGGCACCGCCTATGCGGGAACCGTCGCGCCGAGCATCGAGTGCGCGGACGCGAACCTCGGCGAACAGGGGCTCGACTACACCATCGAAGGGGCGCACAGAGGACCGCTGACCGGCGCCGCCATGCCCGGGAGCCTCGTACGGGAATCCGAAGGCCGGCTCACCGTGACATTCCGGGATTTCGAATGGACCCCTGACGCCGACGACGTCTACACGCTCACGGCAACGGCCACCGACAAGGCGGGCAATGTGGCCGAAACCGCCATAACCTTCTCGGTGAACCGATTCGGATCCACCTACGTGTTCAACGTCGGTATGCGGCAGCTGCGCGGGGCCTACCTGCAGCAGGCCCAGGACGTGGAAATCCAGGAGATCAACGTCTCCGGTCTTGCACCCTCCGAGAGCCGGATCACGGTGGTGGCAAACGACAAGGCCGACACCCTCGCCCCGGGGGAGTTCGGCATGCGCACGGATGACGATGCCGGATGGTCCAGAACCGTATACACGATTCCGGCGCAACGGTTCGACGGCGACGGCTTCTACCGCATCCTTGTGCAATCCGTGGATCTGGCTGGCAACGTTTCGCAGAACACCATGGAAGGGGTCGGCGCGGACCATAGGGGAAGCGCTGAAGTGAACTTCGCCATCGACGCAACGGCGCCGACCGTATATGTTCCCGAACTGGAAGCCGAAGACGAGCACACCGGGCACCACCGCCGACGCATCACCATCGATGCCAAGGACAATCTGGCGGTGAATCGGACGGAACTGTACATCGACGGGCGCAAGATCCGCGAATGGAACACGGACACGTCGCTCGACGACATCCCGCAATACACGTTGCAGGCCGACGGCCGACCCCATGCCGTGATGGTGCGGGTCACCGACAGGGCCGGCAATCAGACGACGGCCGTCTATGACGCAGACAATGGGGAACCGGTGCATCCATGGTTGCTGCTCGTGCTCCCGGCCATCGCGGGGATCGCGGTGGCCGGATGGGGGATTCGGGCATGGGGCTCTGAGACGGAGGCGGACATGAGGCAACGATAGGATGAGACGCATGATCGAACGCAATCCGGAAACAGTAACGGACCAACGGCGGTGGCGGAGCCTGCCCGAACGGATCAAGCGGGTATGGCTGCTGCGGTCGGTATTCACCGATACGGCGGTGATCCTGATCTGCGCGGTGCTGGCGATCATCTTCATCGCCGCCGATTGGTGGGGCTTCTGGCAGGCGCTCGTCCTGGGGCTGATTGCGGCATGGGCCGTGGTCGAGCTGGCCACGCAGCCGTTGCAGACCCGGTACTCCTATGAGTTCACCCGGTTCTCCATCGGGCAGCGGGATCTGAAACTGCACACGGGCTGGCTGTTCCGCAAATCGGTCACGGTGCCGTTCAACCGCGTCCAACATGTCGACACCAAGCAGGGGCCGCTGTTGCGCGCGTTCGGTATGACATCGATCAGCGTGCACACCGCCGTGGGAGCGCATGAGATCGAAGCCATCGAGGACGCCGAGGCCGCACAGCTGGTGGACCTGATCACCGCACGTGTGCTCGCTGTGAAGGAAGACCTGTGAACATGGCTTGGCGCCGGCTGCATCCGATTGCCGTGGTCACGGCGTTGATCGAGTCGGTGAGGTCCGCCATCGCCCTGATTCTTCCCGTGCTGGCCATTGCCGTACCGAACCGTGATTCGGCGGTCGTCATGGCGGTCATCGTGGCGGTGATCGGGCTGATTGCGGCATGGATGCTCGTCTCCCCGGTCGTGCGATGGCTGACGACGGGCTATCGGATGGACGACCATGGCATCACCCAACGCTCCGGGGTATTCAACCGCACGCGTACAACGATCGCCTACGACCACATCCACACGCTGTCCAGCAGCGCCCCGATTTACATGCGGCCGTTCCATGTGGTGATCCTGGACATCACCGCCGCGGGTGGGGAATCGGGCATGACGCTCAGGGGCGTTCCTGCCGGCGTGCAGCTGGAGCTGGAAGCCGCCAGACAGTTGGATAGCGGGGACACCGTATCCGCGGCCGCGGCATCGGTGGGTATCCATGGCGCAGTCGCCGATACCGCTGTCGCCGACTCGGATGCGGCCGAGGAGTGCCGGCAGCCGGAAGAGGCTCCGGCCGCCGGCGCGCGCACGGGCGTCAACCAGTCGGCGACCGGCCGTCCGGCGATTGACGGCGAGCTGGTGTTCCGTGCCTCCGTTGCGGATATCGTGCTGTTCGCCGTCACCGACCTGGGATTGTTCGCCGCGCTGATCGTTGTCTACGGATTCCTCGACCAATTGCGCGATCTGGTTCCCGAGGACGTGTTCGACACCGCGCAGGATTCGGTGATCCGATTCGCCACCAGCAGTGCGGCCATGATCGCCGGCGCGGTGGTCGTGGTTTTCGCGGTGCTTGTGGGCGCCAGCATCATCGGATCGCTGTTGCGGTTCTACGGATTCGAGGTGTGGCGCCGCGGCGGCGACCTGGTGGTGGTGCGCGGCGCGCTCACGCGGCGGATCACCACCATCGCCATCGACCGCATCCAGACCGTCGCCATCCGGCGCTCGCTGCTCCGCCGGGCCCTGCACCTGTGCTCGGTCCGACTGGGATTGGGCGCTATGGCCGCCGCGGAAGGGGAGGACGGCGATGCCACCGGCGCCGATGTGCTGCCGGTGATCGGCGACGACCGCGTCTATGCCGTGCTGCAACGCATGCTCCCCGAATGGGGGCTGGAACCTCCGGAGATCCATCGGACGGGCCGCGGACTGGTCCGCTACTATCTGGTGATGCCGCTGGCGGTGTCCGCGGCGGGCATGGCGGTTGCGGTGATCTGGGCGCTGGTGTCCCGCGATGCCGTGAACTGGCTGTGGACGTTGGCCCCTGCGGCGCTGGCGGTCTGGTGGGGGTTGTGCCGTTGGCTGAAGGCGGCGTCGGAGGGATATGCGGTATTGGACGACAAGCGAATCGCCGCCACGGGGGCGTCCGTACTCACCTTGTTCACGGTGTTCACGCGCCGCTCCCGCATCCAATCGGTCGAGCGGTCCAGCACGCCATGGCGCCTGAATCGTGGCGTGGAATGCCTGAGACTGCCGTTGTTCGTCTCCAATGGCATCAGTGCGCTGCAGTTCACCGCGTTGCGCTCCGCCGATGCGGCAACGGTATCGGCCTGGGCGGAGGACGGGTCGATCCGCCCATCCGGGACATCCGACCGGTCGGCGGATTCCGATCCGCGGAACATGACCGATAATGGACATAGAGACGACGACGGATGGAGGGCACGATGATTTGCGGACGGTGCGGCAACGGTAACGACGAAGGCTCGCGATTCTGCACGGTATGCGGCAGTCCGCTGACCGCACCGCCGGCAGCGGATCCCCTCGCCGACGCGCCGACGATATCCATGCAGCCGGTGCAGCCGGCGTATCCGGCGCAATCGGTGCCGTCGCAATCGTCTCCCGTTCAGCCGGCGACGCGCAGGCGCACCGGAACCATCGTGGCCATCGTTATCGCAGCCATCGCCGCCGTGGCATTGATCATCACCGGCGTGACGCTGGTGGTGTGGCATGTCTCGGCGGACGATCCGGGCACCTCGCAGACGCCGGCGCCGACCGGCGGCGAGGCGTCGTCCCCGGGCGATGCGTCGGACGAGAACGACCCCGCGTCATCCGAGCAATCGGAAGAGGACGGGGACGGGGCCGAGATGCCGGCGCGCACGTTGGATCAGGAATCCACCGATCGCATCGTCGACGCCTACTCGTCCACCGACGTGGCCGTATCGGTGATGACCGAGGACGGACTGCGCAGCTATTCGTCGCGGAACGCTTCGAAACGCATGGTATCCGCCGGATTGTATCTGCCGGTGTACTTGGCGTACTACGGCACCCATGAGGATCAGCCGAGCGATTCCGCGGGCGAGATGATGCGTTCGATGAGCAACGATGCGGCCAATCTGCTGATCGACGCGGTCGGCGGTGTGGACGCAATCGATTCATGGCTGTCGGCGAACCGCTTCTCCGGATCGTCGTTCGAACGCCGATTCGGGGATGTGGCCGCCTCCGAGGACGGGTACGAGAACTATGCGTCATCCGACGACGCCGCGCGCATGCTGTCCATGGTGGCCGCCGACGGAGCGGATGAGCTGATGTCGTATGACATTGCCTCCGAAGGCGTGAGGATTCCGGAGGGGGCCACCATCCATGCGCATCGCGGTATGGGCATTCAGGATGCATACAACTATTTCGTCGTCATATCGGATGGCCGCACCAAGGTCGCTCTGGCGGTGATGACCGAGAACCTGGGGCAGGAACGTGCCGCCGACCTCACTTCGCAGATGCTGGCGACGGTCTGGGACACGATGTTCGCAGGTGCGGCGCGTTGACGGGGGATGTTCGGCCGACGGGTGGTCGGCGCCCCCGCCCGTCGCGGTCCCATCGTGGCGCGGCGCATCGGGTACCGGGGCGCGGGCGCGGCTGGACGGCCGTCATCGCGGCGGGTGTGGCGGTTGCATTCGCGGCGGTGGCGGTCGGTATCGGCGTCACGATGTCGATGCCGCATCGAAGCAATCCGGAGGGAGCGGCGGCATCCGCACGGGTCGGCATTGCCGACGGCGCAGGTGAGGACGGCATCGCCGTGCCGGACCATGATGCCATGCGGCGCACGGCGGTTCCGGAGCCGGACGCCAGCCAGCCGGTACGGCGTGCGATGAGTGCGCTGCAGGACGAACTGGAGACGCTGATCGCCGGATACCAGGGCGGCTGGCAGGTGTATTGCGAAGACCTTGCCACCGGAGCCTCGTTGAGCATCAACAACCACCAGGGGTATTCGGCGTCGCTGATCAAGCTGTACGTCATGCTGGCCGTCTATCAGCGGATCGATGATGGGGCGCTCGCCGAGGACGCCCGCATCGACGAGCTGTTGCGGGAGATGATCACGGTGAGCTCCAACGAGGCCACGAACGCGTTGGTGGACATCCTCGGTTCGGGCAGCGGCGAAGCCGGATTCGAGGTCGTCAACGCCATCGCGCAGGAGTATGGGTTCAAGGATTCGTCCATCAACCAGTACCTTGGCGACGTCACCGGGGACCCCTCGCTGAAACGGACCACAGCGGAGGATTGCGGGCGGTTCATGGCTGCCGTGTACCGCGGGGCACTGGTGTCCGCGCAGGCCAGCCGGAGTATGCTCGACCTGCTGATGGCACAGACCAGGACCTCCAAGATTCCTAGTGGTCTGCCGGCGGGTACGGTGACCGCCAACAAAACCGGGGAGATCGACGGCGTGGAGAATGACGTGGCGATTGTGTTCGCCTCATCCGATACATCCGCCGCGATTGACGGTACGGCGGCAACAGGCGATTACGTGCTGGCGGTGATGAGCGAGGACGTGCCCGACAGTGCGGCCGCGCAGGCCGAGATCCGCGAGCTGTCCGGCACGGTGTGGGACGCGATGGCACGGTAATCCGGCGGCATGCCGTGGCGCCGGAGACTTGCGGCAACACGCTGAGGGCGGATGCGAACGGTAGATATCTACCGTTCCGTGACGGCCATGGTTAGGCTTGAGCCATGACTGGTATGCAGGAACTTTGGCAGGCGTTCGACGCGGTGCTCGGGGGCGGCGAGACTTCCGCGCTGCTGGTGGTTGGCCCCCCGCGGTGCGGCAAGACGGAGTTCGCGTTCGAGGCGCTGATGCGTGCGTTGGAACGCAACCATGGTGGGGGAGCCATGATGACGGTATCCGGGCGCGTGACGGCGGACAGGTTGGGCAATCGCGCAATCCGCCGTATGGGGGCGTCGATGAAGGCGCGTCCGGTCACCACGTTGTCGGCGTTGGCGTTCGCCGTGATCGCCGACGCCCGACGGTATGAGGACCTGCCTGCGCCGCGTCTGCTGAACGGCGCCGAACAGGATGCCCTGCTACGCAGGGTGGTGGCGGCGCATCTGGGCCATGCCGAAACCGGCGACCTGTGCGATACGTGCGTGCTGTTGCGGGAATACTTCGCCGACGACCGCTGGACGGATACGGTGGCACCCGCCCGGGAGCAGTCGGGCGGCGCGACGACGATGGCGATGTTCGAGCGCGGCGTCTCCTCGTCGTTCGTGGATCAGCTGAGGGATATGCTGGCCCGTATCAACGAGCTGGGGGCATCGTTCGCGCATGAGCGTGAGTACGTGGGGGAGGCGGCCGGCACCGGGCGTAACGCCGACCGCACCGCGGTGCAGTGGCGCTTGGCGTTCGCGCTGCGGCGGGAATACGTGCGGGCCATCGAACATACGTATCCGGGCGAATACCGTCTGGACGCATCGCGGCTGCTGGTCGAGGCGGCTGCGGTGCTGCGTCGCGTACAGGTGGAGGAGGTGCGGCTGCAGCCGGAGACGGTTCCTTCGGTGTTGGTGGTGGATGATTTCCATGACGCCACATTGGCCGGGCTGCGCTTCCTTGAGGCGTTGTCCGCCGCAGGGGTGCGGCTGGTGCTGGTAGGGAATCCCGACGAGGCCGTGCAGACGTTCCGTGGCTCCTATCCGGAATACCTGATGGGCTGCGCGGTAAGAGGGCCGCTGCATGCCGCCCTACATCGCATCCCGGTATCCGATACCCCGGCGGATGCCGTCGCACCGACCTATCGCGACCTCCTGGCCTCGCGCATCTCACTGTCGATTCCCTCGCCGGAGCCGGATGACACGCCGATGCCGCAGCGCCCCGGCAAGCTCCCCCGATACGCGGGCAGTCTGCCGATCCGGCGATTGGATGAACCGGGGGCGAACGCGGATGCCGGTCTCGGCACCTCCCGGTTGGAGGATGGCACGGTGGCCACGGCGTTGTACAAGTCGCCTCGCGAGGAGATGGACGATGTCGTCTGGCGTATGAAGCGTCTGCATATGGACCGGGGGATTGCATGGAACGACATGGCGATCATCGCCCATGACAACGCCACCGTGCGGTCGTTCGGCGAGCGTCTGCGCCGCGATGGCGTGCCGGTGCGCTACTCGTCGGTCACGCGTCCGCTGAAGGACGAGCCGTTCGTGCAGGGGCTGTTCGCCCTGATCGAGCTGGCGCTGCTCCGCAGGCGCGGCATCGACGCCGTGGATCTGCCGTTGGCGGCGCTGTCGTCCTACGTACGGGCACGGGTGGCCACGCTGATGGCCTGCCCGCTGGTCACCGCCGGCACGCAGTCCGCCGAGGGTGCCCCGGCGCGGTTGGCGCCGGTGGAATCCGCGATGGCCGCACTGGAGTCATTGGCCGGAGTCGTCCAGGAAAGCGCAGAGACCGCCGGTGCGGAAGGGCAACGGCATCTCGCGGCGCTGATCGAATCATGGGAACGATATCGCGATGCCGTGAACGAACATCGGCAGGCGGCGCGGCGTGCGGCGGCGGTCAACGTGGACGACGGCGTGCTGACGGGCGAAACCGCCGATGACGAGCTGCCGTTCGGCCAGCATGCGATGTACCTGATGCTGGCGTTCGACGATCCCAAGGCGCCCGCCACGCCCGTACTGGATTCCCTCGGCGCGATCCTGGGCCGTGACCCCCAAGCCGTCGCGTTCCGCAGGATGTGGGATATGGTCGGCCGCGTTGCGGATGGCATGGGCCGGCTGTCCAACCGGGAGGCACAGTACACGTTGGCGCTGGCTTGGAATGCGACCGGCGTGGCCGGCGTCTGGCAGCGCGCCGCCCTGCGCAACGACGTGGCTGGCCGTGCCGCCAACGACCGGCTTGACGTGGCGATGCGGTTGTTCCAGTTCGCCGCCGACGGCTCCGCCGGGGAGGATATCGTCGCCTTCATGGACCAGGTCAGGTCGATGCAGATCGAAGCGGATTCGCTGGCGCATGTCGGGCCGGTCGAACAGGCCGTGACACTGACCACCCCCGCTGGCGCCGCCGGGAACCATTGGCGGCATGTGTGGCTGCCCGCGGTCCAACAGGATGTATGGCCGAACCTTGCGGAACGCGCCACGCTGTTCGGCGGCGAGGATCTGGCCGATCTCATGCTGCATGGGCGAATCGGGGGCGCCGACCCGGCCGGATGCGACCCACGTCTGGCTGCAGTGCTGTCCAGCGAGAAGAAGAACCTGCTCGTGGCGGTGACCCGTGCCGACGAGACGCTGACGATCAGTGCGACGTGGAACGAGGATTGCACGCCGTCGGACTTCTTGTACGGGTATCTGCCCGAGCGGTTCATCCGCCAACGTGACGAAGCGGTGTTCACGCGCCCCGGCGGTCAGTCGGCGGATGATGACGCGGAATCCCATGCCGGTCTCGATGCCGATCCCAGGGGATTGGTGACCGCCGCTCGTATCACGCTGGCATGCCACGGCGCTGACTCGCCGGAAGGACGGGATGCGGCATCCGCGCTCGCGTTGCTGGCGGAGCACGGCGTGCGCGCCGCCGATCCGCGGCAGTGGTATTTCGTCGACCTACCACATGACGGTGCCACGGGTGGAGAAGCGGAAGCCCGAGCCGAGGCTCGCGACGGACGGCATATCGTGACCTTGTCGCCATCCTCCGTCGACGGCATCTGGTCCTGTCCGGTCTGCTGGCTATTGGAACGCCGCTGCTCCGGCCCCCAATCCGGCGGCGTGCACGCCGGTTTCGGCACCATCGTGCACGAGGTGGCGCAACGCGGCAGCGAGGAACGTCTCGATATGCCGGGGACCGTGGCCGCAGAAGGTACCGAGAGCCGTATCGCGGCGGTGACGGAACGGCTGATGGCGATCTACCGTTCGTTGCGTCGAGACCCGCAGGGCATCGATTCCCCCACCGACCGGTACGATGCGATGAAACTCGACCGTTCGGCGGAAACCATGCTGACGAATATCGCCAGCTATTTCGTCAACGGATGCGATGCGGCATACCCGTTCCGCAACGCCCAATACATGTCGGTCGGAGCCTTGGAACGGGCGGAGTGCGAAGTGGAATTCACCGCCCGGTTCGATATCGACGACATGCTCGCCGCCTATAACGCCATACCCGGCATCGAACCGATGACAAGCGGCGAACTCCTGGCGGTTATGGGAACGCTGGTCGGAGGCTGGCCCGAGGGCATGTGCGACGATCTGACGATTCGTCTGTCCGGCAGGATCGACCGGCTTGAACATCGTCGATACGGGGACGGTCGCGAGGCAGTGCGACTGATCGACTACAAGACCGGGAGGAAATACGGTACCGCGCAGATCTTCAACGATCTGCAGCTGGTCTGCTATCAGCTCGGCTTGGCGTTCCCCGAGGATCGGGGCTGTGTCGGGCCATCCCCGCGAATGCCGTACATCGCGCAAAGCGGGTTGTTCTTCGTCCGCGAGGATGATGGCCCGAGCCGCAGCTTTGAGGTGGAAAGCCTTCACCAGCCTGCACTGTTGCGCAACGGGGCTTGGAACACGGAACCGTTTGCCGGGCGCTACCACTATAAGGATCCCAAGTATCTGGAGATTCCGGAGCTGCCCGAGACGCCGCCCGCAGGGGTGCGCGCCGCGGCGTGGAACCAGATCATACGGTTGCGGGGCAGCCAGACGCTGTGGGCGCTGACCATGGTCGCGCGTGTGTTCTATGCGGCCGCGGCCAGCCGGTCCTCCCTGCTGATCGCACACCCCACGCCCGATCATGTGAAACACTGCCGCATGACGACATCCTGTCCGGCCTGCGCCGGCGAGCTCAACACCGTCTATGAAACGAGGCAAGCATGATGCACGCATTCACCGACAGCCCGGAACAGGCACGGGTCATCAATGCCCCGAACGATGACGACATCCTGGTGGTGGCGGGTGCCGGATCAGGCAAGACCTATACCATGACCAGGCGCATCGTCACCCTGATCGGCAACGGCGTGGCTCCCGAGCGCATTCTGGGCCTGACCTTCACACGCAAGGCCGCGGGCGAGCTGTTGGACCGCGTCTCGTCGGCGGTCGCCGAACAGTCGAGCGCGGATGAGGACCCTGACCGGATGTTCCTGAAGCCGACCATCGCCACCTACGATGCGTTCTTCCAGACCATCGTCCGCCAGTACGGACTCCTGGTCGGCTTCGACCGGAACACGCAGCCGCTGAGTGACGCCGGCGCATTGCAGTTGGCGGCCGATGTGGTGGAGCGGCATCTGGATGAACTTTCGGTGCGGCAGGACCCGCCGTCGATCCCCCAACTGGCCGGGGACGTGAGAAGTCTGTCCAACGCCATAGCCAGCGCGATGATCGGCCCTGACTGCCCAGGGTACGCCGAAGCCGTCGCCGCGATACGCCGTTGGGACAACGCTTTCATCAGTCGGGTGCGCGCCGCGCTGGGCGATGAGCCGATACCCGAGAAGCTGTTCGCCGGCGCGCTGCCGAAACGCGCCAAGAAAGACAGCGATGAACAATGGCAGGTCAAGTTGGAGCAGTACCAGGCCAAACTGTATGCCAACTGCGTCTATCAGTGCGACCGCATCGCCAGAACCGCAGAACAGCGTGAACTGCTGCTGGATCTGGTCGAGGAATACAACGAGGAGAAACGTCGCCGCACCATGGCCGAATTCGGGGATTTCACGATCGCGGCGTATCAACTGGTCAGCCGGTTCCCGTCCATCGGCCGCCGGTATCGCGAACGGTTCAGCCATGTGCTGCTGGACGAGTACCAGGACACCTCCACCACGCAGGCCATGCTGTTGGCCGCGCTGTTCCATCCCGACGATGGCGGGCCGTGCAGCGCCGTCAGCGCCGTGGGCGACCCGTTCCAGTCGATCTACGCCTGGCGTGGCGCCAGTCCCGGCGCCTTCCGCATGTTCGAACGGGACTTCCACATGCCGCCCGGCACCAAGCCGTATGCGTTGAGCACCACACGCCGCAACTCCCGGATCGTGCTGGAAGCCGCGAACAATCTGACATTGCCGCTGCGCACGCCCCCGCGCCGCCCGGGCAGCGCAGCGCTGCATGAGGTCGATGTGCCCTCGCTGGCGAATGTCCCCGAAGCCGATCGGGGCGCCATCGGACTGATCGGCTATGAGACGCTCGGGCAGCAGATCGATGGCGTCGTGCGGTTCTGCCGCGAGGCGCTGCGGCACCACACCCGCGTGAAGGACGGCATGGTGGAGCACCGTGGTACCGTGGCCGTGCTGTTCCGGTCCAAAGGCACCATGGACGAATACCGGCAAGCCTTGGAACAGGCGGGTATGACCACGTTCGTCGTCGGCTACTCCGCAGTGCTGGAACGCCCGGAGATCTGCGACGTGCTGGCGTTGCTGCATGTTGTGGTGCAGCATGATGACGCCGAGCATCTGATGCGGTTGCTGGCCACCCCCAGGTTCCAGCTGTCATCGAGCGACCTGACCCGTCTGGCCGCGCTTGCCGACAGGGAGAATACGCGGGTGAGATTCCGGGCGTTGGCGGAGGCCGGCGTGGCGGATGCCGACTGCCCGCCGGAGCAATGGGAATCGGTGGTGCGGGAGCACCGCGACCAGGTGGGCAATGCCGTGTTCCTCGGCGATCTGCTGCAACGGGGCGATCTGAGGCAGTTGCTTGATCGTGACGGCACACTCGGCGACAGCGCCAAGGCCGGGGTGCTGCGTGCCGGCGCCATGCTGCGCGACGTGCAGGCGATGCTGGGGCATCCGCTGGCCGAGGTGATTCGCGCCGCGGTCCGTGCGCTGGATCTCGACATCGATACGGTGGTTGCCCAAGCCATACGAGACGGCGAACAGGCCGCGAACCCCACCGTGGCCCGGATGCCGTTGAACACGCTGGTCGACCTGACCGACACCTATATCCAGGAACTGGGGGATGGTCGGACGCCGACGCTGCGCGGTTTCCTCTCCTGGGTGGACGTGCTGGGCAATATCGAGGATGAGGCGGCCTCCATGCATGACGACCAGGCCGACGTAGAACTGATGACCATCCACCAATCCAAGGGCCTGGAATGGGACGCCGTGGCCATCGTCGACTGCGCATCGGGCATCATGCCGAACAACAGCAAGAACGGATTGACGATTACCTTGGACGAATCCCATGCCGGAGGGTTGGTCGACGGCGTGTGGACGGCTCCCGAATACCGGGAGCAGAACAGTCGGACCTGGCTGACCGACGCCACCAGCGTGCCTGCCCCGATACGGGTCGACGCGGACATCCTTCCCCGCTTCCCTCACGACGGCGCGCCGGGGGAGGACCCGGTGGACGCGCTGACGCGATTGGACGACGTGATGCAGATCGATGACGAGGTATTCGGTTCGCTGCGCGACTGCGGCGACGGCGTGGAGGACTCGGATCCGGATTCCTGGTATCTGACCCAGAGCAACGAATACGGCCGTCGGCTGCACGCCGACGAGCGACGGCTGGCCTATGTGGCGTTGACCCGCGCCAGGCATGACGTCATGCTGTCATATTGCGCGTACCGCGAGCGCAGCCGCGACCCGCGCCGCAGGGCCGCAGCAAGCAGGGCGCAGAGCGCCTCGGTCTTCTGGCAGGAGCTGTTCGACGCCCTGCACACGCGTGCGGATGCCGTGCGCCGGCCGACAACGTTGCCGGATGATGATACGCTGCCGCCGTTGCCTGAAGGGTTCTTTGCCGGCGACCATGCCCGCGAGTATGAGGACGCCGTCATCGGCCAGGCTTGGGCCACGCCGATCGAGCAGCCCGACGACGACATCGCGCTGCCATGGCCGGGCACGCTAAGCGCCGATATCGCCGAGCGATTGCGTGCCGGGGCGCTTGCGGTGCGGGACGCCATGGATGCCATGGGCGCCGTGCGCCATGACGGCGGACCATCGGATGGGCAGACCCGTGACGGCGGACCGTTGCTCGGCCGGGCGCGTCTGCTTGTTGCGGACCATGATCTGATGGGTGCGCAGCTGACCGGCGAGGACCTGGACCGGAACGTGCGTGAGCGTGGCCGGCGCATCCTGGCGGCGGGTCGGCAAAGCGTCACCGCGTTGCAGGCGGCTGCGGGAGGCATGACCGAGCGCGAGGAGAACGCCTATTGGCGGGGCATCGTGCGGCCGATTCCCAGCGTGGCGTCACCGGTGGCCGAAGCCGGTACGCAGTTCCATGCATGGGCGGAGCGGTTCATCAACGCCGTGGCGGACGGCAGGCTGCCGGATGCGGATTCACCGGCCTCGCGGCGTGCCTTGCTCGAGGAACTTGATTCGGCCGAGCAGCGCAGCGGCGGACACCCGGACGCATTGCTGACGTGGAAACGCCGTCTGGCCGAATCGCGGTGGGCCCGGCGCCATCCTGCATGGGCCGAACGGCAGATCGTCATCGCCATCCCCCAGCTGGGCGGCACCATCGTCAACGGCAAGCTCGACGCAGTGTTCGCCGGAGGTCTCGACCCCGAAGACACGGGCAAACAGTACACCATCATCGATTGGAAAACCGGGCGGCGTCCGCGTGAGCCACGGGACGTGGCACAGAAGTTGGTGCAGCTGGACTGCTACCGACTGCTCCTATCGGTGGTCGAGGGTATCCCGCTGGATGCCATCGATGCGGCGCTGTATTACGTGAGTGAACCGGACGAACGGCAACGCGAGATTCAGGCGGAAGGGAAAACCGAATCCCAGATCATCGACGCATTGCGTCTCGGCGTGCCCGACCAGTCGGACAATGACTAGCCGGTGCGTGGCCGCGAAGGCGTGTGACCGGGGCTTCGGTATCCCCGGCTGCGCCCCACTGTTCGCGGCGCGCGATAGGCTCGGGACGGATAGGGAACAACGCTGGCACTCAATCATCAAGGAGGCAACAATGATCAAGGTTTCCGTCGTCGGCGCCAAAGGGCGCATGGGATCCCACGTGGTGGACGCGGTCAACGGTGCACAGGACATGGAGCTGGCGCTCACGCTGGACGCGGGCGATGACCTGCACGCCATCACGCCGGAGAACACTGATGTGGTCGTGGAATTCACCGTGCCGTCCGTCACACTGGACAATGTGCTGACGCTGATCGGTCAGGGCGTGGACGTGGTGGTCGGTACCACCGGCTGGACCGAGGACCGTCTAGAGCAGGTGCGTCAGGCGTTGGCCGCGGCGCCGCGCGCCGATCAGGCCGTGTTCATCGCGCCGAACTTCGCGATCTCCGCGGTGCTGGCCGATTATTTCGCCAAGCTCGCCGCCCCGTACTTCGAGTCGGCCGAAGTGGTGGAGCTGCACCATCCGAACAAGGTCGACGCCCCGTCCGGCACCGCCATCCACACGGCGCAAGGCATCGCCGCCGCACGTCAGGCCGCCGGCCTGGCCCCCGTGCCGGACAATACCGAAACCGACGGCGGCTCCCGCGGCCAGGTGGTCGACGGCATCCATGTGCATGCGGTGCGTCTGCGCGGCCTGAACGCGCACGAGGAGGTGCTGATGGGCAACGCCGGCGAACAGCTGACGATCCGCGCCGACAGCTTCGACCGCATCTCCTTCATGCCCGGCGTGCTGCTGGCCGTACGCAAGCTGGCCGAAGGGTCGCATGCGGGCTTGACCGTGGGGCTTGACCGCTTCCTGGACCTGTGATCGACTCCGCCGTGGACGCCGGACGGGCGGGGCTTCGCGTCCCGCCCGCGAAGTACCGTGGATACCATGAGTGACGGTACCATGCATCTTCTTGATCCTGCCCCGTTCGGGCGCATCATCCCGGCCATGATCACGCCGATGAAAGCCGATGGATCCATCGATTACAGCGCCGCCCAGCGCATCGCCAAGCAGCTGGTCGCGGATGGCGCCGACGGCATCCTGGTCAACGGCACCACCGGCGAATCCCCGGTCACTCACATGGACGAGAAGGTCGATCTGGTCCGGGCCGTCAAAGAGGTCGTCGACGTGCCGGTCATCTCCGGTGCCGGCTCGAACGACACCGCCCATTCCGTGCGCATGGCCGAACAGACCCAGGAGGCCGGCGTCGACGCGGTGCTCGTCGTGGCCCCGTACTACTCGCGTCCCTCGCAGGAAGGCATCTTCCAACACTATCGGGCGGTCAACGCCTCGGCGGACAAGCCCATCATCGTCTATGACGTCCCCGGTCGCACCGGCGTGCGCATCCAGCTGGACACCTACCGCCGGCTGGCGGAACTCGACCATGTCACCGCCGTCAAGGACGCCACCGGGGATATCGCCGGAGCCGTCCGCAAGCGCATGGAAACCGGACTCGACTGGTACTCGGGAGACGACGGCCTGTTCCTGCCGTTCCTGTCCGTCGGCGCCGTCGGCATCATCTCGGTGATCGCCCACGCCGCCTCCGGGCCGATGCGTGACCTGGCCACCGCCTTCGACCATGGCGACATCCATCAGGCCCAGCGTCTGGCCGTGCGGCTGGCCCCGCTGGTCGAGGCGTTGAACGGCAACGGATTCCAGGCGGTGATGGCCAAGGCCTCGCTCCATGTGCGCGGCTTGCTCGACGACACCTCCATGCGACTGCCGAACGTCGGCCCGGGACCGGACGAGATCGCCCGGGCCGAGGCCGGCATGCGCGCCTCCGGATTGCTCTGACGAGCTCCGGATTCCCGGCGTCCTGCCGCAGCCGGCGCGTGTGCGCCCTGGAGCGCAGTGAGCCGGCACGGCGGCGACATCCTGCCGGTCGGCGCATAAGACCTCGTTCCCGCATAGGCGGGAACACCAAGATAGAAACAGAACCAATGGCATTAGAAGAAGAACTCGCGGCGCTTGACGCCGCACACACCGGTGACGGCAAGACCGGTCGCGTCCGCACCAACGGCGCGGACCCGCAGGTCGAGGCCATCATGGATGAAATCATCGCCGAGGCCACGGGCAACCAGCCCGCCGCCAAAGGCGCCAAACGAGCGACAGCCAAGAAGTCCGCGACCTCACGTCGCGGCGGTGACCAGACCACTGCCCCGGCGCAGTCCGGCGGCCAGGGCGCGAAGTCGGCATCCGGCCGCGCCGGACGCCGCAACGCACGCGGCAAGCGTTCCGATGAACACGCCGAGGGCCTGATCCCGCCGCCCAAGTACCGCAGGGGCACGATGCGCATCGTGCCGCTCGGCGGTCTGGGTGAGATCGGCCGCAACATGAACGTGGTCGAATACAACGGCCACATCCTGCTCATCGACTGTGGCGTGCTCTTCCCCGAGGAGGAGCAGCCGGGCGTGGATCTGATCCTGCCGGACTTCCACTACATCAAGGACCGTCTGGACAAGGTCGAGGCGCTGGTGCTCACGCACGGCCACGAGGACCACATCGGCGGCGTGCCGTATCTGCTCAAGCTGCGTCCGGACATCCCGCTGATCGGCTCCAAGCTCACGCTGGCCTTCGTGGAGGCCAAGTGCAAGGAGCACCGCATCAACCCGGTGATGACCGTGGTCCAGGGGCGCGACAAGCTCAAGGTCGGTCCGTTCAACCTGGAATTCGTAACCGTGACCCATTCGATCCCGGACGCGTTGGCCGTATTCGTCAAGACCCCGGCCGGCAGCCTCATCGATACCGGCGACATCAAGCTCGATCAGCTGCCGCTCGACCACAAGATCACCGACCTGGTGGAGTTCGGCAAGCTTGGCGAACAGGGCGTGGACCTGCTGATGGCCGATTCCACGAACGCGGAGGTGCCCGGCTTCGTCAAGCCCGAGACCTCCATCGGCCCCGCGCTCGACCGCGCCTTCGCCGAGGCAAGCCGCAAGATCATCGTGGCCAGCTTCTCCAGCCATGTGCACCGCGTGCAGCAGGTGGTGGATGCGGCGCACAAGTACGGACGCAAGGTCGTGTTCGTAGGCCGTTCGATGGTGCGCAACATGTCCATCGCCGCCGAACTCGGCTACCTGCACATCCCCGAAGGCACCGTCATCGACCTGAAGCAGGCCTCCGACGTGGACGATCGCCACCTGGTGTACATGTGCACCGGCTCCCAGGGCGAGCCGATGGCCGCGCTCGGCCGCATCGCCGACGGCAACCACCGCGACATCACCATCCACGAGTTCGACACGGTGATCCTGGCCAGCTCCTTGATCCCGGGCAACGAGCACGAGGTCTACAAGGTCATCAACAAGCTCGTGCAGATGGGCGCCCGCGTGATCAACAAGGAGAACGCCGCGGTCCACGTCTCCGGCCACTGCAACGAAGGCGAGCTGCTGTACCTGTACAACATCGTCAAGCCCAAGTGCGCGATGCCGATCCACGGCGAGAACCGCCACCTGATCGCCAACGGCCTGATCGCCGTCAAGACCGGCGTGGACCCGAACGGCGTGGTGCTCGCGCAGGACGGCGACGTGGTGGACCTCTACCACGGCAAGGCCGCCATCGTCGGCTCGGTGCCGTGCGGCTACGTGTACGTGGACGGCGACTCGGTCGGCGAACTGACCGACGACGTGCTGGAGAAGCGCCGCATCCTCGGCACCGAGGGCTTCGTCTCCAGCTTCGTGGTGGTCGACACCGAAGCCTGTGAAGTCGTGACCGGTCCGAAGATCTTCCTGAACGCCGTGGCTGAGGACGAGAGCGAATTCGACAAGGTGCGCCACCAGATCGTGGACCAGCTTGAGGACGCGATGATCCACGGCACGCGCGACACCTACAAGCTGCAGCAGATCATGCGCCGCACGCTCGGCGGATGGGTCGCCCGCCAGCTGCACCGCAAGCCGATGATCGTGCCCGTGGTGGCCGACATCGCCGCCACAGAGGATTCCAACGAATAGCCAAACCATCGCCCGCGACGGTTCACAAGACCGCCGCGGGCTTCCATGTCAGGCGTCCGCCGCACGGCGAACGCCACCACCCCAGCAAGCCAGAAAGGTACACAATGCCAGGAGCAAATCTCACCCGGATCGAAGCCGGGGAGCGCAAGGCCGTCGTCTCGGCGCCCATCCACTACTGGGTTTCGCTTGATCTGACCGTCGGTGCCGAGGATTTCGCATCCACCACCAAGGTCACGTTCGACGCCCAGGCCGGCGCCTCCACCTTCCTTGATCTGATTGCCGACCAGGTGACCGAGGTCGTGCTGAACGGCGAGGCGCTCGACCCCGCCGCCGCGTTCACGGACAGCCGCATCGAGCTGAACAACCTCAAGGATCACAACGAGGTCGTCGTCAAGGCCATGTGCCAGTACTCCAACACCGGCGAGGGCCTGCACCGCAGCGTGGACCCCGCCGACGGCAACGTGTACCTGTACTCCCAGTTCGAGGTGCCGGACGCCCGCCGCGTCTACGCCGTGTTCGACCAGCCCGACCTGAAGGCCGTGTTCGACTTCGACGTGACCGCTCCGGAAAGCTGGATCGTGCTGTCGAACCAGCCGGCGCACACCGTGGAATCCGTGGACGGCATGACTCTGGACGACACGCTGGGCGACCATCCGGCCGAGTGCATCAAGCGCTGGGTGTTCGAGCCGACCGTGACGATGAGCTCCTACCTGACCGCCATCTGCGCCGGCCCGTACGCGCAGTGGCACACCGAGTACGAGAACGAGGACGGCCGCGTCGTGCCGATGGGCCAGTACTGCCGCCAGTCGCTGGCCGAGGCCTTCGCCAAGGACGTCGACTACCTGTTCGACATCACCAAGAAGGGCTTCGCGTTCTACGCCAAGACCTGGGGCATCCCGTACCCGTACGCCAAGTACGACCAGATCTACGTGCCGGAGTACAACGCGGGCGCGATGGAGAACATCGGCCTGGTCACGATCCGCGACCAGTACGTGTTCGACTCCAAGGTGACCGACGCGCTCTCCGAACGCCGCGTGGTGACCGTGCTGCACGAGCTGGCCCACATGTGGTTCGGCGACTATGTGACGATGAAGTGGTGGAACGACCTGTGGCTGAACGAATCCTTCGCCGAGTTCACCTCCACGCTCGCCACCGCCGAGGCCACCGATTGGCCCGACGCCTGGGCCACGTTCTGCTCCGGCGAGAAGAGCTGGGCGCTCAACCAGGACCAGCTGCCGACCACGCACCCGATCGTTGCCCCGATCAACGACCTGAACGACACGTACGTGAACTTCGACGGCATCACCTACGCCAAGGGCGCCTCCGTGCTGAAGCAGCTCGTCGCGTACGTGGGCCGTGAACGCTTCTTCGACGGCATCCACCGCTACCTGACCCGCCATGCGTTCGCCAACGCCACGCTCGACGACCTGCTCAACGAGCTGGAGGCCACCTCCGGCCGCGACATGAAGGCGTGGAGCGCCCTGTGGCTCGAACAGGCCGGCATCAACACCATCGCCGCGGACGTCGAGGAGAACGCGGACGGCACCATCGCCTCCCTGACCCTGACCCAGAGCGCGCCGGCCGAGCATCCGGTGCTGCGCCCGCACCGCCTGGCCGTCGGCTTCTACAACGAGGACCCGGCCACCGGCCGCATCGTGCGCACCGACCGCATCGAACTCGACGTGGACGGCGAGACCACCGTGGTAACCGAGGCCGCCGGCAAGCCGCGCCCGGCGTTCATCCTGGTCAACGACGACGACCTGACCTACACCAAGCTGCGCTTCGACGCCGCCTCGTTGGAGTTCGCGGTCGAGAACCTGTACCGTTTCGACAACGCGCTCGCCCGTGCCGTGATCTGGCTGGCGCTGTGGGATATGACCCGCGACGCCGAACTGCCGGCCGAGCGGTTCATCGAGACCACGCTCAAGCTGCTTGCGCACGAGGCCGAGTCCACCACGTTCCGCTACGCGCTGAGCTGCATGGGCACCACCGCGCACCACTACGTGGCGCCGGCCCGCCGCGAGGACGTGCTGCGCCACGTGGCCGCCGAACTGTGGACGCTGGCGAACGCCGCCGAAGCCGGTTCCGACAACCAGTTCCAGCTCGTCAACGCCTACCTGGGCTACGGCGAAGAGGGCGACGCCGAATTCGCCGCGAACGTGCGCGGCCTGCTCGACGGCACCGTGACGCTGGATGGACTGGACATCGACAACGACATGCGCTGGGCGCTCGTCAAGGCGCTCGCCTCCGTCAACCAGATCGACGAGGCCGGCATCGACACGGAGCTCGCCAAGCGCGACACCACTGCCAACCGTGAGTTCGCGATGGGCGCCCGCGCCAGCCGTTCCACGGCCGAGGCCAAGGAATGGGCATGGAACGAGGCCATCCGCAACCAGGAGCTGACCAACATGCAGCTTGAGGCCGTGGCCCGCGGTTTCGCCGGCGCCACGCCCGAGCTGGCCGACCCGTATGTGGAGCGCTACTTCGCCGAGGCCGATTGGATCTGGACGAACCGCACGTTCCACATGGCCGAGGCGCTGCTCGAAGGCCTGTGGCCGGTGTACGCCGACCCGGCCAAGCTGGTCGAGCAGGGCGACGCCTGGCTGGCCTCCCACGCCGAGGCGGACAACGCGTTCCGCCGCATCGTGATCGGCAACCTGGAAAGCGCCCGCCGCTCGCTCAAGGTGCGCGACTGGAACGCCGCGCTGTGATCTAAGCGCAGCCGCTCCGATCCTGGGGCATCCGTTCCATGGCCCATTTGCCGCACGGGGTCCGTCCTCGTGCGGCAAATGGGCTTTTTCATGCCGGTCTAGTGGCCCATCTGGTGCATATGGTCCGTTCTCATGCGTCAGAAGGAGCCTTCGGCCGCCCCAACGGTAAGCTGGAGATACCCGCGAATTCAAGGAGGAGCCGGCCATGTGGGAGGATGTCAGGTTCGACGGCACATTCCGTGACTATCAGCAGCGCATTCTGGACGAATCCGACCGGTATCTGCGGCAGGGCCGTCTTCACATCGTCGCCCCTCCGGGCAGCGGAAAAACCATCCTGGGATTGGAACTGATCCGTCGCGCCGGGGCCGCGGCCTTGGTGTTTTCGCCGACCGTCGCCATCGCCGGACAGTGGATCGACCGATTCACCACGCATTTCACCGGCGGCGCGCATACCACATCGCAGCAATTGCGGCAGCCCGCCGACCTGACCTCCGTGACCTATCAGGCCCTGTTCGCCGCGATCGATGAACGGGAACCCGAGGAACAGAGTCCACAGGGCGAGGAATCCGACGGCGATGCCGATGCTGCGAACACTGGGGCCGACCGTAGCTCCATGCCCGACTCGGAACAGTCCGCCCGCGATGGCGTTTTCCCTGCCGATGCCCCGGACGCCGATGCCTCGAGCTCTGCCGAAGATGCCGTCTCCCGCCGCGCCCAGGCGCTCGCCGAACTGGTCGACATGGTGGTGGACGCCGGCATCCGCACGATCTGCCTGGACGAGGCGCACCATCTGCGCCGGGAATGGCAACGCGCCATCGAGGACTTCACCGACGCCTTGCGCTCCGACGACCGTGTATCCGGCCGCATCGTGACCATCGCATTGACCGCCACGCCGCCATACGATGCGAATCCGGCCGAATGGGAGCGCTACGAACGGCTGTGCGGACCGATCGATGAGGAGATCTTCACCCCGGAGCTGGTGGCGCAACGCAACCTGTGCCCGCATCAGGATTATGTGATGTTCAATTACCCGACCGCGCAGGAAACCGCTGCGATCATGCAGCGCCGTGTCAAGGCCGCGGATGCGTTGGAGCAGATCGTGGCCGATCCGCTGTTCGATGAGGCGATCGCGGCCGCGGGTGTTGCGCTTGAAGGCGAGTCCTGTACGGTTTCGGAGGCGATATACGACCATCCGGACGGGTATCTGGCGCTGATGGCGCTGATGAACGCCACAGGGCGGCACCCCGCACGCCGTCTGATTCGTCTGGTCAGTGCGAACGGCCGTCTGCCCGCCTGCCGCGCGCCGCAGGCCGAGGCCGCGTTGCAGTTCGTGATCGCCACGCCAGACGTGTTCGGCAAGCAGCTGTCCGCGCGGATGAAGACGCGGCTGAGCCGACTGGGCGTGGTGGAACACGGCAAGGTGGTGTTCGACAATGATGACGAGGCCGCGCGCCGACTCATGTCATCGGTGGGCAAGCTGGATTCGATCACGCGCATCGTGCGCCACGAGTCGGCGGCGATAGGCGAACGTCTGCGCCTGTTGGTACTCACCGACTACATTCGCAAGGAACTGAAGCCGGACATCGGCGGCGAACGTCCGATGACCACGATGGGAGTGATTCCGATCTTCGAGACACTGCGACGGGCGTTCGCGGCCGACCACGCCGCCGTGGACGGCTCATCCGCACCCAACGGCGCGCCCGTCGCCCGCATGGGCGCAATCTCCGGCGGCCTGGTCGTCATCCCCGCCGATCTGCGCGACGAGACGGCCGCCATAGCCTCACGCCGCGGCGTGACCGCCAGATTCAAACCGTTGCCGGTATCCGAGTACCTTGAAGCCGATCTCGGTCCGGCGAACGATGTGAAAACCGCCGTGGTCACCGAACTGTTCGAATCGGGACGCCTGCACGTGCTGATCGGCACCAAGTCACTGCTGGGGGAGGGGTGGGATTCTCCCAGCATCAACACGCTGGTGCTGGCCAGTGTGGTCGGTTCGTTCATGCTGACCAACCAGATGCGTGGCCGTGCGATCCGCACCGTGGCCGCCGATCCGGACAAGGTGGCGAACATCTGGCATCTGGTGGCCGTCGAACCCCCGCCCCAACCCGGGAACGCGGCGATGCGCATGGCCGACGCCATCCTGGATCCGCCCGACTACTCCACCATCCGCGGTGAGGATTACGCACGCCTATGCCGCCGGTTCGACTGTTTCATGGGCCCCTCATACGCCGGCAACGCCATCGAAAGCGGCATCCGGCGCATCGGCATCATCCAACCGCCGTTCGACCGGGAGGGCATCGAGCGGATCAACGGGCAGATGCTGGAACGCAGCGCCCGGCGCGCCGAAGTCGCCGCCCAATGGTTCGAGGCGGGTGACCGTACCGGCGGCCGCACCGTACGCACGGTACGTGTCGGTTCCGAGGTCCAGCCGCGCGGTGTGCTGTTCGTCAACATCCTCGAAACGCTGATATACGTCATCGCCTCCGGCGTGATCGGCACGGTGGCGCGGATGCTGGTCCTATCGGGCGATGTGGTGCCGGGCGCTATCGTGGGCGCGTTGTTGATCGCCGTCATACCGTTGGCTGTCCGGGCCATCATGCGTGCGGTTTCGGTATCCACGCCGACCAGTACCGTCACGGCGCTCGCCGACGCGTTGCTGCGCACGATGCGTGAACTGCGTCTCATCGATAGTCCTCGCGCGGCCGTGATTGTGGAGGAGTGCGGCGATGGCGGCGGCGCGCTGCAATGCATGCTGGCGGACGCCACGCAACGCGATCAGGCGTTGTTCTCGCGCATGATGCAGGAGTTGCTTGCTCCGATTGACAATCCTCGCTACGTGCTGATCGGCAAACGCTGGGGTCGGCCGGCATACGGCGCGAGCTTCCCCTGCCCGGCCTCGCTGGCCCGCCGCAAAAGCGATGTGGAATGCCTGACACGCCATCTGCGCGCGGGATTGAGCCGATACGAGCCTGTGTACACCCGTAGCGAACAGGGGAGGCGGGTGCTGCTGATGTGCCGGAGGCGTTCGTTCCTCAATCGGGCGACGGTGTGCATGGGCGTGACCGATGCGGTGGTCGGTGCCTGACTCACCAAATGCGGTGAAACGGGGCAATCTGTGGGATTGTGCCCGCGCATCGTGCCGCGTGGTGAGTACGATGGTGCACGGTAATCGTGAGGAGTGCGGCGTGATGCCGCCATGGCTGAGGAGAGGCGTAGCTCATGCCCAAGATGTTTGGAACCGATGGTGTACGTGGATTGGCGAACCGCGACCTGACCGCGCAGCTGGCGCTCGATCTGGGCGACGCCGCGGTGCGCGTGCTGGGGGATTCCGGTACGAAGGATGATCGTCCGGAGGGTCGGCGGCGTGCGCTGATCGGCCGCGACACCCGCGTGTCCGGCGACTTCCTGGCCGCCGCGCTGTCGGCCGGCATGAGCGCCGGAGGGTTCGACGTGATCGACGCGGGCATCATCCCGACCCCGGGCGTGGCCTACCTGACCAGCGTGCTCAACGTGGAGATGGGCGCGGTGATCTCCGCCTCCCACAATCCGATGCCGGATAACGGCATCAAGTTCTTCGCACGCGGCGGATTCAAGCTGCCCGACGCCAAGGAAGACCAGATCGAGGCGGTGCTCGGCCAGGACTGGGAACGTCCGACCGGCGCCGGCGTGGGACGCATCAGCCATGACACGGTGACCGCCACCAACCTGTATATCGACCACCTGGTCTCCACCATCGCCCCGATCGGCCCGGACAAGACCCAGCCCAAGCCGCTCAAGGGGTTGAAGATCGTGGCCGACTGCGCGAACGGCGCCACCTCGGTGGTGGCCCCGGAGGCCCTGCGTCGCGCCGGCGCCGAGGTGGTGGTGATCAATGCCTCCCCCGATGGCTACAACATCAACAAGAACGCCGGTTCCACCCACCCCGAGCAGCTGCAGGCCATGGTCAAGGCCTCCGACGCCATGATGGGCGTGGCCTTCGACGGCGACGCCGACCGCTGCCTGGCCGTGGACGAGGACGGCAACATGGTCAACGGCGACCAGATCATGGGCATCCTGGCCCGAGCCAAGAAGGCCGAGGGCAAGCTGGCCCACGATACGCTGGTGGTGACCGTCATGAGCAACCTGGGCCTGAAGCTGGCCCTGAAGGACATGGGCATCGCCACCGTGCAGACCGCGGTGGGCGACCGCTACGTGCTGGAGGAGATGCTGCGCGGCGGCTACACGCTGGGCGGCGAACAGTCCGGTCACGTGATCAACCGCGAGTTTGCCACCACCGGCGACGGCACCCTGACCGCGCTGACCCTGTGCAACGAGGTCATGAAGTCCGGCAAGAGCCTGAAGCAGCTGGCCGCCGACTTCCCGCAGCTGCCGCAGCAGCTGGTCAACGTGCCGAACGTCGACAAGAACGCCGCATCCACCAACGCCGTGGTGCAGGCCGCCGTGGAACGCGAGGAGGCGCTGCTCGGCGATACCGGCCGCGTGCTGCTGCGTCCCTCCGGCACCGAGCCGCTGGTGCGCGTGATGGCCGAAGCCGCCACCCAGCAGCAGGCCGACGAGGTCTGCGCCCGCCTGGCGCAGGTCGTGGCCGACGAGCTGGCCCTGTGACCGCCGCCGAGGCAGACAACGGCAGACAACGGGAACAACGAAAGGAACCGCCACCATGTTCAAAGCCAACGCGAAGGTCGACGTGGCCCTCAACCGTGACGTCGAGCACCTGATCAAAACCGGCGGCAAGGAAGGCATCCTGCCGATCGTGCAGATGGGCGAGCCGGTGCTGCGCCAGCGGACCGTGCCGTACGAGGGGCAGCTGTCCCGCCGCACGCTGACCAAACTCATCGAAACCATGCGCACCACCATGCTTGAGGCGCCGGGCGTGGGCCTGGCCGGCCCGCAGATCGGACTGGGCATGGCCATCGCCGTGCTGGAGGACCACGTGCGCGAGGGGGACGAGGACGATCCGCGCGAGATCGGCGAGCTGCCGTTCCACGTCATCATCAACCCCAGCTACGAACCGGTCGGCGACCAGACCCGCAGCTTCTACGAGGGGTGCCTGAGCTTCGCCGGCTATCAGGCGGTGCGCCGCCGATGGCTGGACATCATCGCCCGCTGGCAGGACGAGGACGGCAACCGCCATGAGGAGCGCCTGCACGGCTGGCCCGCCCGCATCTTCCAGCATGAGACCGATCACCTGTCCGGCGAGGTGTACATCGACCGCGCCGAGATCCGCTCGCTGAGCTCGGACGAGAACCTGGCCGACCTGTGGTGCGAGGACCCGGTGCCGACCGAGGCGGCCGAGGAACTGGGCTTCGACCTGTAGCCGACAGGGTGTGCGGCCGCGCCCCGGTACGTGCATGGCGACGTGCCGACGGTGCGGCCGCGCCCGTTCTCCGGCTACGATAGGCGGTACGGCAGCGGCGAAGGAGGTTTCGATGAGTGCGATGTACGGACATGCTGACGACGACTGGCTGGTGCGCGCGCACGGCGATATCGACCAGTGGGCCGCGGTGATGGACGTCGACGCGGACGATCGTCCGATCGACTGGAACTGGGTGCGCACGCTCGACCTGGTCCACGGCGTGGGCGTGGCCACCGTACACGACTGCGACGCCGGCGCATCCTCCGACGTACACGACCTGCTGCGTCGCGACCTGATGATCCGCGACCGGCTGGAGGCCATCCTGACCTGTTGCGATCGCGTGTTCATGACCGACTACGACCGGCTCATCCCCTCATACCGGCTGCCGAGGGCGCTCGCCCATGCGAACCGTCGACTGAACGACGAGATCAATCTGCTGCGTGACCGCGGCGTGGCCGAGGGGCTGTGGACGGTTGCCTACGAGCATCGCGAACGTGTCACCGTGCCGGTGCTGCACGCCGCCGAGGGTGCCCCCGCGGTCGACGACATTCAGGACCGGACGGCCGAACTGGTCAACGGCCGCGCCGAACGCCGCAAGCGCGCCCGCGAGCAGCGCGAGGCCGGCGATCGGCTGATAGTCGCCGCTAACCTGGAGGGTGCCATCGCCGCGGGCGGTGCCGCCGGCGACGCACCCGATGCCGAGGGGGCCGCGGTCGCATCCCCGATCGGATCGGACTGGCGCGACGTCTACCTGCCGGGTCGCGGTCTGGATACCGTCATGGGCGTCGACATCGAAACCACCGGCACCGATCCGCTGCGCGATTACATCATCGACGTCGGCTTCGAATACATGAACATGGTCACGCCCCGTCCGCAGGACGCCCCGGCGGGCATGCCCTACGTGGACTCCTCGTATCAGGCGGGCGACGCGTACGGCCAGGCGCGTCTGGGGTTCGGCGTCACCCGGGCCAACGCGTGGCACGGCAACGAGGCCATCCGCAACCTGACCGGCATCGACGTGAAGATGCGCTCCAGCAGCCAGTGGCGCCTGTTCGACGAATGGCCGCAGGCGCAGCAGGGGCTGCTGATGCGCCTTGAACAGCAGCCGTTCGTGGCGCATAACGCGAACTTCGAACACCGCTTCTTCCTGCACAACGTGGCCGGGTACGCGGAAAGCTACCGCGCCGGGCATATCGTGATCATCGACACGATGCCGATGAGCCGCCGGTGGGACGAGGGGTCCGCCCCCAGCGAAGCCCATCCGTACGGCGACAACTCGCTGGAATCCTACGCCAAGCGCCAGGGCGCGCTGCCCGGGGATTCCTCCGAGCGGCATCTGGGACTGGAGGACGCGCATATCATGCTGGTGGCCATGAAGCGCCACCTGACGGCCCTGCGCGAGGCGCATCGCGGACCATGGGGCCCCGACGGCGTGTCCGGCACCGGCGGCAAACGCGCCAAGGGTCGCCGCTGGTAGGGCCGCCGCTGCGCTAGAGTGGTGGCATGACCCAAGCCGCACATGATGGATACCAGTTGCCGGATGGATTCGAGCATTGCTCGAAGCTGCGCCCCGTGGTGGAGGCTACGAGCGCATTGGACCGCGTGCGTGCCGTGGTCACCGTCCTCGCCGCGCCGGGCGGTTGCCCGTGGGATGGCAAGCAGACGAACCGCACGCTGCTGAGGAATCTCATCGAAGAGACCTACGAGTACGTGGATACCGTTGAGGCCGATGACCGCGAGGGCATGCGCGAGGAACTCGGCGATCTGCTGCTGCAATCGGTGTTTCAGGGGGTGGTGTGCCAGAAGGATTCCGTGGATCCGTTCACGCTGGACGAGGTATGCGACCGTCTGGTGAACAAGCTCATCACCCGTCATCCTGCGGTATTCGCGCCGGATAGCGCGCAGGATGCGGACGATGGCTCCGGACAATCGCCCGAGGACGTGCTCAAGCTGTGGAACGAGATGAAACGCAGGGAGAAGCACCGCACCTCCGTGCTCGAAGGCATCTCCCACTCGCAGGGCGCATTCCTGCGCGCTGCCAAGGTCGTCCACCGTGTCGCCGGATCCGACCATGCGGACCGTCTGTCCGCCGCGTTCGCTGCCGAGACCTCGCAGGCCGCGACCGGTGACACTCCCGAATCGCCGACCGCCGCAGGGCTCGCTGATGATATCCTGACCGCCATTCGACGTGCCGACGCGGCCGGCATCGACATCGACGCCGCCCTGCGCAGTCGTCTGCGCGCCGTCGAGGACGAGATTGTGCGGCTGGAACATGACCTGGCATAACGCGGTCTACGGGTCGCGCAACGGCTCGGATGCCCTGGGCCGGCCGTTCGACGACGGGCCGGTCTACGGCCGTGTCCCCGACGAGCTCATACCCGAGGAACGGCTGCGCAGACTCGGCGGCAAATCCTTCTACCGCGCGCACGAGGTCATCGACTCCGCGCGAATCCACGACTTCGGCTACACGTACACCGATGACGGCATCACGCTGACCGCCCTGGTAGACAGCGCCGACGGTTACGCCGACGATTACAGCGTCACCGCGCACGTCGACCAGAGCATCGGCGACCTGACCGCATCGCATTGCACCTGCCCCGCCTACGGCCGGTTCGGCGCCATCTGCAAGCATGTCATCGCGCTGATCATGGCGTATGACGAGGACCCCGACGCCTTCGAGGCGTTGGATGAGGACGGCGGCGACCCGTCGCCTGCCGCGCGTCCCCGTCCGCGCCGCAGTCCCCGGACCTCCCGCCGCCTGCAGGCGTTCATGCGCGAGCGTGAGCAGAGCCGTCAGTCGGACGTGCAGTCGCGCCAGCTCACGCTGCTCAAGGAGATCGACGCGATGTCCTCCTCCGGCGGTTCGACCGGTGCGCAGCAGGGCGGCGCCGTATCCCGGCACCTGCCGATCGGCAGTGTGGTCCTGCGTCCGGAACTGCGCCGGTTCGGCACGTCATGGGCGGTGCGGCTCCGTCTGACGGTCCCCAGCAGGTCGGTGGCCTATGTGGTCAAGGATGTGGCCGCGTTCATCGACACGGTGCGGCACCAGGAGTTCCACTCCTACGGCCGCAAGCTCGCGTTCGTACACACCCGCGACACCCTGAGCGAGCGCTCGCGCACCATCCTCGACGTGCTGGAGCGGGCCGTGCGCATCCGCGAATCGGTGACCGGCGGCGCGCCGTTCTACCGCCGCGGTGCCGAGGCGGATACCGTGCTGCTGACCGGTGACGAGATCGGCGAGCTGCTGGCTGCGTTCGTGGACGCCGACGCCTTCCTGGATTACGAGCGCCCCTACCGGATGCGGACCGAGCCGGTCCGCGTGGTGGACGGCGACCCTGACCTGGGGCTGGCGCTGGTCTGGAGCGACGACGCCGAGGGGTATGTGGTGCGGCATCGATTGGATGTGTTGGACATCGTGGAGGGGTCATCCGCGTCGTTCGTGGCCGTCGCGCCGTCGCTGTCCGAGAGTCTGTCACGCCGCGCGGAGGCTTCGGGCGCGGCCTCCGGTGGCGACGAGGTGCGGATCCACCGCTGCTCGCAGGCGTTCATGCGGGCCAGGCAGGCCATCGATGTGCTGTGCGGCACCGCGCGCGGCGAGGATATGGTGGTCGCCCCGGGCGATACCGACCTGTTCATGCGCACGGTGGCACCGTTGTTCACGGCGGTGACGACGGACGACGCGACCGACGGCCGGCCGGAGTCGGGGGCAGAGTCGGAGACGGGGGAGTCGGGCGCCGGCGTCCGCGGCATCCCGATTCGGCTGCCGGAGGAGATGCTGCGATTGCGGCGCGAGCCCTGCGTAATCGAGATCTATCTGGATCGCGAGCCGATGGGCGTGACCTGCGACGTGCAGGCGCGGTACGGCGACCGCCGGTACCATGCCTTCGAGGGCACCGCCGAGGACGCCCCGCGCCGCGACCGAGACGCCGAACGCCTGGCCGTGGAGGCGGTGCTGCATTATTTCCCGCGTCCGGACGGGCCGCTGGCGTTCCTGGAGGAGTCGGACGACGACGCGATCTGGCGACTGATCACCGAGGGGCTGCCGGTGATGCGCGGTCTGGGGGAGGTGTTCACCACACCCGCCTTCGACGGGCTGCTCGACGCGCCGCGGCCGACGATCCGGCTGGGGCTGTCGGTCAGGTCGGGACTGGTGGAGATCTCGCCGATCGCCGACGAGATCGATCCGGAGGACGTGCCGGGGCTGCTGGCCAGCTATCGGCGGCGTAGGCGGTTCCATCGGCTGCGCAACGGTGCGTTCCTGGATATGTCCGTCGTGGATGCCGGACAGGCGGAGGAGACGCTGAGTGACCTGGACCTGACATTGCATGATCTGGAACTCGGGCCGGTCCAGGTGCCGGCGACCAGCGCCTACTATCTGGACGCCCAGGTGGACGACGAGGCGAAGGACGAGGGCTTCCGCGCCTATGTGGACGGCCTGCGCGTCGTCGATCCGCAGTCCTATGCGGTGCCGGCGTCATTGGCGGAGGTGCTGCGACCGTACCAAGTCGAGGGCTTCCGCTGGCTGAACGCGGTGTGCGACAAGGGATTCGGCGGCATTCTGGCCGACGAGATGGGATTGGGCAAAACCGTGCAGCTGCTGTCGCTGCTGGTGGCGCGGCGCGACGAGGCGCGCGCGGTGGGACCGAACCTGATCGTGTGCCCCGCGTCGTTGGTGTACAACTGGGAGGCCGAATGCCGGCGGTTCGCGCCGGGACTGCGCGTGGCCGTGGTGGCCGGGAGCAAGGCGAGACGGCGTGCGCTGCTCGATCGGATCTGCCGGGCGCAGGTGACGCGCGGCGCTGCGGAACGGGACAACGTGGACGACGACGTCACGCTCGTCTCACAAACCACGACCGCGGCGCTCGCCGATGCGTCGGACGACGGCTGGCAGGGTGCGGCCACCCCGCTGCCGGAGGATGACGGGACTGCGACGGACGGCGGGCCCCTGCCGGACCTGCTGATCACCTCCTATGATCTGCTGCGCCGCGATGTGGAGGACTACCAGGGGATTGAATTCTTCGGCATGACCCTGGACGAGGCGCAGTATGTGAAGAACCATGCGACCAAGGCATCCAAGGCGGTGCGGTCGGTGCTGGCGCGGCACCGCTTCGCGCTGACCGGCACGCCGATCGAGAACCGGCTGGCGGAGCTGTGGAGCATCTTCGACTTCCTGATGCCCGGCATGCTGGGGTCATACCGGCATTTCCGTGAGCGGTTTGAGCAGCCGGTGCTGAGCGGCGACGAGCATGCGCAGGCCAAGCTGCAGGCGTTCGTGGGGCCGTTCATCCTGCGGCGTCTGAAATCCGACGTGCTCAAGGATCTGCCCGACAAGATCGAGAACGTCATCACCGTGCAGCTGGAAGGGGAGCAGCGCCGGCTGTATGCGGCGTTGGAGCAGCGGCTGCGCGCCTCGATCAACAAGACCCGCGATGTGGACTTTCGCAACGACAGGATCCAGGTGCTCGCCCAGCTGACCCGGCTGCGGCAGGTATGCTGCGATCCGCGACTGGTCTACGAGAACGCGGGACAGCTTGACGCGCCGTCCGACGGCAGGCGCCGTACGGCGTCGCCCTCGGCCAAGCTGGATGCGATCCAGGAGCTGGTGGAGAGCTGTCGCGATGCGGGGCGCAAGGTGCTGATCTTCTCCCAGTTCACCAGCTATCTGGACCTGATCGCCGAACGGCTGCGGTCGGTCGGCATGACCTATGACACGATCACCGGCGCCACGCCGAAGAAACGCCGGCTGGAACTCGTCGACTCGTTCAACGCCGACGACACCCCGGTGTTCCTGATCTCCCTGAAGGCCGGGAACACGGGGCTGAACCTGACCGGCGCCTGCGTGGTCATCCACGCCGACCCGTGGTGGAACGCGGCCGCGCAGAACCAGGCCACCGACCGCGCCCACCGCATCGGACAGACGCAGGATGTGAACGTGTACCAGATCGTGGCCAAGGACACGATTGAGGAGCGCATCCTGAACCTGCAGCAGTCCAAAACCGATCTGGCCAACCGGTTCGTGGACGAGGCCTCAAGCTCCGCCGGCGGTTCCGTGGCCGCGTTGACCCGCGAGGACCTGCTCGCGCTGCTGGGTGGCTAGCGGCGACGGCGGAGCATAGGGCGCTGGCCGGAATCCGGGAGCGGTGCCGTTGTCTGGGGATGCCGCTTCGCTTGGAAATCGAATGGTCGGGTGGGACTACGCGTCAGTTCCTGCGCCTGGCGATTCATGCTGGTCGCCCCGCCTGTGGAATCGAATGGGCGGGTGAGGCGGGACGGACGTGGCGTCGGACACATGCCTGTATGATGGTGTCAAACCGGTTCGATGCGAGTGTCGGAACGTTTGGGCAGGGTACAAGGAGGTCTTTGCGCCATGGATACGCCAATGGGAATGCCGCCGTTTGCTATGGGCATACCGTCGGGAGCGTTGGATATGTTGACGATGCCTTCAAGCGGGCGGAGTCGTTGCATCAACGCGGAGAACCCCACCGGGGGAAAGGGTCGTGCCGCCATGGCCGCCAGCGCGTTGGGGCCCTCGCGCAAGGGCAGCCCGTGCATCCAGACCATCGCCGCCGGGCAATCCGTAACCCTGATGGATGTGGAGGGTCCGGGCGTGATCCGGCATATCTGGATGACCGTGACCGACCGCACCAGCCCCACCGGCCCGGATGTGCTGCGCAATCTGATTCTGGAGTGCTATTGGGATGGCGAGGATACCCCGTCGGTGGCCTGTCCGATCGGCGACTTCTTCTGCTGCGGGCATGCACAGGCCTGCCGGGTCAATTCGATTCCGGTGATGGTCAATCCCAACCGGGGGTTCAACTGCTACTGGGCCATGCCGTTCCGTCATGCGCGCATCGTGCTGCGCAACGACCATAACGAGGACGTGCCGGCGTTCTTCTACCAGATCGACTACACGGCGTATGACGAGCTGCCGCAGGATATGATGCGCTTCCACGCGCAGTGGCGGCGCGAACGGCTCACTGAGCCCGGACGTGATTATGTGGTACTCGATGGTGTGCGTGGGCGTGGCGCGTACGTGGGTACGTATCTGGCGCTGACCGCGCTGGAGAGCCGCTGGTGGGGCGAAGGCGAGATCAAGATGTATATCGATGGTGACGACGAATACCCCACTTGGTGCAGCACCGGCACCGAGGACTACTTCGGTGGGGCGTGGAGTTTCGCCGCGTTCGATGAGGCGGGGCATATGCGCGAGCAGACGTACACCGGGCCGTATATGGGGTTCCCGTTCTATTCGCAGCGTCTGGTGGGGCGAGAAAGCGACTATTGGGATGTGGCGACGCCGGTGATGCGCGGCCTGTACCGCTGGCATATCCCCGACCCGATCTATTTCGAGCATGACCTGAGGGTCGAGCTCCAGCAGATCGGCGTCGACGAGTCCGGGCTGTTCGAACGCAGCGACGACGTGGCGAGCGTGGCCTACTGGTATCAGGGCGAGCCGCACGTGCCGTTCCCGGACACCATCCGCGACCGGGCTTGGCGTCGCCCGCGGTAAGCGGCGGCCGCGGTTCCTTATTTGCAGGAGCGGATGACCATGGCTGCTCTGGTATGGTACGGAACCTTTTTGGTGGGGTTTTTGATGTTCCGTACCACAAAAGTGTGGTACGGAATCTGATAAAGCATTTTGCAATGGTTTCGTACCGTACCTCCGTACCCGTGGCCACGGCGGCGTATGCTTCGTGGAACACGGTAGGCGATTCCTGTCCTGTGTCTTGCGCCAGTGGCTGATTGAGGGCGCCAATTCCGCTTTGAGCCGGGTGATTCTTTTTATGTCGGCGCTCAATCTCAGGTCCGTGGAATGCGGTAATCCGGCACCGTCCGGGTGGGGCATCGCCCGTTCGGTAGCGTTCTAAGAAGCTTGGAAACAATCGTTTGCCGTGAGTTCGACACGCCAAAGGCAAACGTTTGACGGCAAACGATTGCCGTTCTATACTCGCAATCAGCCGGCAGGCAATGGAGCTCTGAGCCACCTAAGGCACAACCTGCAGTGGGGGCTTCTTCGTCGGCAAGAAACAGACAACAGTCGCATGTTGTAAGGAGAGAATTATGAGACACAGCAGTCTTCGTGGAGTAAAGCTTGCCGTGGCCGCGGTCGCAGCGGCGGCCATGATGATGCCTCTGGCAGCGTGTGGGGGAGATGATCATCCGGCCACTGCCGACGATGGCAAGCCGATCGTGTACATCACCGTCCGCCGTAACGTGACCGATGTCCACGTCAAGGACATGCCGTTCACCCAGGAGCTTGAAGCGGCCTGCGATTGCCATATCGAGTGGGAGGAGATCACCGACAACGCCTGGGGTCAGCAGAAGTCCGCCAAGATGGTGGCCGGCGACTTCCCGGATGTCGGCCTGTCGCTGTTCGATCTGAACGACGTTTCCCAGTACCCGGACAGCTTCTTGGATTTCTCCGAGTACATGGACCAGCTGCCGAACGTCAAGAAGTTCTTTGAGGATCGTCCGACCGCCGAGAAGATGGTCAATGACGACGGCCACTACTACTTGCTGCCGTCCGACCGCGGCAAGGGCTACCGCGTTTCCGCCACGCATATGTTCATCAACCAGACTTGGCTGGATAATTTGGGCCTTGAGATGCCGACCACGTGGGACGAGCTTGAGCAGGTGCTCATCGCGTTCAAGAACGAGGATCCGAACGGCAACGGTGAAGCGGACGAGATCCCGATGAATATCCGTGATCTGGGCTTCGGCCTGTGGAGCCCGCTCGTGCTATTGAACTCCACCGGCATCGTCACCAACTTCATGGGCAACTCCGCCTCCACTCAGGGCTATTACGTCGAAGATGGCGAGGTCAAGAGCTACTACGCGGCCGATGAGATGAAGGATGTCATTGCGTTCTACAGCAAGCTGATGAGCGAAGGGCTGATCCCGAAGGACACCTTCACCCGTGACGATTCGCAGTACGCCTCGCAGACCCAGAACGACGGCAAGACCGCACTGACCGGCGTCTCCATCGGCTGGTCGAGCGCCAACGAATACGGTGATCTGGTTGACCAGTACGTCACGCTGCCGCCGCTCAAGCAGAGCGCCGACATGCCCGACGAGGACGTCAAGTGGGACTACTCGATGGACGCCACCGAGTTCGCCTACGTGCTCAGCGTCAATCCGGACGCGGTCAACATGGACGCGGTGATGAAGGTCATCAATGCGATGTACGGCGAAAAGCTGTCCGTCGAAGGGTACTTCGGCTCCATCCCGGACTACGTCTCCGACGACGGCAACGGCCAGTACACCATCGACACGGAGAAGGCGTACGTCAACGGCCGTAAGGACACCGCCGTCATCGCCCTGCAGGACCGCTTCGCCGGTTACATCCCGGACAGCGTGACGATGATCAACGACACGAACGCCGATGAGGTCACCGCCAGCGACGAGGCCTGCCGCGACGCCTTGGCCAACGTGGACGCCGAGAAGGAAGTCATCCCGATCTGGATTCACCCGACCCAGGAGGACAACGAGACGTTGGCCAATAATCGTACCGCTATCGATAACTTCGCGATGAACCAGCTGTCCACGTTCGTCCAGAACGGCGGCGTTGAGGAAGGCTGGGACAACTACCTCCAGCAGCTCACCGCTGAGAGCCTTGGTCTGCAGGAGAACATCGACATCTGGCAGAAGTACTACGACGAAGCCGTAGGACAGTAAATCGACCTTATGATCCGCCGGGCGCCGGCGCGCGGCGGATCCCCTCGTCGGGCGGTCACTCGCCTGCAGGCAGCCGCCCGACGTTTCACACATACGTCATAGAGAAACAAGGTACGTTATGGCTACGCATATGCAATCGGCCTCGGTCGCGGTTCCGGGCGGGTCGGTATCGTCGAACCGTCCCAAGCCGGGGTTCATGTCGCGGCTCGCCTACCACCTTCAGCGCTACTGGCAGCTGTGGATTCTGGTGGCCCCCGGCCTGATTTTCATGTTCCTGTTCGCCTATGTCCCGATGTGGGGCATCCAGCTCGCTTTCCGCGAGTTCGAGCCGTCCAAGGGGCTGACCGGCGGCGATTGGGTGGGGTTCAAGTACTTCATCCAGTTCTTCCAGTCACCGCTGTTCGGTCAGATCATGTGGAACACGGTTCGCATCAGTCTGTGGACGCTGGTGATGGGCTTCATCTTCCCGATCATCCTGGCCTTGCTGATCAACCAGATCGGCTCCAAGAAGGTCAAGGGTTTCGTGCAGACGGTTACCTACATGCCGCACTTCATCTCGGTGGTGGTCATCGTCTCGATGCTGAACATCTTCCTGTCCCCGGGGTCGGGCATCATCGGCCGATTCTTCGGCGACACAAGCCTGATGGGCAACTCGGGCGCCATTACCGCCGTCTACTGGATCTCCGAGGTCTGGCAGCACTGCGGCTGGAACTGCATCATCTACCTGGCCGCCCTGTCCGGCGTGGACACCTCGCTGTATGAGGCCGCCAAGATGGACGGCGCCAGCCGACTGCAACTCATCCGATACGTGGATCTGCCGGCCATCATGCCGACCTGCACGATCCTGCTGATCATGCAGATGGGTTCGGTCCTGAACGTCGGATTCGACAAGATCTACCTGATGCAGAACACGCTGAACCAGACCGCCACCGAGGTCATCTCGACCTACACCTACAAGATCGGTATTCTGGGCGGCCAGTTCGAATACTCCACGGCCATCGGCCTGTTCAACACCGTGATCAACTTCCTCTTCCTGATGATCGCCAACGGCATCTCGAAGAAGGTCAACGACGCGAGCATCTTCTAAGGGGTGACCATCATGAGTAACGCAACCGTCGCCGTCGCCGCCAAGGTGAATAAGGACGACATTCCGTTCAATCCGAAGGTGCATTACAAGAAGAAGCCCAGCGACTGGGTGATCGACATCATCATCTGGCTGTTGCTCGCCTTCGTGGTGATCGCCGTGCTGTACCCGCTGTGGTTCGTGATCATCTCCTCGTTCTCGAGTCCGAATGCCGTGGCCTCGGGCGATGTGACGTTCCTGCCCAAGGACATCACGCTTGCCGGCTACGAGGCGGTGTTCAAGAACGACCAGATCTGGAACGGCTATCTGAACACGATCATCTACACCGTGCTGGGCACGATCGTGAACCTGGTGGTCACGATCCCCTGTGCGTTCGCGCTGTCCCGCGCCGAGTTCAAGGCGCGTCGCGTGATCATGTTCCTGTTCACGGTCACGATGTTCTTCTCCGGCGGCCTGGTCCCGACCTACCTGCTCTACCAGCAGTTGGACATCCTGAACACCCCGCTTGTGTTCATCCTGCCCGGTGCGATCAGCGCCTACAACGTGATCGTGGCCCGCACGTTCTTCGAGACCTCGATTCCTGAGGAACTGCACGACGCCGCGCAGATCGATGGCATGAGCTACTTCGGATACTTCTTCCGCATCGTGATCCCGCTATCGAGCGCCATTATCGCCGTAATCGGCCTGTACTGCTTCGTCGCTCATTGGAACGACTACATGACGGGCCTTATCTACGTCACCGATACCAACAAGTGGCCTTTGCAGAACGTGCTTCAGCAGATCCTGATCGTCAACGCGAGCAGCTCGCAGTCGGCCGCCTCCGCGTCCGATCAGCAGCAGATCGCCGATCAGCTCAAGTTCGCGATTATCATCATCTCGACTCTGCCTCTGCTGGTGCTCTACCCGTTCCTGCAGAAGTACTTCAACAAGGGCGTCATGCTCGGCGCCGTCAAGGGCTGAGCACGACGCGGCCCGGCGGGAGTGCCGTATTCCGCTGGACCGTGCGAAACCCCGCGCCGCACGTCGTTCGTTGCCATGTGTCGACGCCGTGGCACGGGGTTTCGCTTCATTCCTCATCATAGGCATTTCGTCATCGTTGACGTTGCATTGCTGAAAGGTACACCAATGTTGGCTCGATTCGCTGTAGGTTACGAACAGGTCTGTCGCGCGATTCTCACGGCTTTCGTCATCAACGTGGCCTTCATCGTCCATACGGTGATGGGCCTGGTGGTGGCGGGACTGTTCCCTTCCATAGCCGCCGCATACGCCACGTGGCGTACCTGGATCATCGGCGAGGACCATTGGTGGACCTGCAAGGAGACCTGGACGGTGTTCCACCGCGCGTGGAAGGCAGAGTTCCGGCAGTCCAACCTGGCGGGCTGGCCCCAGCTGCTGTTGTGGCTGCTGTTGATCTACGACTATTCGGTGGTCAACTGGCATGACGCCGGCGTTATGGGATATCTGAGTTCCGGTGTGCTGCTGGTGGTGCTGGTGGTGTACGGCGCGTTCTCGATGCTGTTCTGGGCGATCCGCGCGAACTTCGACGAGAATATCCGCTGGTGCGTCAAGATGACCCTGCAGATGTTGCTGTGCCGTCCGCTGTGCACGCTGTGCCTGCTGGTCGGGTTCCTGATGACCGTGATGGTCTGGCTGACCTGGCCGGGTGTGCTGCTGGCGTTCGGCCTGTCGTTGCCGGTGCTGGTGGCCGTCGGCTGCGTGTACTTCTTCGGCCGCATCCCCGGGCTGAATGTGCGTGACACCGAGGCATGGAAGGCCCGCCATCCGGCCTGAACCATGCCCTAATCGGAGGAGAGTCCAACGATGTGCCTGTATTACACCCCGGAACATGCCAAGGTGGGCGATGTCATTCCGTTCTTCGACCGGCGCTCGGGCCGGTTCGAGAATTTCTATCTGAAGAACTGGAACCCGGACGCACCCCGGGAGCAGGTGGTCCACGGCTGGCATCGGATGTCCGGTGCATGGCCGGACCAGATTGAGGAGACGCCGGTGCACATCCTCGGCGGCACGGGTTCCGTGGTCGAGATGGATGGCACGTATCACCTGTTCTACTGCACCTTCGATGATAATCCGCAGCGTCAGTGGGTACGCCACGCAATCAGCGAGGATCTGACCCACTGGCATGAGGTCGGTGAGGCGTTCGGCCCCGATTCGTCGATCTATGAACCGACCGATTGGCGTGATCCGTTCGTGTTCTGGAACGAGGACGAGCGCTGCTGGTGGATGCTGGTCGCCGCCCGTCGGCGTGCGTGCAGCGGGCGCAACGGTTGCGTGGGGCTGTGCGTGTCCGACGATCTGCTGCATTGGCGCGCCGAAGGGCCGTTGTACGCCCCGGATATCCATCCGGCCGCCTATGAGTGCCCCGATATGTTCCGCATGGGGGACTGGTGGTATCTGGTGTTCTCGAATTATACGGACGGGTTCGCCACGTACTATCGAATGGCGCGATCACCGCTGGGACCATGGGTGCGTCCCGCAATCGATACCTTCGACTCCCGTGCGTTCTACGCGGCGAAGACCGGGAGCGATGGGCATGACCGCTACCTGTTCGGCTGGATCCCTACCCGTGGCGAAAACACTTGGGGGTTCGACCCCGCGCCGGAATATGGCGCGGACTACCGCACGTGGAACTGGGGCGGGTCGATGGTGGTCCATCGGTTGGTGCAACACGCCGATGGCACGTTGGGCACCGCACCTTGTGCGGATTTGGCGGCGCGAATGGACGCCGCGCCGTCTCGGCCCGTCCGGCTCACTCCGGTGCAGGGAACCTGGCGGACCGAGGGCGATGGGATTACCGGTCATGCGGAAGGATTCGCCGCGGTTGCAGGCTGTCCGATGCCGGGGCAGGGTGTTCTTTCGACCACCATCCGTTTCACCGGGGATCCGGTGCGGTTCGGGCTGATGATGCACATCGATGCATCGTTGACGGACGGCTACTACCTGCAATTCGATCCCCGCCATCAGCGTCTTGAATGGCGTTCCGGACTGCGCATGCACGAACGGGGCGGTCAGCTCTTCCCGTATGCGGTGGAGATGGAACGACCGTGCGTGCTGGAAGGCGGTCGTGACTACCTGGTTGAGGTGGTCGTGGACGGCGATCAGGCGCACCTGTACCTGGATCGTGATTACGCCTTCGGCATGAGGCTGTACGATCGTCGCCCCGGCATGGCGGGGTGGTACGTCGAGGGCGGAACGCTCGACGTGCTACGAATGGGCGTCACCGCGTTCGGGATTGATGCATGAGCGGGCATTCCGAGTCATAATACAAGGAGGTGAACTGATATGACCGGCACTCTGTCGGTGCCGCAGATACGGGAGCAGCGAGGAATCCGTATGGTGACGATGAAGGAAGTGGCCGAGGCCGCAGGCGTGTCCATCGCCACGGTCTCCCGAGTGCTCAACGGCAAGGACCGTGGACGCATCAAACCGGAAATCGCCCGGGAGATCAAGCGAATCGCCAAGGACCTCGGCTACAGGCCCAATCTGGTGGCCCGCAACCTGAAGACCCGCAGCAGCCGCATCCTCGGGTTCATCAGCGACGAGATCGCCACCACGCCGTTCGCCGGGCGCATCATGCTTGGCGCGCAGGATGCGGCGCGGGAATTGGGGTATATCCTGCTGACCGTCAACACCGGCAACGATCCGGACCTGGAACGCCGACAGATCGGCATCGTGCGGCAGTACGGCGCCGACGGCTTCCTCTACGCGATGATGTACCACCGCAAGGTGGACATCCCCGAGCAACTCGACGACCTGCCCGTGGTATTGGTGGACGCCGAGGACAGGGCGGGGGCGCGGCCTTCGATCTGCCCGGACGAGTACGGCATCGGCTATACGGCCACCCGTCGTCTGTTGGATGCCGGGTGCCGGCGCATCGCCTACTTCGGTGCGGATGTGCCGATCGTCGCGCAGAGCGAACGACTGGCCGGATACCGGGCCGCATTGGATGAATCGCCGATCGGCTATGACGATCGCCTGGTGCTGGCCATCGATGAACACGACGTGTACGGTGACGTTCCCCGTCTGTTCGACGAGTGCCGTCCGGATGGCGTGTTCTGCTTCAACGATGTGCGCGCCCATCTGGCCTACCGTGAGGCCGATCGGCTCGGGCTGACGGTGGGGCGGGACCTGTCGGTGGTCGGCGTGGACAACCAGCCGTTCATCGCGGGCATCCTGAGCCCGGCGCTGACCTCGGTGGAACTGCCGCACTACGAGATGGGATACTGGAGCGTGCGCAAGCTGATCTCGCTGATCGAGCGTACCGGGGACAGCGCCCTGCCGGAACCATCCATTGCGGAGGGCGGCCCCTCGCTGCTTGCCGATCTGAACCTCATGTTGCCCGCGGGCATCCATGCGCCGCTGCCGTCATTGACGCAGGACCGGGCGCAGGTCTCGTGCGTGCTGGTGGAGAAGGACTCCGTGGCCCCTGCGTCGCAGGGCTGATTCCGAGTCCGTCCGGATGTCATTCCGGATGCGATCATCCGAATAACACGGACGTATTTCCTCGTGTCGCCTTGTTACGGGGATATACTGGTATCAACAAGGCAAACGATTGCCACCAGACGGGGCATGGCAGACCCGACGGCCGACGCCGTCGCCGACCAATGAAAGGACCCAATCATGAACGCAACGTTGCAGTCGGCCGATTCCTGCGCTTTCGCGGCCGACGGCTACACCCAACTCGACGTCTTCGTCCAGCGCGCTGAACAGGACCACGCCCCCACCATCCGACTGCATGCGGATGGCGCATGCGTCGCCGAACGCGTCATGGACGCCGACCTGTACCGACAGCGCTTCCAGATCGACCTCGACCCGCAGGAACGGTACACGCTGGAGGTCGTCGACGCCACCGTACCCTACCTCTACCTGACCGGGGGAGAGAACCTGCTCGACCGCGGCATCCGCGTGCTCGACGCCGCCACCGGCGACCCCATGGCGGGCGACGGCGCCCCGGACTTCACCGATCCGACCCGCGCCGCCGTGCACTTCGAGCCGCCGGAGCACTGGATGAACGACCCGAACGGCCTGTGCCGCTTCCAGGGCCGGTACCACCTGTACTACCAGTTCAACCCCTACGGCTGGGGCTGGGACAACATGCACTGGGGCCATGCCGCCAGCCGCGACCTCGTGCACTGGACCTATCTGCCGATCATCCTGGAACCGCAGCGGGAACTGCATACCCGTCGGGGCATCTCCGGCGGCGCGTTCTCCGGCTCCGCCATCACCATCGACGCCGAAGGCCGCCCCTGCCCGGGCGATGACGCGGCCGCGATCCGCTTCTACCTGACCCGGCATTTCGAAGTGCCGGGCCAGCCGGACACGGTCGAGGAATGCCAGACCACCTGCGTCAGCACCGACAGCCTGACCGCGGGACCCGAAACCGTCGTCGTGCGGCGCGAGGGCGCGGACTTCGGCCGTGACTTCCGCGACTCCAAGATCGAGACCGGTTTCGGCGGCGCGCTGATGATCCTGGCCACCAACCTGCCCTCCGACCAGGTGCCGGCATCGGGCGAGACCGGCGTCAGCGATGCCAACGAAGGCGGATGGTTCACGCTCTCCCCGCATGGCGAGCCCGATGTCGACCAACCCGATCCGAACCGGATCCCGGCGATCGTGACCTTCCGCAACGACACCCCCGACCTGGCCGACGACGCCTGGACCTATGTCGGCCCGATGGTGGCCGATCGCGGCTATGCCGAAGGCCGCACCTACGAGTGTCCGGACGCGTTCCCTCTGGACGGCGCGGACGTGGCCATCGGCGCGATCATGCACATCCGCACCAAGGACGGCTGCTTCCAGCCGATCCGCTGGTACACGGGGCGGCTGGACGAGCAGGGGCGGCTGGACGTCGGCCATTCCGGTTGGTGCGACTTCGGCGACTGCTTCTACGCGGTGCAGTCCTTCCGCGACGACGACGGCCGCCGCATCGCCATCGGATGGCTCGCCGACCACAGCGGGGTGCGTCGCGAGGCCCCCGGCCGGGCCAACGGCGCGATGTCGCTGCCGCGCGAGCTGCATGTGCGTGACGGCCGACTGTTCAGCCGACCGGTCGATGAGGTCTACGACCTGCTGATCGGCGGCGAACTGCCGATGAGCGGTGAGGACGGCGACTGGCAGGTGCCGGGCAACGCCTATTACGCGGATCTCCGTCCGACCGGCGACTGCACGGCGGTGCTCGCCGATACCGGCGAGGTGCGGTGGACCCTGGAATGCCATGATGGCGAGGTCAGGTGCTTCAGCCAAGGCGCAGCCAGCGACGATCTGGCCTGCGTGACGCATGTGGATGAGGTCAAGCGCATCGAGGTGTTCTACGACCACGGCATCATCGAGGTGTTCGTGAACGACGGCGAGGCCGCCGGTGCGATGCTGGCCTATGACGAGCGCAAGAACGGCGGCTTCTCAGTGTCCGGGGACACCTCCTGCGAGGTGTGCTCGCTGCGCCGCTGACCGAGCGGTCACGGCCGGCGCATCCGGCTGATCCCTCTGACCCTTCTGCGGCGGATTCACGGTGGCACTGCATCATATGGTCCGGTTGGGCTGTTCCGACCGATCCCTTTGATGCAGTGCCTTCGTGTTGCTGCGTCATTTGTGCGACGACCGCAACCTGTGTGTGCTGTAATGGTGGTATCGGATCTCAGCGGAGAGATGGAGTGCATATGAGATACTGCATGTATTGTGGAGCGCAAGTGACCGAAGGCGCGAAGTTCTGCATGTCCTGCGGCAAGTCGGTGCAGGACACGTCCCCTGCGGTCGCTGAGCCACCCGTGGAGGCTACGGCGCCGATCCCGGCAACGCCCATGCCGGCAGCCTCGACTCCGGCAACGCCCATGCCGGCGGCGTCTGCCCCGGCGGAACCTGCGCCGCCGGCGGCTGCCCCGACGATCCCTGCGCCGGTGGCGCCAGCCCCGGCGGACCCTGCCCCCGCCGCAACACCGTCGTGGCAGCAGCAGCCTGCGTCATGGCAGCAATCACCGACATGGCAGACGCAGCGGATCCCCCAAGCCGAACAGTACAACGGCCAGTCATACCAGTATGCGCCGGCGGACGGTGCCTACGCTCCCGCCGGTACGATGGCCGCGCCGCCGAAGAAGCGGTCCAAGGGTGTTGTGGTAGGCATTGTCATCGCCATCATTGCCGTGATTGCCGCCGTGGTGTTCGGGCTCTGGTGGTTCCTGTGGCGCGGTGACGACCTGAATCCGGCCGGACGGTACGCGCTGTCGAACGGCAGCGAGACCTACGAACTGGTCATCGACGACGACGGCGCGTTCAAGGTCTCCGATGTCCTCGGCAGCGGCAGCTATCTGACGGGTACCATCGGGGAAGGCACCGCTGACGGCGACAACGTGAGATATCCGCTGCGTGACATCAGCGCCTCGACCGTTAACGGCGAGATGACACTGTCCGAGCTGATCGGGCAGGCCGATCCCAGCGGTGTCGGCTCGGCCATGGTCGATGCCATCGAGGTGGAGGTCACCGCTCCGAAGAACGCGGCGCACGGCAACATCGTCGGCACCTGGGGACTGTCTGGATCGCTGCTGACGTTCTCGGCGGAGATCCACATCACCGCGAACGCCGACGGCACGGTAGAGGCCGGTATGACGGCATTCGGCGAGGATCCGTCCAATGCCACGGGCACCTGGACCGACAACGGCAACGGCCAGTACACCGTGACCTTCGACGACGGTTCGCCGTTGACCGTCACGTTGCCGCAGTGAGTGGCTGACTGCGATACCGGTCGCGGCGGTCTGGCTAAAGACATGGTCGCCGTAGCACGCGAATGGACCGTGACACATCATACGGGGCGGTCGGGAATCACCAAGGTTCCCGACCGCCCCGCGTTTACGTCGTGGTCCGTGTGATCGATCACTCGAACGGATAAGTCAGACCCCACTGGTTGCGGACCTGATCCATCAGCTCCATGATGCGCACCGTGTCGGCATGCGGCATGGCCGCGCACTCGGTCAGGCCGTCCAGGATGGCGTTCGCCGCGTCGGCCACCTGATACTCGTAGCCGGTCAGTTGCGCCGGCACGTCATGATGCGCCACCAGGGCGTGATCGTTGTTATAGACGTCGATGCCCTCCACGTTGTTGATGTTCTGGCAGACGATATAGCCGTCCGTGCCCCAGATGTAGCCGCCGCGGTCCGAGGAGACGAGCATCGAGGCCTGCGCGGTGGCCATCGTGCCGTCCGCATAGTGCAGGGTGATGGCGTCGTGCGCGTCCACGCCGGTCTCGTACGGGGTCATCGAGGTCACGATGCGATCGATCGGACGCGGGCCCAGCACCATATCGATGAAGTTCAGCGGGTATACGCCGACGTCGAGCAGCGCGCCGCCGGCCAGCATCGGATCGGTCATACGCGCCTTGCCGGACACCGGGTAGCACAGGTTCGCGTCCACCATCTTCACCTCGCCGATCACGCCCGAGGCCACGATGTCGTCGATCATGCGGCGCGACGGCATGTAGCGCGTCCAGATGGCCTCGGTGCACAGCAGCCCCGACGCCTCGGCCACGGCCAGCAGTTCGCGCGCCTGCGCCGCGTTGGCGGTGAACGACTTCTCCACCAGGATGTTCTTGCCGGCCTGCAGACACATGATGCCCTGCTCGGCATGCAGGCTGTGCGGGGTGGCGATGTACACCAGATCCACCTGCGGGTCGGCCAGCAGCTCCTCATACGAACCGTAGGAGACCGGGAAGCCGTATTGTGCGGCGAAGGCGGCGGCGCGCTCGCCGTCGCGTGCGGCCACCGCGTACGGGGCCACCAGGTCGGCGTAGTGCGGGTCGGCCGCCATCTTGACCAGCGTGGTCGCCATCGCATGGGCGATGCGTCCTGCACCGAGGATCGCCACGTTCACCTTGAGATGTTCGGCCTGCGCCTGCGCACGGTTGCCGTTGAGTCTGCTCATCGTTCCTCCTTGAAGTCCGATGGGGTTGGTTATGCCGTCATATTGATGCAACGCTACCCATTGTAGGCGGAGCGGCGGTATGACGGGGGTCCCGATGGGCTCGGGTCGGATGCGATAATGGGGAATCGTGAAGGCGAAACCGGAGAAATACGAGCGCGGCACCCGCAGCTACACCATGTCGCATATCCGCGGCAAGGACACCTCGATCGAGGTGATGGTGCGCCGGTACCTGTTCTCTCGCGGGCTGCGGTTCCGCAAGAACGACAAGCGCTATCCGGGCCATCCGGACATCGTGCTACCGAAGTGGCATACCGTGGTGTTCGTCAACGGCTGCTTCTGGCATATGCACGAAGGCTGCACCAAGCATTCGATGCCGAAAAGCAATGTGGAATTCTGGTCGGCCAAGCTGCTGCGTAACCGCGAACGCGACCGTGCGCAGCATGCCGCATTGGAGGCGATGGGTTGGCGCGTCATCGTGGTCTGGGAGTGCGAGCTGGCCAAGCCGGTGCGGCAGGAACGGCTTGAACGGCTCTACACCCAGATCGTCGGCGGGGACGCGGCACCGGCGGTGCCGTCGGATACAGCGAGTTGATGCAGTGCGCCGTGCCCCGGTTTCGCGGCATAACGGTTCCGGAATGTGATTCCCTTCCTACGCTGACAACGTTTGCAACGTGTAACGTCATGTCCCATGGTCAATCCTGAATTTCCCGCCACGCGCCTGGGCGTGTTGGACATCGGCTCGAACACCGTTCATATGATCATCGTCGACGCGGCGCCGGGCGCCCGACCCGATCCCGAAGCCAGCGTCAAAACCACCGTGCGCCTGATGCAGTATCTCGAAGAGGACGGCTCCATCAGCAAGGATGGCGTGCAGGCCCTGCTCGCGGCGGTGGACGCCGGCATGAAACTCGCCGAGGAGAGCAAGGTCAGCCAGATCCTGGCCATGGCCACATCCGCCCTGCGCGAGGCGCCGAACGGCACCCGTATCCTGGGACAGATCGAGGATCGCATCGGTCAGGGCGTGACCGTGCTGTCCGGCGTCGACGAGGCGCGTCTGACATTCCTGGCCGCACGCCGCTGGTACGGTTGGGATTCCGGTCGACTGCTGCTGATGGACATCGGCGGCGGCTCGCTGGAGGTGGCGATGGGCTCCGACGAGGACCCGAACGTGGCGATCAGCGTGCCCGCCGGCGCGGGTCGCGTGACCAAAGAGTTCCTGCCGGCGGACGGCACCGCCACCCCCGAACAGCTGGAGGCCGCGCATAAGGGCGTGCGCAGGATCATCCAGCCGATTGTGGACGAATTCCCCAAGTCCAAGGTGCCCAACCATGCGGTCGGCACCTCGAAGACCTTCCGCTCGTTGGCGCGTCTGGCGGGCGTCATGCTGCGCCAGTCCGGCCGCGTGGACAGCTGGATCATGACCCGCGACCAGTTGGAGGATTGGCTGCCGCGTCTGGCCGCCATCAGCCCCGACCAGCGTGTGGCGCTGCCCGGCATCACGCCCGAGCGCACGTTGCAGATCGTCGGTGGCGGCGTTGTGGCCGACGAGATCATGAAGGCGCTGGACGTGGACGAGATCGAGATCTGCCCGTGGGCGCTGCGTGAGGGTGCGATCCTGCGCTGGATGGACCAGTTCGGCCGCACCCGCCGCGGTTTCTGATTCCTTGATGCCTTCCCGATGCATCTCGGACGGCGAAAGTGCCGTTAATGTTCGCCTGGTGAATTGTCGTCCGGGGTATGTTGTCTCGCCCGCGGTTGTTTATTGATACACTTTTGCCGTTCTTGTCAAAAGTGTATCAATAAACAACTTTTATGGATACACTTTTGGTGTTTCGGGCAATTGTGTATCAATACATGATGTCGAAAGGGTACGTGCGGCAGTATTAATGTGCGATTGGCCGTGGCCGGTTGCTTTGATTGCACGACTACGCGGTCTGCGGCCTATTCTGAGGTCATTTGTGCCCGAGACGCGATTCGAACGCGCGACACCCGCTTTAGGAGAGCGGTGCTCTATCCACTGAGCTACCCGGGCAGCACCAACCCAGTATACAAGCATCCCGGTATTCCGCGTGCCGATTTGTGGTGTTGCGGCGATAGCGGAGCCGGGATACCGTACTGGATCGGGTGATGTACAGGCTTATGCGTTGCGGTTGCGGCGGCATCCAGCTGCTTCTCGGGCGCGGCCGCTGTAGGTGTTGCGCTAGACGATTCAGGCCGATATGACGGGAATACGCACGTCGTATGCCGACGTGGGTACCGACGTCACGCGTTGTTCGGCAAAGGCGACGCCGACAACCGTCGCATCCGGCGAGGCGAGCGGCAGTGCGCGGTCGTAGTTGCCGCCGCCGTAGCCCAGTCGATTGCCGTCGTCGTCGAAGGCCACCAGCGGGACCACGAACGCGTCGATGTCGGGGATCGGCGCGGCGGGGAACGTCGCCATCCACGGTTCATCCGCGCTGTGCGAACGGATGGGTTTCGCGGCGAATAGGGAAGCTGCCTCGTCGAGCCGGTGGGCGGGAACCTCTAGGAACCGCATCGTGGCGACCGGGCGCTGCGACGGGTGCGTTTGCGACGTGCGTACCATGCAGGGCAACGCCAGCCGCCATCCGCGCACGACTATCCCTGCGATGATCGGCCGCGTATCGACCTCGCTGCCGAACGACCAGAATGCGGCGACGATGGGTGTCTTGGATGGGGGCGTCGGGCATGGTGCCGCGGCCGGCGTGTCCTGTTCGCCGTCTCCGTCGGGGTGGGCGAGTCGTTCATCGAGATAATCCAACGCCACCGTGGCGATACGGTCGCTTTTCGCGGCACGCAATTCCTGGGGCATCGCATCCCTGCAGGCTAGTGTTATCTGTCTGATTGCGGTCTTCTGCGTCTGTATGGCGTCGTGTGCGGCATCGACCATGGCGCTCACCCGGTGACGAGTGTGTAGATGGCGTATCCGAGGAATCCGACGGAGAAAATCAGCAGAAACGTACCCATAACGCGCATCACGGCCAGATAGAGGTCGGTCGGCTCCCCGCCTTTGACTTCAAGGAAATGCTCGATCTTCCACAACCATTCGGGTTTGCCAATCATGAGCAGGGAGAGTGCGATCAAGAACACCAATAGGAGTAGCGTCTTAATCCATTCGGATCCGGTCATATTCCCTCCTCTTCCCTCTTCGCTGAGCGTACGACCTCAGTATATATATACGCTGAATTCGTGGCGTTGGCGCGATGTTTTCCGTAATGGTTGAGCGCGGAGCCGTGCCGGTCGGCGTTCGTACGAAGCCGGGCCGGCACGGCACATGTCGGGCGGATGGAGCGCCGCGCTTAGCGGCGGCCCGACAGCCCGATGCCGCACATCTCGTCGTCCTGCTCGACGGCTCGGGCCAGGTGCAGCTGCGGCACGCCCGATGCAACCGGTATCGGCGCGACGGGCGCCGCATCGCCTTCGGCGGAGGGTTCGGCGGTGTCCACGTCGTCCCGGTCGGGGTCTGCGGGGGAGCGGCCATCGGCGTTCCCGCCGGTCGCCCCGGCGAGCCCGCGGTAGGCGTCGAGGTCGAGCTGACGTTCGCTCGCCGCGACGATTACCGCGGTGTTGGCGGCACCGGCCACGTTCAGCGCGGTACGGCCCATGTCGACAATCTGCGAGATCGGCTGGGCGATGGCGATGAAGGGGATCGGCAGCCCGGCGGCCGCGAACAGCGAGGTGGCGGTGATGGTCGCCGTGCCCGGCACGCCGACGGTGCCGATCGACACCAGCAGCGTCAGGACGACGATCATGAGGTACTGCCACGGCGTGTAGTCGAGCCCCTGCGCGTTGATGGCGAATACCGCAAGCAGCGTCGGCCACATGCCCGCGCAACCCGGCATTCCCAGGTTGGCGCCGAGTCCGGCCACGAACGCGGCTGTATCCTCGGGCACGCCGGCCGAGCGCAGCTGGCGCACCGTGACCGGGATCGTGCCGATGCTGCTCTCCGAGGTGAAGGCCACCATGCCGGCCGGCCAGAACATCCGGAAGAAGCGCAGCGGGTTGAGGCGGGTTGCGGCGGTCAGGATCAGCGGCTGGACGACGAACATCTGGATCGCCATGGACAGGTAGGCCACACCGAGCACGGCGAGCAGCGGCAGCAACGTCAGGATGTCGTTATCGCCGACCGCGGAGGCGATCAGGGAGAGCACGGCGTACGGGGTGAAACCGACGATGATCTGCGTGGCCTTGGAGAGTACGGCGTCACCGGCGTCGATGACGGCCTTGAACGGTTTGACTGTCTCGCGTCCGGAGTCGGTGGAGGCCACAGCCGTGTAGGCGACGGCGGCGAGCAGCGAGAACAGCACCACCGGCACGACCTGGTTGGCCGACCAGTTCGCCATCAGGTTCGACGGGAACAGGTTGATGATCGTGTCGATGACCCCGGGCACCTCGCGTTGCTGGTAGTCGGTGGGCATCGCGAACTGGAAGCCCACGCCGATGCGGAAGGCGCTGGCCAGGCCAAGGGTGAGCAGCGATGCGGTGAGCGTGTTGAGCAGCAGGAACACGACGGTCTTGACCGCCATGCCGCGCAGCCGCAGCGAGTCGCCGAGGTTGGTGACGCTGGAGAACACGCTGAACAGCAGCAGCGGAACGACGAGCGCGGCGATGACCTGCGACCAGATCGCGCCGAAGACCCCGACGTACTGCGTGTGGCCCTGGGCGATCAGCCCGAGCGCGATGCCGAGCACGGTGGCGATGATGACGCGCAGACCGAATCCGGCCGTACGGGTGCGTTTGAGGTGCCACAGCGCGGCGAAGGCGATGACGGCGGCCGCGAGGGCGGCCCAGTCGATGAATTGCGATGGCATGAATCTTCCTTATACGAGGTCGATGGACGGATTGGGACGATGAATCGATGACATTGATTGTGCGCGGGAACGAATCCACGCCGGGCAGCCGGTGCGTTCGGTGGGGCGCATCATGCGCCTTCTGGCACAACGGGCGGGGAAGATTCATATCGGCGATTCGCCGTGACGGCACCGCGGATGACGCGGCGGTCTGAAAGCTCTGCATGGTATGAATCGACTGAACGCGGGCCGTGCACGTCCGTGACACACCACGGTCGGGCACCCGGCGCGGGTGCGGCGTTCAGCGACAACAACAGAGCATGAAATTCATGGGTGCCACGGTAGCACATGGTCCGGCATCCGGGCATTTCTCTCACGGAGGAATTATCGGGACGCGCGGCGGAACGGTGATGCAGCTCACAGTATTCCTGCGGTGAACATCAGAGCGGTGTCGGGCCGCATGACGGTAACGTGGTCCGCAAGACGGCGGGCGACCCGGGGTCGTATGGCGGCCCAAGACGGGGCGCCGCCATTGATTGCCGTCACAGCCATGGCTAGGAGGCCAACATGTCCAATTTCGTCAACGCGCTGGAATCCCGGTGCGTCCCAGGACGGTAGCGGGCCGCCTTGCGTCCGTGCCGGGAACGTCGTGGCCGGATGCCGTCGCCACGGTGCCCTCGGGCACGTGAGGGAACCGGAATGATTCGCGGGGATGATGGTGTTGGGGGAGCGGCGCCGGTTAGAGTCGGTGGTCGATACCGTTCACGGGGAGGAATTATGCCCAATACCGCATCCGCACGTCGCCCGAAGCCGAAGCGCCGCAGCCGCCATACCGTGCTGCGCATCCTGTCGGGATTGTGCGCGCTGGTTGCGGTGGTCGGCGTGGTGGCGCGGGCGCTGCCCGAACAGTTGCAGGCGTTGCCGTATGTGCCGGTGATTGTGTCGGCGACGCCGTGGTTCGTCGTCGCGGCGGTGCTGGCGCTGCTGTTCGCGCTGATTTCGCGCCGTTGGATTGTGGCGTTGGTGGCTGTGGCCTGCATCGGTCTGGAGGTCTGGTGGCAGTATCCGTTTTTTGTGCCGCAGGTCCAATTGCCGGCGGAGGCTACCGCCGCGGTGGCCGCCGGACAGGCGAATACGGCCGACCGGTATGCCCGTGTGATGACGGTGAATGTGTACAAGGGGCAGGCCGATCCGCAGGCGATTGTGGATGCGGTACGCGACCAACGCGTTGAGGTGCTGGCGTTGCAGGAGACGACCGACGAGTTCGTGGCCGCGCTGAATGACGCCGGCATCGGCACATACCTGCCGTATGCGCAGGTCTCCTCGTCTGATGGGGTGTATGGCAACGGCCTGTGGTCGGTGACTGCGCTTGCCGACCCCGCCGATGACGACGTGCATTCGAGTGCCTCGTTCATGCCCGGCGGCACCGTGACCTTGGGGGATGTGCCCGTCCGCTTCGTATCCGTGCATACGACGGCGCCGGTGCCCGGGTATTGGGAGCAGTGGAGGCGGTCGCTCGACGAGTTGGCGATGCTGCGCGCCGACGCCGGCACCCGGTACATCTTCATGGGCGATTTCAACGCGACGACCGACCACACCCCGTTCCACAACTTCCTGGGTGATCGATTCCGGGACGCGGTCCAGCAGTCCGGCCACGGGTTCGCGTTCACCTGGCCGACCGACCGCGCATGGCTGCCGCGCTTCGCGGGCATCGACCATATTGTGGTCGATCAGGGCATGACCACCGGCCAATGCGAGGTGGTGGAGATTCCCGGCTCCGACCACGCCGCCCTGCTGGCCACCGTGGCCGTCTCCTGATTGACGCCGTTGGTTTGCGTCGGCGCATGTCATCGGCGCGGCGATGAAAGTTGTGGCCCGTTTCCGGCGATGGAAACGGGCCACAACGGTGACGGACGGGCGATAAGGCCACGAGGGGACTCAGTCGAGATTCGACTGGGCTGAGCCGTGTGGCGGGCAGTCCGGTGGACTGCCCGTAGGCGAAGTGAGTGGCCGTTAAGGCCACGAGGGGACTCAGTCGAGATTCGACTGAGTCCCGGCCGTCTGCGCCGAGGCGGCCTGCTCGGCCTGGGCGGCGTCGAGCTTGGCGCGCACCTCGCCCAGGAGCGTCTGCGCGCGGCGGGCGAGCGCCTCGCCGATCTCCCACTGGCGCATCGACTGGTCCAGGTTCAGTCCGCCGGCCTCCAGCGCCTGCACGGCCTGGATGAGCTTGTCGCGCGCCTCCTCATACGGCATCTGCGCGATGGCCTCGCGTTCGGCGTCGGTCAGCGAGGATGCGACGGCCGGTGCGGCGGTGGTCTCGGTGTCGGTTGCGTCGGTGGTGGTCTTGTCGGTCATCGGTGGGTTCCTTTCCTGTGCGAATGATGCGGGGTGTATGAACGGATCGGTTCGGTCGGGGTCACAACTGCGTGCCTGTGGCTTCGGCCGTGACGGTGCCGCGCTTCAGCGTGATGGTCAGTGCGTCGCCGGGGGCGGCATGCGCGGCGTCGTCCAGTACGTGCCCGTCGGCGGTCTGGACGACCGCGTAGCCGCGGTTCAGCGTGGATTGCGGGCTCAATGCCGTCAGGGAGGCGTGCAGTTTCTCGACGGTCATCGTGGCGTCGTCCACGATGCGTGTCAGGCCGTGCCGCATCCGCACCACGGCGTCGTCGACGAATCGCTGGTGCGGTTCCAGCATGGTCTGCGGTTGGGTCAGGCTCGGCCGGGTGGCGTACCCCTCGATCAGGCGGGTTTCGTTGTCCACGCGGGCGCTGATTCGCATGCGCATCTGGCCGATCGCGCCGGCGATCAGCTGCCACTGCTCATGCACGTCCGGCACGACGCGTTTGGCCGCGTCGGTGGGGGTGGATGCGCGCAGGTCGGCGGCCAGGTCGATCAGTGTCCAATCGTCCTCGTGTCCCACGGCGGAGACGATCGGCGTGACGCAGGCGGCCGTCGCGCGGACCACGCCCTCGTCGGAGAAGCCGATGAGGTCCTCGAAGCTGCCGCCGCCGCGGGCCACGATGATCACGTCGACCTCCGGATCGGCGTCGAGCCGCTGGATCGCGGCGATGACGTCCGCCGGGCATTGCACTCCCTGCACATGCGCGTGGACCACCTTGAACCGCACCGCTGGCCAGCGCAGGTTGACGTTCGTGATCACATCGCCCTCGGCACGCGCCTGCGGGGCGCATACCAGCCCGATGCATGCGGGGAATTCCGGCAGCGGCACCTTGTTCTCCGCGTCGAACAGCCCTTCGCCCTTGAGTCGTTTGCGCAGCTCGTCGATCTGGGCCTTGAGGTCGCCGGCGCCGATGCGGCGGATGTCGTCGGCCACAAAGCTCAGGCGCGTGGCCTTGACCCACACGTCGGCCTTGCCGTGCACCACCACGCGGTCGCCCTGACGGAAGTCGCGGGCCTTGGCCACGAAGCGGCTGAAGCCCATCACCGACAGCGAGACCTCCTCGAAATTGTCTCGCAGCGTGATGTACCCGGAGGTGGAGCGGCGCATGTTGATCTCCACGATCTGCCCCTCCACCCAGGCCTCGGGCCATTTGGCGACGGCGTTGTGGTACTTCTGGCTCAGCACGCTGACCGGCCAGGGGTTCTCCGCGGTGGTGTCCCGCGCCAGGCGGGGCAGCTGATCCAGCGGCCGTGGGCCGGCGGATGTCCCCGTATCCGCAGGCTGCGATGCCGCAGAACCGTATCCATAGTCAACAGTCATGCACACAAGGTTCCTCCGGTGAACGGACAAGATGACGTGTGCGGGTCGGTGAATCGGCGGCGCGCGGAGCCCGTACGGCGAGTCTCCAATGATGGTGCGGGCTGAGCCTTGTTCGGCGCAAACTGTTACCCAAATCACACAATTGTCGTTTTGGTGGAATGACGCCGAAAATCACTACATCTAGTGTTGAGGCGGCGTGCCGCTACTAGATATCGGGGTGGGGTTGTCGTAGAGTCATGTAAGTTGAAAAAACTTCATACGTGTAATTTGCCTGCGGCGCAGGCCATAAAGGAGTGAGCGACCATGGAGACCCGGATGATGGAAGCAACGCGCACCGCCACCTCCACCGTGTTGGTGGAGAAGCGTGACGGTCGTATCGTGGATTTCGACGCGGCCAACATCATCAACGCCATCAAGGCCGCGTTCACCGATCTGAACAAGCAGGTGGGCCCGCAGCAGGAGGATCTGATCCGCGGCATCGCCGATCAGATCGAGGGTGAGATCAAGCAGCGCTATGCCGGTCCTGCCAAGATCGAGGACATTCAGAACCTCGTCGAGCACGGGCTGATCGAGAACCACCTGTATGACGTGGCCCGCGCCTACACCAGCTACCGTCTGGACCGCGACATCGAGCGCGCCAAGGCCACCGATGTCAACGAAGCCGTGTCCCGCTTCATCAATCAGGATCCGACCCTGATTCACGAGAACGCGAACAAGGACTCCAACGTCTACGCCACCCAGCGCGATCTGCTGGCCGGCGCCGTGTCCAAGGCCGCCGCGTTCACCATGCTGCCGCCGGCGGTATCGAACGCGCATATGAAGGGCGACATCCACTTCCACGACGCCGATTACTCGCCGTTCACCGCGCAGTCCAACTGCTCGCTGCCGAACTTCTGGGACATGCTGGCCAACGGCTTCACGCTGGGCAACGCCCCGATGGCCAGCCCGAAGTCCATCGCCATCGCCGCCACCCAGATCACCCAGATCATGAAGGACGTGGCTTCCAGCCAGTACGGCGGCCAGACCGCCAACCGCGCCGACGAGCATCTGGCCGCCTACGCCAAGAAGGATTACGAGAAGTTCCTGGAGGAGGCCCGCGAGACCATCCCCGACGGCATGCCGGTGGAGTTCGCCCGCGAGCAGGTCGAGCGTGCCAAGGCCAACGAGCCCAAGAAGCTGCACTTCGGCAACCGCGAACCGCTGCCGATGGACACCCCGTTCCACACCGACGTCGACGAGCTGGAGCAGGAGCGCGAGATCCTGGCCAAGATCCGCACCCGCAAGGCCATCTACGACGCCATGCAGACCATGGAGTACCAGATTAACTCCAACCGCGTCTCCAACGGCCAGACCCCGTTCGTGACCATCGGCTTCGGTCTGGGCACCGACTGGTTCTCCCGCGAAATCCAGCGTGCCATCCTGCTCAACCGTATCCGCGGCCTGGGCAAGGAACACCACACCGCCATCTTCCCGAAGCTGGTGTTCACGATCAAGCACGGCGTGAACGCCGACCCGGGTGACCCGAACTACGACCTGAAGCAGCTGGCGCTGGAATCCGCCACCAAGCGCATGTATCCGGATGTGGTGTTCTATGAGAACATCGTCAAGATCACCGGCAGCTTCAAGGCCCCGATGGGCTGCCGTTCCTTCCTGCAGGCCTGGACCGATCCCGAAACCGGCGAGGACGTGGAGGACGGCCGCATGAACCTGGGCGTGGTCACGGTCAATGTGCCGCGCATCGCCATCGAGTCCCACGGTGACAAGGACCGCTTCTGGAAGCTGTTCAACGAGCGCATGGAGATCGCGCACCAGGCCCTGCAGTTCCGCATCATGCGCTGCAAGCAGGCCACACCGGTCAACGCGCCCACCCTGTTCCGCTTCGGCGCCTTCGGGCGTCTGGGCGCGAACGACAACGTGGACCAGCTGTTCAAGAACGAACGCGCCACCGTGTCGCTGGGCTACATCGGCCTGTATGAGGCGACCGCCGTGTTCTACGGCAAGAACTGGATGCGCGACCACGGCTGGGATCCGGAAGGCAAGGACTTCGCCCTGTCCATCGTCAAGCGCATGAACGAACTGTGCAAGCAGTGGAGCACCGCGGAGGGGTACCACTATTCGGTGTATTCCACGCCGGCCGAATCGCTGACCGACCGCTTCAACCGCATGGATAGGGAGAAGTACGGCGAGATCGAGGGCGTGACCGACCACGACTTCTACACCAACTCCTTCCACTACCCGGTGTGGCTGCAGCCCACCCCGATGGAGAAGCTCACCTTCGAGAAGGACTTCCCGTACTACGCCTCCGGCGGCTTCATCAACTACTGCGAGTACCCGTGCCTGCAGGACAACCCGAAGGCGCTCGAAGCCGTGTGGGATTACGCCTATAACATCGGCATCGGCTACCTGGGCACCAACACCCCGATCGACCACTGCTTCGTCTGCGGGTTCCAGGGCGACTTCGAACCCACCGACGAGGGCTTCAAGTGCCCCGAGTGCGGCAACTCCGACCCGGACAAGTGCAACGTGACCAAGCGCACCTGCGGCTACCTGGGCAACCCGGTGCAGCGTCCGATGGTGCACGGCCGTCACGAGGAGATCTCGCACCGCGTCAAGCACATGAGCGGCGAAACCGGTCGCGTCACGCTCGCCGACGGCGAGACCCGCGAGTGGTTCGAGGAGACCAAGTAAGCATCCGGCATTCCCGATCATTCCCGATGACGGAACGGCCGTGGTGACGTACGCGGCAGGAGGGTGGTTCGTGGCGGCAGACCGTCGCGAACCACCCTCAGCCTTACCCGCGAATCGTCATCCAAACCACGGATGCAGCATTACGGATGCATACGGATGCACCGAGGCGGCAGGCAATCAACGATGAAGGAGACGGCATGACGGACTTGCGCAGGACCACCGAAACCACCCGCCACGACTTCGCCGCGGGGGAGACAGGCCGCGGCCCCTCCGTGCCCTCCGGTGGGCTGGCCAACGACCCGAAGGCGGGCCAGTGGGACGGCCGGCGCATGTCCAAGCGCATGATCGCCGACTACAAGACCTTCATCGTCACCGACGGCGAAGGTGTGCGCAACTCGCTGTACGTCTCCGGCTGCCCGTTCCACTGCGTGGACTGCTTCAACGCCTCGATCTGGGACTTCCAGGCCGGCCACGAGTACACGCAGGCGCTGGAGGACAGGATCATCGAGGACCTCAAGCCCGACTATGTGCAGGGCATCACCTTCCTCGGCGGCGAACCGTTGCTGGCCACGCCGGTGCTCATCCCGCTGTCACGCCGCATCCGCAGGGAGTTCGGCCACACCAAGGACATCTGGTCCTGGACCGGGTACACCTGGGAGGAGCTCATGCGCCCCGGCGAGACGCCGGATAAGCGCGAACTGCTGGAACTCATCGATGTGCTGGTCGATGGCCGGTTCATCAGGACGCTCAAGGACTCCCTGCTGCAGTTCCGAGGCAGCTCCAACCAGCGCATCCTGGACGTCCCCAAGTCGCTGGCCGCCGGGGCGCCGGTGATCTGGGCCAAGCTGCACGATCAAGAGCGCGACATCCCCGAGATCTACCTGAAGGACCGCGAGGCAGGGGAGGGCCAGCAGGCCTCCTGACTTGCTGAGCCATCGGGGCGCCGGATGACTCAGCAAGTGAAGACGGTGGAGGGTGTCGATCAGCGCACCGACAGCGTCTGTGAGAGCGTATTCGTCTGCCCCGGCGCGAGCGTCACGCTCCGGTCGAGACGGGCCACCGCCTCCACGCAAACGAAGCCGCGCCATTCGCCGACGGCCAGATCGCCCATCGCGTCGCCGGCGGCCTGGCCCGGATTCCAGACCACCGCCTGCGGCGCGCCGGCATTGATGATCTCGATCGTGCGTCCCAGCACCGGGTCTTCGATGGTGATGGGAGTGTCGGCTTCATCCCCGCGCAGATACGTCCGGTCGACCATGCCGTCGAACGTGATCGGCTCGCCGGTCGCGGAACAGTGGGGGACACCAGGCTGCGTGTTGTCCAGATAATCGCAGGATTCCAGACCGTGCACCGCGATCCGCTCCACATCGCCCACATGCAGGTAGGTGTGCAGCGCCGCCTCGTAGGTGAGCGGTTCGTCGCCGTCGTTGGTCACGGTCAGGGTCATGGCGATCCGCTCGCCGATCTCGACGTCATAGGTCGCGTGGAAACGGGGATGGTCGCCTGAATTGAGCTGTGCCAGCAGATCATCGCCGAAATCGGTGGAATCCAGCGTATACCGGACATGTCTGTCGGTTACGGCGGTCTCGTCGAACGCCCAGAACGAGACGCGGCCGAACCCGTGCTTCGGCTGTTTGGATACGGGGCGTCCGCCATCCCAGCCGGTGTTGAACCAGGGGAAGATGATCGGCACGCCGCCGCGGATGGCGGTGCCCTCGCGCAGCTGGACGGCGGCGGGGCGCCAGATTACCGGGGGCTGTCCGGCGGGGGTCCATGTCAGCACATGGGCGCCATAGTCGCTGATGGAGGCGGAGGAGTCGGCATTGACCACGTCACGAAGCAGAAAAGTGTTCATGGCACCAGTATATGGTGGCGCGCGGCCGACGGGACGGATGGGATGCCGGGACAACACCGAATGCGTTCGCCAAACGACAATATGGGCGTTCGGGGCGTGGTTTGGGCCGGTCCCCGACTATATTACATATGGGTAACCGGGCGTATGCGGTGTTCCTGGAGACACCGTCCCGGCGCTGAATCGAACGAGGTGTACATGGTGGATACCGCGAATACCGCGGCCGAGAGGAGCGATATGAAGCCGCTGCGCGTAGGACTCGACATCGGCTCGACCACGGTGAAGGCCGTGGTGCTCGATCAGGAGGATTCGCTCGAACGCGTGCTGTTCTCCGACTATCGCCGTCATCACGCCAATGTGCGCGCCACCGTGGCCGGACTGTTGGAGGACATCCACACCACACTGGTGGGGCAGGGTCGCGGTGACGAGCCGGTTCGGCTGGCCATCACCGGTTCCGGCGGTCTGGCGCTCGCCGACAGCCTGCACGTACCGTTCATCCAGGAGGTCATCGCCGAGACCGAGGCGATCGACGCCGAATACCCGCAGGCCGACGTCATCATCGAGCTCGGCGGCGAGGACGCCAAGATTACTTATCTCAAGCCGACGCCGGAGCAGCGTATGAACGGCTCCTGCGCGGGCGGCACCGGCGCGTTCATCGACCAGATGTCCACGTTGCTGGACACCGACGCCGAAGGCCTCAACGAGATGGCCAAGCACTACACCACGCTGTATCCGATCGCATCCCGCTGCGGCGTGTTCGCCAAAACCGACCTGCAGCCGCTGATCAACGACGGCGCCGCCAAGCCGGATCTGGCGGCCTCCATCTTCACCGCCGTCGCCACCCAGACCATCGCCGGTCTGGCGTCCGGCCGTCCAATCCACGGCACCGTCATCTTCCTGGGCGGCCCGCTGTTCTTCATGTCCGAGCTGCGCGAGGCGTTCCATCGGGCGCTCGAAGGCAAGGTCGACGAATTCATCGTGCCGACCGACGCCCATCTGTACGTGGCGTTCGGCGCGGCTCTGCTGGCCGGGCAGCCGGAGAAGCTCGACTCCGTCGAACACTTCGAGGCCCGCCCCTGCGCCGACATCCTGGCGCGTCTGGACGAGCTCGAACACCTGCCGGTCAACACCCCGACGATGCCCCCGCTGTTCCCGACCGAAGCGGACCGCGAGTCCTTCAACGCCCGGCACCACCGTGAGCACGTGCACATCGGCACGTTGGAGGACGCGTCCGGCCCGCATTTCCTGGGCATCGATGCCGGATCGACCACCATCAAGGCCACGCTGGTCAACGACGACCGTGAGATTGTCTGGTCCAGCTACGCCACGAACGACGGCAGCCCGTTGACCGCGGCCATCGACATCGTCAAGCGCATCCAGTCCGAACTGCCCGAGGGTGCGTGGATCGCACGCTCCTGCGCCACCGGCTACGGCGAGGGCCTAATCACCACCGGCCTGCACCTGGACGAGGGCGTGGTCGAGACGATGGCACACTACCGCGGCGCCGAAATGGTCAGCCCCGGCGTCACCGCCGTCATCGACATCGGCGGCCAGGACATGAAGTACCTGGCCATCACCGACGGCGTCATCGACTCGATCGCCGTCAACGAGGCCTGCTCCTCCGGCTGCGGCTCGTTCCTGCAGACCTTCGCGCAGTCGATGGGCCTGACCATCGAGCAGTTCACGCAGGCCGCGCTGAACTCCACGCATCCGGTGGACCTGGGCTCGCGCTGCACCGTGTTCATGAACTCCTCGGTCAAGCAGGCGCAGAAGGAAGGTGCCTCGATCGAGGACATCGCCGCGGGCCTGTGCTATTCGGTGGTGCGCAACGCGCTGTACAAGGTCATCAAGCTGCGCGACTCGGGCGAACTGGGCGATACGGTGGTCGTGCAGGGCGGCACGTTCCTCAACGACGCCGTGCTGCGCGCATTCGAGCTGCTCACCGAGCGCGAGGTCACCCGCCCGAACATTGCCGGGCTTATGGGCGCGTACGGCGCCGCGCTCACCGCCCGCATGCACTATGAGGACGGCACCGAGTCCACGATCCTCAAGGGCGAGGAACTCGACAACCTGACGATGACCAGCACGCGCGACGTGTGCAAGCTGTGCCAGAACCACTGCAAGCTGACGATCACCACATTCGCCGACGGCTCGCGCTACGTGACCGGCAACCGCTGCGAACGCGGCGGTGACGCCAAGAAGCAGCGTTCCGACCGGCCGAACCTGTACGACTACAAGTACAAGCGGTGCTTCGCCTACCGCAGGCTCACCGACAAGAAGGCCACCCGCGGCGAGATCGGCATCCCGCGTGTGCTCAACATGTATGAGAACTATCCGTTCTGGTTCACGCTGCTCACCTCGCTGGGCTTCAAGGTCGTGATCTCCGGGCGTTCCAGCCATGAACTGTTCGAGACGGGCATCGAGTCGATCGCCTCCGAGAACATCTGCTACCCGGCCAAGCTGGTGCACGGCCACATCAAGTGGCTGCTCGGCAAGGGCGTGAAGACGATTTTCTACCCGTGCGTGAGCTACGAGGAGAACCTGGTCGACAACACCGACAACCACTACAACTGCCCGGTGGTGGCCAACTATCCGGTGGTCATCGGCGCCAATATGCCCGAACTGCGCGAAGAGGGCATCCGCTACATGCGGCCGTACTTCAACCTGGCCAACCACGAGCTGATGGTCGAGCGCATCGTGGAGGAGTTCGCGTGGGCGAACGTGACCCGCGAGGAGGCGCAGGAGGCCGTCAAGGCCGCCTACGCCGAGGACAAGGTCTTCAAGTACGACGTGCAGCAGGAGGGCCTGCGCGCCCTGGCGTACATGAAGGAACACGACTGCCGCGGCATCGTGCTGGCTGGCCGTCCGTACCACATCGACCCCGAGATCAACCACGGCATTCCCGAGACGATCTGCTCGCTGGGCATGGTGGTGCTCTCCGAGGATTCGATCTGCGAGCTGCAGCCGGGCGAGAAGCTGCACCTGAGTGACTACCTGTCCGAAGGCGAGGAGGACCCGCGCAAGCGCAACGCCAACGGCTTCCGCCACGTGGACGACCGCAAGGTCACCACCCGCATGCCGCTGCGCGTGACCAACCAGTGGGCCTACCATTCCCGCCTGTACGCGGCGGCGAACTTCGTGGCCTCCTATCCGGGGCTCGAACTCGTGCAGCTCAACTCCTTCGGCTGCGGCCTGGACGCCATCACCACCGACCAGGTGGCGGAGATCCTGGCCGACAAGGCCGACGTGTACACCATGCTCAAGATCGACGAGGTCTCGAACCTGGGCGCCGCCAAGATCCGTCTGCGCTCCCTCAAGGCCGCGGTCGAGGAGCGCGAATCCAACGCCGCGCGCGCCGCAGCCGCCGGGTCGGCCGAATCCGCCACGGATGAGACCCCGAAGGCCGGACGGTCCGCGGCATCCGACGCCGAGCTGAAGGCCGCGCAGGATGCGGTCGAATCCGCCAAAGCGCAGCTGGCCGCCGCCGAAGCGGCGCTGGCCGCGGCGCAGCGGCCGAAGACCGGCGAATTCCGCAAGACCGGATCCGAGGCGCCGACCCCGGGCCGGCAGGTCATGCTCGACACCGTCATGCGCGGCAACCCCAAGCTCACCCAGGCGGTCAGGGACGCCTCGCGGAACGCCGCAGCGGGGCAGGACAAGAAGGGGGCGCACAACTCGGCCACGCTGACCAAGTACGCCAACAAGATCCCGTTCGGCAAGTCCATGAAGAAGGACTACACGATCGTGGCCCCGCAGATGAGCCCGATCCACTTCTCGCTCGTCGAATCGGTGATCCGTTCGGCCGGCTACAAGTTCGATGTGCTCGAACATGCCAGCCATGAGGACGTCGAGGTCGGCCTCAAGTACGTGAACAACGACGCCTGCTATCCGGCCATCATGGTCATCGGCCAGCTCATCGACGCGATCCTTGAAGGTAAGTACGATCCGGACAAGGTGGCGCTGGCCATCACCCAGACCGGCGGCATGTGCCGTGCGACCAACTACTTCGGCCTGATCCGCAAGGCGCTGGTGGACGCCGGCTATCCGCAGATCCCGGTCATCGCGATCTCGACGCAGGGCCTGGAGGACAACCCCGGCTTCCAGCCGACCCCGCAGCTGCTGCACCGCGCCATCAAGGCGCTGGTCATCGGCGACCTGCTGATGAAGTGCCTGTACCGTGTGCGCCCGTATGAGGCCACACCCGGCAGCGCGGATGCACTGTATCGGCAGTGGGACACGATCGTGCGCGAGACGATCGAGCATCACGGCCGATCCGCCACCGCGGCGAAGACGATCGGCAAGGGCTTCCTGCCGTATCCGACGCTGGTCAAGGAGATCGTGAAATCCTTCGACGCGCTGCCGTTGCAGGACATCCCGCGCAAGGTGCGCGTCGGCGTGGTCGGCGAGATCCTGGTCAAGTACCATCCGGATGCGAACAACCATGTGGTCGACGTCATCGAGTCGCAGGACTGCGAGGCCGTGGTGCCGGGTATCATGGAGTTCATGACCACCCGCCCGTACATCTCGGACTGGAACGAGCACTATCTGGGCAAGGGCGGCAACAAGTTCGCCTACGCGGCGATGCGCTGGGGACTGGACCGATACCTCAACCCGGTGCGTGCGGCGATCGATCTGGCCGGCGGCAAGTTCCAGCAGGATGAGCCGATGCCCGAACTGGTCAAGAAGGCCGCCGAGGTCACCTCGGTGGGCGTGCAGGCCGGTGAGGGATGGCTGCTGACCGCCGAGATCCTCGAACTGATCGAGCAGGGCTGCCCGAACGTGATCTGCGCGCAGCCGTTCGCCTGCCTGCCCAACCACGTGACCGGCCGTGGCATGTTCGGCAAGATTCGCCGCCTGTACCCGCAAGCCAACATCGTGTCGATCGACTACGACCCGGGTGCCAGCGAGGCGAACCAGCTCAACCGCATCAAGCTGATGATCTCAGCCGCCAAGAAGGCGCATGCGGCCGGTCTGGACGCCCCGGTCAAGGGCGGCCGGACCGACGGCATGGAGACCGCCGACTGAGCCCTCTGATGGAGAGCTCTCCCTGTGGAGGGCTCTCCCTACGGAATCCCTCCCACGGGGTCTTTTCCTATGGACTCTGATACATCGTGACCGTGAACCATTTCGGTAAATCCGCGGAATTCCGCGGATACGCAAGAAGCTTGTGACAGTCGAGATGTGTCAGGGTCCGCAAAGAGGTGCTTCCGGGGCTTATTGACCCGGTGCGCTAGACTGGGCGGCATGGTGAAGCAGAAGAGGATACGCAAGACGCCTGAGGAACGGATGGGGGAGATCACCCAAGCGGCGGCGAAACTGATCAGCGAACGGGGTTTCAACGGCATCTCGTTGAAGGACGTGGCCGACGAGGTCGGCATGAGTCAGCCTGGTCTGCTGCACTATATCGGCAACAAGGACGGGTTGCTGCAGCTGCTGATCACCGATGTGTATGACGCCTCCGGCACGCCGGACGACTTCCTGGCTTCGGGGTTGCCGGGCAGCGATCCCGAAGCCCCGCTGTTCCCCGCGTATCTGCGGTTTCTGGTGCGCCACAACGCCGCCCGTCGCATGATGGTGCAGCTGTATATGGTGCTGGAGTCCGAGGCGTTCAACCCCGAGCATCCGCTCTATGACTATTTCCGCAACCGCCCGCTGTCGGTCTGGGACTACTACAGCCGGTTCCCGTGGAGCCTGCCGCCCGAGGTCGGCGCCTGGGACGAGACCATGATGCCGGTGGTGCGTCAGTGCATCGAGGCGATGGACGGCATCCAGCTGCGGTGGTTGCGCGAACCGCCGATCGACATGTATGACGAGTGGCTGGTGTTCGAGCGGATGATCTTCCCCTCGCCGGTCTGGGACCGGTACCGCTGAGTGGGGTTCGCACTACTTCGGGGTTCGGGATTCGCAATGGCGGAATTCCGCCCCTGTCGTTTTGAAAAGCGAGGTAGTGCGAAGACCCTTTCTTATCTAACTTTATCTAACACATCTAAACATTTTAACTAAAAACATGGCTTCAATGGTTATAAACCATTGAAATATCAACATTTAACGCCGTCTAACACATATTCGATAGTCGCTTGACAACCCTTGTGTCATGCGCATATACTCGTATCTACCGAATGGTTGGTAGATATGTTCGATGAGGCTATCCGCCGACCGGAAGGTGCAACAAGTCAATGTAGACAGAGGAAGGTCAATGATGAGTGAGGCTGTTGCTATGAGCAAGGAGGAGCGGCTGGCGGCGCATGAGGCCGCGGTCGATGCCGCCTCGAAGGATCCGTCGCTTTCCCCGGAGACGGGTCGTCCGGTGCCGAAGTCGATCCTGACGCGGTTCGGTGTTGGCTTTTTTATATTCGGTTTCCTGTGGTGCATCGGATTGCAGATCGTCAATGCGGTGCTGCTGCCGGAACACTACAAGTCGATCGAGGGGATCGAGCCCGAAGCGCTGCTGGGCATCGTGAACGCGTGGACCGCGGTCGCCTCCTTGGTGTCGAATCTGATGTTCGGCAACTTCTCGGACCGTTCGCGCTCCCGGTTCGGCCGGCGCACCCCGTGGATCGTGTTCGGCGCGGTGCTGGGCGGCGTCACGCTGTTCCTGACCGGCATGACGACGAATCCGATCCTGCTGACGGTGCTGTACTGCCTGTGCATGTTCGGTCTGAACGCGATGATCGCCCCGTGCGTGGCGATCCTGTCCGACCGCGTGCCTTCGGGCATCCGCGGCACGATGTCGGCGTTCTACGGCGCCGGCTCGACGGTCGGCGCGCCGATCGGCGTGATGCTGGGTGCGGTGTTCATCACGAATATGGTGCCGGGCTTCGCTGTGGCCGGCGTGTTCATGTTCCTGGGTGGTTTCGTGGCTGTGCTGATCTTCCCGAAGGAGGAGGCCGCCGACTACCTGCCCAAGGCCGACAGCGGCGTCAAGGACATCGTCATGAGCTTCCGCCCGCCGCGCTTCTCGACCGCGCACGACTTCTACAAGGCGTTCGCGGGTCGTGTGTGCATGCTGCTGAGCTATCAGATGATCACCGCCTACCAGCTGTACATCGTGCAGAACTATGTGGGCCAGTCCACCGAGGACTCCGCGGTCACGATCTCGGTGATGTCCACGATCACGATGGTGGTGGGCCTGGTCGGCTCCGTGGCCGCCGGTCCGTTCTCCGATTTCATCGGTCGGCGTAAGGTGCCGGTTGTGGTGGCGTCGGTGTGCTTCGCGATCGGCATTGCGATGCCGTGGATCATGCCCACGAGCATGGGCATGTATCTGTACGCGGCGATCGCCGGCTTGGGCTACGGCGTGTACACGTCCGTGGACCAGGCGCTGCTGGTGGATGTGCTGCCGAACAAGGAGGAGGCCGGCAAGGACCTGGGCATCCTGAACCTGGCCACCACGCTGGGTCAGATGCTCGGCCCGGTGATCATGAGCTCGGTGGTGCTCGCCCTGGGCTATGTGTTCGCGTTCCCGATCGCGATCTGCTTCGCTCTGGTCGGCTGCGTGTCCATCATGCTCATCAAGAACGTCAAGTGATCCCAAGCCTCCCCTGTCGGGGAGGCTTCCGACGTCCGCGGCCCCCGTGCATGGCGGGCCGCGGCGGGATCGGATATTTCGGATACTATCGTCAACGGATACGGCATCATATTTCAAAGGAGAACATCATGGCGCGAACCCATACCGACCGCATCCTGTTCGGAGCGGCGTACTACGACGAATACATGCCCAAGAACCTCGACCGCGTGGATGAGGACATGCGGATGATGAAGGAGGCCGGCATCAACCTGATCCGCATTGCGGAATCCACCTGGAGCACCGAGGAACCCCAGCCGGGCGTCTTCGACTTCACGCATATCGACCGCGCCCTCGACGCGGCCCAACGCGCCGGCATCGACGTGATCGTCGGCACGCCGACCTACGCGGTGCCCACCTGGATGGTGAGGATGCATCCCGAGGTGCTGGCCGTCACCCCGGCCGGCCCGGGCAAGTACGGCGCCCGCCAGATCATGGACATCGTCAACCCGACGTACCGATTCTACGCGGAGCGCATCATCCGCAGACTCATCGCGCACGTGGCCGACCATCCGGCCGTCATCGGCTATCAGGTCGACAACGAGACCAAGTACTACGACTCGGTCTCCCCGGACATGCAGGCCCTGTTCGTCAAGTACCTGCGCGAGAAATTCAACGACGACCTGGACGAGCTCAACGCCCGCTTCGGCCTGGACTACTGGTCCAACCGCATCAACGCCTGGGAGGACTTCCCGGATGTGACCGGTTCGATCAACCAGTCGCTGCGCGGCGAGTTCGACCGCTTCCGTCGTGCGCAGGTGGCCGAATTCCTCAAGTGGCAGGCCGACATCGTGCGCGAGTACGCCAAGCCCGACCAGTTCATCACCCACAACTTCGACTTCGAGTGGCGCGGCTACTCCTTCGGCGTGCAGCCGGCCGTCGACCATTTCAAGGCGGCGCAGGGCGTGGACATCACCGGTGTGGACATCTACCACCCGACCGAGGACGACCTGACCGGCAAGGAGATCGCCTTCGGCGGCGACATGACCCGCTCCACCAAGGACGGCGCGAACTACCTGGTGCTTGAGACCGAGGCCCAGGGCCAGCACGGCTGGCTGCCGTTCCCCGGCCAGCTGCGACTGCAGGCCTACTCGCATCTCGCCTCCGGCGCCGACTGCGTGGAATACTGGCACTGGCACTCGATCCACAACTCCTTCGAAACCTACTGGAAGGGGCTGTTGAGCCACGACCTGGAGCCGAACCCGACCTACCGCGAGGCCGGCGTGTTCGGCCACGAGATCGCCGACCCGAAGGTGGGGGAGCGTCTGGTCCACCTGAAGAAGCGCAACAAGGTGGCCATCATGGTCTCCAACGAGTCGCTGTCGGCGCTCGACTGGTTCCTCATCGAGGCGGGCTTCCCGTTCGGCGGGAGCCTGAAGTACAACGACGTGGTCCGCAACGTGTACGACGCGCTGTTCGAGCTCAACGTCGAATGCGATTTCGTGCCGGTCGACGCCCCCGCCGAGCGCCTGGCCAAGTACGAGATGATCGTGGCCCCGGCGCTGTATGCCACCCCGCAGGAGACCACCGACAACCTGCGCGAGTTCGTCGCCAACGGCGGCCATCTGGTGGCCACGATGCGCTCGTTCGTCACCGACGACGAGGTGACCGTCTGGCACGACCGTGCCCCGCACAACCTGACCGACGTGTTCGGCATGAGCTACAACCAGTTCACCCGTCCGAAGAACGTGCCGGTCGTCTTCTCCGGCGCGCTTGAGGGCACGCCCGACACCGAGGCGCTCTCGCTGATCGAGCTGCTCAAGGCCGACGAGGGCACCGAGGTGCTCGCCTCCTACGGCCACTACGCGTGGAAGGACTACGCGGCCATCACCCGTCACGCCTTCGGCAAGGGCACTGCGGAATGGATCGGCACGCTGCTGGCCCCCGACGCGATCCGCGCCGTCATGCGCGAGGCCGTCGGCAACGCCGGCATCGAGTACGCGGGCTTGCCGCTCGCCGGCACCATCACGGTGCGTCAGGGCTTCAACGAGGCCGGTGAGAGCGTGACCTACCTGCTCAACTACTCGGCCGAACCGGCCACGTTCGCCAGCCCGGTCTCCGGCGAGGTCGTCGTGGCCCCGGTCACGATCGCCACCGACGGCACCGTCGATCCGACCGTCACCTTCGCCGGCGCCCCGAAGGCCGGCGACAAGGTCGAGGCCGGCGCCGACCTGACCGTCGGCCCGTGGAACCTGGCCGTCGTCGTCGGTTAATTCGGCCAGTTCCCGGACTCTGATCTATCGTGACCGTGATCTATTGCCGAAAACCCCGGAATTCCAAGGTTCTCAGAATAAGTTAACGGTGGAAATAGATCAGAGTCCGTACCCCCTGGTCGTACACTGCGGACTCTGATCTATCGTGACCGTGATCCATTCCCGAAACCCCTGGAACTCCGCGGTTTTGAAAGATGGATTACGATTGCGATAGATCACGGTCACAGGGGGTGTTCCCGGACTCTGACACATCGTGACTGTGAACCATTCCCGAAAACCCCGGAATTCCGCGGTTGTCCGGGAGAGAGAAAGGGCCGAATGTGTCAGAGTCCGTATATGTACCGGGTAAGGGGGTTGGTGAGATCGAGGCCGCTCCGAAGCAGCGCCGGTGTGCGATGATGGGAGGGAATGTTGCACGGGATGGAGGTGATGGGGTGGCGCTGGGCTTCGACGAACCGATCCGCGGGGTGAATCTGGGCAACTGGCTGGTGCTGGAACGCTGGATGACGCCCGGGCTGTTCCGCGTCAGCAGCGAGGCCGACGAGATCTGGATGCACCGGACCATGCCGCCGGACGAACTCGACCGTCTCCTGCGCCGTCACCGCGAAACCTACGTCACGCTCGATGACTTTCGCGCCATCGCCGCGCACGGCTGCAACCTGGTGCGCATCCCGGTGCCGTACTTCATCTTCGGCGACGTGCCGGGGCACCCCGGCTGCGTCGAGTTCCTCGACCGCGCGTTCGACTGGGCCAACGCCACCGGGTTGAAGGTCCTCGTCGACCTGCACACCGTGCCCGGTTCGCAGAACGGGTACGACAACGGCGGCCTGACCGGCGTATGCCGGTGGCATCGCAGCCCGAAGGCCGTCGGATTCGCGCTGGATGTGCTGACCCGTCTGGCTGCGCGGTATCGCGACAATCCGGCGTTGTTCGGCATCGAGGTGCTCAATGAGCCGGTCAGCTGGCTGGTCTACCGCACCGCGTCCTCGACCGGCGCCGCCCGTGACGCGGCGGAGGCACGCGGCAGCGGGCATGTGCCGATGCGCTTCCTCAAGGCGTTCTACCGGGAGTCGTACCGTCGACTGCGCGGCGTGCTGCGGCCGGAAACCGTCATCATGTTCCACGATGGCTTCCGGCTGGGTGTGTGGGGCGACTGGTTCGAGCGCGAGGGGATGCGCAACGTGATGCTGGACACGCATATCTATTTGGTCGGACTCGACGCGTTCTGTCCGGTGCATACGATGTGGGCGTACCGCGCGTATGTCCGATGGAACGAGCGGCGGATCCGCCGTGCGGCGCGGCATACGCCGGTGGTTGTGGGGGAGTGGAGCCTGGCGAACGCGATGGCGGGGCGTGCGGCGGGCCGCGTCGAACCGTCGGAACGGCAATCGGCCGAGGACCGGATCTACCGCGACCTCGCCGCGATGCAGCGGCGGACGTGGGACGCCGGCGCCGGACACATCTTCTGGAGCTACCAGCTGCGCCGGCTGCGCGACGGTTCCGGCCCGCGTCCGGGGCGCGAGCCGTGGTCCCTGTCCGATGCGTGGCGCAACGGCTGGCTGAACGTGGTTCAGCGGTAGTCATCCCAGATCGGGGAGGGGAAGAGCAGTGGCTCGAACTCCGCCCATTCCTCGACCAGATCGATCGGCGGATCGCGCAGCCATCGAATCTGGATGCCGTCCATCACTTCCATCGCCTTGCGTACGGTCGGGCGCATGTGTTTCCATCCGCCGATCTGGGGCGGGATGCGCCACGGGTATTGCGAATGGGTGAGCCAGATACCGTCCCGTCGGTTGCGGAACTCGTCGTAGAGCGGGTGGCCGGGGTTGAAGGATTCCGCCTCCAGCATGGTGAACAACTGAACCATCATGCGGCGTGTGGCATTGTGTCGGACCAGAAACCTCAGATACGCGGGGTACCGCAGGTCGTCGGGAGTGGAGCCGGGCAGTCCGGAACGCAGGAAGTCGTCGGGGGTGGCTGAGGCATTGTAGACCTCGCGGTACAGCATCGACATCATGCCATCCTTGCTGCCCACGTGGCGCAGTACGCCCTGTTTGGAGATGCCGACGGCGTCGGCCACGTCCTGCACGGAGACGCCGTTGTATCCGCGTTCTCCGATGAGTCGGACGGCTGCCTCGATGATTTCGCCGCGACGTTCTTCGGGGGTTTTCCGTAGTCGTTTGGCGCGCGATGGCTCGGTTTGTCCGACGGCGGGCGGTGCCTGTTCCGGGGATGTCGATGTCATAGTCCGTAGTATAATGGCATCACTAATTACCAAACGGTAACTAACTACGTATTCGATGGAGAAAGGCGATAGCCATGGCCGATGAAGCCACCATGCCCTACAAGAACCCCGACCTGCCCGTTGAGGAGCGCATCGCGGACCTGCTCGGCCGCATGACCCTGGAGGAGAAGGTCGGCCAGATGATGCAGCTGGACGCCCGCAGCGCCGACCTCGACGAGCTCATCGTGAACAAGCATGTCGGCTCGGTCCTGCACACCAGGCCCGAGGACCTGCCCCGCGTGGTGGAGGCCGTGGACACCAAAACACGCCTGAATATCCCCGTGCTGATCGGCGACGACTGCATCCACGGCTACTCGTTCTGGCCGGGCGCCACCATCTTCCCCGAACAGCTCGGCATGGCCGTCAGCTGGGATCCCGAGAAGGTCCAGGCCGCCGGCCGCGCCACCGCCGAGGAGGTCGCCGCCACCGGCGTGCACTGGACGTTCTCCCCGGTGCTGTGCATCGCCCGAGACACCCGCTGGGGCCGTGTCGGCGAAACCTTCGGCGAGGATCCGACGCTGATCGGCGAGATGGCCTCCGCCATCGTCAAGGGCTACCAGGGCGGCGCCAAGGCCGGGGAACCGCTGCCCAAGGATGCGGTCCTGGCCTGCGCCAAGCACTTCGCCGGATACTCCGAAACCCAGGGCGGCCGCGACGCCTCCGAGGCCGACCTGTCGCACCGCAAGCTCGAATCCTGGTTCCTGCCGCCGTTCGAACGCGTGGCCAAAGAGGGCTGCGGCACGTTCATGCTCGGCTACGAATCCATCGAGGGCGTGCCCGTCACATTCAACCACTGGCTGCTCAGCGAAAAGCTGCGCGGCGAGTGGAACTACCAGGGCACGCTGATCACCGACTGGGACAACGTTGGCCGCTCCGTCTGGGAGCAGCACGTCAAGCCGGACTACACGCACGCGGCCGCCGACGCCGTCAAGGCCGGCAACGACCTGGTCATGACCACGCCGCAGTTCTACGAGGGTGCGATCGAGGCCGTGCGTACCGGCATGCTCGACGAGGCGCTGATCGACGATGCCGTCTCCCGCATCCTGGCGCTCAAGTTCCGCCTCGGCCTGTTCGAGGATCCGCGCCTGCCTGACGCCGAACGCATCAAGGCCGTCATCGGTTCCGATGAACACCAGCGGATCAACCTGGAGGTGGCCCGCGAATCCGTGGCGCTGCTGAAGAACAACGGCGCGCTGCCGTTCGAACCGTCCGCGGCCGACGGCCCCAAGCGCATCGCCGTCGTCGGCCCGCTCGCCGACGACGCGCAGATGCAGCTGGGCGACTGGGCCGGCAACTCCGGTCAGGTCGACTGGATGCCCGACGGCCACCCGCGTGAGATGATCGACACCGTGCTCGACGGCTTCAAGGCGCTCGTGCCGGAGGATTGGGAGGTCGCCTACTCCCGCGGCGCGAACATTGTGGACCTCATCCCCGACCCGGAGGGCGAGACCTTCCCCGACGGCCAGCCCCGGCCGAAGGTCGGCGTCTCCGCCGCCTTCGACCAGGCCCTGCTCGACGAGGCGGTCGAGAACGCGCGGCGTTCCGACCTCATCGTGGCCGTAGTCGGCGACGTCATGCAGATGATCGGCGAAACCTGCTCGACCGCCACGTTGGAGCTGCTGGGCGGACAGAACGCGCTGATCGATGCGCTTGCCGCCGTCGCGCGGGAGACCGGCAAGCCGTTCGTCGTCGTGCTGATGAGCTCCAAGCCGATGGTGCTGCCGACCTCGGTGATCGGCACCAACGGCGTGGTTGTGGACATGGCCCCTGCCGAGGGCGTCTCCGCGCTGCTGTGGGCGCCGAGCCCGGGCATGAAGGGCGGCCGCGCCATCGCCGAGATCATCCTCGGCCAGACCGAGCCGAGCGGCCGACTGCCGATCACCTTCCCGCGTCATGCGGGCCAGCTGCCGGTGTACTACAACCAGATCCGCGGCCAGCACGGCAACCGGTACGCCGACCTCACGCAGGATCCGGCGTTCGCGTTCGGCGAGGGCCTGTCCTACACCACCTTCGCATACGGCGAGGTCGTCATCGATGGTGCGGACACCCCGTTCGCCACCGACGGCATCGTGCACGCCTCGGTCACGCTGGCCAACACGGGCGACCGTCCGGGCGTCGAGGTCGTGCAGGCCTACGTCGGCGACCTGGTGACCTCGTACAGCTGGACCGACCGCGAGCTCAAGGCGTTCCGCCGCGTCGAGCTGCAGCCCGGCGAAAGCGCGACCATCGAGTTCGACATCCCGGTGGCCGACTGCACGATCGTGGATCCGGATGCGCGCCGCATCGTGGAGCCCGGCGAGTTCGAGCTGCTGATCGGCCATTCGAGCCGCCGCGAGGACCTCAAGCGCGCCACGTTCACCGTGGTCTGAGTGAAAGGGATGTCGATGACGATACAACGAGACCTGAGCAAGTACGACGAGCAGGTGTTGAAGGACGCCGAGCGGTGGACCGAGATCGACGGCGATCTGGACGGGGTCGATCCGTCCGTGGCCGCCGCGATCCTGACCTCGCGCTGCGAGACCATACGCTACGACCATCCGCGCACCGAACGGTGGCACGACCCCGAAGACGTCGATGTCGTCGCGGACATCCCCTACCTGCCGGACGGCGGGTATGATGCCACGGTCGGGCAGGTGCGCGGGCATCTGCTCGACATCTACCTGCCGCATGAGGCGGCCGTGCGCATGAGCAACGTCACGCCGGTGTACGTGGACATCCACGGCGGCGGCTTCTGCTACGGATACAAGGAGCTCAACCGCAACTTCAACACGCATCTGGCGCAGCAGGGCTTCGCCGTCGTCTCCCTGAACTACCGGCCGGCACCGCAGACCGATCTCAAGGGCCAACTGGCCGACGTCCAGGCCGCCCTGCGCTGGCTGAAGGCGCATCTGGCCGACTATCCGGTCGATCCGAACGCCGTGTTCATCACCGGCGACTCCGCCGGCGGCGCCCTGGCCCTGTTGACGCTGGCGATCGAGAACAGCGGGCGCGCGGCCGAGGCCTTCGGCATCGGGCAGGCGTCCGGCATCGGGTTCAAGGGCGGCGCGCTCGTCTGCGGCGTCTACGGCCTGGCCTCGCCGGAGCGGGCCGCCGGGCGGGGCGTGGCCTACGGCACTGAGCGCAAGAACCTGGAATCCACGCTCGGGTCGGGGTTCTTCGTCGGACTGGACGCAGCCGATCCGGATTTCCTGACCGCGCCGGATATCGTGGCGAACGTGGATCTGCCGCCGCTGTTCCTGCTGACCAGCGCCGACGACTTCATCCAGGCCGAGACGCTGGCGCTCGCCACGGCGCTGGCACGCAAGGGGGCCGACTTCGAGCTGCACGATTGGAAGCCCGCCCGGCACGACAGCCTGGGGCACGTCTTCCCGGTGTGCATGACCTGGCGCGAGGAAAGCCTGCGGACGCTGGCCGACATCCGTCGTTTCAGCTATGACCGGTGCTGAATAGGGTAAGACGATTCACGGTTTTCGTCTTCGCAAAACCGTGAATCGGCCTAGTGATCGATTCAAGCGCAACATCCGCGGAATACCGGTATTCGGTTGTTCCGCGGATGTTGTGTATGGTGCGGTTCGGATTCACAACTTTTCCGAGGGGGCGAAAGTGTGAATCGACCGGTGCGGGGCGGCGGCACGCGGAGGGGCACTATGGCGTCGATAGCGACACGCCGAATGTTGTATATGCAACAGTTGTATATGCTTCATAATATGCTAACCGTTCGGTTACCACAGTGAACTGAAAGGAAGGGGGTGAAGCGCAGACGATGGAATCCCTGAGGCAGTGGGCCGACCCTGAGCTGGCCGCGGTGCTGGAACGCACGCGCCCCAGTATCGAGATCCGCTCGCTGCACAACATGATCAACCGGTATTTGGCGGTCACGATGCCGCAGGAGGCGCGCATCGCCACCGGCGGGAACACGCATATCATCGTGTACCTCGAACGGCACCGGGACCGGGACATCTTCCAGTACGACATCGAGCAGCGCTTCTCCATCACCCGATCCACCGCATCGCGCGTGCTGGGTCTGATGGAGAAGAAGGGCCTGATCGAGCGCCGGTCGGTGGACTATGACGCCAGACTGCGCAAGATCGTCCTTACAGACAAGGCGCGCGCCATCGCCGAGGCGTTGCGGGACAACGCCTCGCGTATGGAACAGGTGCTGCTGGGCGGGATGAGCAATGCGGAGGTATCGCAGCTGCTCGACTTGCTGGACCATATGAAACGCAATCTTGCGGCCACCGGCATGGTCGGCTGGGAATGCGCGAGGCCGGGGGAGCCCGGGGATGCGCAGGAGACCGCCGGCAGACGGACCGGGGCCGCCGCAACCGCATCGACATCATCAACACAGGAAGGAACGGAAACGATATGACAGCCACAACCGCAGCCGTCGACGAGACGTCACAGCCGGCCGTGGACCAGTCGCAGGAGCGTCCGAAGCATATCATCCGGACGCTGGGCAGAAGCCTGCGCGAATACAAGAAGCCCAGCCTTCTGGCCCCGGCGTTCGTGCTGGTCGAAGGCATCCTGGAGATCGCCATCCCGACGGTGATGGCCACGCTGATCGACGAGGGCATCACCGGCGGCAACATGCCCGCCATCCTCAAGTTCGGCCTGATTCTGCTGCTGTGCGCGGTCGTCTCGCTCGTGTGCGGCTTCCTGGCCGGAAAGTACGCGGCCATCGGCGCCGCGGGCTTCGCCAAGAACCTGCGCCACGACCTGTTCGCACAGGTGCAGGGCTTCAGCTTCACGAACATCGACCGGTTCTCCACCGGTTCGATCATCACCAGGCTCACCACCGACGTGACCAACCTGCAGAACGCCTACATGATGATCGTGCGCACCGCCGTGCGCGCCCCCGTCATGATGATCGTCTCCTGGGTCTTCGCGTTCCGCATCAGCAAGGAGATCTCGCTGGTGTTCCTCGTGATCATCCCGATCCTGGCCGTAGTGCTCATCGGCCTGGCCGCCTACGTGCACCCGATCTTCGAGCGTGTGTTCCACACTTACGACGAGCTGAACAACGTGGTGGACGAGAACCTGCAGGGCATCCGCGTGGTCAAGTCGTTCAACCGCGAAGAGCATGAGGACCGCAAGTTCGGCGGCATCTCCGAGACGATCTACAACAACTTCGTGCGCGCCGAGAAGATCCTGAGCTTCAACGCCCCGGCCATGAACCTGTGCATCTACACGGCCCTCATCGTCATCTCCTGGGTCGGCGCGCAGCAGATCGTGGCCTCCGGCAACGATCCGGCGCTCGGCCTGACCACCGGCGACATGACCGCGCTGGTCACCTACGCGCTGCAGATCCTCATGAGCATGATGATGATCTCCATGATCTTCGTCATGGTCATCATCTCGCGCGCCTCGGCCGAACGCATCTGCCAGGTGCTCAACGAGATCAGCACCGTGCGCGACCATGAGAACCCGGTCACGGAGGTCAAGGACGGCTCGATCGAATTCGATCACGTGACCTTCCGCTACTCCGACAGCTCCGAGAAGCCCGTGCTCGACGACATCGACCTGAAGATCGAATCCGGCATGACCGTCGGCATCGTCGGCGGCACCGGTTCCGCCAAGTCCAGCCTGGTGCAGCTCGTGCCGCGACTGTACGACGTGACGCAGGGCTCACTCAAGGTCGGCGGCGTGGACGTGCGCGACTACGACCTGGTGTCCCTGCGCGACCAGGTGGCCATGGTGCTGCAGAAGAACATCCTGTTCTCCGGCACCATCGCCGAGAACCTGCGCTGGGGCAACCCGGACGCCACCGACGAGGAGATCCGCCACGCCTGCCAGCTCGCGCAGGCCGACGGCTTCATCCAGGAGTTCCCGAAGAAGTACGACACGTACATCGAACAGGGCGGCACCAACGTCTCCGGCGGTCAGCGCCAGCGTCTGTGCATCGCCCGCGCCCTGCTGAAGAAGCCGAAGATCCTGATCCTGGACGACTCCACCAGCGCCGTCGACACCAAGACCGACAAGCTGATCCGCGAGGCCTTCCACCACGAGATCCCGGACACCACCAAGATCATCATCGCTCAGCGCGTGGCGTCGGTCGAGGAATCCGACCTGATCCTGGTGATGAACGCCGGCCGCATCATCGCCAGGGGCACACATGAGGAACTGCTCCAGACCTGCGACGAATACCGCGAGATCTACGAGTCGCAGACCCAGAACAAGGCGGGTGAGCAGTGATGACGCAGACCGCTTCCACCGCAACCGAAAAGAACGCAAGCAAGAAGGACGTGCAACGCATGGCTGAAGAGAAATTCAGCGATCGCAGCCCGGTGCTCAAACGCACCAAGGCGGCGCCGGGCACCATCAAGCGCCTGTTCGGCTACATCTTCAAATTCAAGATCCAGGTCGCCATCGTGGTGGTCTGCATCCTGGTGTCGGCGGCCGCGCAGGCTGGATCCGCGCTGTTCCTGCAGTCGCTGATCGACGACTACATCCTGCCGATCGTGGGTCTCGACAACCCCGACTGGGCCCCGCTGATCCAGGTGCTGACCACCATGGCCTGCCTGTACGCGGTCGGCACCTTCTGCTCCTGGCTCACCCAATGGCTCCTGGTCAACGTGGAGCAGGGCGTGCTCAAGGAGATCCGCGACGAGATGTTCGCCCACCAGCAGCTGCTGCCGATCAAGTACTTCGACACGCACGAGCACGGCGACATCATGAGCCGCTACACCAACGACACCGATACGCTGCGCCAGGCGATCAGCCAGTCGTTCCCGCAGATGTTCCAGTCCTCGATCTCCGCGCTCGCCGCACTGGTCTCCATGCTGTGGCTGTCCGTTCCGGTCACGCTGTTCGTGCTCGCGTTCTCCGTGCTGCTGTTCGGCGTCGTGCGCGTGATCGTCGGCCGCTCCGGCCGCTTCTTCCTCAAGCAGCAGCAGTCCCTCGGCGAGGTCAACGCCTTCGTGGAGGAGTCGGTCAACGGGCAGAAGGTCATCAAGGTCTTCAACCACGAGCCGGCCACCGCCGCCACGTTCGACGCCAAGAACGAGGAGCTGTTCCATGCCAGCGCCCAGGCCAACATCTACGGCAACATCACGATGCCGGTGGTCAACAACATGGGCTATCTGCTGTACATCCTGCTGGCCGTGGTCGGCGGCGCGATGGCGCTGGCCGGCGTGGGCAACTTCGGCCTGTCCGGCACGGGCGACCTGACCGTCGGCGCGCTGATCTCGCTGCTGACGCTCTCCCGCTCGTTCACCAACCCGATCGGCCAGGTCTCCCAGCAGTTCAACATGGTCATGATGGCCCTGGCCGGCGCCTCCCGCATCTTCGCGCTGATGGACGAGCCGCCGGAGAGCGACAAGGGCACCGTGCGCCTGGTCAACGTGGAGCTGGCCTCCGACGGCCGCACGATGACCGAGACGCTGCGGCCGACCCACCACTGGGCCTGGAAGCGCGAGGCCAGCGACGACGGCACCCGTTCGCTGAACTACGCCAAGACCCTGAAGGGCCGCGCGTACGAGATCGCGATGGACGCGCGCGAGAACGCCGTCACGTCGCCCGATGGCAGGCTCACGCTGCTGCGCGGCGACGTGCGGTTCACCAACGTGACCTTCGGCTACGATCCGGACAAGCCGGTCCTGCACGACATCACCTGGTTCGCCGAGCCGGGCCAGAAGGTCGCGCTCGTCGGCGCCACCGGCGCAGGCAAGACCACGGTGACCAACCTGATCAACCGTTTCTACGACATCCAGGAAGGCCAGATCCTCTACGACGGCATCAACGTCAAGAGCATCCGCAAGCAGGATCTGCGCCGGTCGCTGGGCATCGTGCTGCAGGACGTGAACCTGTTCACCGGCACCGTGATGGACAACATCCGCTACGGCAACCCGGATGCCACGCGCGAGGAGTGCATCAAGGCGGCCGAGCTGGTGAACGCCGACAGCTTCATCCGCATGCTGCCGCAGGGGTATGACACGGTGCTCAAGGGCGACGGCTCCGGCCTGTCGCAGGGCCAGCGCCAGCTGATCTCCATCGCCCGCGCCGCCGTGGCGAACCCGCCGTGCCTGATCCTGGACGAGGCCACCTCCTCGATCGACACCCGCACCGAGGCCGTCGTGCAGGCCGGCATGGACGCGCTGATGGAGGGCCGCACGGTCTTCGTCATCGCCCACCGCCTGTCCACCATCCGCAACTCCGACGTGATCATGGTCCTCGACCACGGCCGCATCATCGAGCGCGGCACCCACGAGGAGCTGCTGGAGAAGAAGGGCGAGTACTACCAGCTGTACACCGGCGCCATCGAGCTCGACTGATCCGGGCCGGCCGCACGCCGGACCGGGTGCAGTGCTCTTGGCAACGCGACGTCCGTCGAAGCCACATGCGGATGTGGCCGCGGCGGACGTCGCGCCGTATCCGGCACCCGTATGTGCGCGTAGGGTAAAACGATTGAGGAAGTGCCGTATGCGTACGATGTTTTGGGGGTAAGCTGTTGTAGACGATGAGGAAGGGGACCAATGGCTTTCGCGACGATACGTGATGTGGCCCAAAAAGCGGGGGTGTCGATTACGGCCGTCTCGCAGATCCTGCATGGCAAGGGGCGTTTCTCCGACGAGACCAAGGCGCTGGTGCGCAAGACCGTGGACGAGTTGGGCTATGTGCCGGATTCCAGGGCGCAGGGCATCCGCCTGTCCGAGTCCAGAACGGTGGGTCTGCTGGTGCCGGATATCCGCAACCCGTTCTTCGCCGATCTGGTTTCCTCGATGGAGGAGCAGCTGTACGAGAAGGGGTACAGCACGCTGATCGGCACGTCCGCCGAGGATGTGCAGCGGCAGGACGCGTTCATCACCACGCTGCTTGGCCAGCGCATCGATGGCGCCATCGTGGTGCCGGAGGGCGCCGATTCCCCGGGTATCAGGTCGCTCATCGACCGCGACCTGCCGTTGGTGTTCGTCGACCGTACCGTGGAGGGGCTCGATACGGTGCCGTCGGTGGTTTCGGATCCGTATCCGGGCATTGAGAGTGCGGTGGATACGTTGCGCCAGCTGGGGCACCGGCGTGTGGGGTTCGTGGCGCATTCCTCGCTGGGGTCGGTCAACGTGAATGAACGTGAGACGGCGTTCCGCGCCATTGCGGGCGAACTGCTGGGGGAGGATGGTGCGGTTGTTGTGGACTGCGACAATTCGTCCCGTTCACGCAAGGACGCGTTGATGGCGCTGTTGGCGGAGGACGCGACGGCGATGCTCTGCGCGTACTCGCCGGATGCGATTGCGCTGATCGGCCTGCTCCACGACCGCGGCATGGATGTGGGGGAGGACCTGTCCGTGGTGTCGTTCGACGATATCGACGCGTTCCGCTTGATGAGTCCGCAGGTCGCCATCATCTCGCAGCAGACGGCCGACATGGGCCGGCAGGGGGTGGAGATGCTGCTGGCCAGGATCGGTGCCAAGCGGAAACGTCGTGCGGAGAACCGGCGGATCCCCACGGTGTTCGTGCAGCGCGGCTCGGTCGGGGTGGCGCCGCAGGCACGCTGACGGTTGGCGTGTTCAAATCCGGGATATGCCATGATGGTGCCCATGCTTCGGCGTCAAGGTGGACGCGGTCAGTGAAGGGCGGTCATGGGTATGGCATGCAATGTGGCAGATGCCGGTTCCACGGCGGTGCACGCGGTGGGCCTTCGGCGTGGCAGTCGGGTCCAGATGTGCGCACGATACGCCCGGCCTGTGTGGACTGTGACACAATTGCTTCAACACGCCCGGCCTCTGCGGACTCTGACACTTCGTGACTCTGATGCATTCTTGAAAACGTTGAAATATCAAGGTTTTGAACTTGTATCGTGGTCACGAAAGTGTCAGTGTCCGCAGAGGCCGGGCGTGTTGGGGTCGAGGGTTATGGTGAGGGGAATCCGGGAGTGGTGGCGGGAGAGGTCGGCTCAGTCGATCGGGCCCCAGATCGTTTCGGGGAACAATGCCGGCTCGATCTGCTTCCACATCGCCACCAGGTCGCGGTCGGGCTCGCGCAGCCATTTGATCTGGATGCCGTCCATCGCCATCATCGCCGCGTTGAGTGTAGCGTGGACGTCCACGCCTTCGGGAATCCGCCAACAGGGGTTGTCCGCCAGATGCTCCAGCAGCCGCTCCCTGTCCTGGAAGTACTGGCGCGCCGGGTGGTCCGGGTTGAGGGTTTCGGTGTTGAGCATCGTGAACAGCCGGACCAGATGCGGGCGCTCGGCGTTCTGGGCCACGATGTCGCGCAGGTATCCGGGCAACGACACCGTTCCGACGGGTTGGTCGTTGCCGTCCGCGCCGAGCTTGGCCATGGCGTCGGCGTCGTACACGTCGCGCATGACCAGGGTCAGCAGGTTGTCCTTGCTGCCGACGTAGTGCAGCAGTCCTGCCTTGGTCAGACCCACCGCGTCGGCGAGCGACTGCAGCGACGTGGCGTAGTATCCGGATCGTCCGAACAGTTCGGCCGCGGTGCGTTCGATCTGGCGCAGTCGTTCGGGATCTCGATGCGGCATGGGATGCTCCTTGTGTGGCGTGTGGCGGCCGGCGGGTGGCTGCATCCGCCGCCGGTGTTCCGGTCCGGTCGGTGCGCCATCGCTGGCGGGTTCGGGCATGGGCGCCGCGACCTTCTACCGACCGAATGGTCTGTTATCTGCGACATTACCACGCCACGCACTTGTTGCCTGTGAGGCGAGACCGGTGATACACTACTTTTACCGACCGGTTGGTAATTCGAGTGAGGAATCGCGCCGCCGGCGGCAGGATCGAAGAAGATATGCAAGGAGCGAAACCGATGAGCGACTATCCCTCCGTGAACGACCTGACCCTTGAGGAGAAGGCCGCGCTGACCAGCGGCACCAACCCGTGGAGTCTGGGCAATGTGGCGGACAAGGGCCTACCGAACTACACCATCACCGACGGTCCGCACGGCCTGCGCAAGGCCCGGAACACCGAATCGATGGATGTCGAGGAGAACGTGCCCGCCACCTGCTTCCCTCCGGCGGCCGGCATGGCCTGCTCGTGGAACCCGGAACTCGTCGAACGCGTCGGCGAAGCGATGGGTGAGGAATGCATCCAGGAGCAGGTGGCCGTCATCCTCGGCCCCGGCGTCAACATCAAGCGCAACCCGCTCGGCGGCCGCTGCTTCGAATACTGGAGCGAGGACCCGTACCTGGCCGGCCACACCGCCGTCGGCATCGTCAAGGGCGTGCAGTCCAAGGGCGTGGGCACCTCGCTGAAGCACTTCGCCGCCAACAACCAGGAGACCGACCGTCTGCGCATCAGCGCCACGATCTCCCCGCGCGCCATGCGCGAGATCTACCTGCCGGCCTTCGAATACATCGTCAAAACCGCCCAGCCGTGGACCGTCATGTGCTCGTACAACAAGATCAACGGTGTGTTCTCCTCGCAGAACCGTTGGCTGCTCACCGACGTGCTGCGCGGCGAATGGGGCTTCAAGGGCATCGTCATGTCCGACTGGGGCGCGGTCAGCGACCGTGTGGCCGCGCTCAACGCCGGTCTGAACCTGGAGATGCCGCCGAGCAACACGGACGACCAGATCGTGGCCGCAGGCAAGGACTGGCGCATCCCCGCCACCCAGCTGGACGAGATGGCCCAGGGCATGATCGACCTGGTCGCCAAGGCCCGCCCCGCCATGAGCCGGGACGGCTACCGGTACGACGTGGACGCCCACAACGAGGTCGCCCGCCAGGCCGCCGTCGAATCGATGGTGCTGCTCAAGAACGAGGACGCCACCCTGCCGGTCGCCAAGGGCGCCAAGATCGCCGTCATCGGCGAATTCGCCCGCACGCCGCGCTACCAGGGCGCCGGCTCCTCGCTGATCAACCCGACCAAGCTCACCAGCTTCCTCGACGCGCTCGAGGAGCGCGGCGTCGCGGCCGACTTCGCCCCCGGCTTCACGCTGGACGACGCGGCGCAGGACCCGGCGCTGACCGAGCAGGCCGTGACGGCCGCCCAGCAGGCCGACGTCGTACTGCTGTTCCTCGGCCTGCCCTCCGCCTACGAGTCCGAAGGCTTCGACCGCACCACGCTTGACATCCCCGCCAAGCAGGTCGAGGTGCTTGATGCCGTGGCCGCCGCGAACCCGAACGTGGCGGTCGTGCTGTCGAATGGTTCCGTGGTCTCGATGCCGTGGCGGGGCCGCGCCAAGGCGATCCTGGAGACCTGGCTGTTGGGACAGGCCGGCGGCGCGGCGCTCGCCGACGTGATCTTCGGCGACGAAGCCCCGTCCGGCAAACTCGCGCAGACCATCATCGACGATGTGAACGACGATCCGTCCGCCATGAACTGGCCGGGCGAGGAGGGCCGCGTCGATTACGGCGAGGGCGTGTTCGTCGGATACCGGTACTACGACACCTTCCGCAAGCAGGTCACCTATCCGTTCGGCTACGGCCTGTCCTACGCCACGTTCGACGTGCACGACGCGACCGTGGCCAAGACCGGTCCGCGCACCGCCGAGGTGACTGTGACCGTGACCAACACCTCCGATGTGGCCGGCGCCGAAACCGTGCAGGTCTACGTGGCCCCGCCGAAGGCCAAGGTCGCACGCCCGGTGCACGAGCTCAAGGGCTTCGCCAAGGTCGCGCTCGAACCCGGCGAGTCGAAGAACGTCACCATCGCGCTGGACGACCGCGCCTTCGCCTACTGGTCGGAGCGGTTCGACGACTGGCATGTGGAGGGCGGCACCTACACGGTCGAGGTCGGCGTATCCTCGCGCGACATCATCTCGCGGCTCGGCGTCGAGATCGACGACGACGGCAAGATCATGAACCTCGACGAATGGTCGACCTTCGGCGAATGGCTCGACGATCCGATCGGAGCGCCGATCCTGCAGCACGTGCTCGACGACATGGGCAAGGAGGCCGGTCGCCCGATCATCCCGGACAGCGCGCTGATGGTCATGTTCCTGCGCAGCATGCCGTTGCGTTCGCTGAGCGTGATTCTCGGCGAGGCCGGCGAGCAGGTCGCGGCCAACCTGACCGAGGCCTATCGCAAGGCCACGGCCTGATCCCCCTCCGGTCGCAACACGCCCGGCCTCAACGGACTCTGATGCATCGTGACTCTGACACATTCCGCAAAACGTTGGAAAATCAAGGTTTTGAACTTGTATCAGGGTCACAAAAGTGTCAGAGTCCGGTGAGGCCGGGCGTGTTGGCCGGGGACGGAACGGGAGTGGGGACCGTTCCCACCGGGGTGCTACAATGGGCGGCGTTCACGGCGATGATCCGTTATCAGCGGGGAGCCATCGGAAGAACGGTGCGGCGGCACCACAAGCGCCCCGCTCCCAGTAGAACCGACGGGACCGGCCCGACACAGCCGGACGCAAGCGGTCGCATCGGGATCGCACGGGGCGGGGAGCCTCGCGGCATCCGGCGGTGCGGCAAGCGAGGTGGTACCGCGGTGGCGATCGCGGACGCCGGTGACATGGCCGGGCGGGGCATCGACCCCAAGCCGGACCATATCCGGATCCCAATCGCCGTCGTCCTCGTGGCAGTAGAAGTAACGGAACAGACCTGCACGAGGAGAGACACGGTGAGCGAAACCACCCATTCCCATGTGTATCCCAAGGCCGCAGCTGGCGAGCAGAGCGTCAACGTCGCTCCGAACCCGAGCTTCCCGCAGCTGGAGACCGACGTTCTCGACTATTGGGACAAAGACGATACCTTCCAGAAGTCCATCGACCGCAACCCGTCCGGCGACCACAGCCAGAACGAGTTCGTGTTCTTCGACGGCCCGCCGTTCGCCAACGGCCTGCCGCATTACGGCCACCTGCTGACCGGCTACGCCAAGGACGTGATCCCGCGCTACCAGACCATGAAGGGCCGCAAGGTCAACCGCGTCTTCGGCTGGGACACCCACGGCCTGCCCGCCGAGCTTGAGGCGCAGAAGGAGCTGGGCATCGAGTCGGTGGACCAGATCGAACAGATGGGCATCGCCAAATTCAACGACGCCTGCCGCGCATCCGTGCTCAAGTACACCAACGAATGGCAGGATTACGTGCACCGTCAGGCCCGCTGGGTCGACTTCGAGCACGGCTACAAGACCCTGAACATCCCGTACATGGAATCGGTGATGTGGGCGTTCAAGCAGTTGTACGACAAGGGTCTGGCCTATCAGGGCTACCGCGTGCTGCCGTACTGCCCGAAGGACCAGACGCCGCTGAGCGCGCACGAGCTGCGCATGGATGCCGACGTGTACCAGGACCGTCAGGACACCACCGTGTCCGTGGCCGTCAAGCTGAAGGACGAGGACGACGCCTACGCCGTGTTCTGGACCACCACGCCGTGGACCGTGCCCACGAACTTCGCGATCGTGGTCGGCGCGGACATCGACTACGTGGAGGTCAAACCGGTCGAGGGCAAGTTCGCCGGCAAGAAGTTCTACTTCGCCAAGGCCCTGCTTGGTTCCTACGCCAAGGAACTCGGCGAGGGCTACGAGGTTGTGCGCGAACTCAAGGGCGCCGACATGGTCGGCTGGCGCTACTGGCCGGTCTTCCCGTACTTCGCGGGCGAGGACGCGCTCGCCGAGGGCGGCACCCCGGGCCCCAACGCCTACCAGATCTTCACCGCCGACTACGTGGACACCACCGAGGGCACCGGCCTGGTGCACCAGGCCCCCTACGGCGAGGACGATATGAACACGCTGAACGCCCACGGCATCACGTCCGTGGACGTGCTTGACGCGGGCTGCACGTTCACGTCGCTGTGCCCTGAGTATGAGGGCATGTTCGTGTTCGACGCCAACCTGCCGATCCTGCGCAACCTGCGCGCCGGCGACGGCCCGCTGGCCGCCGTGCCGGAGGAGCACCGCGCCATCCTGTTCCAGGAGAAGAGCTATGTGCACTCCTACCCGCACTGCTGGCGCTGCGCCACCCCGTTGATCTACAAGCCGGTCTCCAGCTGGTTCGTGTCCGTCACCAAGATCAAGGACCGTCTGCTTGAACTCAACCAGCAGATCAACTGGATCCCGGACAACGTCAAGGACGGCCAGTTCGGCAAGTGGCTGGCCAACGCCCGCGACTGGTCGATCTCCCGCAACCGTTTCTGGGGCTCGCCGATCCCGGTGTGGGTCTCCGACGACCCGGCCCATCCGCGCGTGGACGTCTACGGCTCGCTGGAGGAGCTCAAGGCCGACTTCGGCGACTACCCGCGCGACGACAAGGGCGAGGTCAACATGCACCGCCCGTGGATCGACAACCTGACCCGTCCGAACCCGGACGACCCGACCGGCAAGTCCACGATGCGCCGCATCACCGACGTGCTCGACTGCTGGTTCGAATCCGGTTCGATGCCGTTCGCGCAGTTCCACTATCCGTTCGAGAACAAGGAGTTCTTCGAGCAGCACTTCCCGTGCGACTACATCGTGGAGTACATCGGCCAGACCCGCGGCTGGTTCTACACCCTGCACATCATGGCCACCGCGCTGTTCGACAAGCCGGCGTACAAGAACGTGATCTGCCACGGCATCGTGCTCGGCTCCGACGGCCAGAAGATGTCGAAGCACCTGCGCAACTACCCGGACGTCAACGGCGTGTTCGACCAGTACGGCTCCGATGCGATGCGTTGGTTCCTGATGAGTTCGCCGATCCTGCGCGGCGGCAACCTCATCGTGACCGCCGATGGCATCCGTGATACGGTGCGTCAGGTCATGCTGCCGGTGTGGAGCTCGTACTATTTCTTCACGCTGTATGCGAACGCCGCGAACGGCGGTGCCGGGTATGACGCGCGCCTGCTGCGCGCCGACGAGGTGGCCGCGCTGCCCGAGATGGACCGCTACCTGCTGGCCCGCACCCGCCGCCTGGTGGAGTCTGCGACCAAGTCCCTCGACGAGTTCGCGATCTCCGACGCATGCGACGCGGTGACCGATTACATCGACCTGCTGACCAACTGGTACATCCGCAACACCCGCGACCGGTTCTGGAACGAGGACGAGAACGCGTTCAACACGCTGTACACCGCGTTGGAGACGTTCATGCGTGTGCTCGCACCGCTCGCCCCGATGGAGGCCGAGGCCGTGTGGCGCGGCCTGACCGGCGGCGAATCCGTGCATCTGGCCGATTGGCCGGCGCTGGCGGACGCCGCGACCGGAGAGGCGACCGAACTGGGCCGTGTGCTGGTGGATGACCCGGCGCTGGTGGATGCAATGGAGAAGGTGCGTGAGGTGGTGTCCGCCGCGCTCTCGCTGCGCAAGGCGGAGCAGATCCGCGTGCGTCAGCCGTTGGCCCGCATGACTGTGGTCACCGAGAACCCGGATGCGGTGCGCGCCTATGCGGACATCCTGAAGTCCGAGCTCAACATCAAGGCCGTGGAACTGTGCACGCTGGATGAGGCCGCCGAGCACGGGTTGCGGATCATCAACGAGCTGCGCGTCAACGCCCGCGTGGCCGGCAAGCGTCTGCGCAAGGACGTCCAGTTCGCCATCAAGGCCTCCAAGTCCGGTGCCTGGCATGTGGACGCCGCCGGTGCGCCGGTGGTGGAGATCCCGTCCGGCGAGATCGCGCTGGAGGAGGGCGAGTATGAGCTGATCAACCGCGTGGAGGAGGCGAACCCGTCCGATGCCGACAGCATCGTGTCCGCGGCGTTGCCGACCGGCGGCTTCGTGATCCTCGACACCACGCTGAACGACGACCTGATCGCCGAAGGCTACGCCCGCGACGCGATCCGCTCCGTGCAGGACGCCCGCAAGGAGGCCGGACTCGACATCGCCGACCGCATCGTGCTCACGCTCACGGTGCCGGCCGCCGACGCCCCGAAGGCCGAACAGTTCCGCGACCTGATCGCCGGCGAGACCCTGGCCACCACGCTGGAGATCACGGCCAGCGATACCGCCGCCGACCTCGGCATCGAGGTCGCCAAGGCCTGACACAGGACCGGGCGCATAGGCGTCTCAACCGGCTGCTGAACGCAGGTTATCGACCGGGAAAGTCCCCGAAATCATCGGGGACTTTCCCATACCCGCACTGGTGGGAGATCTTGTCCTTCAATTGGTCAACGACGGAACCGGTAATCTGGATATGATGCGGTGACAAGGGATTGGAGTGAATGGTATGACGCATATCGTGGCGGGTATCCTGGCGCATGTGGACGCGGGCAAGACCACGTTATCCGAAGCGCTGCTGTACCGCTCCGGACGCATCCGCAAACTCGGTCGCGTGGACCACGGCGACGCCTTCCTCGACACCGAATCGCTGGAGAAACAACGCGGCATCACCATCCATGCCCACCAGGCATCCGTGCGCTGCGGCAATCTGGACCTCACTTTGCTGGACACACCCGGCCACGTGGACTTCGCCGCCGAAACCGAACGTGTGCTGCGTGTGCTCGACTACGCGATTCTCGTGGTCTCCGGCACCGACGGCGTGCAGGGCCACACCGAAACCCTGTGGCGACTGCTCGCCCGATACCAGATACCCACCTTCATCTTCGTCAACAAGATGGATGCCGCCGGCGCCGATAGAGCCGCGGCGCTCGCCGATTTGCGCCGTCGCCTGTCCGACGCCATCTACGAGCTGCCGGCGCCTGCCTCGGCCTTTGGTCCCGACTCCGGCACCGGTATTGGTGCCGATGCCTGTCGTACGGATGCCGACGCGGCTCATTCGGTGCCGCTCATCGAGGCCGCCCAGTGGCGGCACGCGGAAGATGTCGAGAATGTTGCCACGCTCGATGAATCGGCGATGGACGAGTATCTGGAAACCGGCGGCATCACGCTGACGCGGCTGCGGACCATGATCGCCGAGCGCAAGCTGTTCCCCGTCTACTTCGGCTCGGCGTTGAAGCTCGACGGTGTGGACGAGTTCATGACCGGATTGGAGACCTACGTGCGTGAGCCGCAGTGGCCTGCGGAGTTCGGCGCGCGCATCTACAAGATCTCCCATGACGCCCAGCACAATCGCCTCACCTGGCTCAAAGTCACCGGCGGCACGCTCAAGGCCAAGGCTCTGCTCACCAACGCTCGCGACTCGTCCGTTCCGTCGGGCGGAGTCCCCTCGCAGCCGGATGGGGGAACGGCCCCGCAATCCGTCTGGCAGGAGAAGGCCGATCAGGTCCGCGTCTATAACGGCGCCAAATTCGACATCGCCACCGACATCCCCGCCGGCAGTGTCTGTGCCGTCACCGGCCTGACCCACACCTTCCCAGGTGAAGGCCTCGGTATGGAACCCGATGCGGAATCGCCCAGCATCCAGCCGGTGCTCACCTACACCGTGCTCCCTCCGGACACCGACCTGGACGCGCTCGCCGAACGCGCCGCCGCTGCGCGCACGGCCGCGGCAGTTGCGTCGGAGCCGGAACAGGGAACCGAATCTGATGGCGAGCAATCGAAGAACGCCGAATCCGACGCGGAGGCCGCAGTGCCGCTCGCGCCGGCATTCGACGACCTGACCCTGCACAAGGTCATCACCGCGCTGCGCGAACTGGAGGACGAGGATCCCCTGCTGCATGTGGTCTGGCAGGAGCGGCTGCGTGAGGTGCATGTGCAGCTGATGGGCGCCGTGCAGTTGGAGATCATCCAGCAGGAATTGCATGATCGATTCGGTCTGGACGTGGTGTTCGGCCCGGGCGGCATCCTGTATCGGGAGACGATCACGGCACCGATTGAGGGGGTCGGCCATTTCGAACCGCTACGGCATTATGCCGAGGCGCATATCCGGCTGGAGCCGGGCGCGCCGGGCAGCGGCGTACAGATTGCGACCGCGGTGAGCGAGAACGTGCTGGACCGCAATTGGCAGCGGCTGATCATGACGCATCTGGGGGAGCGCGAGCACTTGGGCGTGCTGATCGGCGCACTCCTGACCGATGTCAAGCTGACGCTGGTGGCTGGTCGCGCGCACTTGAAGCATACGGAGGGCGGCGATTTCCGGCAGGCCACATACCGGGCCGTACGGCAGGGGCTGATGGAGCTGCGCGCGGGCGTTTCGGGGCGACCGTCGGCGGCGGAAGGACAGACCGATGCTGAGTTCGTGAAGGAAGCGATGTCGGGCGGTGTACAGTCGGGTGATCGTGGTTCGGATAGCGACGGCGGCGCTGTGACGACTGGACACGCCGGCCGATACGGGTATTGCCGTGTGCTGGAACCGTGGTACCGGTTCCGATTGGAGGTGCCGCAGGATATGGTCGGACGGGCGATGTCCGATATTCAGCGCCTGGCGGGTACCTTCGAGATGGGAGACGATGCGGGCGCTGGTTTCGGTTCTGGCGCGGCTGCGTCTACCGGTTCCGCGACGGATGCCGACTACGCCGTGCTGACGGGGGAGTGCCCGGTCTCCGAGATGCGCGACTACGCGATGGACGTGAACGCGTACACGCATGGTCGAGGGCGGCTGAGCTGCACGTTCGCCGGCTACCGCCCGTGCCATGACGAGGAGCGCGTGGTGCGAGAGGCGCACTATGATCCGGAGGCGGACCTGGAGAATACGCCCGATTCGGTGTTCTGCGCCCACGGCGCCGGCTACCCGGTCAAGTGGTACAAGGTGCCGGAGTTCGCGCATGTGGAGTATGTGGGGTAGATAGTGAGGCGCGAGGTGCCTCGTTTGAAAGTGAGCGCGAAACTGTGGCTGGTGCCTCACCAAAAGTGGGCGCGAGATCCTAGTCGGTGTCGGCTGGTGTGTCGTTGTTGTGGTCTTCCGGTTGGACGCCCGTGATGCGGGCGAGTGTCCTGTCCAAGTATGCCATGTCGGGGCCGAGTCTTTTCTCGAGCCGGCGTGTGCGGGGCAGTGCCATGTCCTCGAGTTGGTCCTGGATGGCGTGGACTCGTCGGACGAGCTCGGCCGGGTTGGTTTCGGCGAGGATCGTCTCGATCCGTTCGCGCCGGCCGGGCAGGATGAACCCGGCGCCGCCGTCGGCGCGGTCCCGTTCGTCGAGCCGTTTGAGCCTCTCCCACGGGGTCGCGGGCCGGTCGTAGACGCGCCGCGGCCTGCCGTCGCGCGTGCAGGATCTGCCGATGGGCTTCTTGGATGGGGTGAACAGGTTCATCTTGATCGAGACGAGCTCCCACAGCTCGTTCAGCAGGTCGAGCTCGGGCGGCTCGTACCGGTAATAGAACGCGTGGCGTCTGACGACGTGGTTGTTCCTGGATTCGGCGGTGGCCTGGTCGTTCTTCCGGTACGGCCGGCTCCTGGTCTGCTCCACGTCGATGGCCTGGAGGTGGGCGATGAAGTCCGCGTTGATGAACTCGCTGCCGTTGTCGCCGTCCGTGGGAGCGGATACGGAACGGGAGACGCTCCTCGATCACGGCCTCGGCCAGGGAGAGGTTGCGGTACGCGTTGTTGCGGGCGGACGCGTTCTCGGTCCACCCGGTCGCGAAGTCGACCACGGTCAAAGTGCGGCAGAACTCGCCCCTGAGGCTGGGACCACAGTGGGCGACGGTGTCGGCCTCCACGTCGCCGGGAAGCCCGTCCAGCTCGTCGGACGCCTTCCTGATCGTGATCGAGTTGCGCAGCGGCTCGCCTGCCGGCCGCGTGGACGCCAATCCCCTGGGCCGGGCCGCGTCGCGCACCGGTCTGAGGTACCGGTCGACCGTGGCCGCACCCGTCGCCATGAGCTCGTCGAACACGGCCCGTCATAGTCGTCGAGCTCCCCGCACGCGCGCAGCACGGGCAGCCACTGCGGCAGCATCGCCTTCAGATACTTGCCGCACGGCATGTCCATCAACATCCACACCTCCCGCAGCAGCTCCCTCGACCTGTTCGAATACCGGCACGGACGCTCGGCCCGCCGTCGTTCGGCGGATCCCTCGCGCGAGGCCGCGGCGAGCCTGCGTCTGGCGGTGCTTCTGTCTATGCCCAGCGTCTCGCACATGCGGTCGAGGATGACGCCCTTGTCCTTCTTCGATGCCTTCGCGTACTCGTCCCTGAACCGCAGGGTGATCTGATGCTTCGTCGCCATGCCGATCCTGTCTTCCATGAGACCAGCCAAACAGACCGACCCGGTTTCGCGCTTATTCCCGATGAGGCACCACTACACATTTCGCGCTCAAAAAACGTGAGGCACGTCGACGGTACGCGGAATTTCCGAGAAAAGGCTAGACTGACATTATGCAGCTGACGATTCACAACCTAGGTAAGATTCGGGATGCCGATATCACAATCGACGGCATCACGGTAATCGCCGCCCGTAATGATACCGGCAAAAGCACCATTGGCAAGGCTGCTTTCGCGTTGCTGAACAGTTTTGAGAATTTTGCTGAAAAAATCCGCATCGACATGCAGGATTCGATTGTGCGAACTATAAGGCGTGCGTTGCCACGCGCGAGCTGGGCGAGCTGGGATGCATGCACCATCATCGCACGGGGTTTGGTGCAAGTTTCATCACAAATCCAAGATGAATCTGACTTAATTCACAATATCAACATCATTTGTGACCATTATTCCGAATTTTTGTTGGAAGACGACGCGCAATCGGACAACATAATTCCCAATGATGACATTGCCGATAAACTCTTCCCCTCCACATCGGAAGATGTGGAAGAACCAGAAGAGGACACAGAAACTTTAACGGCACGTGCCGTCATAACGATGACATCTTGGCTGCTTTCCTCTACGGAGAATGCACAACAGTGCCGGCAGGCAATATTGCGATTAATTACTATCGATGTTCGCACTAAAGGTGCAACTCTTACAGAGCGCACTTTTAGAACGGTGTTTGATGATCAAATCGCCAGCAGAATCCCAGATGTCAAAGACAAGACATTCATACGTCTAGCAGAGCAACGACAGGCATGTGGCGAACAGGATCGCGAAGCAACATTTCAAGGAGACAGTTGTATTTCTATATCGAACGCCTCTGACGAATTGCGTAAAGTGCTAATCGTCGACGATCCAAACATCATTGAATCATTTGACTATCGTCGAAGTCGATATTATCGGATGTCTTTTCGCAGAAATATAACACAACAAGATTACCGAAGCTATTCAGCGTCGTATCGGCAAGAACTCATTAGCGCCGCTTGGTCTGCGCTCCGGCACGAGGCTGAAAATCCGGCCGAGAATCTAAGTGAATCCATTCTCGCCACTGAAGATATGCAGCAAATTATCGAACTCCTACAGGAGAGTTTCATCGGACAAAGCAAACTAGGAACGCACGGCATGGTTATGATTCGAGAACAGCTTTCTGAGCCGATAAACATGGCCAATGCCTCAATGGGTTCCAAGGCCATGTTGCTGTTGCGTTTTCTAGTTGAACATCTGGTGGTTCACGAAAGTGATATTCTAGTGTTGGATGAACCGGAAATTCACCTACACCCGGAATGGCAAATCACGTATGCTCATGCATTGGTTCTCATCGCTAAACGTATGGGAATCAGAGTGATTGTCACCACGCATAGCCCATTTTTCCTCAAGGCATTGGCGGGATACTCCGGAATCGAGGATTATTCTGACCAGTTGCGGTATTACACCGCCGACGCCAACGAAGACGGGTCTAACAGCTTCCGCGAGGTGACTGATTCCGGCATCGGCGAATTGTATGCTTCCATGTCTCGTCCGCTGAGGGAAATCGACAGGGCCGTATTCAAGGAAATGCTTCACAATGACTAGGAACAACAGCAATAGCGGTATGCCTTCACTTGAAAAATATCCACGTAAGACGTTACGTGAACTCAGCAAAAGCGACGCTGACAACACCTATTTCGTATCGGACGAAGAGCATGAGGCCATAGACTTCGACGCATATTCTAAAGCATTTGTAAGAACATATCGACGACAGCTGCGGGAACAGTCCGTAGCTGAGACGTCAAAGGATGCAACACCGTTTTCACATGTTCCTTCCACGTTGGACGGACTTGTCCCACCCAGCGACAGAACTATAAAGAAGAGATATGTATTTCTTGAGTTTAAAAATCGTGCTATTTTCAGACGAAATGGTTCCGAACGGTTACAACTGAAAGAAAGCATTCAGTCGGACATTACCTACAAACTCTACGACACTGCAATACTCATGCACGTGATAGGTAGGGCCTGCCTGCCGACAGGATACGCGCAAATGGATGCATATGTCGTTTGTTCTGCAGCAAAGAACTCCGAATACGCCAGCACTGCCGAGTCATCGGAACAACAAAAAAGATTCCGAGCGTTCCAAAGCTTGTCCGGCCCCAACGATGAACTAATGGACAGCCTTGATGAAACGGAAATATCGGCTTTCAAGCCGAAAGCAACGAGACATTTGACAGGCTACCTTTATCGATCAATATGTTTCATCACAGAACTGCAATTGCAGTCTGTAATGGAAATGTTGGAAGAAGATTAAAATATAATGCAACGATAGATAATTAAGAGTGATATAGCCTGGTTTTGTTCCGCCCGTACAGTGTGGCGGTTTACACCACTTTGTTTGTACAATACTCGACTTCGACTTGATTGGGGGCTGCGGACGTTTTCTTGGAGACTGAACAAGAGGAATGTCATGGTGTTCAGCCGTGAGGAGCGTGAGCGGGCGGTGGAGCTGTATTCTCCACGCCGATGTCCACGAAGCAGGTGGTCGAGTAATCTGGGTATCCGACTGTGTTTTGATGCTCCTATACATTGTCAAGGGTTTCGGTTGTGCCCGAAGTCTTGCGCAAAAGCGGTCTGGCCCGTTGCCGGGTCGGTTTCAGTCGGTTGACTGCATGGTGTCACCGAGCCGGGACATGTCCAGGTAGCGGCGCGTGGACCATTGGTTGGCGGTGACGTAGCGGATGCGCGCGCAGACGAGCATGAGCGCGCTCCTGCCGTCGGGGAACGAGCCGACCACGCGCGTCCTGCGGCGGATCTCCCGGTTGAGCCGTTCGATCATGTTGTTCGTGCGGATCCGCCGCCGGTGCTCGACGGGATACTCGTCGAGCAGGTAGGTGGTCGCCTCGCCGACGCCCTCCCTGAGGCATGAGGCCGCGGCCTTCAATCCCGTGGATTCCATCTGCGCGGCCACGCATTCGGCCTTCTCCAACGCGGATTCCCGGGATTCCATGGCGAATATGGCCTTGAGCGCCGACGCGGCCCATGCCATGTGTTTGTGGCTGACCCTGGAGAGCACGTTGCGCATGAAGTGGACCATGCACCGCTGATATCCGGCGTCCGGCAGCATCGCGTTCACGGTGGACACGAGCCCGGCGCACCGGTCGCCGACGACCAGGCGCACGCCTTTCAGCCCGCGTTCGATCAGGCTTCTGATGAACTGCTCCCAGCTGGCCTTGTCCTCCTTCATGCCCTCGGTCACGCCGATCACCTCACGATGCCCGGTGTCGTCCACGCCGATCGCGACCAGCACGCTCACGTTCTCGACCGACCCGCCCCAGGCGCG
>NZ_JGYX01000002.1 GCF_000741215.1 Bifidobacterium pullorum subsp. gallinarum
GCTGCACGATCTGGTACGAACCATCGAACCCCTGCTCCTCGACCAGCCTGTCATACACGCGCCTGGCCGTATGCCGCTGCTTGCGCGGCATGAACCGGTCCGCCTCCAACCACTTGCCGATCAACGGCTTGTACGGGTCGAGCTTCGAGACCGCCGCAGGACGGGCCGGGGGCTCCGGCGAGCAGTCCTCCAACTGCGCGTACTTGCGCACCGTCTGTCTGGACACCCCGACCTCCCTCGATATGCGACGCCAGGACACACCCCTCGCGTCGAGAATCCTGATACGTTGTTGTATGGGCGTTGGCACAGTCATGTCCTTTCCTTCCCGAGATACCTGCGAATGGTTGCCTCAACTCGGGAATCTAACAAGACCGGACGGGCCAACGCCTCTCCACGCCGACAACACGATCACATGGTCAACTTTTCACCGGTAACACGGCCAACAAACCCGCGATAAACCGGCACACAAACCATTAAACAAATACACCGTGATAGGCGCGGCCCCCTCGCGCGTGTGCATCGACACGCAGGTCGAGCGCAAAAGCCGCGGACCGTTCGCGCGCCTGGTCCCCGACAAGAGCGCCATGGCCACCGCGCGCGCCGAATACGAGATCCACGGGGACCTGCCGCCCCGGGCGCGCATCGACCGGACCTGGGACAACGGGACCGAGGCCTCCTGCCACCAGCTGGTCGACGAGGCCCTGGGCATGCCCGCCTACTTCGCCGACCCCTACTCCAGCTGGCAGCGCGGCACCAACGAGAACAGGAACGGCAGGATCCGCCGGTACCTGCCCAAGAAAACCCCGTTCGACGACCTGACCCAGGCCGAGCTCGACGCGATCGTCAAGGAGACCGACGACACCCCCATGAAACAGCTCGAATACAAAACACCCAACGAGGCATGGGACGAGGAGACCAGCAGACTACAATCTAAAACCACCAACCCAAGCACAAGCGTTGCACTTACAAGTTGAATCCGGGCGGAGAAGGAAGCATGAAGAAGATCAACGGAACACCGAAGAACCTCAAGGAGCTACTTCAAAACACGAAGTATTCCATCCACTATTACCAGCGCGAGTACGCCTGGCAACTCAAGCAGATTCAAGAGCTCGTCGACGACCTGACCGACGAGTTCCTGATCTACTACGACCCCACCCACGAGCGCAAGGACGTCGCGCAGTACGGCGTGTACTTCATGGGCAGCGTCGTCCTCGCTGGGCGCGAGAACGCCATCATCGACGGACAGCAGCGCCTCTCTTCGCTGTCGCTCCTGCTCATCTACCTGCGCAGGCGCCTGCTCGAGGTGGGCATGACAATCGCGACCGTGGACCAGATGATCTATTCGGAGAGCTTCGGCACCGCATCGTTCAACATCTCGGTCGAGGACCGCGAGCCGTGCCTGCAGGCGCTCAACGACGGCAAGAACTTCGACCCGGAGGGCTACGGCGAGAGTGTCAAGAACCTGTACGCCCGCTACCAGGACATCTGCGACCTGTTCCCCGAAGAGATAGACGATGCGGCGCTTCCGTACTTCGCCGACTGGCTGACCGAGAAGGTCTACTTCATCGAGATCGTGACCGAGACCGAGCAGGACGCCCACAAAGTGTTCGTGTCGATGAACGACCGCGGATTAAGCCTCACTTCCGCCGAGATGCTCAAGGGCTACCTTCTCTCCGAAGTGGCCGACGACAAGCGGCGCGAAAAGCTCAACGACGCCTGGAAGGCCAAGATGCTCTCCTTGAAGGAGCTCGGCAAGGGCGAAGAGGAGGACTGCATCAAGGCGTGGCTGCGCGCCAAATATGCCGAGAGCATCCGCGAGAACAAGAAGGGAGCGACGCCCGAGGACTTCGACCTCATTGGCGGCAGCTTCCACAAATGGGTGCGCGACGAGCATGCGCGGCTGGGCCTCAACTCGTCAGACGAGTTCGAGCAGTTCATCGAGGAGTTCTGCAAGTTCGCGGACATCTACATACGCCTCAAGCACTGGGAATGGACGTTCGACGAGAAGCAGCCGTACCTCTACTACAACGCGGCGCTCAGCTTCACCCTGCAGTCGCAGCTCTGCCTCGCGCCCATTCGAGCCGAAGATTTGGGCGAGACAATCGACCGGAAGATCCTGCTCGTATCTCGCTTCATCGACATCCTCATCTACACGAGGGCCATCAACTACCGGAGCATGGACTACTCGACCATAAAGTACGCGATGTTCCAGTTGACGAAGCGCATCCGCAACCTTGACGTGCCCGAGCTGGCAACCCAGCTCGGCAAGGAGGTCGCCGACCTCGGCATGAGCATCGAAAACGCCTGGGACGACTTTAGGCTTAACTTCTACACCAAGAAGTACATCCGCCACATGCTCGCGCGCATCACCGACTACGTGGAGCGCGGGTGCGACCAGCCCGGCCACTATCTGGAGTATGTAGCCGTGAAGAGCAAGCGGCCCTTCGAGGTGGAGCACATCATCACTGACCACTTCGAATGGTATCAGGACGAGTACGGCAGCCGTGAGGAGTTCGAAGCAACGAGGAACAGGCCTGGCAACCTGCTCCTGCTCGATAAATCGACGAACGCATCGATCAACGACGACCGCTACCCGGACAAGTTGCCCGTCTACGGCAGCGAGAAGGGCAACGTGCTCTCGGCGGCGCTCGTGGCTGCCTCGTACCAGCACAACCCGCGTTTCCTCAAGTTCATGGGCGAGACGGGCTTCGAGTTCAAGGCTTACGAGACCTTCGGGCGCAACGAGATCGCCGAGCGATCCGGGCTCGTGGGGTCGCTCGTGCTCGCGCTCTGGACGCCAGACTTCAACCAGATCGCGGCCAACGGACTTTCCAGCTAGTTGACAGCTACACCAGGAGATGCGTCATGGAAGACACCTTCGACAAAACGCCCCAAGTGACGGTCGAGTATTACTCCACCTCCATGCCGAAGACGGCGGAGAAGAACTTCGAGGGCGACGTGGAGTCAATACTCGGCCTTGCCGGATGGAGGACATTCGACAGCAACGCGACGGCGCAAGCCGACTACGACCGCAAACTCGCGTTCAAGGTGGAATCCCTCGTCGGCTTCGTTCGCGAGACACAGCCTGAGGAATGGGCCAAGATCGTAAGCCTGTACGGCTCTCACACGCAAGAGCGTTTCATCAAGCGCCTGTGCGACGAGCTGGAGCCCCATGACGAGCGCGGCGGCGTGGTCAACGTGCTGCGACACGGCATCCGCATGGCACCGGGAGCGCAATTCCGCCTGTGTTATTTCCGGCCAGTGACGGAGAAGAACCCCGACGCCTGGAAGCGCTACCGCGCCAACCGCTTCGAGGTGGTGCGGCAGCTGCGCTACGGCACGATGCCCGACGATCTCAACAACTCCGTGGACATCGTGCTCTTCCTGAACGGCATACCGGTCGTGACCATGGAGCTGAAGAACAACCTCACCGGACAGCGCATCGAGCACGCCGTGAAGCAGTACAAGACCGACAGAAGCCCCAAGGAGCTGCTGTTCAAGGCGAACCGGCGGGCGATCGTGCACTTCGCGCTGGACTCCGAGACCGTGGAAATGTGCACCTGGCTCGCGAACGGGAAGTCGTTCTTCCTGCCCTTCAACCGGGGCAACGGCAAGAACGGCGCGGGCAACCCACCCAACCCGCACGGCTACCGCACCGAGTACCTGTACCGCGAGATCCTGGCGCCCGACAGCTTGCTCGACATCATCCAGCGGTTCGTTCGCGTGGAATACGACCCCGACACGCCCGCGATGAAGAAGATCATCTTCCCGCGCTTCCACCAGCTCGACGCCGTGCGCAAGCTGGTGGCGGACGCCAAGGCGAGCGGAGCCGGCAAGAGCTACCTGATCCAGCACTCGGCGGGCAGCGGCAAGTCGAACTCCATCGCGTGGCTGGCGCACCATCTGCAGTCGCTGCATGACGCCGATGACAATCCCGTCTTCGACACCGTGGTTATTCTCACCGACCGGCGCAACCTCGACGCACAGCTCTCGGAGACGATCGACGCCGTGGAGCACAAGCGCGTCGTGGTCGTGCGCATCCGCGAGGAAGACGGCTCGGCCGGCCTTCGCGAGGCTCTGAACTCAGGCGCGCAGATCATCACCTCGACCATCCAGAAGTTCCCCTACATCTGCTCCGAGACGAAAGTCTCCGGCAGGAAGTTCGCCGTCATCATCGACGAGGCGCACAGCTCGCAGTCCGGCAAGGCCAACGCAAAGATGAAGCTGGCGCTCATAGACCGCGACCTGGACCCGGACGAGCCGTGGGACGACGAGGACGAGCTCGCCAAGGAGATGAAGGCGCAGGGGACGATACCGAACCTGAGCTTCTTCGCGTTCACGGCCACGCCGAAGGCGGCCACCCTCGAGGTGTTCGGCACGCGCGACGAGCTTTGCAAGCGTGATGAGAGCGGCATCCTCATCCCGCGACCCTTCCACCTATACAGCATGAAGCAGGCCATCGACGAGGGCTTCATCCTGGACGTGCTGGAGAACTACACCTGCTTCGAGAGCTACTTCAAACTGGTGAAGACCATCGCAGACGACCCCAAGTACAAGGAGATGAAGGCAAACCGCGCACTTATGGGGATTGTCGACTGGAACCCAACCATGATCGGACAGAAGGCGCAGATCATCGTTGAGCACTTCATGAACGACGTGGAGGGCGTGCTGGACGGCAAGGCCAAGGCCATGGTCGTCACTTGGAGCCGGCCTATGGCCTACCGGCTCTACCTTGCGATGGCCGAATACGTAAAGCAGCAGAAGTACGCCTGCCAGATCATGGTGGCGTTCTCCGGCAAGCTCGACGTGGACGGCGAGGAGGTCACCGAGACGAAGGTGAACGGCGTGCCCGAGACCCGCACCGCCGAGCTCTTCGACTCGGACGAGAAGCGCATCATCGTGTGCGCCAACAAGTTCCAGACCGGTTTCGATCAGCCCAAGCTCTGCGCGATGTACGTAGACAAGATGCTCACCGGCGTAGCAGCCGTACAAACCTTGAGCCGCCTGAACCGCACATGCTCCATACCCGGCAAGCGCACCTTCGTAGTTGACTTCGCCAACACGTGGGACACCATACGGGCGAGCTTCTCTGATTATTACGAGGCAACCCAGCTCGACGCCGCGACCGACCCCGACGTCATCTACAACCTGCAGGAGCGGCTGGACGGCTACCACGTGTACGAATACTCGAAGGTAGAGGCCATCGCCTCCGTCTACTTCGACGAGCCCGACCCGAGCGCGGTGCTGCGCAAGATCGAGCCAAAGCTGCAGCCAGCGGTGGACCGCTGGCAGGCGCTCGACGACACGCCCAAGCGCGAGTTCAAGGCGCTGCTGCGCAAGTTCCTGCGCTCGTACTCGTTCATCACGCAGATGATCAGCCTGGGCGACGAGGACCTGCACCGGCTGTTCGTCTACGCCGGGTTCCTGGTTAAGAAGCTCTTCCTGGACACCGGCAGCACGCCCGACCTGCGCGACAAGGTGGAGCTGGAGTACCTTCGCATCGAGGACAAGGGCACCCAGGCCATAAAGCTGGAGAGCACCGAACTGCACAACGGCGGGGCGAACGCGGGCGTCTCAAAGGAGGAGGAAGAGGAGCGCCTGAGCGTGCTCATCGACCACCTGAACGAGGCGTTCGGCGCAGAGTGGACCGAGGCGGACAAGATCATCAAGGCTTGCGCCGACAAGATCTGCGAGGACGAGGAGTTCGTCGCCAAGGCACGCACCAACAGCATGGGCGACCTGCGGGCGATCTTCGGCGACGTGATGATGAGGGCGCTCGCCGCCATCCTCGCCGACAGCGCCGACATGTACGAGAAGTTCAGCGAGAACCCTGACGCCTACATGAGAATCATGGATAACGACTTGCTGCCCATCGTGTACCGGCGCTGCAACTCGGATGAGGAATAGGAGCCGAATGAACTGCTTCAACGGCGCATACGCTTTCCAAGCTTTCCCCGCCCATCTCAAGGCCATGAAGAAGAAGATCGCTGAGCTGAGTGCCAAAGAAATGGACAGCACAGACAGGGATGCTTGGGTTGACTACTTCTGCTCGGAATACGAGATTGACCTCGTGGTCATGTATCCCGAATCAAAGGACATCGACATCTCAGAGAAGACTGTGCAGGAATACAACACTTGGTATCAAATCAGCAGGGACGAGCCAAAGTTCTTCGACAGACCGGGTTATAAGGTCACGTGCAAAGTCCCGTTCTCCGGCGACCCAGGTCTCTTCGAGCTGCAGCCAAACCCGCACACCATGGGCGCCTACGAGGTTGACCGCATCATAAAACCGGGCAAGGACGGCATCGGATACCTCGTATTGTCATACGAGCTGTTGGAGAGGGATGCAAGCGCGGAAGGCATCGAAGCCCATTTCTCGCAAGAGATCGGTGCGATACACACAGAGGTGGAGAAAGTCAACACCGAGGCCCGCCGATTCAACGAGACGATACGCGGCGAAGTGGAGAAGGCAATTGACGAGCGCATACGACAAGTTGATAAGTTTGCCAGGATACGTCAAGGCCTGAACATACCCCTCAACAGGGTTGAAGGAGCGCCGATGGCCCGCCCCGTTCCACTGCCCAAGAGGAAGCTGTGCTTTAGCAAGCCGGTACCGAACACAAGAGGCGAAGTAAGCTGCAGTATCACCGATGTGGACTACGAGGCCATTAATGCAGTGATCAGCGACTGCGGGGCCCTCATGGAGCAGGCACCCTCTTCTTTCTCGAGCCTCGACGAAGAGCAGCTGCGTGACTACCTAAGAGGAATGCTTGGGACGCATTACGACAACGTGACGGGAGAAACCTTCCGCAACAGGGGCAAGACGGACATCCATATCCCCTTTGGCGACCACGTCGCGTACATCGCCGAATGCAAGATATGGCATGGGAAGAAGGCATTCCTATCGGCCATCGAACAGCTCTTCTCCTATTCCACCTGGCGAGACACGAAGGTCAGCGTCATCATCTTCAACAAGGAGAACAAGAGCTTCGAGAACGTGTTGGAAAGCATTCAGGGTGCTCTCGACGAGCATGCCATTCGAGCCAGGAGCATTAAGCGGGGCAATGGTATTGCGAGATACAGAACGCCGAGGATGAACGCGTGATGCATGTGACCGTACAGGCGTTCAACCTGCACGTTTAGCAAAGAGTCGAGGTACATCACAGTGGACAAGGCACAGGAACTTAGTAGCATTATCGGCGAGATTTACGAACTCACTAACAGACTCGAGGCGATGTATCCGGGAAGACACTTCACGCCAGATGGGCGGCTCGTTCAGATAAAGACGACGCAAAGGAACTCGGTCGGTATCAGCGAAAAGCCTGACTATCTCATAGTCCTGCATATTGATGAAAACGGCAGGTTGGAGGAGATCTACAACGGTCCTGGCGAACGAGTATGGAGCCTGTTCGAGGGCCGAAAACCACCCAAGAATGGGCAGTACCAGATTTCGCTTTCAAAGCTCAAGGAATTCGACAAGGGCGTACTCCCAGACGAAAAGATACCTGCTCTAAGCTAGGCAAACCCGCAACTTGTGACACGCTGCGACGATGTCCGTACCGGTAAAGGTGCGGGCATTGTTCGTCTCTGCCCGCCTGGACCAACGAAAGGCAGGCAGGAACATGAACGGTGAGACCAATGGCGGCCAGAAAGCCGCGCAGGGTGCGCAGGACGCGTCGCAACAACAGGGCCAGGAGCAGCAGGAAACGCAGCAGGGCCAGTCGCAAGTAGGCGGCGAGACCCCCGACTACGAGAAGCAGATTGCCGAGCGCGACGAGAAGATCGCCTCGCTCGAGGCACAGGTGGCCGAGGCGGCGAAGAACGCCGAGACGGCCGAGCAGCTGCGCGGCGAAATCGCCGAGCTCAAGGCCCAGGGCGAGAGCGACCGCATCGACTTTAAGTTGCAGCTCGCGGGCGTGCGCAACGTGAAGGCGGCACGCGCACTCCTCTCCGACCACGACAACGACGTGGACAAGCTGAAAGAGGCCGAGCCCTGGCTCTTCGAGGCCACAGGCAAGCACGCCAAGGACGGAAGCGCCGGCTCCGGCACGACCGGGCTTCCCAACGCGGGCGCGGCTTCCGACGAGGGCAAGACGCTCAAGCACTGGCGCGAGATCGCGGGCCTCACCGACGACGACAAGAAGGAGTAAGACATGCCTAGCAACAACATCGCATTCGCACGTAACTACACCTCGGTGATCGACGAGGTGTACCAGAGGGCGTCCGTCTCGGGCGTGCTCAACTCCGGCCGCCGCATGGTCCGTGCCGGGCACAACGCCAAGGAGATCCTCATCCCGAAGATCTCCGTCACGGGTCTCGGCGACTACACCCGCAACGTCGGCTACAAGACCGGCGCCATCACCTACGAGTTCGAGACCAAGACCTTCAACTACAATCGCGGCATCCGCCTGTTCGCCGACGTCATGGACGTGGAGGAGGCTGGCGTGAACGACTGCTTCGTGGAGGCAGGCGCCGAGCTGCAGCGCACGCAGGTGGCCCCGGAGGCAGACGCCTTTACCTTCGCGCAGATCGCCGGGCACACGGGCGTGACCACAGTCACCGAAAGCTACGCGAGCGCAGACGCCGAGGACATCCTGGAGGACCTGCGCACCGTGACCTCCGCCATGGACGAGAACCAGGTGACTCTGGGCAGCCGCATCCTGTTCATCACGCCCACGCTCAAGGGCGTCCTGGACGACTTCTCCTACGCGAACCCGAACCGCTCCAACCGCGTGCTCGAGCGCTTCTCGCGCATCGTGGAGGTGCCGCAGGTGCGCTTCTACACGGCCATCGACCTGCTCTCCGGCGACGATGACCAGTTCGGCTACCAGAAGCGCGCGGCTACCTACGAGCTGACCACGGACACCGAGGTCGACTCCGGCAAGACCTACTACACGCGCAGCGGCAGCGGCACCTCCGCGAGCCCCTACGTGTACACCGAGGTCGCGAGCCCGCAGAAGGCGAGCCTGGGCAGCTACTACGAGATGACCACCACGCCCGGTCTGGACATCAACTTCATGGTCGTGGAGCGCAGCGCGGTCATCAAGTTCGACAAGCACGTGGCGAGCCGCGTGTTCTCCCCGGACGAGCTCGAGGCGCTGGACAGCTACATGATGAAGTATCGCAAGTACGGCATCGTGGAGCTCTTCGACAACAAGCTCGACGGCGTGTACGTCTCGGCCTCCACGGAGTAACCGTGGCGTCCACCGTGACATACGAGTTCTACTCGCAGACCTACGGGGGCGGTCTCTCTGAGGCCGCCTTCGCGGCATCTCTTCCCATCGCGGACAGCCACGTGAAGTGGCTCTGCGCCGTGAAGGGAGCGACGACCACCTGCAACGTGTTCAAGCGGGCGGTGTGCGCGGCCGTGGACGCCTTCGCCGAGTACGGCGCGGGCGAGGTCGGCGGCTTCCAGATCGGCGAGTTCTCGGTCAAGAACTACGCGAGCCAGCAGACGACCGGCGAGGAGCTGGCGACGGCCGCCGCGCTGCGCGAGCTCGGGCTCTCGGGCATGGCGTTCACGGGGGGTGTGCTGACGAACCCCAACGCGGACAGCCGCACGTGGTTCTACGGGCACTTCTACGCGGACGGGCAGGCCGTGCTCACGGCCACCGCGACGCCGGACGCCACGCGCGAGCTTCTGGCCACGGGGCGGATCTGTGCCATCGGCAAGTACACGGGCATGGGCTTCACGCCCTGGGACAGCACGAACCGCCCGCAGCTCACGAGCGTGCACTTCGCGAGCGACATGGGCTCCTTCGCCGCCCTGAACCTGATCTACCTGTTCTACAGCTGCACGAACCTGGCGACCGTCACGGGCCTCGGCAACCTGGCGAACGTATCCTCGATGCGCTACACGTTCAGCTCCTGCGCGGTGACGGTGCTGGACTTCCGGGGGTTCGACCCGTCCACGCTGACGGACCTGTTCTACTGCTTCTCTGGATGCAGCTCGCTCACGACGATCTACGCGGACAGCACGTGGGCGCTGCCGAGCTCTGGCATCAGCGGCATGCAGTGCTTCTACAACTGCCGCTCGCTTGTCGGCGGCAACGGGACCGCATGGTCTAGCTCGAACACTGGATACACGTACATGAGGACCGACCGGGCCGGGCAAGCAGGGTATCTGATTGCGGCCTAGTGGATCTCATCACCTGCGGTCGTGGGGTGCTCATTCGCCTCTTTGCAGAGGCGAATGCCCTCGACCACATCTCGCGCGAATGCTTCTGGGATGTTCGAATCGTCATTCTCTGACCAGATCTTATGCCAACCCGTAAGATGCCCGAAGTCGTTGAAGTCGATGGTGGCTTCCCAAATGGATATACCGCTCTGCGACTTGACCTCAATGCCTACAACGAATCCATCGATGGAGGCCGACTTGATACGCGGGATACCCTTCTTGGCTTTGAGGACAATCTGCTCGAACTCCGCCTCTGACACGCCGTCATCGTATGAGGGTGGTGTTGAGCGCCGTTCCTCTTCAAGCTTGCGACGACGCTCCATCTCCTCGCGGTACTCGGCCATTTTGCCAGGAATGGAGATAATGGTCTTCGGGATAAAGGTCACTACATCAAGGGCGACTTTCAGCGGGTTGAATCCTGGCATGGGTAACTCCTTAAGCAGCCTGCAGGATTCTCTGCTGCTCGCCAAGATAGTGTCTGAGGAGAATTACGTTGCCATACTCGCCAGCGTCTTCAACGGAAGGTGCCTCGCGCAGGGAAGCGCCATTGGCCGCCGCGAGTTTCTCGGTATAAGTGCGGAGCATGTCCGCCAACGTCTCAAGTTGTCCGCCGTCGAGATCGAGCGTGACGGTTTTTCCGTCTAGCCCCTCACGCAATCCGTCTACCTGCCGGATAATGCCCTCGAGGTCACCTTCGTTCAGGTTGCCGGCCTTGATGCTGTCCAAATACCTAGTCATAGCTTCATTGAACGCAACTGCATCTTCCGAAAGCTTCTTATCTGCGTCGTTCTTTTGCTTAGTGGTGAGCTTATATGCGACGACACCGCCGATTGCCGCTACCGCCGCAATACCGATGCCTATGAGGGGATACTTGTACTGTTTGGCCATGGCGAGCGCCTTCTGGGCCATCTCTGCGCCCTCAGCTGCGTCAGGGAGATCGACCTCCTTGAGATGCTTTACTATGTGCCCCGAAGCATCCCTGACTACACCGCCGCGACGGATGAGCTCACCCGCATCGATCAACAGCGCGATATCGTCTGGAACCTCCATAGCGACCTGTATCAATGCCATGACGTGCTCTCCTCAATAAACAGACAACGTAATGCATCAATTCTACTAGAAACAAGGCGAAACCGGATTAGCTGCCAGCTAACCCAGCTGACTTTGTGACGTGACACGACACTGCCTCTCGAGGACAACAGTCGATCCCGGGAGGCAGTTCTTTATGGAGTCAATCATCGTCGCTTGCATCACGGGGGTGGTGACCCTCGTCGGGGTGATCCTCTCCAACTCGAAGAGCAGGGCCGTCATGGAGGTCAAGCTGGACGCCCTCACGGCAAAGGTCGAGAAGCACAACCAGGTCCTGGAGCGAACCTACCGGCTCGAACAGGACATGGCCGTCGCGAAGCACGACATCGAGGAGATCAAGGGAAGGTGGCATGAGATGAGCGAGTTCCTGGCAAGCAACGAGTGGCAGTGGAGGCTCCTGCGCACGATCGTGCAGGGCGTCTTGGGCGTGGTGATCACCAACCTGGATTTGATCCTGGGCTGGTGCGTGCTCGACCCGAGCATGAGGGCACTCGTCGTAGCGCTGGTGATGGCAGTGCTGAGCCCATCATGGCGGCTCTCGGCGGAGGCGACGAGGAGATCGTCATCCCGAAGGGCGGCAGCCATGGGGCTTAACGGCATCGACATCAGCTCCTGGCAGGAGGACCTGGTCGTCTCTGCGATGACCACGTGCGACTTCGTCATCGTGAAGGCGACCGGCGGCGCGGGCTACACCAACGAGTGCTTCCGCCGACATTGCGACGAGACCCTGGCGACCGGCAAGCTGCTGGGCTGCTACCACTACGCGCGCGACCGGGGCTACGAGGGCTCAGCCGAGGCCGAGGCGGATCACTTCATCGCGGCGTTCAAGCCGTACGTCGGCAAGGCGATCCCGTTCCTGGACTGGGAGGCGGACGCGCTGAACCTAGGTGTGGCGTGGGCCAAGAAGTGGTTTGACCGCGTCAGGGACAAGACCGGCGTGACGCCCGGCATCTACACGAGCAAGAGCGTGCTCTTCTCCTACGACTGGTCGAGCGTGGCCAAGACTTACCCGCTGTGGGTGGCGCAGTACCCCAACTACGAGGAGACGGGCTTCTTATCCGAGCCATGGACCGACGGCTGGGACTTCGGGGCTTGGAAGGATCCTCTCATCTTCCAGTACACCGGCACGGGTCGCATCCCCGGATACGGCGGGCACCTGGACCTCGACCTCTTCTACGGCACCAAGGACGACTGGCGGGGGCGCTGCGCGGTTGTCGGCGCCTCCGCTGGCACGAGGGAGGCGGACACCGTGAGCATATCGAGGGCGAACGTGGCGGCGCAGATCATGGAACACCTCTGCACGTGCTCGGAGCATGGGTACTCGCAGCCAGGACGGCATGGTACCTCTGGGCACTGCAACGTGAAGACCGACGCGGGCACGATCAAGGTGACCAAGGGCGACCGCGATTGCTCCAGTGCGGTGTGCGAGGCCTGGGAGCTGGCGCTGGCCGGCTCGGCATACGACGGCCTCATCACGCGCTACAACTGGACCGGCGGCATGAGAGAGATGTTCGTGGGCTCGGGGCTCTTCTCGTGGAAACCTGTATCGTTCATCGCGTCGCGCGGAGACATCTACCTCGACGAGGAGCACCACACGGCCATGTGCATCCGCAACGACGGGACGGCCGACCTCCTGGGCGAGTTCAGCATCAGCGAGACCGGCGGCATCGATGGCGAGCCGGGCGACCAGACCGGGCGCGAGAGCTGGGTCCACGACTACTATTCCGGCAGCTGGGACGGCATCCTCCACTACAACGGCAAGGCCGACGTGGGCAGCGAGTCAACCCCTACCGGCTCTGGTGCGCCCTCCGGCGACGTGTCAGAGCTTGCGGCGAGGGTCATCGCAGGCGATTTCGGCAATGGCGATGCTCGCAGGGCCGCGCTGGGCAGCCGGTACGACGAGGTCCAGGCGGAGGTCAATCGGATCCTGTCCGGCGGCTCTTCCTCTTCCTCCTACGACGTGGACGCCCTCGCGCGCCGCGTCATCGCCGGTGAGTTCGGGAACGGCGACGCCCGAAGCAGGCTCTGGGGTCGAAGTACTCGGCCGTGCAGAAGCGCGTGAACGAGATCCTCGGGGCCTCCGGCGCGAGCTCGACATCCATGGACGTCGACGAAATGGCCCGCGCCGTGATTCGTGGCGACTACGGCAACGGCGAGGAGCGGAAGCGGCGCCTGGGGTCGTACTATTCGATCGTGCAGCGGCGCGTGAACGAGATGCTGTCATGAGGTCGAGGCTTCGGTGGCTCGGCGAGCAGGTCGGGTGGCTCCTGGGGATCGCGGCCAGCCTGCTGCTGATGCTGGTCCTGCTGCCGCTCGTCCCGCTCTTCGAAGATGTACGAAGACATCCGAAGGGCTTACGAGGACAAGTAACGCGGAAGGCCGCCTATCGCATGATAGACGGCCTTCTTGCTTGCTATGTGGGTTCTGACTAGCTGAGCGGTTCGAGCTCGCGGTACAGCGGGTCTCCGTCGCCCACAAGCACATCCCACCACCAGTCTGCTGTCTCAACTCCGGACTGGCAAAGCATGTCCAGAAGCTTGGCACGGGCCTCGGGCGGGAGCTGCTGGAAATCCTCGCGCATGGCGTCGAGCACCGCCTTGCTCGTGGCCATCATGTCGTTGCAGATTTCCTTCTTCTCATCCATGCTGTAGCTCTCCGGCGAGTAGAGGCAAAGATCCGCCCTAAGTAGGCCATGTCCTCGGCCTGGGTGAGTTCGGTCATCTTCGCTTCGTTGATCATCTTTCTAATCTCCTCTCAGTGCCCAGCATCGCGAATGGTGGCGCTGGGGTGGTACGAATTCCGGTACGAATAATCCCGAAAGGAGTGCCTTCTTTCGAAGCGAAGTGGTGCGCCGATTTCTCGAACGCACCACTTCTGACCTGCGGTTTTGTTGTGTTTCGGGGTGGAGTGTGAAATACCGTTTTGTCCCGAATTTTATTCCCACTCGATGGTTGCCGGCGGCTTGGAGGTCACGTCCAGCACCACACGGTTGATCTGGCGGCACTCGTTGGTGATGCGCGTCGAGATCGTGGCTAGCACATCGTAGGGCACACGCGACCAGTCGGCGGTCATCGCGTCCTCGGAGCTAACCGGGCGCAGCACGATCGGCGAGCCGTAGGTACGCTCGTCACCCTGCACGCCAACGGAATGCACGTCGGCCAGCAGCACCACCGGGCACTGCCAGATGTCACGGTCCAGTCCAGCCTTGGTGAGCTCCTCGCGGGCGATCGCGTCGGCCTCGCGCAGCAGGTCCAGACGCTCCTTGGTAATCTCGCCGATGATGCGGATGCCCAGGCCCGGGCCGGGGAACGGCTGGCGCCAGACGATCTCGTCGGGCAGGCCCAGCTCGGTGCCGATGGCGCGGACCTCGTCCTTGAACAGCGTGCGCAGCGGCTCCACCAGTTCGAACTTCAGGTCCTCGGGCAGGCCGCCGACGTTGTGGTGGCTCTTGATGTTGGCCGCGCCGTCGCCGCCACCGGACTCCACCACATCCGGGTAGAGCGTGCCCTGCACCAGGAACTTGACTTCCTTGCCTTCGGCGCCGGCCTCCTCGATGACCTGGCGCTGCGCCTTCTCGAAGGTGCGGATGAACTTCTCGCCGATGATCTTGCGCTTGCGCTCCGGCTCGGAGACGCCCTTCAGCGCCTCCAGGAAGTCATCGGCCGCATCCACGGCGATGAGCTTGATACCGGTGGCGGCCACGAAGTCGTGCTTGACCTGCTCGACCTCCCCCTTGCGCAGCAGACCGTGATCCACGAACACGCAGGTGAGCTGGTCGCCGACGGCCTTGTGCACCAGGGCGGCGGCCACGGCGGAGTCCACGCCGCCGGACAGGCCGCAGATCACCTGGGCGTCGCCCACCTGGGCGCGGATCTTGGCCACCTGGTCCTCGATGATGCTGGAGGCGTCCCAATCCGAGCCAAGGCCGGCGCACTCGTGCAGGAAGGTCTCGATGAGCTTCTGCCCCATCGGCGTGTGCTTGACCTCCGGATGCCACTGCACACCGTACAGCTTGCGAGCGGGATCCTGCATGGCGGCCACCGGCGCGCCCTCGGTGTGCGCAAGCACCTCGAAGCCCTCGGGTGCGGCCTCCACGGCCACGCCATGGCTCATCCACACGCTCTGATCCGCCGGGGAGCCGTCCAGCAGACCCTCGGCCTTGTCGATCACCGTGGCGGTCTTGCCGTACTCGCCCAACGCGGCCTTGTCCACCTTGCCGCCCAATTCATAGGCCATAACCTGGAAGCCGTAGCAGATGCCCAGCACCGGCACGCCCGCCTCGAACACATTGCGGTCGATGCTCGGCGCACCCGGTTCGAACACCGAAGCCGGACCGCCGGACAGGATGATGGCCTTGGGATCCTTGGCCAGCATCTCATCAACAGGCATCGAATGGGGCACCAGTTCCGAATACACGTTCGCCTCACGCACGCGGCGGGCGATCAGCTGGGCGTACTGGGCTCCGAAATCAACAACAAGAACCGGACCTGTGGCCATGAAGCTCTCCTCTTTCATCGGGGTGGAGTGAATAGGTCTATTGTGGCGGTTCAAGGGGACATCCGCGGCGGCGCGGCACACGCGATAAACCGGTTCGAGAATGTCACAACACGCACCATTGCAACCTCCAACACGCCGCATCCGAGCCCGCGAAACGAACGCGCCGAGCGAATCGCAAATCCGTTTTTGCTTGACTTTCCGCCGTTTTCCGGCATATTCCGGCGAGTCTCGGTGTTCACAATCCGGCCACAAAACATGAACAATACGGTAAATTTTTCTAACAATTTCGAACGCTCCCGCAAAAAATCACCACAAAGTCGCACGTTCCTCGTAGGATTAAGAACGATTGGACGTGGGCTAACCGCGGAATCGCAAGGTTTCCGGCAGGTCCGCGACCGACGATAAGTATCAATCGCACAACACCGTGCAGGAGTACAGGAGTACATATGACGAGTCCTGTTATTGGCACCCCTTGGAAGAAGCTGGACGCTCCGGTTTCCGAGGAAGCTCTCGAAGGCGTCGACAAGTACTGGCGCGCTTCGAACTATCTGTCCATCGGCCAGATTTATCTGCGCAGCAATCCGCTGATGAAGGAACCGTTCACTCGCAATGATGTGAAGCACCGTCTGGTGGGTCACTGGGGCACCACCCCTGGCCTGAACTTCCTCATCGGCCACATCAACCGACTCATCGCCGATCACCAGCAGAACACCGTGATCATCATGGGTCCGGGCCACGGCGGCCCCGCCGGCACCTCGCAGTCCTACCTGGACGGCACCTACACGGAGTACTTCCCGAACATCACCAAGGATGAGGCTGGCCTGCAGAAGTTCTTCCGCCAGTTCTCCTACCCGGGCGGCATTCCGTCCCACTACGCGCCGGAGACCCCGGGCTCGATCCACGAGGGTGGCGAGCTGGGCTACGCCCTGTCCCACGCCTACGGCGCCGTGATGAACAACCCGAGCCTGTTCGTGCCGGCCATCGTCGGCGACGGCGAGGCCGAGACCGGCCCGCTGGCCACCGGTTGGCAGTCCAACAAGCTCATCAACCCGCGCACCGACGGCATCGTCCTGCCGATCCTGCACCTCAACGGCTACAAGATCGCCAACCCGACGATCCTGGCCCGCATCTCCGACGAAGAGCTGCACGAGTTCTTCCACGGCATGGGCTACCAGCCGTACGAGTTCGTCGCCGGCTTCGACGATGAGGATCACATGTCGATCCACCGCCGCTTCGCCGACCTGTTCGAGACCGTCTTCGACGAGATCTGCGACATCAAGGCCGCGGCCCAGACCGACGACATGACCCGTCCGTTCTACCCGATGATCATCTTCCGCACCCCGAAGGGCTGGACCTGCCCGAAGTACATCGACGGCAAGAAGACCGAGGGTTCGTGGCGCTCCCATCAGGTGCCGCTGGCTTCCGCCCGCGATACCGAGGAGCACTTCCAGGTCCTCAAGAACTGGCTCGAGTCCTACAAGCCGGAGGAGCTGTTCGACGAGAACGGCGCCGTCAAGCCCGAGGTCACCGCGTTCATGCCGACCGGCGAGCTGCGCATCGGCGAGAACCCGAACGCCAACGGCGGCCGCATCCGTGAGGATCTGGTCCTCCCGCCGCTGGACAACTACGAGGTCAAGGAAGTCGCCAAGTTCGGCCATGGCTGGGGCCAGCTCGAGGCCACCCGTCGCCTCGGCGTCTACACCCGCGACATCATCAAGCTGAACCCGGATTCGTTCCGTATCTTCGGACCGGACGAGACCGCTTCCAACCGTCTGCAGGCCGCCTACGAGGTGACCAACAAGCAGTGGGATGCCGGCTACCTGTCCGAGCTGACCGACGAGCACATGGCCGTCACCGGCCAGGTCACCGAGCAGCTTTCCGAGCATCAGATGGAAGGCTTCATCGAGGGCTACCTGCTCACCGGCCGTCACGGCATCTGGAGCTCCTACGAGTCCTTCGTGCACGTGATCGACTCCATGCTGAACCAGCACGCGAAGTGGCTGGAGGCCACCGTCCGTGAGATCCCGTGGCGCAAGCCGATCTCCTCGATGAACCTCCTGGTCTCCTCGCACGTCTGGCGTCAGGATCACAACGGCTTCTCGCACCAGGATCCGGGTGTCACCTCCGTCCTGCTGAACAAGACGTTCAACAACGACCATGTGGTGAACATCTACTTCCCGTGCGACTCCAACATGCTGCTGGCCGTCGCCGAGAAGTGCTACAAGTCCACCAACCAGATCAACGCGATCATCGCCGGCAAGCAGCCGGCCGCCACCTGGATGACCCTGGACGAGGCTCGTGCCGAGCTCGAGAAGGGTGCCGCCGAGTGGAAGTGGGCCTCCACCGCCGCTTCGAACGACGAGGCTCAGATCGTGCTGGCCTGCGCCGGTGATGTCCCGACCCAGGAGATCATGGCCGCCGCCGACAAGCTGAACGAGATGGGCATCAAGTTCAAGGTCGTCAACGTGGTGGATCTCATCAAGCTGCAGTCCGCCAAGGAGAACGACGAGGCCCTGACCGACGAGGAGTTCGCTGAGATCTTCACCGCCGACAAGCCGGTCCTGTTCGCCTACCACTCCTATGCGCACGACGTGCGTGGCCTGATCTTCGACCGTCCGAACCACGATAACTTCAACGTTCACGGCTACAAGGAGCAGGGCTCGACCACCACGCCGTTCGATATGGTCCGCGTCAACGACATCGATCGCTACGAGCTCGTCGCCGAGGCTCTGCGCATGATCGACGCCGACAAGTACGCCGAGAAGATCGACGAGCTCGAGGCCTTCCGCACCGAAGCCTTCCAGTTCGCGGTCGACAACGGCTACGATCATCCGGACTACACCGACTGGGTGTACTCGGATGTCAAGACCGACGTGCAGGGTGCCGTCACCGCCACCGCCGCCACCGCTGGCGACAACGAGTGATGACCACCTGACCGTCACGGTCGCGTAGTCCCTTGAGGGCCCGGGATTTCCCGGGCCCTCTTTCGTATGCCCGAGCGTCGGCCTCCGCACGGAAAACATGCGGCACATGTCGGCATAAGAGAACAGGCATGGTTAGAATGACTGTGTAGTGTGAACGTAGTGGTCACACTGAAACATGAACAAGGAGACATCGTGAGTCTTACCACCATCAGCATCCTCAGCCCCGAAGCCGCCAACGGCCGTAACGTCGTGGCATACGGCGTCGTCCGCGCTCTGGCCACCGCCAAGAAGACCGGCGTGTTCCGCCCGTCGGTCTGCAAGCGCGAGACCTTCACCGACGTGTTGCTTGGGGCAGCGACCTCCGGCATCACCCGCGAACAGGCCACCGGCGTGTGCCCGCGCCGCGCACGCGAGGACAAGGAGGGGGCCCGCCCCGACATCGTGGCCGCATACTCCGAGGCCGTGGCCGCCACCGCGCCCGAAGCGATGGTGATCGTCGGCACCGATCATTCCGCGGTCAATGATCCCGATAGCTTCTCGTTCAACGCCGATGTGGCCGCCGATCTGGCCTCCCCCGTGTTCCTGGCCGTGTGCGCCATCGACCGCACTCCCGAGCAGGTCAAGGCCACCGTCGACGCCTGCACCGCGATTGTGGCCAAGGCATGCACCACCGTGCTCGGCGTGTTCGTCACCGGCTGCCCGGACGACCAGGCCGATGCGGTCAAGGCCGCCGTGGCCGGCGACGTGCCGGTGTGGACCGTGCCCGCCGTGGAGTTCTCCGACGCCTCAGGCGCACAGGCCGCGGCCGCCGTCTTCGACGAGCATGTGCCCGCGGATGAGGTGCTGGCCGCACTTGAGGCCCCGTTCACCGCCCCGGTTACGCCGTACGCCTTCCAGTACAGCCTGCTGGGCAAGGCCAAGGCCGATAAGAAGACCATCGTGCTGCCCGAGGGTGAGGAGGACCGCATCATCAAGGCGGCCGACTATCTGCTCGAACGTGACATCGTAAACCTGATCATCGTCGGAGACAAGGACGCGATCCTGGCCCGTGGCAAGGAGCTCGGCCTCAACTCGCTGGAGAAGGCCTCCTTCCAGGCCATGGACGACGAGGAGGTGCTCGCCCCGATGGTCGCCAAGCTGTGCGAGCTGCGCGCCAAGAAGGGCATGACCGAGGAGCAGGCCCGCAAGACGCTGACCGACGCCAGCTACTTCGGCACGATGCTGGTGGTGCTCGGCAAGGCCGACGGTCTGGTTTCCGGTTCCATCAACTCGACCGCCAACACCGTGCGCCCGGCGCTGCAGGTCATCAAGACCAAGCCCGGCCAGTCGCTGGTCTCCGGCGCGTTCCTCATGTGCTTCAAGGATCATGTGGCCGTGTTCGCCGACTGCGCGATCAACCTGAATCCGAACGCCGAGCAGCTGGCCGACATCGCCATCCAGTCCGCCGAAACCGCCAAGGCCTTCGGCATCGACCCGAAGGTCGGCATGCTCTCCTACTCCACGCTGGGTTCGGGCAAGGGGCCGGATGTGGATCTGGTCGAGGAAGCCACCGCCATCGTCAAGGAGAAGGCACCTGATCTGGCCGTGGTCGGCTCGATTCAGTTCGACGCCGCCTGGTCGCCCACCGTGGCCGCTACCAAGGCCAAGGGCAACGATGTGGCCGGTCACGTCAACGTGTTCGTGTTCCCGAACCTGTGCGCCGGCAACATCGGGTACAAGGCCGTGCAGCGTTCCTCCGGCGCCATCGCCGTCGGCCCGGTGCTGCAGGGTCTGAACCGACCGGTCAACGACCTGTCCCGCGGCGCGCTGGTGCAGGACATCATCAACACCGTGGCCCTGACCGCCATCGAGGCGCAGTGAGCGCCGGTTCGTCAACGCGGCGGAACGTCTAGGCTCGGTACCGGCTGACCGTTGAAAGCCTCCCCATGATGGGGAGGCTTTCGCATAGTTCGTGCGCGCTGTTACGCGGTTTGTAGCATCAGGCGAGTACTCTAGGTAGAGGAAACCCCGTGTCCGCGGGATCAATGTAGACACACATGGAGGATGCCCCAATGGCGAAAACCGTCCTTGTTATCAACTCCGGCTCCAGCTCGATCAAGTACCAGCTGGTCGACCTGGAATCCGGCGAAGGTATTGCCTCCGGTCTCGTCGAGAAGATCGGCGAGCCGGTTGACGGCCATTACAAGCATGAGTACAACGGCGAGAAGCATGAGCTCGAGGAGCCCATCCACGACCACGAGCAGGGCCTGAAGCGCGTGCTCGGCTTCTTCGACGAGTACGGTCCGAAGCTCGCCGACGCCGGCATCGTGGCCGTTGGCCACCGCGTGGTCCAGGGCGGCTCGATCTTCCCGAACCCGGCGCTCGTGACCGACAAGACCATCAACCAGGTCAAGGATCTGGCCGTGCTCGCGCCGCTGCACAACGGCCCCGAGGCCGTCGGCGCCGAGGTCATGCGCGCCCTCCTGCCGGATGTCCCGCAGGTGTTCGTGTTCGATTCCTCCTTCTTCTTCCAGCTGCCGAAGGCATCCAGCACCTACGCGCTGAACAAGGAGATCGCCGACCAGTACCATATCCGCCGTTACGGCGCCCACGGCACCAGCCACGAGTTCATCTCCTCCGTGGTTCCGGACGTCGTCGGCAAGCCGGCCGAAGGCCTCAAGCAGATCGTGCTGCACATCGGCAACGGCGCCTCCGCCTCCGCCGAAATCTCCGGCAAGCCGGTTGAGACCTCGATGGGCCTGACCCCGCTCGAGGGCCTGATGATGGGCGGCCGTACCGGCGACATCGATCCGGCTGTGGTCTTCCACCTGATCCGCAACGCCCACATGAACGTGGATGAGCTGGACGCCCTGTTCAACAAGCGTTCCGGCATGATGGGCATGACCGGCCACGGCGATCTGCGCGAGGTCCACAAGCTGGTCGAGGCCGGCGACGAGAACGCCAAGCTGGCCCTAGACGTCTATGTGCACCGCATCGTCGGCTACATCGGCAACTACACCGCCCAGATGGGTGGCGTGGATGTCATCACCTTCACCGCCGGCGTCGGCGAGAACGATGACATCGTCCGCAAGATGGTGTGCGAGAAGCTCGCCCCGTTCGGCGTCAAGCTGGATCTGGAGAAGAACGCGACCCGTTCCAAGGAACCGCGCATCATCTCCACCCCGGATTCCTCCGTCATCATCGCCGTCATCCCGACGAACGAGGAGCTTGCGATCGCCCGCAAGTCCGCCGCCATCGCCGAGGAAGGCAAGGATTCCTACGGCAACGTCTTCGCCAAGTGAGTGAAGGGCTGATTGCCTGAGCCTACGAAAGAAGGGGCTTCACGATTCGTTCGTGAAGCCCCTTCTTTCGTAGCCGGCTCAGTCGACCGTATGTCTGTCCCCGGTTAGCGACACCTTTTCAACCGTTCACTTCCACGGCGCCATCTGGGTACTGTTGAATACCCTGCGACAACCGACCCGGTTCCGCGGCATACTCAACAGCAGTCCCGAAATGACTCAGTCCAACATCGCGGACCACAGACCCACGAAATCGGGAATGGTCTTGCGCGTAGTGGCCACATCGACCACCGCGATATCCGGCACGGTCAGACCAATCATCGCAGCGAACGTGGCCATACGGTGATCCGCATAGGTCTCCATCACCGCGCCGTGCAACCGTTCGCGCGGCACCGGACGGATCTCGATGCCATCCTCCAGTTCCTCAGCCTCGGCGCCGATTCTGCGAATCTCCGTCACCAACGCGGCCAAACGATTCGTTTCATGCCCTCGCAGATGGGCGATGCCGACCAGTTGGGTCGGTGCATCGGCCAACGCGGCCAGCGCGGCGATACTCGGGGCGATCTCCCCCGCCGCAGACATATCGAAACGTCCCAAACCGCGGATCATGCCATCGCCCCGCACCGTCAACGTCGCCGCGGCAGGAGCGTCTTCTCCTGTAGTGGCCTCGCTCCATGGCTTGCCATCCCACGTAATCTCGGCGCCCATGGCCTGCAGGATTCCCGGCAGCAGGCCTCCCGGCTGCGTCGTCTCACGCGGCCAGTACGGCACCGACACCGTTCCGCCCGCAATCAACGCCGCCCCCAGGAACGGCGCGGCATTCGACAGATCCGGTTCCACCATCACACGGTCCGGCAACTGGACCGGCCCCGGATGCACACGCCAGCGATGATGCTCCTCATCCACATCCACAGCGACGCCAGCCGACTGCAGATCGGCGACCGTCATACGGATATGCGGAAGGCTCGGCAGATGGTCGCCGGTGTGTTGCAGTTCCAATCCGCCGGGCAGGCGCGCGCCGATCAGCAGCAGACCGGAGATGAACTGGGAGGATCCGGACGCGTCGATGGACACCGTATGCGCCGGCGCGTGCATTCCGTCGGACGCCACCGGTGGGGTCAGCGTGAACGGCAGTCGTCCCGGCTCCCCGTGGTATTCGATGTGCGCGCCCAGCTGCTCCAACCCGTCCAATACCGGCTTCATCGGGCGAGCGTAGGCCTGTGCGTCGCCGTCGAACCGCACCGGCCCGTCGGCGAACATCGCCAGTCCGGGGACGAACCGCATCACCGTGCCGGCCAGACCGCAATACACGTCCACGTCGCCGGTGAACCGCCCGGATGCCGGCGGTATGACGCGCACCGTCGTCTCGTCATCCGAATCGACCTGGAACTCCACGCCCAGCGACCGCAGCGCACCCATCATCAGATCCGTATCGCGCGAACGCAGCAAGCCGACCAGCGTAACCGGACGCCGCCCCATCGCGGCCAAGATCAGATACCGGTTCGACAGCGACTTGCTGCCGGGAATCGTAACGGTGGCGGACAACGGTCGGGTGGCCAGCGGTGCGGGCCAAGGGTTCTGGAATTCACTCATAGTGTCCATCGTATCGGGAAACGGCGCCGATTCAGGGAAAATGCTTACCATGCGGAGCGAAGCCTGGTCGACCATCGGGCCGATCGTCAACGGTCGGATGCCACGCGGGATTCCAACGGTTCGTCCACGGCGTCCGCGCCTTCCGCAGCCAACTGCAGGTGAACGACCTGCTCCTGGATGCGGTCGGCCTCCAACGCGGCGATCTGCCGGCAGAACACGATGAACCATCCGAAGAACAGCATGCCCAGTAGCAGTTCCAGATTGGTCATCGAGGTTATGTCATACCGCCAGACAACCACCGCCGCCGTGCCGACGACCACAATCAGATCGGAGACCACATACATGGCTTTGGAGAACAGGGGCGCCAGCCATGGCAGTGCGAGCAGCAACACTGCAGTGATGCCCGGCAGGCTGAATGCGAACGCGTTATGCGCAATCGGGTGCGGCGTCTGCCGGAAGCTGCCGATGCCGATGAAGCAGCAGCCGCACGCCGCCAGCAGCATCGACAGTATCGCCATACGCACCCGGAAGTGAGGCAGATCTCTACCGGGCCGGTCGAACCGCCGACGATGCCACAGTTCGCGCTGCCGGTACGTGGTGACCAGCTCGGACACGGAGAAGTAGCTGATGACGATCACGCACAGCCCCGCCAGAATCAGCGTGGTGTTGAACATGGAGGCGGCGAACGTGGTGCGGTCGCCGAGTCGGGAGAAGTTGTTGACGAACCACCACGGGTCATCGGTGGTCATGCCCGCTCCCCCGACGCCCGCGATGACGAAGAACGGTAGCAGCGCGGCGAGGGTTTTGGCGCGCATGGCCTGCGCCTGCACGAAGGTCAGGTAGCCGACGACGCCGGACAGTCCCGCGCATGCGCCGACCAGATAGCCCACGAACATCTGCGTGCCGATGATGCCGTTGGCGATGTTGAGGATCAGGAAGGAGGTCAGGAACGCGGTGGCCGCGTACACCACCGAGAGCGCAAGCGTCTCCCCGGCGCGGCGGATGGGGGCGAACCAGCCGTTGCGCAGCGTGAACGAGCTGGAGCCTTTGATGTATCCGCAACAGAACGAGACGACGCCGCAGGCTGCGACGATGCCGGCGCAGACGGTGAACAGTCGCTGGCTGATCTGCCAGATCGCAGGTGCCAGCGTCATGTACAGCGACATGGCCGTGCCGCCCAGAACCGCGCAGATCAGGCACGACACCAATCCCGCGGTCTCCGCTCTCTGGTGTCGTCCCATACCCGTGTGCTCCGTTTTCCGTACATCCGCAGTTCATCTCGAGCGAGTGCACCGGTTACGCCAGGCACCCGCCAACTTGCACCATGATAGCCCATGCCCGACATTCCCGACAGGACCCCCGATGTGCCACCACACGCTGAAGGATTCGGCCCGGCTTGTCGGGGATCCGCTCCGCCCGTTGGTTTTCTAGATGGTGCCGCCGATCGCGGCCTTGACGAGTGCGAGGCATTCGCGCAGGAGATTGTTGGGCAGGTACCACGGTGTGGAATGGGCCGGGATGCCCCAGACATGCTCGATACCAAGCCGCTTGGCCATGCGCATCGCGCGGAAGAGGTGGAAGTTGTTGGTCACGATTCCTATGCGCGCGTCATCGTCATCAATGAGAGCACGAGAGTTCTGCAGATTCTCGACGGTGGTCTTCGACGCGGATTCGACGATGATGCGGTCGGCATCCACCCCGGCGCGTTCAAGCCAGCGTGCCATCGCCTCACCTTCGGGGCATGGTTCGTTGGGGCCTTGTCCGCCGGACACCACCACGCGGGTGCGCGGGTTCTCGTCCAGATAATCCTGTGCGGCGGCGAGTCTGTACCGCAGGACTTCGGACGGTTTGCCGGAGGGCCGCACCTGCGCGCCGAGCACGATCAGATAGTCAAGATCGCGTGGCGGCGTACGATACGCTTCGCGCATGATGACGGCGCTCATGATGGAGACGACGGCGATGCCGCAGATCGTCAGGCAGCACACCGCGGTGCGGATGCCGCGCACCAGGGTGGAGTCGGGCAATGCGAGCGCGAACGCGCCCGTGACTCCGCAGACGACACCGAGGGCGTACCACACCAGGAAGAACGCCGTTCCCGACCAGGTGAGCATGATGGTGGCCCCATAGACGATGCAGATGATGCCCACCACCAGCAGAAAGACTCCCATGACGCCGCCCCGCATGATTCAGCACTTCCCTTCATATTCGCGCTTCGTAAAGCCCATTATCGCATAGGGCAACGTGGCTGTCATCGTCGCCTTGCCATCAGCTATATGGCAACGGTACTCTGATAAATACCCGGGTAGGTTCCGTCCTACCTGTAATCTCAGCGTCCCCTCGCAAGAGGGGACGGTAGCTTTCTGTGTTACCGAGTATTAGCGAAATTCGGGAAAGCTCATTATTGAGCGGCTGAGATCGTTGATTTTCCGCCCTTCTTGTCGGGCTGACAGGATTTGAACCTGCGGTATCCTGTATTCGCGAGATGCTGCTTTATTGAAACCAGCGGTCTTTGCCGAGCTCAATATCGCTGGAAACAGCGCTTTCCGATTTTATGTTTGTTTATGCTGCGTCAACTGGGATTGACTCACCGTGACGGTCTTTGTTAACGAATTATATTCATCTCGGATCCTTATGACAGTTGACCTTACTGGCGTGTCAAAATGACTTTTAGAACTGCGAATAATCTCGATAGGAAACATTCCAGTGAAGAGCAGTCGTTGCACTTGCTACCAAACAACTTTCTCTTGGAGATTTTCGCATAGACGCTGCAAGCACTAATGTGGTAGGCATACGGCTTTAGGAGGACAAATTGAATCCGCAACTACAACTGAAAGAGTTCTTACATGAATTCGACGACAAAGAAATTAGCCAAGCGTATCTGAACCTGTACGATGATCAACAAGATTTTCAGCGTGTGCTTGCTTGGATGCATGAGTGTTACAACAATGCGTTCGATTTTATGAATTATAAAGCGCCTCATGGATCCGGAGGGCATTTCAACGCAGATGACAGCCGTCAACTGATAGAAACAAACGAAAGACTCACAGATTTGCAAAGACTAACCGCTAAGTCAGGGAAGGTTCTTCATATCGACGCCGACTATCAAAGAGTCATTGATAGTTCCATTGAATGGCTCATGCCCAGCTATGGCAGTGAAATACCTAAAGACATCACGCCTATACGTATTGAGAAGTACGACTCAATATTCAATGTCGAAGATACGAGCATCAACATCGGCAGCACCAAAAACGCCAAGCTCCATCTCATAGGATCAGGATCATATGCCACGGTACACAAGTTCACCGACCCTGAATATGGAATTACCTTTGCTCGAAAGAAACTAAAGAAAACGGCTGATGAAAAAGAGAAACAACGTTTTCGTCGAGAATACTCCCTTATGAAACAATTCGACTATCCCTATGTCTTGAAAGTGTATGCGATTGATGAATCGAATAATAGCTACATTATGGAGTACTGTGAACATACGCTCAAAGACTTCATTGCTCACAATAATGCAAAACTTCGCTTCGAGTGGCGGCGCAAGCTTGCCATGCAATTCCTATATGCGATGAAATTTCTCCATAGCAACGGCATCATGCACCGGGATCTCAGCTACAAGAATGTCCTTGTACACACCTACAAGAGTGGTGGTGCGTTTGCCGTCAAAGTGTCTGATTTCGGACTAGCCAAAACAGAAAACTCCGAGCTAACCAGCACAGGTTCCGTAATGAAAGGATCGATCAAAGATCCCGCTCTCGGTTCATTCAGAGAATTTCGAGCCATCAATGATATATATGCAATTGGTTTTATCCTTAACTACATATTCACCGGTAGGGAGAATCTTCCTGAAGATGATTCTCCAGTAAGTAAAGTCGTGCAAAAATGCTCAGATAGCCATCCCAGCCGCCGTTACCAGAACGTGAGTGAAATCATTGCTGCGGTCAAAAAATTACCCAATCAATCCTAGTGAGGTAAACTTATGACACTGAAAAGCCATTTAGCTATTCTTCTTTACGGCATTGGCCGCCGCAGAAACGACTTTCTTGGCATATGGGGCAACTTTCGGGATAACCACTTTTGCTAGTCCAATAGCAGCAGCAATAGCTGCTCCTTTCTGGACGTTATTCTGTAACCGTTCCATCTCGCACGCTTCGCACAGATCGGATTTTCGCGTACTTTCCAATTCGCTATCGCAATCTTCGCAACACTTGATTCTCTTGCGTGTGGAAGCATGAAGATAGAATCCATCAGCATCATGCGCATCGCGAATAATACCATCTTCGTTTTCTGTTTCCTCGTTTTGAGATGGATTATTCTTCTTCTTGCAAAACATTGCGGCCAATCTCCTCTGCATTATTAGATTCACCTATCTCTGGTTCAGGTCTAAACGGTTCAAGTAGTTTTTCAGGGATGCGGTTCAACCGCAATACACCGTCCAGCGCTGTTATTCTTAACGCAAGATCTTCAAATCGTTCGACCATGTCAGGCATCTTCGACCCAGCCGGCAAATGCGAGTTAATTGACAACAAGGTATCACGTTCATTTAGCTTGTTTGCATCTATGAATTCGCGGAACTGCTCTAGGCAAACTATGCTTGCACCATTTTGATTGAGCATGGCATAGCCCACACCTTCAACACGAACCGCATTGGTGATCTGTGCTAAATCGTTAAAGGCATCTGCCGCTCTGACCTGATTTTGCTGAGTGACGGCAGAAATAAGTTTCTTGTCCAGACGCTCATTGGAGTGGGCTTTCAAGTATTTGACGTTCTCGGCGAAGTTACGCATCAGCGTTCGTTTGGCTTCGGTTGCGGACGATATGGCTTGCACTATCAGTGCATCGCGCAGACGCGAATCTTCAATGGCACGGGCTTGCATGAGTTTGTCCCATGCCCCTTCGGCCAATGCCAAGCGATCATTCTGCAGATCTACCCGGATACCTTCGATTTGATCTCTCAGACTATGCACTTCGGCCAATACCATGGCGATGGCTATCTGAGTCTGCAAATGCCGCATGGTATCCATGACATCGGATGGCATCTTCTCCCAGTCAAGCCGAACCTGCTTATAGAACTTTCCCCTCGCATCGAACACCTGTGGCAGAATCCTCCCATTGGAATCCTCCTTAAAGAATAACTTGCCTTCTTCAACCATCTTCATGATTTCTTCGGGCAAATGTGCCACCAGCGTTGCCTCATCTTTGTTGGAGAACGCCTTAATGAGCTGGAAGAGTCCGGGCGCTAATGTCTGGAGCTGTTCCAGATTGCCAAGGAAGCCAAAGATCTTGCGTCGCATCTCAAGAGGAATATCCACTGGCTCGGTCACCAATGCTTGCGATTGCGGATCCCACCGATCAATCTCAACCTGGAGTCTGGGCACCATTTCATAAATCGCTTGCTGGGAGATTGGGCGGCTTGGATCATCACCGACGAAACCGCACTGAGGGCAAGACAATGCCCTGTCAGAAATACTTGTACCACAATTTGGACACATTATCATCGCCATTGTCATTCCTCTCCTTGCGGAGTATCCGGATTCCGCAAATCCACTTCCTTCACCTCTTGGTAAATGGCGGTGATGTCCTTGAGGTTGATGCGGAACTGGCTTCGCGAATGGGGTGTCCACTTGCCGTCCTTGAGCGTGATCTTGTCGCCTGGATCGTAGACGGCTTTGCCGTCTTGGAAGGCTTGGAGGAACAATCCGAAGCTGGTGGAGATGCCGAGGGTGACGAGTGGACCGAACTCCACCGTGATCTTCCCGTCCTCTTTCTCCCTGAGATACGGCACGTAGGCGGCACGGTTGTGCTTGCGCTGCCAGTGTTCGAGCAGCTTGAGGTACGACCATCCGGCGGCGAGGTCACCGGTTTGCTTGTCATACAGTGCGATCATTCCATTGGGATTGAAATGCTTGGCATCCGTAAATCCAACGAGCCGGAGGTTGAGTTTCGCGCCGTCCTTGTCTTCGCCGGGACGGTTGATGTCGCCCGAGGTGAAGTAGTACTCGTTAGGATCGCCGTTTTCGTCGGTGCCGCTGATATGTCCGTATCGCAGCACGAAATCGGCTTGGGATTGGCCCGTGATCCAACCCATGTCGGGTTGAGGAGTGAACAGCGTGACCCGGTGGTTGCTGCGGCGCTCAAGCGAGGGCTGCTTGATGGCCTTAAGCTCCCAAATGTCGAAGTCAGGACCCGGAATGGCGTTCTCGCCCACGCCAAGCTCCGCCTCCAAGGTCAGGCCGGGAGCGTTGGGAGCGACATATGGCTTGTCGATGGAACCATCGTTGCGTAAACGCCATGGAATGATCTTCTTGCCAATGATGCCGAGGAGCGCATTCTCAAGAACGGAGAACTCGCCGGGTTTCCTCTGCCCTTGAAACACCACCGGACAGACATGTCCTTTCTCGAAAGTAGGCATGTTAAGGACGTATCTGGCCGCTGGGGACGGAGCGCCGACGACCAAGGCGACGACGTGTTTCTTTCCGCCATCCGCTTCCCTCACCGTTCCGAAGAACAGGCACCGTCCTTCTTCATGCCCACGTTTTGACTCGCTCAACAACTCGGATGGTGCTTCCTCACATCCCTTCAGAAAACCGGAGAACCGCACTTCGGGATATTGCGGATAGAAGCACATGTTGGCGTTCGGAGCACCGAACTCACCGTCAGGCGTGACCCACCGCCATGGCACGGGGATGCGAATGAGCAGTGGCCCGGCTTTCTTCTTCTGTGATTTCGGATCGGTGTACCACGGCGTGCCGAGGGGAAGGAAAGCCAAGTCAGAAGGATCGTTACCCAAGAAAATCTGTTGCTTCGAGTTGTTGTTGGGCACCAATCGCTTGACCCAGATGCTTTCAGCGCCAGCTCGGGTTAACAGATCATAGACCTGCTGGATATCGGCCGTGTCGTACCATTGCCGATCGTCGTTGATATGGGTATCACGCATAACTCAACAATACCCATGCCGACGGCAACACCAAAGTGGCAACGGTTTGGCGGCGTGCCGTTTCAGTCGCGGCTTGCGCCGGCGACGGCCAAACGGCGAGCCTTCTGAATCGCCTCCTCGGTCATTTCGGAATCGGAGATCAGTTCGAGGGTCTCGTCTTCCTGCATGACCTTGAGAATATGTGGTCGCATAATGCGGGCGATCTCCGCGACCGCCGGCACAACCACGGAGTTGCCAAACTGGCGATAAGCCTGCGTATCCGAGACGGGAATGCGCAGATCATCTGGGTATCCCATAAGACGGGCGCATTCGCGCGGCGTGAGCCGACGGGGGCGTTTGCCTTTCTGCGCGACCAATATCTCGGAACCGTCTTTGTGGTAGCGGGCGGACAAGGTGCGGGACACCATGTCAGGCGTCACTAAACCGTAGCCGAAACCATGCCCCATAGCCTCGTGCTTGGCTTTGTAATCCTGCAGGTACTGCCACAGACGCGGCGTGAGCGTGTACTTGTCCTGCACTTTGTTGTGCTCGTGGTCGAAGTATCGGTCGCCATCCCAAGGCAGCACAGGCTCCGTTCCATCGGTCTTATGCAGGATATCGGCGAGAACTGGCTTATGCTCAGGGAATTTGAGATCGTCCCACGTGAAGTCGGTCTTCGAGCGGAAACCCACGATGTAGATGCGCTCGCGGTGCTGCGGTACGAAATGCTGTCCATCAATGACCTTCCAATGCACCTCGTAGCCCAATTCGTTCTGCAGGGCATCGAGAATGACTTGGAATGTGCGGCCACGGTCGTGAGAGGTCAGATTCTTCACGTTCTCCAACAGGAATGCCGCCGGGCGTTTCGCGGCGATGATGCGTGCCACGTCGAAGAACAGTGTGCCCTGCGTCTTGTCGCGGAATCCTGTTTCACGGCCCAAACTGCGCTTCTTCGATACACCGGCTACACTGAACGGCTGGCATGGGAAACCAGCGAGCACCACATCGCAGTCGGGGATGTCATTCACGTCTACCTTGGTGATATCTCCGGCCATCTGTTCGGCAAACCCATAGTTCGTGCGATATGTGCGGGTCGAGAATTCATTCCATTCCGACGAAAACACCGCATACCCGCCAGCCGAAGCAAAACCGCGGCGGATGCCGCCGATACCAGCGAACAGGTCGATGGTACGGAAATCAGTGCCGTCCTCACGCGTGGTGCCGAAATACAACTCGCGCAACGCAGGAACGATGGCCGGCTTGCACTTCACCTTGCCGGATTCCCAACGCTCCACCGTCGAGGTGGACACTTGCAGCGATTCGGCAAGCTGCCGGCACGTCATGGAACCGCGCAGCAACGCGATAAGCTCTGTTGCTTCGTCAAAATGGCCATCGGTCTGAGTGTCGTGCGATGCGGTTGCGGTGCTCATAGGGAAGAATATACATCATTATGATGACAAAAATTCCCAGAGAATCGCTAACGTCAACCAAACTAGAACAAGCGTTCGATCCACAGCTTACTATGCGAACCATATATGGACATATGACCCAGCATATTTCATTGAAAGATATTTGACGATCACGAAAATGAACTGCCGGGGGCGGACGAAATGTTGAACTCCTTGGGTGAGAGGAGTCCAACATTTCGTCACCACCTCGAACGGACTACCACAGCTTGACAAAAGATACGCAACCTTTCAGGCTTGACCGTTGCCGTAGTCACCACGGAACACGTTGAGGTCCAATGGCCCGGTGTATCCGGGCAGCCGTCCGTTGAACGCGTATGGCGCATCGTCTCGCCATACGCGCCGTATCACCAGAGATCAATGATTAGCCCCATATTCCCAAATTAACTTTAACGAGCAGTTATTCAGTTACCAGCAATGACCTGTCATTATCGACAAGAATTGACGGCAGATATGAATCTCTACCACAAGTGGCGCTCAGTCTGTCCAAACATGGATTCCCACAGGTCAATGGATTGCTTTGTCTGTTCACCCCAGTCATATTCGTTGTTGTCGATAATCTCGTCCATTCCGTCCGCAAGTTTATTAATGATTTCCGGGCGATCGTATGACCCATCAGTTTTAATCGGTACGCTTACCGTTACCAAACGGTACTCGTCGATATTCAATATGGGATGTCCATCAGGTTCTGCAACCATGAAATTATCGCAGTATCCGTAACCCTCGGAGTCTTTGCGAAAAAGACCGACCCCGGGTGACCCATCAAGTAGATAGAAGCAAATCTGTACATCAACCATCGACGTTTTAATCATATCCTTCTTCAAAATATCCATTAGTGTCATACACGTCATATGACACGATGCTTCTTCACATCGTCTCCGCAAGCACTGCAAAGGCTCATTCATGTAGAAGGCCTTTGGCGCCAAGCGAAAAACAAGATTTTCAAAGTCGGGCTGACAGGATTTGAACCTGCGACATCCTGCTCCCAAAGCAGGCGCGCTACCAAACTGCGCTACAGCCCGTTGCATCGGTTCCGGTCGTCACCGGTCACGACACAATGAATCAGTATATCGCACCCGCAGACCTTGCCGACTGCGCAACACACAACACGGGTGGTAGCCCGCTCCACGAAGCGGGCCGCCACCCGTCTGCGACCAAGACGGCATAAGTCCTAGAATTTGCGTTGCGCTTCCGGTTTCCGGTCGCTCATCAGCAGCAGGAAGCTGCGTGATTGCGCGGTGATGGCGAATCCGGCCTCGTAGTTGAGTTCCGGCCCGTCGGGGTTGTGCGTGTCGACCACCAGCTTCCACTTCTTGCCGTACCGTTCGTCCGGCAGCGTGAACTGGATCGGCTCGTAGTGGGCGTTGAAGATCAGGATGAAGTCGTTGTCCACCATCTGGTTGCCGAACCAATCGGCTTCGGGAATGTCCGATCCGTTGAGGTAGATCATCACCGAGAACGCGTGGGTGTTCTGCCAGTCGGCCATATCCATAATCGAACCGGTGTGGTCGAACCATTCGGCCTGCGGGATCTTGTCCACCGGGTCGCCCGGCATGCGGCCGGAGAAGAAGCGGCGCCGGTGCAGCACCGGATGGTTGAGGCGCAGGTGGATCATCTTGGAGACGAACGCCAGCATCTCCTGCTGCGAATCGTCGAGGTCCCAATTCGTCCACGAGATCTCGTTGTCCTGGCAGTACGCGTTGTTGTTGCCGCCCTGCGTGCGCATGACCTCGTCGCCGCCGCAGATCATCGGGATGCCCTGGCTGACGAGCAGCGTGGCGAACATGTTGCGCATCTGCCGCTGGCGCAGTTCGTTGACGTCACGGATGTTGGTCGGCCCTTCCACACCGCAGTTCCAGGAACGGTTGTTGCTTTCGCCGTCGCGGTTGCCTTCGCCGTTCGCCTCGTTGTGCTTGTTGTTGTAGCTGACCAAGTCGTTCATCGTGAAGCCGTCGTGCGCGGTGATGAAGTTCACCGAGGCGACCGGTCGACGCCCGTTCATCTGGTACAGGTCCGAACTGCCCATCAGACGGCTGGCGAACTCCGGCAGCGTGGACGGCTGCGAGCGCCAGAAATCGCGCACGCAGTCGCGGTACCGGCCGTTCCATTCCGACCAGCTGGAGGGGAAGCCGCCGACCTGGTAGCCGCCGGAGCCGATATCCCACGGTTCGGCGATGAGCTTGACCTGGGAGATGACCGGATCCTGTTCGACGATGTCGAAGAAGGCGGAGAGCTTGTCCACGTCATGGAACTGGCGGGCCAGGGTGGCCGCCAGGTCGAAGCGGAAGCCGTCGACATGCATCTCGGTGACCCAGTAGCGCAGGCTGTCGGTGATGACCTGCAGCGCGCGCGGCGAGCGCATCAGCAGGGAGTTGCCGGTGCCGGTGGTGTCGAAGTAGTGCTGCGGGTCGCCGTCGACGAGCCGGTAGTAGGCCTGGTTGTCGATGCCTTTGAAGCTCAGCGTGGGGCCGCGGTCGTTGCCTTCGGCGGTGTGGTTGTACACCACGTCGAGGATGACCTCCATGCCGGCGTTATGGTAGGCCTTGACCATCGATTTGAACTCGTTGACCTGTTCGCCGCGCTGTCCGGAGCTCGAGTAGGCGTTGTGCGGGGCGAAGAAGCCGATGGTGTTGTATCCCCAGTAGTTGCTCAGCCCCTTCTCCTGCAGGAAGGTGTCGTTGACGTACTGGTGGATCGGCATCAGCTCGATGGTGGTGACGCCCAGCTTCTTCAGGTATTCGATCACCGACGGGTAGGCCAGGCCGGCGTAGGTGCCGCGGATGTCCGGGGGCACGTCCACGTTGAGGTTGGTCATGCCGCGCACATGAGCCTCGTAAATGACCGAATCATGGTAGGGGATGTTCGGGTGCCGGTCGGCGCCCCAGTCGAAGTAGGGGTTGACCACCACCGATTTCATCGTGTGCCCGGCCGAGTCCAACGTGTTCATCGCCGAATTGTCGTTCGGGCTTTTGAACCAGTAGGAGAACAGACTTTCATCGCTGTCGATGTTGCCTTCGATGGCATAGGCGTAGGGGTCGAGCAGCAGCTTGTTCGGGTTGCAGCGCAGTCCCCGGTTCGGGTCGTAGGGGCCGTAGACACGGTATCCGTACCGCTGACCGGGTTGGATGCCCGGCAGATAGTTATGCCAGACATACGAGTTCTGCTCGGTCATCTCGATGCGGGTTTCGCGGTCCTGATCATCGAACAGGCACAGCTCAACCTTGTCGGCGACTTGCGAGTAGATGGAGAAATTCACGCCGGCCCCGTCGTAATGGGCGCCGAGCGGATACATCGAACCTGGTCTGATCTGCATAGTTCCAGTATCGCACATGGCGTCCGGCACGACGCGGTATTCCGTCTAACCGGTTCGGTATCCGCACGAATGGGAACCGTGTGCGCCGGTTACGCCGTTGCGCGTGACAGACGGCGTATCGCCTCATGCTGGATGGCGATCATCGAGTTGGATGAGGTGACCCCGGCCTGGATCAGCTCGTCCCAGGTCACCCAGGCGGACCATACGTGTTCGTCGGCGTCCAGGTGACGCGGCACGGTGTGCCAGCGGTCCAGATGCAGCACCATGATGTGCGCCAGTTCGTCGGACATGCCCTCCGAGGAATAGAAGGCACCAGCATGGTCCACGTGCACGGCGTCGGCATCATCCGGAACCACGCCGGTCTCCTCGCGCAGTTCGCGCAGGGCGGCGGCCATCACCTCCTCGCCGGCGTCCATCAGACCGGCCGGCAAGCCGTACGCGAACAGGTCGGATCCGGCCCGGTACTCACGTTCCATCAGGTACCGGTCGTTCGCCGTGTCGTGCACGAGCATGACCACGCACGGCGCGTGGCGCATGACCTGGCGTCGGACCACGATGTCGCCGCCGTCCCGGGCGTGCAGGGCCAGACGCATGTCCTCCACCGAGAACACCGCCCCCTGGTACACCGTGTCGCGTTCCAGCACGGTGACCGGCCGGTTCATGTCGATGATGTCGCCGTTTTGCTCCATGTCACACCCCGTACCGTTCACCTGATCGACAACGTCCACGGATCCGTGTTCATCCGGTTCCAGTACACCTGCGGCCGCTCCCCCGTGGCCTGCTCCACGGCCTGCGGCACATCCTCCAGCGCGTAGTGGAACCACAGCGATTCGATGGCGCTGTGGGGCGTGTTGATCAGCAGCGGCCGGATGGCCGTATCCCCGCTGCCCAGTCCGATGCCGCGGCCGCGCATCGCGGCCTCGTAGCGCGCCTGTTCGATGGCGTCCGTGGCCGGGTGATGCCGCAGGTCGCTGGTCACGTACACGTCGACGCCTGCGGCGCGCACCTCGTCGAACAGAGAGTCCCCCGACCCCGGCAGCACCGCGACGGTGCGCACCGTCGCGTCCAGCGGCCCACACACCTGCACGCCCAGTTCGGTGTGCGGCAGCACATCCGCCACGCGTCGGGCGAACGCCTCCAGCGTCATCGGCTCCGGCAGCGAACCGACGCGTCCCAATCCCACCGGATGCACGGCCGTCGGGTCGTCGATGGGCACCAGCGGCCGCTGGCCGACGAGTCCGAACAGGTCGGCGGCAGCCATGCCGGTGCCGCGATATGCGGCGTCGGCGTTGGTATGGCCCACCCACAGCGCGCATCCCGCCTGGCTGAGCCTGCGGACGATGTCGCCGTGCACGCCCAGACCCGACACCTCATGCACCGATCGGAACAGCAGCGGGTGATGGCAGACCAGCAGGTCTGTTCCCCGCTCGATGGCCTGACGCACGACCTCCATGGTGGGATCCGCCGCGAACTCGATGCGCCGCACCGGGGCGGACAGGTCTCCCACGATCAATCCGGGATGGTCCCACGATTCGGCGTATCGCAGCGGATACAGCGTCTCCAGGACATCCACCACCTGTTTGAGCATCGGCATAGCGTGACTCCCTCCGATTCTGTGACGTCCGTCAGTGCGCGGCCAGCTGCCAATCGGCGCCCAGGCCGGTCGACACGTCCAACGGCACCGCGATCTCGACGGCGTGTTCCATCGCGTCCTTAACCAATGCGGTGACCTGTTCGCTCTCGCCGGGAGCTACCTCCACCACGAGTTCGTCATGGATCTGCATGATGATGCGGCTGTGCACGCCGGCGTCCTGCAGCGCCTGCTCGGCGCGGATCATGGCGATCTTCATGATGTCCGCCGCAGAGCCCTGGATGGGCGCGTTCAGCGCGGCGCGTTCGGCGGCGTCGCGCGCGGCGCGGTTGGAGGATTTCAGGGCCGGGAAATACCGGCGCCTGCCGAACATCGTTTCGGTGTAACCGTTGATTCGCGCCCCCGACACCAATGACTCAAGATAGTCGTGGACCTTGCCGAACGTAGCGAAATACTGGTCCTTCAGCACGTCGGCGGCAGCCGGGGAGATCTTGAGCTGCTGGGCCAGGCCATAGGTACTCAACCCGTAGGCCAGGCCGTAGCTCATCGCCTTGACGTGGCTGCGCTGGTCCGGGGTGATCTGGTCGATCGGGATCCGGTAGACCAGGCAGGCCACGTACTTGTGGAAGTCGGTGCCGGACCGGAACGCCTCGATCAGGGCCTCGTCGCCGGACAGGTGCGCCATGATGCGCAGCTCGACCTGGGAATAGTCGGCGCTGAGCAGCGCCTCATACCCCTCGCCGGGAACGAAGGCGGAACGAATCTCGCGTCCGGCGGCGTTCCGGTTGGGGATGTTCTGCAGATTGGGGTCCACGGAACTCAGCCGCCCCGTGGCGGCCACCGTCTGCTCGTAGGTCGTGTGGATGCGGCCGTCCTGCTGGCTGGTGGCCTCGATCAGGGTCTGGACGATCTGCTTGAGCTTGTTCGTCTCCCGGTGACGTAGCAGCGCGCCGAGGAATCCGTTGGCGCGTTCGTTGTTCACCGATTTGACGTACAGATCCTGCAATGCGGCCGCACTGGTGGTGTACGACCCCGACTTGGTGCGCTTGGTGGGTTTGAGCCCCATGTCCTCGAAGAGCACCGCTTGCAGCTGCTTCGGGCTTTGCAGGTTGACCCGTGTGCCGGCATGCTCCCAGGCGATCTCCTGTGCCTGCCGCGCCTCCGAGGCGAACTGGTCCCGCATGTCGGTCAGCCGCTGGATGTCCACCTGCGCGCCCGCGGCCTCCATGCGTTGCAATACGCGGGATGTCGGCAATTCGATGGCATGCAGCAGCGAGAACTGCCGGCGTTCGTCGATGCGCGACGCCAACGCGTCCGCCAAAGCGCGGACGATGGCCGCGTGCATGACGGCGCCGTGTTCGCGCGCCTGTTCCTCGGGCTGTTCCGATTCGCCGAAGTCCAGCTGCCCCTGCGTGGCCTCCTGTTCCTGTTCGAAGTGCAGATCCAGGAAATGGCCGGCGGCCTGTTCCAGCGTCTCGGCATGGAAGTCCGGGTGCACCAGATAGCCGGCCAGCTTGGTGTCGAACAACGGGGTCCCCACGGCGATTCCCGCCGCCGAGAGCATGTGCAGGTGCTCCTTGAACCCGTGCAGGACCATGGTGGCGTGATGCTGTTCGATCAGCTCGCGCACCGCCTCCGCAATCCTGGGGGCCATCGGCGCCTCGATGACCGCGGCCTGGCCGCCGCCAAGCATGACCAGCGCGGTCAGCGCCACGTCGCCCGGCTTGGGTCGTCCCTCCACATGCAACACCCACGAACGGCCGATATCGTCGCGGATGCCGCGGTCAGACTCGGTACCTGCCGCGGAATCCGTCGGCGCCTCGGGCGCCGGCAGATTCCGCCCGCCCCATTCGAGCAGTTGCTCGGCGTCTTCGATCAGGGTGACCTCGGGCATATCCAGTCCGGCGGATGCCGTTTCGTCGGGCAACGGGGCATCCCCGTTCAGCTGCGGGCGCTCCCCGCCGTTGAATGTCTTCAGGACACGGTTCTTGGTACGCACGCCGAACTCCAGGCGGGTGAACAGCGCGCTGACCTCGTCGACATCCAACGTGCCGAAGGTCAGGTCGTCCACGGTGATGCCCAGATCGACGTCGCGGACCAGTGCGTTGACCTTGCGGTTGAGCTTGACCTGTTCGAGGTTCTCGCGCAGCGCCTCGCCCTTCTTGCCGCCGATCTCGTCGGCGTGTTCGATGATCTGGTCGAGCCCGCCGAACTGGTTGATCCACTTGGCGGCGAATCCGTCACCCACCCCCGGCACGCCGGGGATGTTGTCCGCGGTCTCGCCGCGCAACGCGGCCAGATCGGGGTACTGCGCAGGCGTCACATGGTACTTCTCCTCGACCGCCTGCGGCGTCATGTGCTTGAGGTCTTTGAAGTGGTGGCCGGGGTACAGCACGGTGATATGTTCGTCAACCAGCTGGAAGGCGTCACGGTCGCCGGAAAGCACCAGCGTGCGGTATCCGGCGCGCTCCCCCATGGTGGCCAAGGTGCCGATGACGTCGTCGCCCTCGTAGCCGGGTTTCTCGATGTAGGTGACGCCCAGGGCCTTGAGCATCTGCTGGATCATCGGCAGCTGGCTGAGCAGTTCCTCGGGCGCGGCCTCGCGCGTCCCCTTGTACTGCGGCAGCAGGTCGTTGCGGAACGTGCCGCCCTTGACGTCGAACGCCACGGCGAGGTGGTCGGGCCTCTCCGATTCGATGACCTGCGAGAGCATGGTGGCGAAGCCCCAGACCGCGTTCGTCGGCTGTCCGGCGGACGTGCTGAAGTTCTCGACAGGTAAGGCAAAAAAAGCGCGGAACGCCAGGGAATGGCCGTCTACGACCAGCAGCGTTCCGCGATAGGTACGTTCATCCATCGGTTCGCAATCAGCGCTCATCACCGGGTTCCGGCTTGGCATCGCCGTACTTGGCGATGATGGCCAGGGCCAGGCGCTTCTTCGGGATGCGCTGATCCATGGAGGTCTTCTGGATCCAGCGGAAGGCGCCCTGCTCGGAGAAGTCGGCCTTGTCCATCAGCAGGCCCTTGGCGCGGTCGACCAGCTTGCGCTCCTCCAGCATCTCCTCGGTCTTCTTGAGCTTCTCCTCGGCCTTCCTCAGCTGCTCCTCGGTCTCGCGCAGCTTGTTCTCGCTGCGTTCCACATTATCCAGCAGGTCGTTGATCTCGGCGAAACGCCCCATGGCCACTTCCAGCGCCGGCATCAGCTTGGATTCCTCATAGGGCTTGGTCACATACGCCATGGCGCCGGCGCCGGTGGCCTTCTTGACCAGATCGGACTGGGAGAACGCGGTGAGCATAACCACCGGCGCGATGTTCTCGTCGCAGATGATGCCGGCGGCGGCGATGCCGTCCATACGCGGCATCTTGACGTCCATGCACACCACATCAGGGCGGTACTTGCGGGTGAGTTCAACCGCCTCCTCGCCGTTGGCGGCCTCACCGACCACCTCATAGCCGTTATCCTCAAGCATGGCCACCAGATCCATGCGATTGACGGACTCGTCCTCCGCCACCACAACGGTGCGCTTACGGGGGGCCTCATTCTCCCGGGACTTGGCTACAGCTTCAATATCCCCCTCGGCCGCGGCCTTGATCTCCTCGTCGGTGAGCACGACCCCGTTCATCTCATCCTCGGATTCCGTGGTCTTCTTCCTTGCAGCCATGCCGACCTCTTTCCATTCGATATCGTCGGGGTCGGGCGAAGATACCCGACCTCGGGTATTTCATACAGCGAAGCAATACCGTGCCCCCCGGTGGGACTCGAACCCACACTGCGCAGATTTTGAGGCTGCTTCCTCTACCAATTGGGATACAGGGGCATATATCAACCTACGGAAATATACCACATCGGCCCGATATTGCCAACCGGCGCGCCGACGTGTCCTCCCGATACGGCAACCCGTACAACGATCGGGGCCTCCATGGCGGAGGCCCCGATCGTTTGGAGGGATGTCAACGCCGTCTATGCGGCGTCACGCTCACTCGTTGGCACCGACGGTGTGCACGTAGATGGTGTCGGTGCTGCCGGCCTTGTGCTCACCCTGCGCGGAGCTCAGGACCACGATCTTGTCGCCATCGGCCACCTTGCCGGCGCCCTTGAGCACCGAATCGGTGAAGACCATGAGTTCCTTGCGGGACTTGTCGTGATAGTCCTCGTCGAGCAGGAACGCCTCGGTGCCCCAGCTCAGAGCCAGCCAGTGGTAGGTGTGCTCGTTGTTGGTCAGGCCGTAGATCGGGGTGGCCGGGCGCTCGCGGGAGACGCGATGCACGGTGGAACCGGTCTGCGTGTAGGCCACGATGGCCTTGGCGTTGAGCTTGTCGGCCAGATCCACCGCGGCGGACGACACGGCGCCGGTGGACGACATGTCGAGGTTCTTCAGCTGCGGGATGCGGTCGTAGCCGTGCTCGGTGGCGTAGCCGGAGATGCGGCTCATCGTGTCCACGGTGACGGCCGGGTACTTGCCGACGGCGGTCTCGTTGGAGGTCATCGTGGCGTCGGCGCCATCCAGGATGGCGTTGGCGCAGTCGGAGGCCTCGGCGCGGGTCGGGACCGGGGAGTTGACCATGGAGCCCAGCACCTCGGTGGCAACGATCACCGGCTTGGCGTACTGGCGGGCCAGCTCGATGCAGCGCTTGGTGGCCAGCGGGACCTCCTCGAGCGGGCACTCGACGGCCATATCGCCACGGGCGACCATGATGCCGTCGAAGGCCTTGACGATATCCTCAAGGTTCTCCAGGGCCTGCGGCTTCTCGATCTTGGCCACGACCGGGATGCGACGGCCTTCCTCGTCCATGATCTCATGGGCGCGATCGATGTCGGAGGCGAAGCGCACGAAGGACATGGCGATGATGTCGGCGCCGGTCTGGATGGCCCAGCGCAGATCCTCCTCGTCCTTCTCGGTCAGCGCGGGCAGGGACACGGCCACGCCCGGCAGGTTGATGCCCTTGTGCGAGGAGACGGGGCCGGCCACGATGACCTTGGTGTGCACGTTGTTGCCCTCGACCTTGGTGACCTCCAGACGGACCTTGCCGTCGTCGATCAGGATCGGGTCGCCGGCGTGGCAATCGCCCGGCAGGCCCTTGAACGTGGTGGAGGTGATGTGCTCGTCACCCTCGATGTCGTCGGTGGTGATGATGAACTCCTGGCCCTCGGTCAGCTGGACCTTGTCCTCGCCCTCGGCGTTCTTCTTGAACCAGCCGCAACGGATCTTCGGGCCCTGCAGGTCGACCAGAACCGCCACGTTGCGGCCCGCGGTCTTGGAAGCCTCACGCACGTTGTTGTACACGCGCAGGTGATCTTCAGGGGTGCCGTGGGAGCGGTTCAGACGGGCGACGTCCATACCCGCTTCGACGAGCTTGGTGAGGTTCTCGAGCGATTCGGTGGCGGGACCGATGGTATCTACGATCTTGGCTTTACGCATATGGCTGCCTATCCTTCTTGACGTGTGGGGGTCTGACGACCCAGTTGCCACACGACAGTTTACTAGGAAAACCTGAACGGAGCCACTTTTCCGCACGGTGTGTTTGTTAGCGCTCACATTCCGGTGGACACAATCACGGACACGCCTTGCCCGCAGGGATACGCCGCCCGCGGGCAAGGCATCCGGGGGTCGGCCCCGCCGGAACATCAGCGCTTGGCCTCGGTGATCTGCCTCAGTTCCTTCTTCAGGTCACGGATCTCGTCGCGAAGCCGGGCCGCCAGCTCGAACTGGAGCTGTTCGGCCGCCGTATGCATCTGCTCGCTCAACTGGCGGATCAGGTCGGCCAGGTCTTGGGCCGGCAGCCCCGCCTTGAGCAGCTCCTCATGGCGGCGCTGCGCCTCCTGCCGGTCGGCCGCGGGCGGCACGCCCAGATGGCTGTTCCCCGCCTTGCCGGCGTTGCGGTACCCGCCGGCCAGCAGCGTCTGCGTGTCGACGTCCTCCTTGGCCAGCATGTCGTTGACGTCGCTGATCTTCTTGATCAGCGGCTTGGGGTCGATGCCGTGCTCCTTGTTATAGGCGATCTGCCGGTCACGGCGGCGGTTGGTCTCGTCGATGGCCTTGTGCATGGCCTCGGTGATCTCGTCGGCGTACATGATCACCGTGCCGGACACGTTGCGCGCCGCGCGGCCGATCGTCTGAATCAGCGAACGGTACGAGCGCAGGAACCCTTCCTTGTCGGCGTCGAGGATCGCCACCAGCGAGACCTCCGGCAGATCCAGGCCCTCCCGCAGCAGGTTGATGCCGACGATGACGTCGATCTTGCCCTCGCGCAGTTCGCGCAGCAGTTCGACACGCCGCAGCGTGTCGACGTCGGAGTGCAGGTACTCCACCTTGATGCCGCGCTCGAGCAGATAATCGGTCAGGTCCTCGGCCATCTTCTTGGTCAGCGTGGTCACCAGCGTGCGTTCGCCGCGCGCCACGCGATCCTTGATCTCGGCCAGCAGGTCGTCGATCTGCCCCTCCACCGGCCGCACCTCGATCTTGGGATCGACCAGGCCGGTCGGGCGGATGATCTGTTCGACCACGCCGTCGGACAACCCCAGCTCGTAGTCGCCCGGCGTGGCGGACAGGTACACGGTCTGGCCGACGCGGTCCAGGAACTCCGGCCATTTGAGCGGCCTGTTGTCCATGGCGCTGGGCAGACGGAACCCGTGTTCGACCAACGTGCGCTTGCGGCTGGCGTCGCCCTCGTACATCGCGCCGATCTGCGGCACCGTGACATGCGATTCGTCGATGACCAGCAGGAAATCGTCCGGGAAGAAATCCAGCAGGGTGTGCGGCGGGGTGCCCGGGTCACGCCCGTCGAAATGCCGCGAGTAGTTCTCCACGCCCGAGCAGCTGCCGACCTGGGCGAGCATCTCCAGGTCGTAGTTCGTGCGCATCGTCAGGCGCTGCGCCTCCAGCTCCTTGTTCTGCTTGCGCAGCTCGGCCACGCGCTCGTCCAGCTCCTCGCGGATGGTCCTCAACGCGCGCTCCATGCGTTCGGGACCGGCCACATAGTGCGAGGCCGGGAAGATATGCGTCTCGGCCACGTGGTCGATGACGTCGCCGGTCAGCGGATGCAGCGTGGAGATGCGGTCGATCTCGTCGCCGAAGAACTCGATGCGCACGGCCAGCTCCTCGTACACCGGGATGATCTCCACCGTGTCGCCGCGCACGCGGAACGTGCCGCGGGTGAACGCGATGTCGTTGCGCTTGTACTGCATGTCCACGAACTTGCGCAGCAGCTGGTCGCGGTCGATCTGCTGCCCCTCCTTGAGGAACAGCATGCGCCCGGCGTATTCCTCGGGCGTGCCCAGGCCATAGATGCAGGAGACCGTGGCCACCACCACGCAGTCGCGCCGGGTCAGCAGGTTGGCGGTGGCGGCGTGGCGCAGGCGCTCCACGTCGTCGTTGATGTTCGAATCCTTCTCGATGTAGGTGTCGGTCTGGGGGATGTAAGCCTCGGGCTGGTAGTAGTCGTAGTAGGAGACGAAGTAGCTGACCGCGTTGTCCGGCATCAGCTCGCGGAATTCGGCGCACAGCTGCGCGGCCAGCGTCTTGTTCGGCTCGATGATCAGCGTGGGACGCTGCAGACGCTCGATCAGCCAGGCCGTGGTGGCCGTCTTACCAGTGCCGGTAGCGCCCATGAGCACCGCGTCGTTCTCGCCGTTCTCGATGCGCGTGGCCAGTTCCTCGATGGCCTGCGGCTGGTCGCCCGACGGCTTATACGGCGACTTGACGACGAACGGCTTGTCGATACGTTCGATATTGAACCCCATATCAGACCTCCTGTTCCACCGCGCGACGGGACGTGTTCCCGCATTCGGACCGCCACTGTGCCACCAGCATATCAACAGCATCGAACATCTGTTCGAACGGTTGTTCGGAGTCGATGACGGCGTCGGCGATCGCCTCGCGTTGCGCACGGCTCGACTGGTGGCGGATCCGGTCCTCGGCCTGCCGGCGCGTCATGCCGCGGGCCGTCATCATCCGCTCGATGCGCGTGCGCTCGGACGCCTCCACCGTCACGATGTGGTCGAATCGGAACGGCATCGCGCCGATGACCTCCGCCAGCAGCGGCACATCGTGCACCACCAGCGCCGCATCCGGTGCACCGGCATCATCACCCTCCCCCGCCGGCAGGCGCCGTTCGATGCGGGCGGCCTCCTCGTAGATCAGCGGATGCTCGATGGCGTCGAGACGTTCCCTAGCCCCGGGGGCCGCATTCGCGCCGAACACATGCTCGGCCAGCCACGCCCGGTCAAGGGCGCCGTCCCGCCCCAGGGCCCGGACGCCGAACTCCTCGACGATTCGCCTCAGGCCCGCGCTGCCGGGGGCCACCACCACCCGCGCCAGCTCGTCGTAGTCGATCACCGGCACACCCAGCGCACGCATCCTTGCGGCCACCGTGCTCTTGCCCGCCGCTATGCCTCCGGTCAGCCCCACGCGGACCAACCGTTCGTTCATCGTTCTCACCATGTACGCCATTGTGCCACGCCCGCCGCGGATGCGGACGGCAACGGAGCCGCGCACCCATGTGATATGCGGATAGCAGAACGGCCCCCGCCGTGGCGGGGGCCGTTCATCGAGCTATCGGTTCCTCAGCGGATGAAAGCCCGATCAGTTGTTCTTGCCGAGCAGCTGGTCGCGCAGGGCGGCGAGCTGATCGGAGTCGGCCAGGGTGCCGGTGGAGGTGGACTCGGACGAGTAGTTCGAGGTCTCCTCGACACGCTCCTGGCGCGGAGCCTGGCCATCGGCGGCGGCGGATTCGGCCGCGTTCTCGATCTCCTTGGCCACGAACTCCTTGTGCTGCTCCCACAGGTCGTGGGCGGCCGCGTACTGGGACTCCCACTCCTCGCGCTGCTTCTCGAAGCCGGCGATCCACTCGTTGGTCTCCGGATCGAAGCCTTCAGGGTACTTGTAGTTGCCCTGCTCGTCATACTCGGCCGGCATGCCGTACAGCGCCGGATCGAAGTCCTCGGAAGCCGGGTCAACGGAGTCGTTGGCCTGCTTGAGCGACAGGGAGATGCGGCGGCGATCCAGGTCGACGTCGATGACCTTGACGAACACGATCTCGCCCGGCTTGACCACGGTCTCCGGGTTCTCGACGTGGCGGTTGGCCAGCTCGGAGATGTGCACCAGGCCCTCGATGCCGTCCTCGACGGAGATGAACACGCCGAACTGGACGATCTTGGTGACCTTGCCCTTGACGATCTGGCCGGGGACGTGGGTGCGAGCGAAGCGCTGCCACGGATCCTCCTGGGTGGCCTTGAGCGACAGGGAGATGCGCTCGCGGTCCAGATCGACGTCGAGCACCTCGACGGTGACCTTGTCGCCGACCTTGACGACCTCGGACGGGTGGTCGATGTGCTTCCAGGACAGCTCGGAGACGTGGATCAGGCCGTCAACACCGCCCAGATCGACGAACGCGCCGAAGTTGACGATGGAGGACACCACGCCCTCACGGATCTGGCCCTTCTTGAGCTGCGAGAGGAAGGTCTCGCGGACCTCGGACTGGGTCTCCTCGAGGTACTGGCGACGGGACAGGACTACGTTGTTGCGGTTCTTGTCCAGCTCGAGGATCTTGGCCTTGATGGTCTGGCCGATGTACGGGCTCAGGTCACGCACGCGACGCATCTCGACCAGGGAGGCCGGCAGGAAGCCACGCAGGCCGATGTCGACGATAAGGCCGCCCTTGACGGCTTCGATGACGGTGCCCTCGACAACGCCATCGGCTTCCTTGATCTTCTCGACATCGCCCCAGGCACGCTCGTACTGGGCGCGCTTCTTGGACAGGATCAGACGGCCTTCCTTGTCCTCCTTGGTGACGACAAGGGCCTCAACGGTGTCGCCGACCTCGACGACCTCGTCCGGATCGACGTCCTTCTTGATGGAAAGCTCACGGGAGGGGATCACACCCTCGGTCTTGTAGCCGATGTCGAGCAGGACCTCGTCGTGATCGACCTTGACGACGGTACCCTCGACCAGATCACCATCATCGAAGTTCTTGATGGTGGAATCGACTGCCTTGATGAAGTCCTCTTCGGTGCCGATATCGTTGATTGCGACCTTGGTGACTTCAGTGTTGTTCTGTGCCATTAACTGTGGTTTCTGTAACTAGTGGGTGGATAATATCGTTCTTCAGTTATCTGCGGGCGCCTCACGGCACACACGAGTATTCAGAATACCGGCAGCCATGCCCAAAACACGGGTTCCCGCGAAAACGACACGCCCGGAATATTCGGTGGCGTACCGCTCAGCGCGCCGCGCGTTCGGCCATGTCCACGACGTTGGCGAGCAGCATGGCCCGCGTCATCGGCCCCACGCCTCCGGGATTGGGGGTGTAGGCCGAGGCGAGCTCGTAGCAGGCGGGGTCCACGTCACCCTTGATGCGGAAGCGTCCGGCCGTCTCGTCCCAGACGCGGGAGACGCCGACGTCCACGAGCACGGCGCCCGGTTTGACGCAGTCCGGACGGACGAACCCGGCCGAGCCGACAGCCGCGATGATGACGTCGGCCTGACGCATCCGCTCCTCGATGTCCGGCGTGCCGGTGTGGCACAGCGTCACCGTGGCGTTGACGTCGCGCCGGGTCAGCAGCAGCCCGATCGTACGTCCGATGGTGATGCCGCGCCCCAGCACGCACACGTGCTTGCCGTCCAGTCCGATGCCGTAGTGGTCGAGCAGGGTGAGCACCCCGCGGGGCGTGCAGGGCAGCGGGGTCGAGACCGCGCCGTTCACGTGCAGGACCAGTTCGCCGAGATTGTACGGGTGCATGCCGTCGGCATCCTTGGCCGGGTCGATCATGCCGATGATGGCGTTCTCGTCCACGCCGGAGGGCAACGGCAGCTGCACGATGAATCCGGTGCAGGCCGGGTCCTCGTTCAGATCCCTCACGGCGGCGGCGATATGCCCGAAGTCCGCGTCTGCCGGCAGGTCACGGCGAATTGACCGGATGCCGACCTCGGCGCAGTCCGCGTGCTTGCCCGCAACATACTTGAGCGAGCCGGGGTCCTCCCCCACCAGCAGGGTTCCCAGGCCGGGTTCGATCCCCCGCTCCCGCAGCGCCGCCACGCGATCGCGCAGTTCGTCCTTCAGTGCGGCGGCTACCGCCTTGCCGTCGAGTTTGGTGGGCATGTGTACGCTCCTTGATCCGTTGAATCGTTGCTCTGCATCGTAGGCTATCGTGGAGTCAGGGCATAATCGTCGGCCCGGATGACGGGCAGTGCGGCATGGCAAGGAGCACATATGCAGGGCGCAACACACCGGTGGAACAGGATCGCGGCCGTTCTCGCCGCATGCGGACTCATCGCCTCCATGGGAGCCTGCGGGCAGAACAAGCAATCCGCCGAACCCGTGGAGCCCCCCGCCGAACCGGCGGGTCCGATCACCGTGGTCGCCTCGGTCAACCAATGGGGTTCCCTGGCGGCGCAGATCGGCGGGGACGACGTCGCCGTGACCTCCATCGTGGACACCACCGCGGTGGACGCGCACGACTTCGAGCCGCAACCCGCCGACATGGCCGCCCTGCAGGATGCGCAGGTTGTGGTCAGCAACGGCGCCGGATACGACGCCTGGGCCACGAAGAGCATGGGGCCGCAGACGGCGAGCGTGTCCGCCGCGGAGACCGTCGGCGCCTCGGAGGGCGACAACCCGCACCTCTGGTTCTCCAAGGACGCGCGCAACGGCATGGCCACCGAGCTTGCCGATGCCTTCTCCCGGATCCTGCCGGACAAGAAGGACGACTTCCAAAAGCGCCTGGACCAGTGGCAGGAGCGGGAGCAGCAGCTGGAGGACTCGATGGACGCGTTCCGTCAGGCGCACCCGGACGCCACCTACGCGGCCACGGAATCGGTGGCCTACTATCTGCTCAGCGATCTGGGCTTCGAGGATCTGACACCCGAGGGGTACGCGCAGGCTTCGGCCAACGAATCCGAACCCGCCCCCGCCGATCTGCAGCAGTTCCAAGAGCTGATCGAATCGCAGGGGGTCGATCTGCTGGTCAACAATGTGCAGCAGGGCGGTGACGCCGCCAATATGATCACCGGCACCGCCGGGCGCGCCAACATTCCGGTGTTCGATGTCAGCGAGCAGATGCCCGAGGAATTCGACGATCCGACGGATTGGATCGCCTCGCTGGTGGAGACGATCAGCGGGCTGCTGCCCGCCGACGCCCCGTCCGATGCCGATGACGCCGATGAAGCCGATAGCACCGCCGACGATGCCGCCGGGGAGGGAACCGGTTCCGCCGACGGCCAGGATACCGCCGGCGATACGTCCGCGCCCTCGAACGAGGGACAGCAGGATCCCGGCCGCTGACCGTCTGCCGATCGACACTAATGAGAATTATTGTCAATCTCGTTTGACATACTGATGCCGTCATCCATCCCCATTCCCAGGAGCGGTCAGTATGCGCCAGCATCATACGCAATCCCAGCCGGACGAGCCTTGCGTGGTCTTCCGCGACGTGGCGGTGCGCCGAGGAGGGCATATTATCTGGCGGGACGGCAACTTCTCCATCCCGATGGGATCGGTCACCGCCATCGTCGGCACCAACGGCACCGGCAAAACCACCATGATGCAGGCCGAACTGGGCCTGCTGCCGCTGGAGAATGGCAGCATCCGCGTCCTGGGGCGGCCGGCCGGGGACGCCAACCACCTCATCGGCTACGTGCCGCAGAGCTACACCTCGGACATCGAATCAAACCTGACCGCGGAGCAGTCGGTGCTGCTGGGGCTGACCGGCACCCGCTTCGGCATCCACCGCGTCTCCCGTGAGGAGAAGGCCAAGGCATGCAAGGCCTTGGACTTCGTAGGCATCGCCGATCGGGCCGCGTACCGCCTCTCCGAACTGTCCGGCGGCCAACGGCAACGCGTGGCCATCGCACAGGCGCTGGTCGGCGACCCGCAGCTGCTCATGCTCGACGAACCGCTGGCCAACCTGGATCTGGCCAGCCAGCGCTCAGTGGTGGATGTGCTGGCCAAGCTCAACCGAGAACTGGGCATGACGATCCAGGTGGTGGCCCACGACCTGAATATGCTGCTGCCGGTGTTGACCGGGGCGGTCTACCTGCTGGACGGACACCCCCACTACGCGGCGCTGGACGAGGTGCTCGACTCCAACCTGCTCACCCACCTGTACGGCACCAGCGTGCGCGTCGTCACCACCCCCCAGGGCGATATGTTCGTCACCCCCGGTCTCCGGACGGACGACGAGACGCCCCAGGACACCCACGACCCCATCGAGCTGGCGGCGCTGCACCGCCATGAGGGAGGATCCCGTTGAACGGCATTCAATTCGCATTCGACCCGAACTGGCTCGACACCCTGTCCGCCCCGTTCATGACCAACGCCTTCCTGGCGGGTCTGGCCATATCCCTGGCCGCCGGGGTGATGGGCTACTTCACCATCGCACGGCACTCCACCTTCGCCGCGCACGCCCTGGCCCATATCGGGCTGCCCGGGGCCACCGGGGCGGTGCTGCTCGGCCTGCCGGTCTCGTTGGGACTGGGCGTGTTCGCGTTGGGCGGCGCACTGGTCATCGGAGCGCTCGGCAAACGCGCCTCGCAGCGGGAGATCGCCACCGGCACCGTGCTGGCCTTCGCCACCGGTCTAGGCCTGTTCTTCGCCAGGTTGTCCAGCTCCGCCTCCCAGCAGATGCAATCGATCCTGTTCGGTTCGATCCTGACCATCACCACCGGGCAGATCATCGGATTCCTGGTGTTCGACGCCGTCCTGCTGGCGGTGCTGGCCGTCATCTACCGCCCGCTCCTGTTCAGCTCGCTGGACGAACAGGTGGCGCAGGCCAAGGGCGTGCCGATCGGCGTGATGAACATCGCGTTCATGGCCATCATGGCCGGCGTCATCACCATAGCCGTGCCCGCGGTCGGCACCCTGCTGATCTTCGCGCTGGTCATCACCCCGGCGGCCGCGGCCAACATCATCGCGCGCTCGCCGTTCCGGGCCATGGTCATGGCCACGGCGCTGTGCCTGACGGCCATCTGGGGCGGTCTGGTGTTGTCCGCCATGTTCCCGGCGCCGCCGAGCTTCATCATCGTGGCGTTGTCCACGGCGTTCTGGGCCGTGTCACGAGGTGTGGCGGCACTGCGCAAACGTCATTGATTCGGCCCCAAACCGGGGCCGTGCAGGTCATCGTCCGGTTTCCGCCACCAGTGCGTTGGCTATCGCGGCCACGCCCTGGCCGGCGCCGGTGAACCCCATGCCATCGGTGGTGGTGGCCGTCACCGATACCGGGCACCCCACCGCCGCGGACAAGGCCTGTTCGGCCTGCACGCGTCTGGAACCGATCTTAGGACGGTTGCCGATGATCACCACGCTGGCCGACACCGGTGCAAACCCGTGTTCCGCCAATACCGATGCGGTATGGCGCAACATGGCCCCACCATGCTGCCCGGCACCGGCGGAATCGGATCCCACACCGAACAGGGTGCCGATGTCGCCCAGCCCCGCGGCGGACAGCAGCGCATCGATCAGCGCGTGCGCGGCGACATCGCCATCCGAATCGCCCTCGATGCCGGTACCATCCCACGGCAGACAAGCCAGCCACAGCGGCCGGTCGGCATCGGGAGCGGCGAACCGGTGGGCATCGAACCCCTGGCCGATGCGCATGGCGGCGCCGATCACTTCTTCTTCGACTTCTTGCCCTCGGCCTCCAGACGGGCCAGCGTATCCTGCGCCGCCTCCTCGGGAGCCTCGGTATGGTGGGCCTCGTCGCCGGGCTGCGGCTGCTCGTAGCCCAGGTTGACGTCGAGCAGACGCTGGGCCTCCGATTCCTCGATCTTCTCCGACAGCGCGATCTCCGAGGTCAGGATGCTGCGGGCGCGGGTCAGCATGCGCTTCTCCCCCGCGGACAGCCCGTGCTCGTCCACGTCACGCTGGGCCAGGTCACGCACCACCTCGGCGATCTTGTTCACGTCACCGGTGGCGATCTTCTCCACGTTCAGCTTGTAGCGGCGCGACCAGTTCATCTCCTTCTCGATAATCGGCGTGCGCAGGATCTCGAACACCTTGGAGACCTCGTTCGCGTCGACGATGTCACGCACCCCCACCTTCTTGACATTGTCGACCGGCACGTTGATGACCAGACCATCCGACGACAGCACCGACAGCTGTAGGTACTCGCGGGAGACGCCCCGCACCGTCCGTTCGGTGATGGCCTCCACCTTCGCGGCGCCGTGACGCGGATAGACGACCATATCGCCGACCTTGTAACCCATGAATCCTCCGTGAATAGGTACGCAAAACTCGAATAATTATGCCGTATGGCGTGGACTCACCCATTTTCCCGATTTTTTTCGACATCTGTCGCCACAATGGACCATTCCATGCGTACACTTTTGCTATGACCAATAACATCAATGAAGATATTGTCGCTGTACCTGTCAATCAGGGAGTGCTCGATTCGGTGAGCAACGCCGAATTCTACAACCCCCACGAAGTGCTCGGTGGCCACTTGGGCATCGGCGAGCATGAGGACTGCGTCACCGTGCGCGTCCTGCGCCCGCTGGCCAAAACCGTCACCATCGTCACCCAGGACGGCGAATACGAGGCATCCCACGAATACAACGGCGTGTTCATGGCCGTCATCCCGGCCGTGGCGACCGAAACGGGGCATGCCGTTCCCGACTACCGCGTGCGCACCTCCTACGAGGACGGCCCGACGATCGTGGAGGACGATCCGTACCGGTATCTGCCCACGCTCGGGGAGATGGACACCTACCTGTTCGGCGAGGGGCGCCATGAGCACCTGTGGGAGGCCCTGGGCGCCCATGTCCAGCGTTTCGACGACCCGATGGGCGGCGCGGACGGCACCCCCGGCGAGCAGCTGGTCGGCACCTCGTTCTCCGTCTGGGCGCCGAACGCCCATGCCGTGCGCGTGGTCGGCAACTTCAACAGCTGGGACGGCCGACGTCACGCCATGCGCGAACTGGGCTCCTCCGGCGTGTGGGAGCTGTTCATCCCGGGCGTGCAGGCCGGGGAGATCTACAAGTACCAGATCCTCAACGCCAGCGGCGAATGGGTGATGAAGGCCGATCCGATGGAGCGCTCGCACGAGGTGCCGCCGCGCACCGGCTCGATCGTCGTCGAATCGACGCACGAGTGGGATGACGACGTCTGGATGGAGCACCGCCGCGCCACCAACCCGCACGACGGCCCGGTCAGCATCTACGAGGTGCATGCCGGCAGCTGGCGTCAGGGGCTGGATTACCGCGGTCTGGCCGACGAGCTGGTCGAGTACGTGTCCAAGGAGGGCTTCACCCACGTGGAGTTCATGCCGTTGGCCGAACACCCGTTCGCCGGATCGTGGGGATACCAGGTCACCGGCTACTACGCGGTGGATTCGCGCCAGGGCGGCCCGGACGACTTCAAGTACCTGGTCGACAAGCTGCATCAGGCCGGCATCGGCGTGATCATGGACTGGGTCCCCGCCCACTTCCCGAAGGACGGCTTCGCGCTGGGCCGCTTCGACGGTACGCCGCTGTATGAGGATCCCGATCCGATGCGCGGCGAGCACCCGGATTGGGGCACCTACGTGTTCAACTTCGGACGCCGCGAGGTGCGCAACTTCCTGGTGGCCAACGCCTGCTTCTGGCTGGACGAGTACCATGTCGACGCGCTGCGCGTGGACGCCGTCTCCTCGATGCTGTACCTGGATTACAGCCGCGAGCCCGGGCAGTGGCGTCCGAACATCTACGGCGGCCGCGAGAACCTGGAGGCCATCGACTTCCTCAAGGAGGCCTGCGCCACCGCGTACAAGAACAACCCCGGCATCATGATGATCGCCGAGGAGTCCACGGCGTATCCGGGCATCACCGCCCCGACCGACGCCGGGGGCCTCGGATTCGGCCTGAAGTGGAACATGGGCTGGATGCATGACACGCTGCAGTACCTGCACGAATCCCCGATCAACCGCAAGTGGCACCACGGCGAGATCACGTTCTCGATGGTCTACGCCTATTCGGAGCACTACGTGCTGCCAATCAGCCATGACGAGGTGGTCTACGGCAAGGGCTCCCTATTCGGCAAGATGCCGGGCGACGACTGGCAGCGCTACGCCGGCGTGCGCGCGCTGTTCGCCTACCAGTGGGCCCACCCGGGCAAGAACCTGACGTTCATGGGCAACGAGCTCGCCCAGTACGGCGAATGGAACCACAACGCCTCGGTGGACTGGGATTGCCTGAACTGGGAGGAGCACCGCGGCGTGCAGCGCCTGGTCGCCGATCTCAACGCCCTGTACAAGGCCTCCCCCGCCCTGTGGAGCCAGGACTTCGACCCGGCGGGCTTCCAGTGGCTGACCAGCGACGACGCCGACCACAACACGCTGAGTTTCATGCGTGTCGGCAAGGACGGCGAGCAGATGGTGGTCGTGGTCAACTTCTCCGGCAACGCCTGGCAGGATTACCAGGTGCCGCTGCCCAAGGGCGGCCGCTGGCGCGAGGCGCTGACCACCGACGACGCCAAGTACGGCGGCTCGGACATCCACAATGGCACCTTTGAGGCAGTCGCCGGGGAGTACCATTCGCGCGACTGGTCCGCCAAGCTCACGATTCCGGCGCTGGGCGCTGTATTCTTGGTACCGGAGGACTGAAAGGCGGATTCCATGATCAACACGGCACTACGGCAGGCAACACTACGCACGGTTCTGGTGGTGGAGGACGAACCGACGCTGGCGACGGCGATTGCGCAACGCATCACGGCCGAAGGCTGGACGGCGCGCGTGGCGTCCGACGGGGCCAGTGCGGTGCAGGCCGCGGCCCAGCTCAAGCCGGATCTGGTGATCATGGACATCATGCTGCCCGTTATGGACGGCCTGGAGGCGACCAAGCGAATCGTCGCCGCCAGGCCCGTCCCCGTGCTGATCCTGACCGCCCGTGACGACGAGGCCGACAAGGTCACGGGGCTCGGCGCGGGCGCCGACGACTATATGACCAAACCGTTCTCGATGCGCGAACTCATCGCCCGCTGCAAGGCGCTGCTGCGCCGCGTCGAACGAGCCAAGGCCATCGCCAAGAACTCCGAGAACGAGAAGGTGCTGGATTTCGGTTCGCTGGTCATCGACCCCGCACAGCGCATCGTCACGATGAACGGCGAGCCCGTTCACCTGACCCCCACGGAGTTCGATCTGCTCGCCACGCTGGCACGCAAGCCCAAGTCCGTGCTCACCCGGGAGAAGCTGCTCGAGGAGGTATGGGACTGGGTCGACGCCTCGGGCACGCGAACCGTGGACTCGCATGTCAAGGCGCTCCGTCATAAGCTCGGCTCCCAGACCATCCGCACCGTGCACGGTGTGGGGTATGCCTTCGAGCCGCCGGAGCAGCACGAGTGACCGTCAAACGCACTCCGTCCAGACGTTTCAGGGCCGTTCTGCATACGGAACGGCCCATTGGTGTATTGTCCTCGCTGAAGACGGAGCTGGCGGTCATCATCACCATCTCCACCGCCATAGCCTTCGTCATGGCCTGGTTCCTGCTGAAATTCGGCTGGAGCGGATGGATAGCCATGCCGTTGACGCTGATCGTGTCGCTCGGCATCACCTACTTCTTCTCCCGCGGACTGACCTCGCCGTTGCGTCAGATGCGCGATGCGGCGAAGGCCATGGCCGACGGCGACTACACCGTTCGCGTGCACACCGGCACCGACAGCAACGACGAGGTGGGCCAGCTGGCGCGCTCGTTCAACGAGATGGCCGAGGAACTGGAACATGCCGACCAGATGCGGCGGGATATGGTGGCCAACGTCAGCCATGAGCTGCGCACGCCCGTCTCCGCCCTGCAGGCCATGGTGGAGAACATGGCCGACGGCATCGTGGAGCCGACACCGGCGAATCTGGAGAGCATCCTCAACCAGACCCATCGCCTCTCCGATCTGATCGCCTTCCTGCTCGACCTGTCCAGGATGGAGGCGGGGGCCGCCAGCCTGCAGATCGAATGGTTCGACTTCCGCGAATTCATCGACGACACGGTCGAGCCGTTGGAGATCGCCGACGGCGGGCACGGCCACACCATCCGGGTCCTCATTCCTGAGGATATCCGCATGGAAGGCGACCAGGACCGGCTGCGCCAGCTGTTCACGAACATCATCGCCAACGCGCTCAAGCATTCGGAGGACGGCACCGAGGTGCTCATCGAGGCGCACGAGGACGAGGATGAGGGCATGATCGTCACCAACGTGGTGAATTACGGCTCGCAGATCCCCCGGGAGGCGCGATCGGATATCTTCCGGCGCTTCGTCAAGGGCAAAACCGGTCCGGGCACGGAATCGGGCGGCACGGGGCTAGGGCTGTCCATCGCACGATGGGCGGCGCAGCTGCACGGCGGCACCGTCGCCGTGGTAGACGATTCCCGCGGCGCCGATTTCGAGATCAGGCTGCCGAAGTATCATCTCGCGCAGCCGAATCCCGAACCGTAGCGGCATCCGGTTGCGGCGTATAGGCCACGGACAGGCAGGTGACGACCTGTGCGCCGGAGGATCGGAGCGCGTCGACGCACTGCCGCATCGTGGCCCCGGTCGTCACGATATCATCCACGACGATGACATGCGCGTGCCGGCACAGTTCCGGCCGCCGCACGGCGATGCGCCCGCTGACGCGCCGGCTGCGCTGACCTCCGCCCATCTGCACGGACCGTCCGCGGACATGGTCCATCGTGAGCAGGGGAACCACACGCGCATCAATCCCCATATCCCGACACGCCCGCGCCACGGCGGCCGCCAGCACGGCGGTATGCCGCCGTCCCCGCCGGTGCACCGACGCCGATGAGGACGGCGCCGGAACCACCAGGACAGTATGCATCCCGCTCACCGTCGCCTGCAGGCACCGGGCGGCCAGCACGGCCATCGCCTCGGACAACGGCCCGTCGCACTCCTCGTCGCGATGGTCCTTCCACCCCAGGATCACCTGGCGCACCGCGCCCCCATACCATGCGCACGCGTATCCCCGACCTATGGATGTGCCCGGCATATCGAACACCACCGTCCTGTCCAGCAGTTCCCGGCACTCGCCGCAGACCACGGCGTCGGGCGCATCGCACCCCGCGCAGCCGCGTGGCAGCACCACATCGCGAATCACGCCCAACCATGCCGAAATCCCCATGCATCTCATCACAGCACCACGGCGGTGCAGCGGCAACCGACGGCGTGTCCCCTCCCCTACGACAGGCGGGCGATCAGCTCGTCGCACAGCCGCGCGGTATCCTCCGGGCCGGTGACGCGGACGGCCAGGCTCCCCGCCTCGGCCGCCGGATAATCGTTGCCGTCCGGCGACATCCGGTCGCCGACGAACATGATCCTGTCCACCGGCAGGTCAAGCGACGCCGCCAGCTCGCGGATGGCGAACGCCTTGTCATAGCCGTGCAACGAGATATCGACGCTGGTGGTGCCGCCCGCGCGGACCTGCAGTTCGGGCAGATCGGCGGCAACGGCGCGCACGAGTGCGTCACGCTTAGTACCATCCGGATCCCACCGTTCGCGGATCTCGACCGGCGCCTGCTGCCCCAATGCCGAGAACGTGATCTGGCTGCCGCGGTCCTCGATGCGCGGCCCCCACGTGTCCTCCAGCCACAGCCCCAGTTCCTTGGCATGGTCGGTCAGCGACGCCACGGCGGCATCGCGCAGGTCGACGCCCAGATCATGCGCGTACACGCACCGCCAGTCATCACCGTCCCAGCGGTAGTATCGGGTTCCGCTGGTCGGCATCAGATGCAGATGAGAGCGATCGGCGTGGTCGTCCAGCACGTCGAGAATCTGGCTGATGACCAGCCCGTACCGGCCGCCGGTGATCACCGCCACCGGCAGCAGCGTGGTGAGCGTGGAGAACCGTTCCGCCATCCAGGGCAGCATCGGTTTGCGGGAGCGGGCGAGCGTGTTGTCCAGATCGAACGCGACGGCGCGGATCCGCGCGCAGACGGCGTCCATATCCAGCTGGGTCCACGAGGGTACGTCAATAGGGGCCACGTCGCTTCCTTTCTTACCACGTCATAGTCAGTATGGTAGCGCAATGGCCGTGTCTTGGCATAAGGTGGGAACCATGTTCCAACCTCCATGGGAAGCGAAGGTCTATCGCAACAGGCACGGCCGCGGCATCAGGACGCCGATGTTCGGCGCACGCCTGCCCCGGTACCGCACCCGCGGCGGTATGTTCGACGACATGGTCGCCGCGCAGATCCGACGGTTGAACGACGCTTGGCCGGAGCTGATCCGGCCGTTGCAGTTCGCCGTGGAGGATGTGCCGCCCTCCGACCCCGCCCCATGGGAGCCACGGCGCAGCAATTCCTCGCAGTGCTTCGCCGCCTCGCACGGCATCCCCGCCCGCGTGGTGCTGTACCGCATGCCGATACAATCCCGGTCCCGGACCAAGCTCGACATGCAGCTGATCATTCGGGACGAACTGGTCGGACGTATCGGCGAACTCTACGGACGGCGTCCCGAGGAGATCGATCCGGACTGGGGTCTGTGACGCCTCAGCGAATCACCGCACGATCGGATTGGGACAGAACCGTCTCCTGGACCGGCGTCAACGCCGTGGTCTGCAGGTTAGCCAATCCCGCCAACCCGGACTCGTCCACATCGGGCTGGGACAATCGCACGCCCCACACCACGGATTCCGAAGGATCATCCACCATGATCACGGCCGCGTCCTCGCCGAGGTCCGTCACCGCCAGGTCGACGGCGGCGCCGTCTTCAAGATCGATCTGGTGCTCCCCCACATGACGGCCGTCGGCGTCATAGGCGTGCATCGTCACCGAGGTGCGTTCCCCGGAGACATTGGCCATCGTCAGCTCGCCACGGGTATCGGACGGCACGGCAACGGCCGAGGCCGCCGCGGCGGTTCCGGGGAGCGCCACGGTGAAGTCGGATTGTCCGTCGTCGCCGCCCCGTTCGGCAAGGGCCATGGCATTGACCGCCGCGTCGGATTCGATGACGACGCCCAGCGTATGCTCGGGAGCCTCGCCCAGGTCGAACATCGTCACGCGACCGGCGTCCAGTTGCCCCTCATCGGCCGCCGTCGTCCCCTGCGCCGTCAGCCATGACACGGTGACCGAGGCGGTTTCCTCCGCACGCACCGTCACCCGCACGGCATCCCCCTCGCGCACCGAGGGGATGACGGCATCGGACGACGACTGCGAGACGGGCGGGATATAGTCGATGCCCTGGGGGTTCAGCCCATCCATCCGCGTCATCCGCACCACCGCGGCCACCGGCGTCTCGTCGCTGTCGAGCGTGACGAACAGGCCGTCCTGTCCGGAGGCGGCCGCTGCCAGATCGACCGAGGATTCGCCATGGGCGTCGACGGTCAGCGTATTGCCCGTGGTCAACGATATCGCCTCGCCATCCGAGCTGCCCCATACCCGCATGGTGACGGCCGTGGCACGATCCGACGGGTTGGACACCACCAGCTCCTGTGTGGTGCCGGTGGCGGTCGCCGGCAGCATGAACGACTGGCTGAGCGATGGCACCACGCAGGTCGCCGCCGCCACACCACGCAGGTCGCCGTCGGTGGCCCAGGACGCGACGCTGCCCGCCGCGCCGGTTCCGTCCTCGGAGGCCGTCAGACGGGTGTCGAACAGGGTCGGGCTGTCGTCCACGGCACCGGAGAGGACGGCTATGGCGTCCGCGTCATCGCCGTCGGACAGGCGTTCGGCCTCGGCGTCGGCGTTCGCCATCGGCGTCACCGAGGACATGTAGACGGATCCGAGCGCGGCATATCGGGCCGACGACGTGATATTGCCCGACGATGCCTGGAACTCGCTGTCTCCGTACGAATCCGAGTCCATCAGCGCCATGCGCCCGGGGCAGTACTGTTCGATCCGTTCCGTGCTGACGTCATAGGCGCCCGCGGCCGAGCCGCCGGCGTCATCGACCAGTCCCGTCCACGGCCGATAGCATACGAATACCGTCATCAGCGCTATCAGCACCACCGCGGACACCACGGAAACCGACACCTTGCCCGCCAATCCCGCTGCGGACGAACGGGCATGTCGACGAGAATCGGTCATGATTCCTCCCAATCATATCGATGCGACCGCGGCCACGCCACCACGCAGTACAGCACGATGACCACGCCCATACACCACAGCCAAGCCCTACGCCAGACGCTGGACTGAATCTCACGCTGATGCGCGGTGTCGATGCCTTGGTGCAGCGGATCGATCAGCGTGAATCGGAAGTACGTGCCGTCGGCGTTGCTCACCACGGATTGCACACCGTCCGAGGCGGTGATATTAGCGGACAACTGATCACCTGCCTCTTCGCTGTCCGCACTGCCGGTGGATACATAGATGCCCCCGAATCCCAGCGAGGCGATATCGGCGATCGCCTGGGCGTCGGCGTTCGCCATCAGGCGCGCCGCCGCGGACGCCAACAACTCGTCGGCCTCGTCGCGGATGCCGGAGACCTGCTGGGCGCGCTGCCCGACGGAATTGTCGATCACATCCCCCAGTCCCGTACGCATCACGGCGTATTCCACATGGTTGTTCGACCGTGCGGCAACGGCAAGGATGCGGTGCGCCGGATTCTGTTCCAGATAGTCCACGGCCACCATCGGCAGTCCGCCGCCGGAGGAGGACAGTTCCGCATCATGCCGCGTCAGACCATACCCCGACCATACGCAGACCCCCGCGGCCAAGACCACGGCCAGCAGCGCCCGCCCAGCTACGGTCAGACGCATACGGGCCCGCCGGTCCCCCCGGCCGGACAGCGGGTCGAACCGTTTCACGGCCATGCCCGCCACCATGCAGGCGCATGACATCAGTCCCAGCAGGCACATGACGACTCCGGGCAACGCCGTTCCGGCGGCCGCGCCGTCATCGCCCGCCCCGGTGGCCACCCGCACGGACAGCAGCGCCGCCGCGGCGCCGGCGATCACGACCACCCACATCATGCGCGAGGCGCGCAGCACGAACGGCAGCGCCAACGACACGACGGCCAGCACCGCCACAACGGCGCACACGCCGAACACCGCCACCTGCAGCCACAGCTGGTCGCCGGACACGGTCAGCCCGAACGCGCGCATCAGCACGCCGGTCAGGGACAACGCCGCCGGCTCCCCGCCGGCCGCCGCATCCGGTACGGTGGCGTCGCCGAACAGCTGACGCCATGCCCCGTCGCCGAAGCGACGGACCACGTTGACCAACGTCGGGGCCAGCACCAGAGCGGCGGGCAACGGGATCAGCAGCAAGGTGGCACGGTGCCGACGCACGAAGACGAAGAACACCAGGAACGCCACCACCAGCGACAGCAGCAGCTGCGGTTCGGCCGCCACCACGGGGATGAAGCACAGCGCCGACGCCGCGGCGGCCTGCACCGACTTGTGCGGCCTGACCGGGTCCTCGGTCCGGTACATGCCCACGGCACGGAACGCGAAGGCGAACGCCGCAGGCAGGAACACCATCACCGTCAGCATCGGCAGATTGGCCGAATCGTACAATCCCAGTCCCAGGGACAGAGCGAACCACAGCAGCGACGCCGTGACGCGCACGGCATCCGAACGGGTGAACACGCCGGCCAGGGCCCAGAACGACAGCACGCTCAACGGCGCCGCGGCGAACAGCAGCAGCGCCGTGGCCGCAGCCACATGGCCCAGCGTGCACACCGAGGCCACCATCAGCACCAGCAGCCACGGCGTGGGCGGCGCGGGTACGCCCGTGCCGGTGCCGAACGCCCATGAGGAGGTCGCGGCCTCCACCAGCTGCGAGAACGTGGCATCCGTGGGAACCCACGCATCCGAGACGACGGCCGCCCCGCCGAACACCGCACGGAGCACCGTCCAATGCGTGCCGGCCACAACGGCGAACGCCGCGATCGCGGCCAGGAGCACCGCGGTCCACCGGCATACCGAACGACGCAGCAGATGCTCGCGGGCCAACGGATTGAGCACCACGGTGTCGCGCTGGTCGGAGAACGCCTGGCTGCGGTCGTGCCACTGCCCGATCTGCTGGCGGGTCGCCGACAACACCGACAGGCGCGCCAACGGCACCGTGCCCTGACGCACCACCCGTTTCCTGGCCCGCACGGCCGCCGGCAGCGTGCCCAGCGCGCGCCATGGCAGCGCCAGCTCGCACAACGCCGCATACGGCTGCTTGCGTGACAGCCTCACTACCGCCATCACCACGGAACGCAGCAGTCGCCATATCCATAGGAACGGCCACCACACCGTACGGATATCCGTGTAGTAATACCGCTGCTGCGCCTCCAGCACCCCCATGGCGGTGTCATAGGCGTCCTCCTGGGCCACCGGTTCGCCCTCATGGGTGCGGATGCCCTCGAACCTGGCCCTCCGGTGCGCCACCTCGGCGGTGGGCACCACCACCACGCGGCCGCCGCCCAGGCAGATGCGCCGGCACAGGTCGTCGGCCTCGGTGAAGCTGCCGAACCACGGATCCGTTCCCCCGGTGGTCTGCAACGTGGACAGCGGCATCAACGCGCCGGCCAAGGACACGGCGAATACATCCTGCCGGCCGTCATACTGCTCCTGGTCCGGCTCGCCGTCCACCACCAGGGATTCCAGATGATGCCTGCCGGCATACGATCCCACGTTATGCAGGTTCTCCCCGCTCCAGTCCAGCTGTTTGGCACCGAGCAGCGATGCGGTGGGCGTATTGCGCCGCGCCTCCAGCAACGCCTCCAGACAGGCATCGGCCGGCTTCGAATCGTCATGCAGCGTCCACAGCGCGGACACGGCGCGTTCCAGCCGTGCGTATTTCAGCCCACGCATCACCGCGTCGAAGAACGAACGTGCGCCTGCGGCGCGGACGATCTGTACGCTCAGCGCCTGGTCGGGTTCCCCGTCCCGCAGCGGCACTTCGGAATGGACCGGCTGCCCCGTCAGCCCGGTGCAGTCCGCCACGATCACGGTTCCCGGCAGCACGGTCTGGTTCAGCACGGCGTGCATGGTGTCGCCAAGGAACCGGAGATCCCCCTCGACCGTGATCACGGCGGCCACCGTATGGTCCACGGCCCGCTTGTGCAAGGGCATGGCCGCCGCCTGCTCGGCGATAATCCGCTGAATGTCGCTGTTGCCTGTGGAATTCATAACTCCCAGTGTACGCAACGGGTGCCCGTGCGTTACGCCCGTCCCCTGCGCTCCTTCTTATACCGACGGCGTTCGCGTTCGCTCATGCCGCCCCAGATGCCGAATCGCTCGTCGTGTTCGATGGCCCAATCCAGACACTGTTCACGCACCTCGCACTGGGCGCACACGCGCTTGGCGTCCCGGGTGGATCCGCCCTTCTCCGGAAAGAACGCCTCCGGATCGGTCTGCGAGCACAACGCCTTATGCTGCCATGACAGATCGTCGCCCGACTGGAACAACCCCCACAACTTGGATAGCGGCTCATCGGCGGATTCGTCCATGACCCCCCACATGTTGTCCTCCTTGCCTAGGCCGTGTGCAATCGATTCGCTTAAATTACACACTTGTCACTTGGGATTTGTCAAATCAAAAGCCGTGTCAATACCGCCCTTTAAGGGGTGCAGATGCTATATTGCCCCTTCCGTACATGCCGGCTCTGTTCCGATCCGGTGAACATCATGGCCCCGTATTCCCATTTTGGGGCATTGTTCAGGCCGGTGGCTTACAATCTATTCCGTTCAACCGCGACGGGCGCTCATAACCCGCAACCAGGAAGGCGACGACGTGACCTCACACCGCAGGACCAACCGCACAATCCCCAACATCGCGGGAAGCATCGCCTCGCATCCACGGCACAGCAGCCAATACCGCATCAGTCACGTTGTGCGCACCGTTCTGGTATCCATCCTATTGGCGGCCCTCACATTCGTCGGCACCGCAGCCGCGGCCGTGTGGGTGGATATCAACAGCACCATCGAGCAACGGTCGTTCACCCTGCCGGTGCAGGCGGACGATGCCGACAAGGACAACGAGCCCCAGCTGGTGGACGTGAACGCCGGCAAGCCGGTCAATGTGCTCCTCCTGGGTCAGGACACCCGCGAGGGCGACGGCAACGCCGCCGTGGGCGGCAGCGACGACTCGACCGCGAACCTCCATAATGCGGACACGACGATCGTGGCGCAGATCGCCGCCGACCGCTCCTACATCAACCTGGTCTCGATCCCCCGCGATTCCATGGTCGACGTCCCCAGCTGCTCCACGGCCAACGGCACCATCCCCGCGCAGTATTACGTGCAGTTCAACTCGATCTTCGCCAACGCCTACTCCTATGGGGGCGACCTGGCGTCCGCGGCCGGTTGCACGGTGAACGCGGTGAACGCGCTGACCGGCCTGGACATCCAGGAGGTCGTGGTGGTGGACTTCCAGGGCCTGAGCAGCATGATCGACGCGCTGGGAGGCGTGGACATCTGTATCCCGTTCGACACCCAGGACACCTATACCGGTCTGGACCTGAAGCGGGGCTTGCAGCATCTCGACGGCACCCAGGCCACGCAGTACGCCCGCATGCGCCACGGCACCGGCACGGATGGCTCGGACGTCATGCGAACAACACGACAGCAATACCTCATCAAGGCGCTGCTCAACGAGGCGCTCAGCAAGAACCTGTTCACCAACAGCCCGCAGCTCTACCAGCTGGCCCGCGCCGCGCTGGAATCGCTCAACATCAGCGACGGCCTGGCGGACGCCGCCACCCTGGCCGGACTGGCCATGAGCCTGAAGAACCTGGACTCCTCGCATCTGTACGCGCAAACCGTTCCGGTGGTCGCCGACCCCTACAATCCCACGGCCCGCGTCGTCTGGTCCGACGCCGCCGACGCCGTCTGGGAGAAACTCCGGCTCAACCAGCCGCTGACGGCCCAGTCCGACGACGCCCAGTCGTCGGACGACGCCACCGCCGACTCGTCCGAGACGCCGTCCGACACGCCTTCGGACACCGACGCCTCCCAGCAGACCACGCAGGACGGCACCGACACCGGCACCGAGCAGACGCAGCAGGCCGCGCCCGATCCAAACACCGGACTGGTCACCTCCGTCGACCCCTACACCCTGCAGGAAGTGCTCACCGACCCCGCCACGGGCGGCGTCGTGGACCCGGAGACCGGTTCCATCTCCGACCCGCTCACCGGGCAGTACATCGGCATGGCCGACCAGTACATCATGTACACCTTCTGCCGGGTCTCATGACACGGTAATGTGCTGTTCCTGCGCAGGATTACCCGCAGATACGCTGAAATGTCCCTCCACCGTGTAAAAACGACTGGAGACAGACACACTGGAGGGACATATGGCCGAAGAACAGGGAGACACTGGTATGCCGGGCATACCGCCCAGTTTCATACCGTCGGCCAGTCGCCAGCGTCCCTCCTCCCCCAGCGTGGACGCGGCACCGCCCAGTTTCATCCCGCCCTCGCGCAAGCGTGCCGCCAAGCCGGCCGCCGTCACCCCGGCACCCGCCTCGTCCACGGGACCGGCGCAACAGATGCCGCAGAGCTTCCAACCGGCATCCAAGCCCGCACGTCGGGCCACGGGGTCCTCGCGTTCGGCAGCATCGCAACGGACCGTGCCCCCCGCCACGCCGCCACGAACCGTGCCGAATACCCCCATGAACGTCCGAGCCGCGGCACCGGCGGCCGCCTACGGCTCCACGATGGCCGTGTCCGCACAGCCTCCACGCCGCCGCAGGCATATCGGACACATCATCGTCAGCGTCCTGCTCGTTCTCATACTGGCTGCGGCGCTCGGCCTGTTCGGCGTGTGGAACTGGGTCGACGGCAAACTCATCAAAACCCCCTGGCTGACGGACCGCGCCGATACGCCCGCATCCACGTGGCTGGTGCTCGGTTCCGACGAACGTGAAGGCGGCGACAGCGATATCGTCGGGTTCCGCACCGATACGATTCTGGTGCTGACCAAACCCCGGAAAGGCAGCAGCTCGCTGATCTCCATCCCCCGGGATTCGCTGGTCTCGATCGACGACTACTACCTGAAGATCAACGCGGTGAGCCAGCTGTATGACGGACAATCCCTGGTCAGCGAGGTCGAGCAGATCACCGGACAGAAGATCGACCATGTAGCGCAGATCAAGTTCAACGGTCTCAAGGACGTGGTCAATGCGCTCGGCGGCATCGAACTGTGCTACGACAGCGATGTCAGCGACCCGTATTCCGGCTTGGAATGGCAAGCCGGCTGCCACACGGCCGACGGCGACACCGCATTGGCTTTCTCGCGCATGCGCTACGCGGACGCCACCGGCGACTTCGGCCGCGGGGACCGCCAGCGGCAGGTCATCGGGGCCATCATGGACAAAGGACTGTCCTCCGGAACGCTCTCCAACCCGGGCACGGTGATGTCCGTGGCGGACACCACGTTGAACGCCATCACCGTTGACGAGCAGACCAACCCGTACACCCTGCTGATGATGGCGCTGGCGTTCCGCGACGCCACCGGCGCATCGGGAATCACGGGCTCCGTGTACTGGTCCGACCCCGACTACTACGTGGACGGCGTGGGTTCCAGCGTGCTGCTGGACGACCAGCGCAACCTGGAACTGTTCACCGCATTGGCCGACGGCACGCATGAGCCCGGCGTGGTGGGCACCCTCGCCGAGAGCCAGTGACCCCGGCGACACGCCGATTCCGATAGCCTTCGACCACATCGCCCCGTTCGCCTTGCCACCTGCCGTGCCAACGGTCAGACTGAAGGCATGAAGGGCACCCATCGACATACTCGAACCACTGAGCGGGCCACCGACCGCCGACGCCTCAGGGCCAGACGGCTGAGCCTCGCCGCGGCCGTGGCACCGGCCATCGCCCAGCTGATACTGCTGGGGGCGATGGCGGTGGAGCAACGCTGGATGTTCGTGCTCATGATCATGCCGGGGCTGGTCGGGTGTTTGGCCTCGCTCCTGGTGATAGTCACCCGCGGCGACGACCCCTCCCGGTCAGGACCGCAACCCGAGGAGCGATCCGGGCCGTCCGACGATTTCGGCGCCATCGCCATGCTGCCGTTGGAATCGGTGCTCGGCCTGCGCGACGATCCCGTGATGTGGCGGCCGATTGTGGCGAGCTGGCTCGACGGCGCACATACCGACGTGCCCATAGGCACCACCGCCAAGGGCGTCGCCACCCTGGACATCGCCGCGCAGGGACCGCACGCCCTGGTTGCGGGGACCACGGGATCCGGCAAATCCGTGCTGCTGCAGAACTGGTGTCTGGCGTTGGCGGTCCGCAACCCTCCCGATACGCTGCATTTCGTGTTCCTCGACTTCAAGGGCGGATCGACGTTCAGCCAATTGCGGGGTCTGCCCCATACGGCGGGCATCGTCGACGATTTGGACATCAGGCACGCCGCCAGGGCGATCGTCGGCCTGGAACGTGAGCTCAAGCGCCGTGAACGGCTAGTGGCGGAGGCCGGGGTGCCCTCCATCGATCGGCTGGGCAACGCGCAGCCATCCATCATCATCGTGATCGACGAGTTCCATGTGCTCCGGCAACAGCTGCCCGACGCCATCGAACGGTTCATCCGCATCGCCTCGTTGGGCCGGTCCCTGGGCATGCATCTGATCGCCTGCACACAGCATCCCCTCGGCCAGGTGCACGCGGAGATGAAGTCGAATATGGCGCTGAACCTGTGCCTGCGGGTACGTGACGGTATGCAATCCGCGGAATTGATCGGCTCGTCCGCCGCCGCAGGCATCCCTCCGACCATGCCCGGCGCGTTCTACAGCAACGACGGCGTCACCGTCACCCCCATCCGCAGCTGCGCCCCGGCCGACGCGCGGTCCATCACCGCGGCCATCGGCATGGCGTGCCGTTTCCACGGCGCCCGGCCCGCCGATCCGCTGTTCACCGCACCCCTGCCCGCACGCGTTGCCTGCGGCGACGGCGCGTGCGTTGCCCGCGATTGCGTGCCGTTCGCCCTGGGGGACGACGGCGCGCGCTTCCACGACGTCGTCCTGCAACCGCAGGAGGGCGGCATCGCCATCATCGGGGGCAGGGGCCGGGGCAAGACCACCGCATTGCGCATGCTGGCGGCGAGCTGGGGTGCGCGCGACGATGTGGCGCTGACGGTGACGTATCTTTCCGACGGGACATACGTCGACGCCGCGGATATCTGCACGGTTCCCCTGCCGCCGTCCGGAACGGGGAGGGATTCGGCCGCACGGCATCGGGCATGGCTGATCGACGACGCGGATATGGTGTTCAATCCCGCATGCGACCGGACCTGCACCGACCGGATACGGCGCAATCTGTATCGGGAGGGCGTGGCCCTTGTTGTGGCGGTGGAGCATCCGCACAGCCTGCGACGCCCCGACTTCTTCCGCACCAGGCTCATCTTCCCCTCCGGCGACCGCGCCACCGATCTGATGAACGGCATCCCCTCCGAACTGCTGAACCAATTCGGCCATGAGGAATTGACCACACCCGGCCGGGGCGTGCTGGTCGAACCCGGCAGGGCCACCGTGGTGCAGTGCATGGTTCCTTCCGGTTCCTTCACCAAGCCTGCGTTTTTTCCCGGCGAAACCTCTTGAAAAGTCGATGATTTCGTGGTTATCTGAATAATGTTTGTTCCGGAAGTCGGATATTGCGATTGAGGAGTGCGAGGAAACCATGAGCAGCGCTTACGATTGGCGAGCCAAAGCCGCGTGTCGGGACAAGGATCCCGAACTGTTCTTCCCCGTCGGCAACACCGGTGCCGCCTATCAGCAGATCGAGGAGGCCAAGGCCGTGTGCCGGACCTGCAAGGTCATCGATGCCTGCCTCAAATGCGCTCTGGACACCAATCAGGATTACGGTGTCTGGGGTGGCCTCAGCGAGGACGAGCGGCGCGCGCTGAAGCGTCGCGCCATGCGCGCCCGCCGCTCCCAGGCCATGCAGATGCAGGTGTGAGAGCTTAAGACCGGTCAACCGATGGCGAGGGGCCTTCCGCGAATGGCGGAAGGCCCCTCAGCGTATCCGCGCATCCGATGCGGGCCGCGGGAGGTGCCGGTCAGGATTCGTTCTGCGCGGCACGCAGCTTCATGTCCAGGATGACGCGGGTGCCGCCCTCGCGGCGGGGCTCCCAACGCACGGTGCCGCCGAAGTCGTTCTTGACAAAGGTGTTGATGATCTGCGTGCCCAGACCGGACCCGGAGGAACGAGCCATGCCGTTGTTCTCCTCCTGTTCCAGACCCACGCCGTCGTCCTCGACCACCACGTTGAGGTTGTTGCCGCCACGGCCCACGGATACCGTGATATGACCCTCTTTACGGCCTTCGAACCCGTGCTCGATGGCGTTGGTGATCAGCTCGGTGAGCACCAGCGACAGCGGCGTGGCGTCCTGCGCCGGCATCATGCCGAACTTGCCTATGAAATCGATGTCGATATGCTGGTCGCGCATCGTGGCCAGGTCCACGTTCATCTTCAGCAGGTTCGAGATCACCTTGTCGAAATCGACGATTTCGTCGACCGTCTGGCTCAGTCCCTCGTGCACCATCGCGATGGTCTGCACGCGGCGCTGCGCCTCGGCCAGCTCCTTCTTGACCTCCTGGGACTTGGTCTTGCGCGCCTGGAGCCGCAGCAGCGCGGACACCGACTGCAGGTTGTTCTTCACCCGGTGGTGGATCTCGGAGATCGCCGCGTCCTTGGTCTGCAGCTCCTTCTCGCGGCGGCGCAGCTCCGTGACGTCACGGCACAGCACGATGCCGCCCGTCCTGCCGTTCGCGTCATACAGCGGCAGCGAACGCATCGAGACCGCGGAACGGTTCGCGTCGAGTTCGGAATCGACAGCGGCCTTGCCGCTCAACACCAACGGCAGCGTTTCCGGCACCGGATCGTTCTTGTGCAACAGCTGGGTGCCGATCTCGCTCAGGTACTGGCCGATCATGGCACGCAACGACCCCAGACGGCGGAAGCAGCTGATGGCGTTCGGGGAGGCATAGCGCACCACGCCGTCCACGGTCAGTACGATGAATCCGTCCGACACGCGGGCGATATGCCGCTGGTTCATCACCGAATCACGGTACGGGAACTGGCCGCGGGGAATCATCTCATACAACTGCTTGCCGGCGTTGATGCTTTCCGACTCATAGCGGCCGTTCGATTCACGTGTGGCCATGTTGGTCTCGCGCACCACCAGGCCGAGGGTCTTGCCGTTATGCCGGACCGGCGCATACACGTTGCATACCGCGGACTTGCCCACCGTACGCAGCACGGTGGAACGGAACACGGAGCCCGAGCGCATGGCCAGGTCCAGCTCGCCGTACAGGTCCTCGTCCACCTCCTTGCCGACCACGTCCTCCTCACGCAGGCTCATCACGGTGGAGGGGCGGCATTGCTCGGCGATGATGTACCTGCCGTCGCCATTCTGCACGATGAGCAGCAGGTCGGCGAAGCTCAGGTCGGCGATGACCTGCCAGTCCGCCACGAGTTGATGCAGCCATTCGCGGTCGTAGTTGTCCAGATCGGGACGACTCGCCAGTATCTCGGAAAAATCAGCCATGTGCTCCACATTACCCCAGCGCGTGTCCGAATCCAGCGATATCCACAACCTACGATAACGTAGGTTACGGTTGCGTAACCATTATTCGGGAGGACATATGAGCCGGCACACCGACGAGGAGATCGAACGCACACGGGCGGCCGTCATCGAGGCACGCGAGCAGGCGCTGCAGGCCAAGGCCGACGCCGTGCGGATCAAGGCCCGCAACAAGGCCGACAACATCCGCCGCAAGGCGGAGACCAAGGCCAAACTCACCATCGCCAAAGGCGAGGCGCGCGCCGCCAGGCTCGAAGGCATCGCCCCCGCCGAGGTGGAGCGCAAGATCAGGCTGGACGTGCACGGCCGTCCGAAGCCGGCCATGCGCGGATGGATCCATCTGGTGGCGGCGCCGCTTTCATTGGCGGCGGGCATCGTGCTGATCTGTCTGGCGCAGGGGGCGGCGCTCAAGTGGGCGTGCGCGGTGTTCATGGTCTGCTCGCTGGTGCTGTTCGCCAACTCCGCGGCCTACCATCTGGGCGACTGGTCGCCGCGCGTGACCGACGTGCTGCGTCGCATCGACCACCTCAATATCTTCCTGCTCATCGCCGGCACCTATACCCCGGTCTCGTTCGCCCTGGAGCCGTTCTGGAGGAACGCCATCATCGGCGGCATGTGGGCCTGCACCTCGGTCGCCATGATCGTGCATGTGATCTGGATCAGCGCGCCACGCTGGCTGTACACCATCACCTACATCGTCTTCGGCGTCTCCGGCGTGGCGTTCATGTGGCTGTTCTGGGTCTCCCCCTATGCCGGCCCGCCGGTGGTGATCCTGCTGGCCGCGGGCGGCGCCTGCTATATCGCCGGCGCCATCGTGTACGCGCTGCGCAAGCCCGACCCCTGGCCCCGCGTGTTCGGATTCCATGAGATCTTCCACTGCGGCACCGTGGCCGGGTACGCGTGCCAGATGGTGGCGATCTACATGGTCATCGTCAGCCTCTGGCAATAAAGGCCGTACACATCCGTACCGCCATACGGACTCTGATCTATCGTGACCGTGACACAAGTCCGTAATCCTTGGAATTCCAAGGGTCACGAAAATACATCGTGGATAAGATAGATCAGAGTCCGTATGAGGAGGGCATGGCATGGAACGAACAGGCCCCGGTTGCCCTTACGAGCACCGGAGCCTGTTCGATTGATGGGTGTCAGTTCAGCGGCTTGGCGTCCTTGATCGTCACCGAGATCTCGCGGCCGTTGGGGGCCTGGTAGCTCACGGTGTCGCCGGCGTGCGCGCCCATGATGGCGGCACCGATCGGCGATTCGGGGCTGATCACGTCATAGTCGGTGGCCACGGCGATGTCGCGGGAACCCAGCACGACCACCATCTCGCGGCCGGCCATATCCATCGTGACCACGGAGCCGTTGCCCACCAGGCCGGCCTCCGGCGCCTCAAGGATCTTGGCGTTGCGCAGCTTGACGATCAGCTCGTTGATGCGCCCCTCGTTCTTGCCTTGCTCCTCACGCGCGGCCTGGTAGCCGCCGTTCTCCGACAGATCGCCCTCGGCGCGCGCGGCGGCGATGCGCTCGGTGATCTCGTCGCGGTACTCCCCCTCACGCCAGGTGAGCTCCTCCTTGAGCTTGTCATACGCCTCCTGCGTCAGCAGGATCGTCTTTTCCTCAGTCATGATTCCTCCTTTTGCACGGACTCATTGGCAGCCAAGTCTAATACGGAAGACGGCTCGGCGCCATGCATGTCCGTCTATGACAAGGCGCCGATCGATGCCGGCGCCTTCCCTTTTCGCGAATATCCGTCAGCGGGTCGAGATGATGTCGATGACGAACACCAGGGTATCGCCGCCGCCGATGCCGGCCTGCGGCACGCCACGGGAACCGTAGCCGTACTCCGGCGGGATGGATACGACCAGTCGGGAGCCAACGTTATGCCCCGGCACGGTCTGGTCCCAGCCCTTGATGACCTGCCCGACGCCGATGCCGAAGCTCGCCGGCTGATGACGCACGAAGCTGGAGTCGAACGGATCGGTGCCGCCCCACACCACGCCGTGATAGTTCACGGTCACGGTATCGCCGCGGCGCACCATCGGGCCATCGCCCTCCACCAGCTCCACGACCTTCAGACCCTTCGGGGCCTCGTCGGACGGGAATTCGATAACGGGCGAAGCGCCGAACTCGGCGTTCACCACAGGCATGCTGTCTGCCATCTTGACCTCCTTCAACACAGAATGTCTCATAGCCTAGCACAACGCCGTCAGCATTCCACCACGTTGACGGCCAGGCCGCCCTTGGACGTCTCCTTGTATTTGGCCATCATGTCCTCGCCGGTCTGCTTCATCGTCACGATGGCCTGATCCAGGCTCACGATATGCGAACCGTCGCCCACCATGGCCATGCGCACCGCGTTGATGGCGGTGTTCGCGCCCATCGCGTTGCGTTCGATGCACGGGATCTGCACCAGCCCGCCCACCGGATCGCAGGTCAGTCCCAGATTGTGCTCGATACCGATCTCTGCGGCGTTCTCCACCTGCTCCGGGGTGCCGCCCAGCACCGCGGCCAGTCCCGCGGCGGCCATCGAACAGGCCACGCCCACCTCGCCCTGGCAGCCGACCTCGGCGCCGGAGATCGAGGCGTTGCGCTTGAACAGGTAGCCCACGGCCCCCGCGGTCAGCAGGAAACGGATCACACCCTCCTCGTCGGCCACGTCCACGAAATGCCAGTAATACAGCAGCACGGCGGGGATGATGCCGGCCGAACCGTTGGTCGGCGCGGTGACGATGCGGCGTCCGCCCGCGTTCTCCTCGCTCACCGCCAGCGCGAACAGGTTGACCCACGCGGCGTCCGAGGATTCCAGCACGATGTCGATGCGTCCCGCGTCACGTTTGAGGATGTCGCCATTGGTGGCCAACCGCGCGTACATCCCCGGTGCGCGCCGCGGCACATCCAGGCCGCCGGGCAACACCAGCTCGGTGCTGGAGCAGCCGTTGGCCACGCATTCGCGCATCACGCGCCACACCGTGAGCAGACGTTCACGCACCTCGTCGGCGGGGCGGACCGCGGTCTCGTTCGCCCACACCACATCGGCGATGGACATGCCCTGCCGGCGGCAGATGGCGATCAGTTCGTCGCAGGTGGTGAACGGGTACGGCACCCCCGTATCCGCAGGCGACTCCCCCGTATCGGACCCGGCGGCTTCGTCATCGGATCCGGCATCGGATGGCGCCGTGACGCGTTCATGGTTGCCGACCAGTCGGTCATTCGCTTTGCCGCGCTGGATGAATCCGCCGCCGATCGAATACCACACCTGTTCGTCCACAGTGCCGCCGTCCGCGTCGAACGCCTCGAACCGCATCCCGTTGGGGTGGGCGGCCAAGCGCCGCCACTGGTCGAACACCACGTCACGGCCGTAATCGAAGCCGATAACGCGTGTGCCGTTCAGCGCCAGGCTGCCGGCATCCTCGCATGTCTCACGGATATGCAGCAGGTGATCGGTATCCACGGTTTCGGGCAGATGGCCTTCCAATCCCGCCACCGCGGCGCGGTCGGTGCCATGCCCCAGTCCCGTCAGCGACAGCGAGCCGTACAGGGTCACCCGCACGCGATGCACGCCGTCGAGCAGACCGCATTCGGCCAACGAGGCCACGAAGGCGTGCGCGGCGCGCATCGGCCCCACCGTATGAGACGAGCTCGGCCCCACGCCGATTGAGAACATGTCGAGGATGCTGAACACTGGCACTCCTTTTGGGCGGTCCATTGGTCACGAAAACGGCCCCGCCCATCACGTGGGACGGAGCCGCGTATCAGTGCCCCCGGCGGGACTCGAACCCGCAAGCCGAAGCGGCCGATTTTAAGTCGGCTGCGTATACCATTTCGCCACGGGGGCACGGCCGGCGCACCGGCCACACTGTATTATGCCACGATTATCGCGCGGTGAGAAGACGCCTGCCGTAATCCAGCACAATACCGTCCAACAGGCCGTGTTCGCTGGCCACGAACGAGTCGATCGCCACGCCGTGATCGGCCTTGGCCGCCTCGCCGATGCGGGCCAGCACACGGCTCCATACCAGCGCGCCGCCGCCGACCACGTCGATGCGGCCGGGGTGGATGGTCCTGTATTCGCGGCGCTCCTCACGCGGCATGCGCAGGAACCGGTCGTTGACGGCGAACGCGTCCGGGAACGGCACACGGACGCCATCCACCAGACGGTGGTCGTATTCCTTGAGTCCCATCGTCAGGGCGGTCATCGTCGTCACCGTGCCCGACACGCCGATGATGGTCCGCGCCTTGCCGGCGGGCACGACGCGGAAGGCCTCATCGATATGCTCATCGATATCGGCGACGGCCTCGGCGATCTCGTCATCGGTCGGCGGATCGGTGTGCAGATGCCGTTCGGTCATGCGCACCGAGCCGATGTTCATCGAGAACGCCCCCTGCACCTCTGTCTTCGGCGCGGTCACGCCGTCGCCGCCCAGCACCAGCTCGGTGGATCCCCCGCCCAGATCGATCACCACATAGGGGGCCTCCAGGTCGCGTTCGACCACGCTGGTGGCGCCCAGGAAGCTCAGGTCGGCCTCCTCGGTGCCGGGAATCACCTCGGGGCGCACGCCGAGGATGCGTTCCATGGCGTCTTCGAACTGTTCGCGGTTCTCGGCATCGCGTGTGGCCGACGTGGCCACGAAGCGGATGCCGTCCACCGGATGCTCCCTGAGGATCTCGGCGAACTCCCCCGCGGCCGCATAGGCGCGCTCCAACGCCTCATCCGCAAAGCGGTGCGTCTGGTCCACGTCCTGTCCCAAACGGATGACGCGCAGGGTACGGGGGACGATCTCCTCCATACCGTGCTCGTCGACGCGCGCCACCTTCAAACGAATCGAATTCGTGCCGCAATCGATGCCGGCCACCGTTACCGAAGCCATATCCGTCTTCCCTCCCTCAACCGTTGTCTGTCGTGTGCCGCGCACACCCGTTATTCAACCGTACACCGGCACACGTCGGGGCTGAACTCGCCGCGGATGCGCGCCAGGGTCAGGTCGCCGATCGGATTGGCCCCCTGGCCCATCACCAGTGTCTGGGCGAGCAGCGCGTGCAGGCATTTGACGCGGGTCGGCAGGCCTCCGGCGCTGATGCCCTCGATATGCTCCTCGCTGTCGCCCAGCCGTCCGGCCAGCTCGTGCCGGAAGGCCAGATACAACCGGTGCGCGCGCTCATACGCGGCCCGCACCTCATCATCTTGGGCAAGCAGCTCGTTGTATTCGGCCATCACGCCTTCGGCTTCGACATGCGAAACCGCCTTCACCGCCTCAGGGCCAGTCAGGTAGCAGGTGGTGGGGAACGGGATGCCGCCGGGCAGCAGCGGCCGCGTGATGACGGCCAGGGGCCTGCCGCACACGCATCGTGCGCCGACAGCCACCATGCCGCGCGGATACCGGCCAAGCTGCCGTTCCACAATCGCCATATCCTCATCGGTGGCGGGATCCTGCAGGCAACGGTCGACGAGTTCGACCGCGATTCGGGCGATGTCCTCGCTCTGATTCACTTATTCCTCTCCTGACGTGTCTGTGGTGTCGGTCTGGGATTGCGGCTGCTGCCGTGCGGATTCGCCGGTATCTCCCGCGGAGGTGTCCTGCCGGTCCACCTGTTCGAAGGAGTAGGCGAGCTCCTCGTACCATGGCAACGACTGGCTGTCCGATGCGTCGTTGTCCTGCTGCCGTTCGGCGTCGGTCTGGCCGGTCACGGCCTCGGGGTGCAGCACACGCACCGCCTGCTCCCCGGGGAAGACGAATCCCAACCGTTCGCGGGCCTGCGCGGTGACGTAGGCCTCGTCATCCCATCGTTTGATCTCGTTCTCAAGGTCCTGCTTCTCGGCTTCCAGAGCGGCTTCCTGACGTTTGAGACCGTTGAGGTCGGATACCGTCAGCGCATACGTATAGAACGTGGAAACCAGCTGGATGGCGCCCAACGCCACAATGAACAGGGCGATGAAGAACGAGATCGGCCCGGCGCTGCCGCGACCGGCCTTCGCCGTGGGCTTGCCTGGTCTGCGGGTGCGGGTCGTTCTGGTCATAGACATGAAAATACCCGCCGCATTCGACTTCACGGATGCGGCGGGCGGGAAGCTATGCGCTCGTTACAGGCCTACACGGCCCGGCGATCACATGTACTTCTTGCAGGCCTTGAAGGCGCTGTAGCCGGCGTACTGAGCGGTGGAGCCGAGCTCCTCCTCGATCTCGAGCAGGCGGTTGTACTTGGCGATGCGCTCGCCACGGGCCGGGGCACCGGTCTTGATCTGGCCGGTGTTCTTGGCGACGGCCAGGTCGGAGATGGTGGTGTCCGGGGTCTCGCCGGAACGGTGCGACACCATGGAGGTGAAGCCGTTCTTGGTGGCCAGCTCGATGGCGTCGAGGGTCTCGGTCACGGTGCCGATCTGGTTGAGCTTGACCAGCAGCGAGTTCGCGGCGCCCAGCTCGATGCCCTTGGCCAGACGCTTCGGGTTGGTCACGAGCAAGTCGTCGCCGACGAACTGCAGGCGGTCGCCCAGGCGAGCGGTGATGGCCGCCCAGTCCTCCCAGCCTTCCTCCTGGAACGGATCCTCGATGGAGACGATCGGGTACTCGTTGACGAGCTTCTCGTAGTAGTCCAACATGTAGGCGGACTCGCGCTCCTCGCCGTCGAAGCGGTACTTGCCGGTCTCCTTGTTGTAGAACTCAGAGGAGGCCACGTCCAGCGAGATGCCGATCTGCTTGCCCGGCTCATAGCCGGCGGCGGAGATGGCGTCCATGATGAACTTGATGGAGTCCTCGTTGGACTTCATCTTCGGGGCGAAGCCGCCCTCGTCGCCGAGGCCGGTGTTCAGGCCCTGCTTCTTCAGGACGTTCTTCAGGGTGTGGTAGACCTCGACGCCGGCGCGGAGAGCCTCGGAATAGGTCTCGAAGCCGTACGGGGAGATCATGTACTCCTGGATGTCGGTGGCGAAGTCGGCGTGGGCGCCACCGTTCATGATGTTCATGTTCGGCACCGGCAGGATGTGGCCGTTGGTGCCGCCGAGGTAGCGGTACAGCGGCATGCCCGCGGATTCGGCCGAGGCGTAGATCGCGGCCAGCGAGACGCCCAGGATGGCGTTGGCGCCGAGGCGGCCCTTGTTCGGGGTGCCGTCGAGCTCGATCATGACCTCATCGAGGGCGCGCTGATCAGAGGCATCCATGCCGATGACCTTCGGGGCGATCTCCTCGTTCACAGCCTTGACGGCGTTGAGAACACCCTTGCCCTTGTACACGGCCTTGTCGCCATCGCGACGCTCCCAAGCCTCGGCCTCACCGGTGGAGGCACCGGACGGAACGAGACCCAGACCCTGGGCGCCGTCCTCGGTGTCCAGCACGACCTCGACGGTCGGGTTGCCACGGGAGTCAAGAATCTGACGCGCGTACACGCTTTCAATTACTGCCACAACTACTCCTTACGACGTTGGGTTGTGATGACACTGTTAAGGATAGTGGGTTTGATGGACGTTGGGCGAAGACACGCGGAAGAACTTTCGTTAGCGCTCACATCGGTGAATCCCCTTGGAACCATCACCATTTGGCGGCTGCGTCCGAGCCGCCTGGACATCCGACACGCATACGCCTGTTCGTTGGCCATGACGGCGTTCTATGTCCATACCTCGGTCCAAGAATATGAGACTGACACGGGGTGCCCGGGCCATTGCCTTAAATCATGCTGGAAACACCGCAACCGGTGGATGAAAGCGGGCGGCTGGGCTGAGATCATACTCGTCGAACCTGATGTAGTTAGCACTATCGAAGGGAATGTCATCATGCGCAAGCATGCCCTGCGCCGTCGAATCGCGGCCGTTGCGGCCGCCTGGGCCTCGACGCTGCTCCTGCTGTTGTGGTGGTACTTCGCCACGCTCTCCCCTGCGGACACCCGTCCCCTCCCGTCCCCCGCCGAGGTCGTCGGCGCCTGGAACGATCTGGACGCGGAAGGCCTGCTCTGGCCTTCGATTGGGATCAGTCTGTTGCGGGTCGCCTCGGGTCTGGCGTTGGGCATCATCCTGGCCGTACCGGCCGGACTGGTCGCCGGGGCCTCCCGCGTGGGCCTGGCCATCATCGACAAGCCGATCCATATGCTGCGGGCCGTGCCGTTCCCGGCGCTCGCCCCGCTGTTCATCGTCGTGTTCGGCATTGGGGAGACGATGAAGATCGGGCTGATCACCGTCGGCGTGTTCGGCCTGGTGTACGTGAATCTGCGTGACGGCGTGCGCAATCTCGACCCACGGCTGTTCGAACTGGCCAAGGTGTACCACTTCAGCCGAGCCACGCTCTTCCTGCGGGTGCTGTTGCCGGGGGCATTGCCGGGATTCATGACCGGCCTGCGCTTCGCGCTCACCGTGGCTTGGATCGCGCTGGTGACCTGCGAAACCGTCAACTCCTCCACGGGGATCGGCTATATGCTGTCCCGCTCCCAGCAGTTCTCCCGCACCGACCAGACCGTGCTGTGCATCGTGCTGTATGCCATCCTTGGCCTGCTGTCGGAGACGATCGTCACCCTGCTGGAGCGCGCGGCGCTCCCTTGGCGGTACGCCCGCCACTGAGCGGCCGCCCCGCCGCACACCATACCCGATGGCACGCGGCGGCCCTTCATGTATGCCGTCACGCCATCCCATCACCATCACCCTCATCATCACCATCTCGAAAGGAACCATGATGACCCGAACCAACCACACCATCGCCCGCAAGCTCGCCGCGCTGGGGGCGGCGGCCCTGCTGCTGTCCTCAACCGCCTGCTCGGCGCACGGCAACGCCTCCGCCAACACCGATACCGACACCATGCGCGTGGCGTATCTGTCCACCGCCAACTACCTCACCACGCTCAAGAACGAACAGTTCGCCCAGGATGAGCTGGCACCCGCCACCGTCGAGTTCACCGGCCCCTACAATCCGGCCGACGCCCGCACCGCCGTACAGTCGGGCAACGCCGACGCCACGTCGACGGGTACCGGCTCGTTCATCAACCTGATCGCCCAGGACCAGCCGTGGGTCGCGTTCGCCATCGAGTACTACGACGGCGATTCGCAGGGCATCGTCGCCGCGCCGGACAGCGGCGTCGAGACGCTGGAAGACCTGTACGGCAAGACCATCGCCATCGACTCCAAGGGCGCGACCGGCGACTACATCGTGCACCAGGCGTTCGCCAACGCCGGACTGGACGCTTCGCAGGTCACCGAGGTGGAGATGAGCCCCAGCAACTTCAGCGCGGCGTTCAGCTCGGGACAGGTCGACGCCATCGCCACCTTCGACCAGAACCTGGCCTCGGCGATGGCCACGCCCGGCGCCAAGCTGCTGGTCAACGCCAAGGAATACGGCAACCTGAACGTCTCGATTCACATCGTCTCCCAGTCCTTCGCCGACGAGCATCCGGATCTGGTCAAGGCCATGTACCGCGCGCTGGTCAAGGAATCGGACAAGGCCCAGGAACATCCCGAGATCATCACCGACGCTTACCGCGAATTCGGGGCCTCGGACGAGATCGTCGATCAGGTGGCCAAGTTCGACGTCCCCGAGATCCTGCCGATCGACGCCGACGGGCTCGACATGCTGGAACAGCAGGCGCAGCAGTACGTGGACTTCGGGTTCATCGACGCGCTGCCCGACGTCAAGAGCCACGTTATGGATTGCACGAAGTGAGGCCGCGATGACGTTGACGCTCGACCACATCCGTATGACGTTCGATGGCCACGAGGTGCTGCGCGACGTGACCGTCCACGTCGACGACGGGCGGTTCGTCAGTCTGATCGGACGCTCCGGCTGCGGCAAATCCACGCTGCTGCGCGTGGCGGCGGGCCTGATCGAACCGACCGCCGGCACGGTGCATGCCGACCACGATATGGCCTTCGGGTTTCAGGACGCCCGACTGGTGCCGTGGATCCGGCTGTGGGACAACGTCACGCTCGGATTGCCCGGGCGGCGCACCGAACGACGCCAGCTGGCACTGGATGCCTTGGCACGGGTGGGACTAGCCGACCACGCCGACGCATGGCCCGGCGAACTGTCCGGAGGGCAGGCGCAGCGGGCGTCGTTGGCACGCGCGATCGTACGACAGCCGAAACTGTTGCTGTTGGATGAACCGTTCGGCGCGCTCGATGCGCTGACCCGTCTGGATATGCAGGACCTGCTGGCGCACTTGCAGGCCGAGCAGCAGTGGACCATATTGATGGTCACCCATGATATTCCGGAGGCGGCGCGGTTGTCCGACCGCATCCTGGTGCTTGCCGACGGCACAATCGGCACAATCGTCGATGTCGACCGAACCGATATGGACGACGAGGGTCTGCCCCGCGACCATGAGGCGATCGAACGGCGGTTGCGCGCGGCGTTGCGCTGACGTCGCGGGCATAGCGGCAGACGGCGTGGGGACGGTTGCAGGCGGCTAGAGAATCGTCTCCATGCCAATCTTCTGGGGCTTCAAGCCACAGTGCTCGTAGAAGCCCTTCGCGGCCTCGTTGCACGCCCACACGTTCAGCGTCAGGTTGTAGCAGCCGGACTCCTTGGCGAAGCCGAGGACGTGGCGGTACAGGGCGTTGCCGACGTGCCGTCCGCGCTGGGCCTCGTCCACGCACAGGTCGTCGATGTACAGCGTCTGGATGTCGGTGAGGATGTTGTCATCGACATGCCGCTGGAACTGGCAGAACGCATAGCCCAGCAGGCGGTCCGCCCCCTCGGCGTCCTCTCGCGCGGGGTCGGCGATGGAACCGGCGCCCGGCTCGACCGCCACGAACACCGGGGTCCGGTCGTCGGCGATGATGCCGGCCAGCTGGTCGTCGGTGTACTTGGTGGCGTGGGGTTTGAACAGGTCGGGCCGTCCCGCGTGGTGCACGTCCAGCACCTGATGGAGCAGTACATCGATCTGCGGGATGTCGCGCGGCTCGGCGCGGCGGATGGTCATGCGCCCCGCATCGGTATCGTTCCGGTTCCGATCCTGTTCGTTCATTCAGCGCTCCTCGATGCTCTTCCTGCGTTTCGATGGCTTGTGGTTGTTCACGTACCAGTACGCGAGCGCCACCACGACCGCGCCGCCGACGATGTTGCCCAGCGTGGCCACACCGATGTTATAGAGCGAGGCCTGTACGGTCAGGTCGGCGATGCCGTCCAGTCCGGCGCCGTAGCCCATGGCCTTGGCGACCAGTCCGATCGGCAGGAAGAACATGTTGGCCACGCAGTGTTCGAAACCCATCGCCACGAATCCGGAGATCGGCAGTAGGATGCCGAGCACCTTGTCTGCCGTGGAGCGCGACGAGTAGCCGATGCGCACGGCCAGACACACGAGCACGTTGCACAGCACGCCACGCGCGAACAGCGTCACGGGGTCGAGCGTGACCTTCGAGATGGCGGTGGAGACGGCCGTCTCCCCCACCAGGCCGTCGTTGAGGCCCATCGTGCCGGCCATGGCGATCAGGGCGACGAGGATCAGGGCGCCCAGCAGGTTGCCGAACCAGACGATCACCCAGTTGCGGACCAGAGCGGGCAGGGAGATACGGCGTGCGGCCAGGTTGGAAGCCATCAGCGAGTTGCCGGTGAACAGTTCGGCGCCGCAACACAGCACCAGGATCAGGCCCATGCAGAACGCCAGTCCGCCGACGAAGCGCTTGGGGCCCCAGGTCATCGCCGGATCGCAGGTGACGATGAGGAAGAACAGGGCGCCGAAGCCGATGAACGCGCCGGCGAACAGGGCCAGGATGAAGGTGACGGACTTGCTCTGCTTGGTTTTGTTCACGCCCGCGCTTTCGACGGCCTCTTCGGTTTCGGCCGTGTTCAACGCGTTGACATGCACGGCGGGAACCGCCATCGACGAGGTCACCGACGGTGCGGCTGCTGCATGGTCGGCGACGGGCGTGGTCTCGGATTGCATCATCGGAATCGTTCTCTTTCGTTGCAGACAAGGGACTGACATCCGTCGGACATTGTAGCAACGCAGTCCACACGGTCCAAACCATTCCCGGACACGGCGTCGTGTCCGGGAATCGCATCACCTGCGCGACTGGGGCTTCCAGGCCAGGTCGTCGAGCAGCTGGTCGGTCCAGGCCACCACCTCGTCCGAGCCCATCGGTTCGGAGCCGAAGGAACCGGCGAACGGGGTCGGGATCAGGTAGGTCTTGGTGACCGGCCGGTACTGCACGCCCTTGTAGATGCGGGCGATGCGCATCTGCACCGACTCGGGCGGCTCGATCTTGGCCACGCGCACACGGTTGCCCTGGGCGATGATCTCGGTCAGGCCCAGCGCACGCGCCTTGTTGCGCAGACGCGCGACGGCGAACAGCGTGGCGAACTCGATCGGCGGATTGCCGTAGCGGTCGGTGAGCTCCTCGCGCAGCTCCTCCAGATCCTGCTCGTTGCGGGCGGCGGCGAGCTTGCGGTAGGCCTCCAGACGTAGCTTGTCGGAGTCGATATAGTCCACCGGAATCGACGCCTCGATCGGCAGATCGATGCTGACGGCCACCGGCTCGGTGCGTTCCGGTTCCTTGTACGCCTCCACGGCCTCGGAGACCATGCGCACGTACAGGTCGAAGCCCACGCCCTCGATGTGGCCGGACTGCTCGTCACCCAGCAGGTTGCCGGTGCCGCGCAGCTCCAGATCCTTCATCGCCACGTCGAAGCCAGAACCCAGCGCGGTGTTCTGGGCGATGGTGGCCAGACGGTCGTGCGACTGCTGGGTCATCGGCTTGCTCGGATCGTACAGGAAGTACGCATAGGCGCGTTCGCGGCCACGGCCGACGCGGCCGCGCAGCTGGTGCAGCTGGCTCAGGCCGAAGCGGTCGGCATGGTCCACGATCAGCGTGTTCGCGTTCGAGATATCCAGGCCGGTCTCGATGATCGTGGTGCATACGAGCACATTGATGTCGCGGTGCCAGAAGTCGCGGATGATTTGGTCGAGCTGCTTCTCCCCCATCTTGCCGTGGGCGGTGCCGACCTTGGCCTCGGGCACGAGCTCCTGGATCTTCGCCGCCATGCGGGAGATGTCGGCCACGCGGTTGTGCACGTAGAACACCTGGCCGCCGCGCAGCAGCTCGCGTCGGATCGCCGCGGTGACCTGCGCGTCCTCGTAGGCGCCCACGTAGGTGAGCACGGGCAGACGGTCCTCCGGCGGGGTGGCGAGCGTGGACATCTCGCGGATGCCGGTCACCGCCATCTCCAGCGTGCGCGGGATCGGCGTGGCGGACAGGGAGAGCACGTCCACGTTGGTGCGCAGCGCCTTGAGCGTCTCCTTGTGTTCGACGCCGAAGCGTTGCTCCTCGTCGATGATGACCAGCCCCAGGTCCTTGAACTGGATCTTGGGGTTGAGCAGTTTGTGCGTGCCGATGACCACGTCCACGGTGCCGTCCTGAAGCCCCTTGATCGTGTCGTTGATCTCCTTGGTGGTCTGGAAGCGGCTCATCGCCTTGACGGTGACGGGGAAGCCCTCGTAGCGCTCCGAGAAGGTCTCGTAATGCTGCTGGACGAGCAGCGTGGTCGGCACGAGCACGGCCACCTGCTTGGAATCCTGCACGGCCTTGAAGGCGGCACGCACGGCGATCTCGGTTTTGCCGAAGCCCACGTCGCCGCAGATGAGGCGGTCCATCGGGATCGGCTTCTCCATATCGGCCTTGACCTCGTCGATGGTGGTCAGCTGGTCGGCGGTCTCCTGGTACGGGAACGCGTCCTCCAGCTCCTTCTGCCACGGAGTGTCCGGGCTGAACGCGAAGCCGGGCGTGCGTTGGCGGGCCGAATACAGCTTGACCAGATCCTCGGCGATCTCATGGACGTGTTTGCGGGCCTTGGCCTTGGTGGCCGCCCAGTCGGAGCCGCCCAGCTTATTGAGTTTCGGGGCCTCCGCGCCGATGTACTTGCTGACCTGGTCGAGCTGGTCGGTGGGGATGAACAGCTTGTCCGGCGGGGCGCCGCGTTTGCTCGGCGCGTATTCGATGACCAGGTATTCGCGCGTGGTCTTCGCATCCCCGGCTCCGACGGCACGCTGACGCATCTCGACGAACCGGCCGATGCCATGCTGCTCGTGCACCACGTAGTCGCCGGTTTTCAGCTCCATCAGGTCGATGGCCTTGCGCCGCCGTTTCGGGGTTTTGGCCTGGGCCGCGGCGCTGGTGCGGCCGGTCAGGTCGCGTTCGGTCAGCAGCGCGACGCCGGCGGCCGTGTCGACGAATCCGTCGATGGCCTGCGCACGGATCGTCTCGAACCGGGTGATGCCGGTCTCGTTGATCGCGCGCTTGAGTCGGGCGAGCGTGCCGTGCGCGGCGGCGGTCACCGTCACCTGCAGGCCGGCGTCGATCAATCCCTCGATGCCGGTGGCCGCGCGATGCTCGTCGCCCCGGTATTCGGCCGGCGCATGAGCCGCCAACGCGATGCGTCCGGGACGGGAGGCCTCGACGGTGAAGCTGGTGAGCCGCCACACGTCGAAATCCCGGTAGGTCAACGACGTGATGGTTTCATCGAAATCCAGGAAGCTGGCCTGGTCGAAGCTGATCGGGGCGCCCGCACCGTGACCGGACGCGGCGACGTGCCAGCTGGCCGCCAGAAACTCGTTCGCGGTCTTCATCAGATCGTCGGCGGCGCGACGCAGCTTTTCCGGATCGGACAGCATGACGACCGCATGGTTCGGCAACATGCCGGTGATCGACTCCATGTCGTCGACGAGGGCGGGCAGCAGGGATTCCATGCCTTCGACCGGAATGGCGTTCGCGATCGATTCGAGCATGTCCTCGGCGTTGGGGATCCGGCCGATCAGGCTGCGGGCCCGTTCGCGAATCGCTTCGGTGAGTTGCACCTCGCGGCAGGGCGTCGCCCAGATGCTCCTGAGTCCATCGCCGTAGGTGCGCTGGTCGGAGGCGTGGAACTCCCGGATCGAGTCGACCTCGTCGCCGAAGAACTCGATGCGCACCGGATGGGGTGCGGTCGGCGGGAACACGTCGAGCAGACCGCCGCGGACGGCGAACTCGCCGCGGTCCATCACCAGGTCGACGCGCGTGTACGAGTTCTCCACCAGCCGGGCCGCCGCCTCGTCGAGCGGCAGCTCCTCGCCGACGGTGAAGACCAGCGGCTCCACATCGCCCAAACCGGCGACGACCGGTTGGATCAGCGAGCGCACGGGCATCACCAGAATGCGGATCGGGCCGAACATCGCGTCGCCGGGTTCGGGATGACACAGCCGGCGGAAGACGGCCATACGGCTGGCCACGGTGTCGGCGCGAGGTGACAGGCGTTCATGCGGCAACGTCTCCCACGCCTCCAGCTGGGCGATGTCGTTCGGGTCGCCGTCGTACCAGGAGCGCAGCGCGTTGACGGTCTCCTCGGCCTCACGGCCGGATGCGACGAGATAGACGACCGGGGAACGACGGGCCACGGCTGCGGCAAGCGCCGGACGCACGCCTTCGGGGGCGCCGACGACAATCGACGGATCGGCGGCGCCTTCAGGTCGATCGAAGTCGTCCGTGGCCAACGCATGGAAGCTCGGGTCCCTGTCAAGGGACTCCAGCAGCCCCGACAACGATCCTTCGACCAGTTGGTTCATTGTCGTTTCCGCACGCGCTTTGCGTTCGCGCGACGTTTCACGGTCAGCGACCATTGAACTGCTCCTGGGTCTTGTTCAATCCGTTGAAGATGATCGATTCGGCGGCGTCGGCGCCGTCGGCCAGGAATTCCGGCAGCCGCTTGCGCTGGTCGGGGCCGAATCCGCCCAGCACCCAGTTGATCGTATTGTCATGCGCGTTCGCGCCGCGCCGGGCATGGCCGACGCCCATGCGCACACGCGCGTACTTCGGCGTGCCCAGGGACTTGTCGATGGATTTGATGCCGTTGTGGCCGCCGGCCGAACCGCCCGACTTGACCTTGATGCGGCCGAAGTCCAGGTCCATGTCATCGTGGATGACGACGATGCGGTCCGGTTCGATCTGGTAGTAGGCGCTGATGGAGGCGACCGCGTTGCCGGAATCGTTCATGTAGGTCAGCGGCTTGGCCAGGAAGAACTTGACGGTCCGGCCGTTGAGGTTCATGGCCCCCTTGCCCAGCATGGCCAGACCCTTATGGTCGGAGAAGGCGACCGACCAGCGTTCGGCCAGCAGGTCGGCCGTCATGAAGCCCATGTTGTGCCGTGTGTCCTCATACTTCTTGCCCGGGTTGCCCAACCCCGCAATCAACCAGAAATCCGATGCCATATCGCCCTGTCCTTCGTCATCATGTCTATCAAACGGAACGATTGTACCATCGGACCTCTTGTCTCACAGGGTGAGCCGATTCACTCGGCAACGCCCCCGGAAACCGCGAATCGGCTTATAAGGGAAGGCACCAATAGGCGATGTCGTGCCGGATGCCGCCGGGCAGGTGGACCGCGTCGGGCATCAGGCCGAATCGCTCGAAGCCGAAATGCCGCATCAGCGCGCTGGAGCCCTCGTTGTCGGCGAAGATCAATGTGGCGGCCATGCGATGCCCCACCCGCCGGGCCTCGGCCAGCAGCCAGGCGACCAGCTGGCGGCCGACACCCTGACGCCGCCATGCGGAGCCCACGTAATAGCTCAGTTCGACCACGCCGTCATAGCCGGCGCGCTCGTGATACCGCGACAGCGAACCGAATGCAACGACCTCGCCGTCGGCATTCTCCACGACGACGACCGGATAGAGGGAGCGCGGCTCGTGCGAGTCGACCCAGGCCTTGCGCTGCGCGAGCGTGCGAGGTTCGATGTCGGCGCTGGACATGCGCTCAAGCACCGCCTCGTTGTAGATGTCGGTGATGGCCTGCAGGTCGGCGTCGGTCGCGCCGCGGATGATGAATTCGCTCATGGGGCACCAGCATATCGACGGCCACCCCCGGATACGACTGTGGGGCGCGGCAAGTACCACGCCCCACAGAGATAGTCGCGACCGGTCAATGCCCGGTCACCGGAGACCGGCTAGTTCCCCAGCTCCAACGCCTTGTTGATGGCCTCCTCCAGACGGTCCTGGGCCTCGCCGTAGGCGGTCCAGTCGCCGTCCTTCAGCGCGGCGTCCGAATCCTTCATGGCCTGGGCGGCGTCATCGAGGGCGGCCTTCAGGTCGCCGGTCGCGGCACCCGAACCGCCGCCATTCGGCGTCGACCCCGACCCGTCGGCCTGTCCGTCCGTCCCGTCGTCGGCCGCCGCGTCGCCGGATTCGCCATCCTGCGAGGCGGTGTCGTCCTGCGTCGACCCCTGGGAGCCGGGCTCGCCGGCGTTCTCGGCATCGCCGGCCGAGGCGCCCGAATCGCCGCCGAAGACCTGGTCCAGCGCCTCGTCCAGCGTGTCCGCGAAGCCGACCTGGTCGCCGAAGGCCACCAGCACCTTCTGCAGCATCGGATAGCTCGTCGCACCGCTGGATCGCACGTACACCGGCTGCACGTACACCAGGCCGCCGCCGAGCGGCAGGGTCAGCAGGTTGCCGCGTTCCACGCTGGTGGACCCGGATTCGAGCAGGTTGAGTTCGCGGGACACGTCGGCGTTCGCGTTGAAGTTGTTCTGCGCCTGTCCGGGGCCGGGCACGTTGGAGGATTGCGGCAGCTCCTGCAATCGGATCGTGCCGTAGTGCTCGCCGATCACGCCCGCCTCGTTGCCCGCGTCCGAATCCACCGACAGGAAGCCGGTCAGGATCTCACGGGTGGAGGAGCCGGCCGGGATGTAGGTGGAGGTCAGCGAGAACACGGGTTCGCTGCTGCCGCCGGTCTGCAGCGTCAGATAGTAAGGCGGCTGCAGCACGGACTGGCCCTGCGACTGCGCGCTGGAGGAGGCCGTCGGATCGTTCGGGGTCTGCCAGAAGTCCTCGCCGGAGAAGAACTGGCTGGCGCTGGAGACGTGGTAGCGTTCCAGCAGCTGGCGCTGCACCTTGAACAGGCTCTCCGGGTAGCGCATGTGGCTCATCAGGTCGCCGGAGATCTCGGAGAGCGAGTGGTACTGGCCGGGGAAGATCTGCTGCCAGGCCTTGATGACCGGATCGTCCTCGTCCCAGACGTACAGGTCCACCGAGCCGTCGTAGGCGTCGACGGTAGCCTTGACCGAGTTGCGGATGTAGTTGGCCTGCTGCGAGTTCAGCCCCTGCACGGTCTGCGAGGTTTCGGTGGTCGAGTCCTCGGTGGCCGCACCCAGATCCGTCATCTGCGAGTACGGGTAGGCGTCGGAGGTCGTGTACCCGTCGATGATCCACTTAACGCGCCCGTCGACCACGGCCGGGTAGACGCGGCCGTCGAGCGTCAGGTACGGGGCGACCTTGGCGACGCGTTCGCGCGGGCTGCGGTCGTACAGGATCTGCGATTCGGACGTCACGCGGTCGGAGAACAGGATCTGTTCGGAGCCGAAGCGCACCGCGTACAGCAGTCGGGAGAAGATGTTGCCGACCGAGGGGCCGCCGTCGCCGTCGAAGGTGTTCGTGGCGCCCTCGTCCGAACCGGTCGGGTAGTCGAACTCCCAGGATTCGGTGCCCTCCGGCGCGCCGACGATCGAATACTCGGTGGCGTTCGGCGAGAAGTAGATGCGCGGCTCGTACTGTTCCGACTCGGTCAGCGCACCCTGCGTGGGGATGCCGTATTCGAAGAACTCGGGCTGGCCGTCGGCCGTGACCTTGTTGCCGTAGGCGGCCACGACGCCGTAGCCGTGCGTGTACACGGTGTGGTCGTTGACCCAGTTGCGGTTGTCGAGGCCGCTCAGGTCAAGCTCGCGCGCGGCGATGACGGTATCCTGGCTGACGCCGTTCACGTTGTACTTGTCCACGGCGAGCGTGTCGGCGAAGGTGTAGTACTGGCGCGACTGCTGCAGCTGCTTGAAGGTCGGCGAGACGATCTGCGGGTCGAGCAGTCGGATCTGCGCGGTCGATTCGGCCGACGCGGACAACGCGCCCGCCTCGCCCTCGGTGGTGGCGTCGTACTCCTCGACGGCGATGTCGTCCAGGCCGTACGCCTGCTTGGTGGCCGCGATGTTGCGCTCGATATAGGTCGATTCCATCTCCTGCGCGTTCGGGTCGACACGGAAACGCTGCAGGACGACCGGCCAGACGCCGGTGAGCAGCACGGCGGCGACCACGACGATGGCGACGGAGACCACCGGCACGCGCCACGCCTTGAGCGCCGTGATGGCGCGCACGCCGAGCGGCGCGCTACCCTCCAGCGCGTGCGAGGTCATCAGCCAGACACCGAGCACCACGCCCAGGATGGCCACCAACGCGGCCATGACGAACGTGACGGGGATGGTGGCATGCACCGATGTGTAGTTCGCGCCGGTGAACCGGTCGCCCTGCGTGGTCAGGTGGGTGAACACCCCCATGACCATCTGCGCGGCGAACGCGAACATGTTGAGCATCAGCCAGACGCCGAGCTGACGGCGGGCGCGCTTGGTGATGGCGAACAGACCACGGCCGTTGACCGGCATGGTGATGCGGATGCCGCCCATCAGCACATGGGTGATGACGGAGAACACGATGCCGACCAGCAGCATGGTGGACACGGCGCTCATCACCAGTTTCAGACCGGGCAGGATGAAGACGTAGAAGCCGTTGTCCAGTCCGAACTGCGGGTCGGTGGTGCTGAAGCTCTGCGCGTTGAACATGAGCAGGATGTCGGACCAGTTGGCGTTGAACTGCGAGCCGAACGCCACACCGACCACCAGCGCCACGATAACCGCCACCATGCGGGCGTGCTTGGAGCTGATGCCGTTGGCGATCTCGACCACGTCACCGTGGATACGCACCGTGGAGCCGTCGGCGTCCGCCGGGCGGGCGTGGATGGCCAGGGTGGCCGACAGGAAGCCGACCGCAGCCACCAGCAGCGCGTAGGCCACCCAGACGCCGACGCGCACGCCCAGCTGGGTCCAGATCACGCTCTGGAAGCCGAGCTGTCCGTACCACATCAGGTCGGTGATGAAACGGGACAATCCGAAGAACAGTCCCACGATGACGGCCAACGCCAGGACCACGCCGATGAGGATGCGGCTGCCTCGGCCGTTGCCGCGCGGCCGCTCGGGTTGGCGCGTGATGCGCGGGCCGGCGGGCCGTTGCGGGGGCGGGGTGCGGTGGGAGGCGTCGTCGCCGTCGGTTTCCACGTTCAGGATCACCGGGTCGTCATCGGTGCCTGCGGCGTTGCGGCGACGGGGGTCGTCGTCGGGGTCGAACATCATGCCAAACGCATCGAAAAAAGACATGTGTCCAGCCTAGCGGGTGGTTCGGAAGTACGCGACCAGGCGAATTGTTCCCCTTTCAGGCTATGGGACCGGCGCATCGTCCGTGTTCCGGGATGCCGGTTTCGCCGGGGTTATACGGCTGCGATGGAATAATCGGGAGATATGGAAGAACCCGCGATGCACCACAGTCGGACCGGAGCGCCGGTCACCCCCCGCCGTTGGCCCGCCGCGCTGGCGGTGGTCTGCGTATTGGCCGTCCTGACGGCGGCCGTCCTTTGGTGGGTCGCGCTACGGCCTTCGGGCGCGGCCGGACCGGATACGCCACCCGCGGCCTCCGCGCCGGCCGAGGGGCAGGACGGACAAGCGTCCGCGCACGAGGACGCCGACAAGGAGCCGGCGCCGGAGCCCGTGGACGACTCCCCCCGCGCCAAGGCGCAGCGCGCCGTTGAGGCGATGAGCATTGAGGAGCGCGTCGGGCAGCTGGTCATGGCGCCGCTGTACGCGGGCACCGACCCCTCGGCCCTGTACGACCTGATCGCCAACCAGCATGTCGGCTCGGTGCTGATCATCGGCAATTGGTGGTCGGGCACCGCCGGGGTCCGCCAGGCCACCGATGTCCTGCAGTCATACGCGCCGGCCGATAACCGGCTGCTGATGACCACCGACCAGGAGGGTGGTCTGGTCCAGCATCTGCAGGGACCCGGATTCGACACGATGCCGACGGCCGTGGACCAAGGCGCGATGAGCACCGATGCGCTGCGCCAGTCGGCCGCCGTGTGGGGCTCGCAGCTCAACCAGGCCGGCATCAACGTGGATCTGGCCCCGGTGGTGGGCACCGTGACGGTCGACCGCGGCTCGAACGCCCCGATCGGCGCGCTGTACCGCGACTTCGGCCTGGATGCGCAGGGCAACGCCGAGCATGCCACTGCATTCATCGACGGCATGCGGGATTCCGGCGTCGAGACCGTGATCAAGCATTTCCCCGGATTGGGCGGCGTGACCGGCAACACCGATTTCACCGCCAACGGCATCCTGGACACCACCACCACGCTCGACGGCCCAGAGATCAAGGCGTTCCTCACGGCGTTGCAGGCCGATCCGTCGATGGTGATGATGTCGCTGGCCACCTATCAGCAGATCGATCCGAACAATCCCGCCGCGTTCTCCTCCACGCTGATCGACGGGTATCTGCGCGGCACGGTCGGCTATGACGGCGTGATCACCTCCGATTCGCTGTCCGCGGCGGCGTTGGGCGGCTTCGACCCGCGTGAGATCGGTATGCGCTTTGTGGATGCCGGGCCGACCTGGCCTGCATCGGCGCCGCGGACTATGTCCAGCCGATCCTGGACGGGTTGAACGAGCGCGCCGCCTCCGACCAGGCGTTCGCCGAGAAGGTCACCCGTTCCGCGATCCGCGTGATGACGCTCAAATACGAGATGGGCCTGGCGCAATAGCCGATGCGGCCAGCTCCTCGCGCAACGCCTGCAGGAAGCAGGCCGCCACGCGGGTGAACCGGCGGTCGGACTTCCACACCACATTGAGCCGGGCCTCCAGGCGCGGACTGAGCGGGCGGAACGTGAGGTTGGTGTCCCCGGTCACGTTGACGATGCGGTCGAGGCACAGCGCGTAGCCCAGCCCCTCCGACACCATCAGCGCACCGTTGTTCAGCAGATTGTAGGTGCCGACGACCCGCAGGTCGCTCTGCCCCATCCCGCTCCAGGCACCGAATTCACGGTCGAAGCGGGTCTCCTGGGATACGATGAGCGGCAGCCTCTTGAGGTCGTCGACGGTGATCGACTCCCGTGCGGCCAGGGGATCGTCGCGCCGCATCATCACACCCCAGACGTCGCAAACGGGCAGGGTGATGTACGCGTACTTGGTCGTGTCATACGGTTCGAACAGCAGCGCGAAGTCGAGCAGCCCCGAATCCAGACGCGAGGTGACGTCCTCGGTGTTGCCCGAATAGATATGGAACCGGGCCTGCGGATAGCGGAAGGTCATCGCCCGCGCGGCGCGCGCCAGCAGACGCATCGCATCGGTCTCCCCCGCGCCGATGTACACCGGACCGCCGACCGGTTCCTCCATCGAGGTGATCTCCGCCTCCGCACGGTCCGCCAACGTCACGATCTCCTCGGCGCGTTCGCGCAACAGCTCCCCCTCCGGGGTGAGCGTGATCGTCCGACTGCCGCGTTCGAACAGCGTGCAGCCGAGCCTGGATTCGAACTCGCGCAACTGACGGGACAGCGACGGCTGCGACATGCCGAGGTATTCGGCGGCGCCGGTGATGCTCTGCTCCTCCACCACCGCCAGGAAATACCGCAGAATCCGCAGCTCCATGCCGCCATTGCGGTTATGCGCCATCACGGCCTCCCTGAATATCCCACGGCGCACGTTGTTGTACGGTACCGCGCCCCATGCCTCAAATCATACCAATTAAGCATGGCTATGCCCCAGCCCAAGCATTTGCGCATCGCCTCGGCCGGGGTTATCATCCCGTGCAGCGTTACTGACTACAATCCTGATTCCCCATCACGAATGGACGTATGATGACCGAACCCACCAATCCCAACAACGCCAAGACCGCCGACGCCGCCGACCGCGTCGAGCAGGGCTATCTGACCGGCGAGCGCGCGGCGTTCGCGGCGGACGGCGTGACCTATGTCGACACGATTTTCGCCGACGGCGAATCCCCGCTCAAGCATGCCCGGAACATCACGCTGATTGACAGCTCCTTCCAGTGGAAGTACCCGCTGTGGTACTGCAGGGACGTGACCGTGCGCGGATGCACCTGGTTCGAGATGGGCCGCGCCGGCGTGTGGTACACGGATAACATCACCGTGGAGAATTCGACCGTGGTGGCGCCGAAGAACTTCCGCCGCTGCAACGGCGTGACGCTGCGGCATGTGGAGTTCCCGAACGCCGAGGAGACCCTGTGGTCCTGCCGCAACGTGACGTTGGACGACGTGGCCGTGCACGGCGACTACTTCGCGATGAACTGCGAGGACATGAAGGTGGACGGCCTGCGGCTGGTCGGCGGGTACTCGTTCGACGGCGCGCGGAACGTGGAGATCGCCAATTCGCGGCTCATCACCAAGGACGCGTTCTGGAACTCGGAGAACGTGACCGTGCGCGACTCGTTCATCACCAGCGAGTACCTGGGATGGAACGCCCGGAACCTCACGCTGATCAACTGCACGATCGAGAGCCTGCAGGGCCTGTGCTACATCGACAATCTGGTGATGCGCGGCTGCCGGCTCAACCATACGAACCTGGCGTTCGAGTATTCGACGGTGGACGCCGAGATCGAAGGCCATATCGACAGCGTGCTCAACCCTGCCGGAGGCAGGATCAAGGCCGGTTCGATCGGCGGGATCACGCTCGATCCGGCGCGCATCGATCCCGCGGCCACCGTGATCGAGACCGCGGACCGCTGAACGCCCCGCGGTGCGCGACGCATCCGCCTTGCCGCCGCGCACCGGTATGAGGCAATATGGCAGGGACGCTTGCCCCAGCTGACAGGAGAACCGATGACCTACGATTTCGATGCGATGACCGACCGTTCCGGCACCTACTCGCTCAAATGGGAGGAGGCCGGCGACGCGCTGCCGATGTGGGTGGCCGACATGGATTTCACGACCGCTCCCCCGATCCGTGAGGCGATGCGCCGCAGGCTCGACCACGGCGTCTTCGGATACTCGATCGTGCCCGACGAGTGGGCGGACGCGTATATCGGCTGGTGGCGAGACCGCCACGGCGTGACCTTCGAACGCGAGTCGCTGATCTTCTGCACCGGCGTGATCCCCGCAATCTCCAGCATGGTGCGCAAGCTGACCACGCCGGCCGAGAACGTGGTCATCCAGACGCCGGTGTACAACATCTTCTTCAACTCGATCCTCAACAATGGCCGCAATGTGCTTGAGTCGCCGCTGACCTACGACGCGGCGGCCGGACGGTACGCCATCGACTGGGAGGATCTGGAACGCAAGCTGGCCGACCCGCAGACCACGCTGATGATCCTGTGCAACCCCCACAATCCCTCCGGGCAGATCTGGGACCGCGAAACCCTGACACGCCTCGGCGAACTGTGCTGGGAGCATCATGTGACGGTGATCAGCGACGAGATCCACTGCGATCTGACCGATCCGGGGTTCGGGTACGTGCCGTTCTCCTCGGTGAGCGAGCACTGCCGCATGAACTCGGTGACGTGCATCGCGCCGACCAAGACGTTCAATCTGGCCGGGCTGCAGACCGCCGCCGTGATGGTGCCCGACCCCGTGCTCCGGCATAAGGTGTGGCGCGGGCTGAACACCGACGAGGTGGCCGAGCCGAACGCGTTCGCGATCACGGCGGCGGTGGCGGCGTTCATCGAGGGCGGCCCCTGGCTCGACGAGCTGCGCGCCTACCTGGCGGGGAACAAGCGCGCGGTACGCGCCGCCGTCGATGAGTACAACGCATCGGTCGATACCGCCCGCCGCGTCACCCTGGTCGAGGGCGACGCCACGTACCTGCTGTGGCTCGACTGCTCGGCGCTGACCGACGACACGGAACGCCTGTGCGATCACCTGCTCGCCGAACAGCGGCTCATGCTCTCCCCCGGCGCCCAGTTCCGCGGCAACGGACGGTATTTCGTCCGCATCAACGCGGCGACGCAGCGCGAACGCGTGGACGAGGGCATGCGACGGCTGACGGCCGGCCTGCGTTCGTTCCGCTGACGGCGCGCCGAATCCGTGACGACATCGTCCGGCGCTCCCCGATGCAGGGCGCGCCGGACGATTCCACTATTTGGACGAGAGGGCACTACGGTAGTGTCCATGAGAGAAGACAGCGAAGAGCCATTGGCGGCCAACACCACGCGGGAACGTCTGGATATCCGCAGCCGCGTCCTGATCACGTTCACCTTCTTTTCCATGTTCTTCGGCGCGGCGAACCTGATCTTCCCGCCGTTCCTCGGGGCGCAGGCCGGATCGGCCACGCCGCTGGCCGCCGTCGGGTTCATCATCTCCGCCGTCGGCCTGCCGGTACTCGGCGTGCTGGCCGTATCCTCAGCCGGCGGTTTCGAATATCTGGCCGACCGCGTCTCCCCCAGGTTCGCCATCGTGCTGGCGCTGGCCATCATCCTGACCATCGGCCCCTGCTTCGCCATCCCCCGCACCGCCACCACCTCGTTCGAGATGATGGTGGTTCCCTTCACGACCGGCATCCCCACCTGGATCACTCAGCTCATCTATTCGGCGGTGTTCTTCATCCTCTCGTTCCTCCTCGCGCAGCGTCCGGAGATCCTCTCGAAAACCCTGGGACGGTTCATGGGGCCGCTGCTGCTCGTGATGATCGCCGTGCTGTTCGTGGCCTGCCTGATCATCCCGCACGACGCCTTCCCCGCACCGAGCGGCGACTACGCACAGCTGCAGCTGTCCCGCGGGTTCCTGGACGGCTACCAGACCATGGACCTGCTGGCGGCGCTGTACTTCGGCATCGTCATCTCCGCCAACGTCAGGCAGATGGGCATCACCAGCGTCTCCCAGAACCGCCGCGAAACCGGCTACGCGGGACTTGGCACCGGTATCCTGCTCGTGGCGATCTACGGCGCGCTCGCCTTCATCGGCATGGTCTCCGGCTCGATCACCCCGGTCGACCCGGCCACCGACACCGGCGCCACCGTGCTGACGAATCTCTCGCACTCCGCGTTCGGGCCGGTGGGCACCGCGTTCCTCGGCGTCATCTTCGTCGTCGCCTGCTTCAACGTCTGCACCGGGCTGATCTCCACCTGCGGCACGTTCTTCCACAGCCACTTCCCCACGGTGGCGGGCCGTCCGGTGTCCTACCGCGTCTGGAGCGCCATCTTCGCGGCGTTCAGCTTCCTGGTCTCCAACGCGGGCCTCAACACCATCATCAAGGTGTCGGTGCCGGTGCTGTCCGCGCTGTACCCCATCGCCATCGTGCTGGTGGTACTCTCGCTGGTCCACGGCGTCTTCTCCTCCAGGTTCCCGCGCGTCTACTTCTGGGCCGTACTGCTGGCCGGCATCGTCAGCATCGTCAACTGCTGCGCCGAACTTATCGCACTGCTCGGCGTATCGTTCGGCTGGTTGGACGCGCTGGTCGGCGCCATCCCGTTCAACGACCTGCAGATCGGATGGCTGATCCCCGCGTTCATCGGCGTAGTCGTCGGCGTCGCCGACAGTCTGGCGCGCGACCGGCGACGGGCCTAGCCCGTCGTCCGCCCGCGACGTTCGCAGACGGACGTGCTACACTGCTGTGTCGGCCGGCATGACCGATCCGGCCGACTAGCATTATTACCTTTGATTCGCATCTGCAAGGGACGTGATATCCATGCCATGGGCCAAGGTCCACGACATGTTGCGGAAAATCCCCGAAACGCTGACGTTCAGGCGCATTCTGCTCATCATGTTGGGTACCGCCATCGCCACGTTCGGACTGCATAACATCCACCAGCGCGTTGACATCACCGAGGGCGGCGTGCTCGGCATGCTGCTCCTGCTCGACCACTGGTTCGGCATCCCGCCGTCCATCGCCACGCCGGTGCTGGACGTCACCTGCTACCTGCTGGCCTGGCGGTTCCTCGGCAGCAGGTTCATCCTGCTGTCGATCGTATCGACCACATCGATGTCGCTGTTCTTCGGCCTGTGGGACCTGTTCCCGCCGATGCTGCCCGACCTGTCCGGCATGCCGCTGTTGGCGGCGTTGCTGGGCGGCGTGTTCGTCGGCATCGGCGTCGGACTGGTGGTGCGCCAGGGCGGCTCCAGCGGCGGCGACGACGCGCTGGCGCTCGTCATCTCGCATGTGACGCACTGGCGGCTCGCACGCGCCTACCTGTTCACCGACCTGACCGTGCTGGGATTGTCGCTGACCTATATCCCGGTGCAGCGCATCGCCTTCTCGCTGGTCACGGTGTTCGTCTCCTCGTTCCTCATCGACATCGTCAAGGACGGCGTGCCGGACGCGATGCGTTCGTTGCTGCCCAAGCGCCGCAACGGCTGACCGCCGCCCGTGACGCGAAGACCCCGGATGCGGGCATATCAGCGGATCCGCTTGAGATGCCCGCGGTTCAGCCGCATCACCGCATCCGCGTGGGCGGCGAATCGTTCGGAGTGGGTCACGGCGATCACGCACATGCCGTGCTCATGGGCGTTCTCAGCCAGCAACGCGGCGATGGCTTCGGCGTTGTCGGCGTCGAGGCTGCCGGTCGGTTCATCCGCCAGCAGCACCTTGGTGCCGGCCGCCAGCGCCCGTGCGATGGCGACGCGCTGACGTTGCCCGCCCGACAGCTGCGTCACGCCGCGCCGCATATCCTCGGCGTCGAGTCCCACCGTGTCGAGCAGCTCACGGGCGCGGGTGCGGTCGGCGACCAGCGCAACGTTCTCGATGGCGTTCAGGTAGTCGATGAGGTTGAACTCCTGGAAGACGAACGAGACGTGGCGACGGCGGTGCACGGCAAGCCCGCCCGCGGCCAGCGGCCGGCCGTCGTAGACGACGTGCCCCGCGTCGGGCAGATCGAGGCCGCCGAGCAGCGCGAGCAGCGTGCTTTTGCCGACACCGGACGGGCCGACCACGGCGGTCATGACCCCGGGCTCGAATCCGGCGCTGACGTTGCGCAGCACGGTGCGCGTGCGGCCATGACCGTCCTCATAGGCATAGGTGACGTTGTCGAGTGCGATGATCGCCATTGGTGAGCTCCTTTCGCATACGGATTGCTTGTGGCTGGGATCGGGTCAGGGTCACGACATGGCGGCGAGGATGTCCTTGGGACGGCGGCGCATCAGCACCATGCCCGACAGGCCGACCGACACGGCGACCAGCGCCAGGCCGAGCCCGTACAGGCCGGCGATGGTCCAGCCATCGATGACGACGTGGATGCTGCCCATGTCGGCGTTCGGCGTGAAGCTGGGCGACATCATGTCGCTGTTGGCCACGGTCATGCCATCCTTCGAGGTGAGGCCGCCGCCCGTGCCGGCCGAGCCGCCTCCCGTGCCGGCACGTGACATGCCGAGCAACCCGTCTCCGACGAATTGCCCGATCATCGCGCCGATCGGCACGCTCAACGCGAACGCGACGACGGCCACGAGCGCCGCCTCGACCAGATACTGCGAGAGGATCGCCCAGCGGCCGAAGCCGAGCGAGAGCAGCACGCCGCTCTCGTGCATGCGCTCCTTGACGCGCGAGGCGAGCACCAGGCACAGGATCACCATGCCGGCCGCCAATGCGAGCACGACGAGCGCGAGCACCAGCGCATCGAGGTTGCGCAGCGGTTCGGATACGGCATCGGCGTCCGCCGTGTCCTGGCTGACCACATACTGGCCGCCCGACAGCTCGTCGAGCGCCTGCACGCGGGCGGCGATGTCGGCCGTGCGCTCGGGATCGGTCACGTAGAAGCTCACCTTGTCGAATCCTTCCTCGGCGGTGCCTTCGCGTGAGTGGTCGACCACGTCCATGGTGGTGAACATCGCGTTGGTCATCGACCAGTTGCTGGTCAGCGCGCTGGATTTCGCGGTCTGGTCGAACAGGCCGACGATGCGTACGGGCGTGCGCGTCTGCTCGACGCTGGTGCCGCTCATCTGCGCGTGGACGGTGGCACGCCGCAGCACGATCGTGTCGCCGATCCGCAAACCGTTGCGTTCGGCGAGCTGCGAGCCGATCAGCACGTCGCCGACCACGCCGTCGTCCGTCCCGACACCCGTCCCGCCGTCCGCATCGTCATCCGATCCGTCCCGGTCAGTCCTCGTACGCGCGGCCGGGTCGATCACCGGTTCCCCGTGGGCGAGCACGAGATATCCCTTGGCGAAGTTCGCGTCGAACCGCGAGTCGGTGCCACCGATGACGGTTACCGTGTCGCCGAAGTCGTCGGTCGAGAACGCCTGTTCGCTGGCCGGGTCGGTGCCCGAGCCGTCGTCGATGAGCTCCAGTGTCCGGCCATCCGTGGTCTCCGGCACCAGCACCTGCTCGGTCGTCGCGTCGCAGCCGCGGATGCCCTGGACCTGCGCCATCACCCTGCCGCACAGTTCGGCGGTGATCGGCTTGCCCGCGAACACCTGCTGATAGCCCATGCCCTCGATTTGCCTGTTGGTCCAGTTCTCGGGGTTCGACTCGTCCTGTTCGATGGTGAACACCCCGCCGAGCGCCTGCCGTATCGCCTGCTGCGCATCCGCCGCCGCGTCACGCACCGCCAATCCGGTCAGCGTCGTCGTGGCGACGACGAGCAGGATGAGCAGCAGGCTGATGGTCCTGCCGCGTTTGCGCCATATATACCGCAACGCCAACGTGATGCTCCGCATGCCGTGTTCCGCCTTTCCTTCCGTGATTGATGGCGGCGGTGAGCGCGGCTCCGGGCGATTCGTTCAGTCGGCGATGGCACCGCCGCCGACCGGAGCCGCGCTCCCCGCCAACGACGATTCAACAGGATGACGGTGTGGGTTCGGTATCGTTCCGGTTTGGTGTCGGTTTGGTTCGCCGGCGTCCCCATCCGCGTCGGGCGCGGTTCCGCCCGGCCCGTCGCCTCGTTCCCGCACGATCGCCGCCGGCACGACCACCCTGTACCGGAAGATTCCATCCGTCATATCGATCGACGGTGTGCAGCCCTGGGACCGGAATATCGTGTGCGCGATATGGATGCCGAGTCCCGTGCCTCCGGTGGCCGAGCTGCGCGAGACGTCCGGCCGGAAGAACGGCTCCCCCAGACGCGCCAGATCGGCTTCGGGCAGCTGCTCCGCCCGGTTGCGGACCGTCACCGTCAGGGCGCCGGGCACCGTCTCGCAGCGGCCCGGCGCCGGAACCGTCCCTGTTTCGATGCGGACGGCACTCCCCGGTGCCGCATAGGCCACGGCGTTGCCGATCACCGCGTCGAAGGCCTTGTCCAGCAGGCCCGGCACGGCATGCAGCGCCGTCCCGCCGTCCACGTTGCACTCCACCGTCACGCCCCTGCGGTGCGCCAACGCATCATGTCCCTCGACTGCGTCCCCGATCAGATCGCGCAGGCGCAGCCAACACCGTTCCCCGAGTTCGGCGGCATCCATGCGCGACACTGCCAGCGTCTGTCCGACGATGCGCTGCATCCGCTCCACGGTGCGCAAGGCGCGCGGCAGCACCGCATCCCGGTCCGCATAGTCGCCCAGGTTCATCATCATGCCCTCGACCTGCGCATGCAGCACGGCGACCGGGGTTTTCAACTCATGCGAGGCCGCCATGAAGAAATCACGACGTTCGCGTTCCATCGCACGCATCACCCGCGTCTCGCGGGCCAGTTCGTCATTGGCGGACGCGAGCCGCCCGTTGAGCTCGGCCAGCCGACGGTTGGCCTGCTGCATCGGGCGGATGATCAGCCGGCTGCACAGCCACGCCACCACCGCGGACAGCGCCACGATGACGCCGATCATCGGCAACAGCAGCGTGACGAACGTATCCTCGATGGCGGCGCGCTGGGCATCGACCGTAATCGACACCGCGGCACCGGTGCCGGGCGGGTCGCCGCCCGCTTCGGCGAACGTCCATGTCGAGACGCCATCCCCCTGCATGACGTCGGCCGCACCCGCCTCGCGCGCGGCCACCACGGAGTCGAAGCCGTACGGGAACGCCCATGACACGATGCCGTAGACCAGCACACCGCACAGGCTGAACGCGGCCAGCAGCCCCACGAACAGCCTCACCGACAGGCGGCCGGCCGCACGTCGCACCCAGCCGACGAACCGCGCCGGGGCATGTGCGGCCGGCCGATTCCGATTGCCCGGCTCGACTTTCCCAAGCTCAGCCATGGCGCGTCCCCGCCCGGTATCCCACGCCGCGCACTGTGTCCACGCTATCCGCTCCGAGTTTGCGGCGCAGGTTCATCACATGGATGTTGATGGCCTTGTTCCCGCAATCGTCGGCGTACCCCCACACCTGCCGGGCCAGCGCATCGCGGGTGAAGACACGGCGCGGATGCTCGGCGAGCAACCGTATGATGTCGAATTCGGTGCGCGTCAGCGCCACGACATCGCCGCGGAGCAGCACCTCGTGCGCCTCCGTGTCCACGATGATGTCGCCGAATCCCAGCAGCCCCCTGGCGGCAGTCCCGGGGCCGCACTCCGCTGCGGATGCGGCTATCGGAGCCCCGCCCGCCGGTCCGCCCGCAGTCGTCGGCTCGATGGCGTGCGAGGCGGCTGCATCCGACCGCGTCGCGCAACGGCGCAGCACCGCACGCACGCGTTCGCGCATCACGCTCAACGAATACGGTTTGGTCACGTAATCGTCGGCGAGCAGGGAGAACCCCTGCAACTGATGTCCCTCATCGTCGAGCGCGGTGGTCACGATGATCGGCACGTCGCTGCCGCGCCGGATCGCCTTGCAGACGGCGAACCCGTCCAGTTTCGGCAGCAGGATATCGACGACCACCAGATCCACACGTCCCTCACGGAAGCGGCGCAGCCCCTGTTCCCCGTCGATGGCCGTCAGCACGTCGTGGCCGTCATGCACGAACAGCTGTTCCAACGCGTGCAGCAGCTCCGCCTCGTCCTCGATGATCAGCAATCTTGCCATCGGCACCGTCCTTGCATCCCGCGGCGGCCCCATCCGCCGCCGAACAGCCTATGGTACAGGACGATGGTTTGGTTTTGGTTTGCACCGGGGATGCGGATGGTGAATCGCCCGGGAAACCAACGGTCCGTGCCCGCGGCGCCACCGCGAAGCACGGACCGTTATCGACACAGCGTCCGGCCGTCCCAAGCCGTTCACTTGGAGGACTGGGCCGCCTCGGCATCGAGCGCGTAGTACGTCTCGTCGTCCACCGGCTCCAGCCACTCGTTGCTCACGTCGGCGCCCGGAATCATGATCGCCAGATGCGCGAACGAGGCGTGCGGCGTGGCGCCGTGCCAGTGCTTGGTCTCGGCGGGCACGTACACCACGTCGCCCGGCTGCATCGTGACCACCGGCTTGCCCCACTCCTGGTAGTAGCCGACGCCGCCCACGGCGATCAGGATCTGCGGGGAATTATGGTGGATATGCCAGTTGTTGCGGCACCCCGGCTCGAACGTGACGTTCGACAGCGAGATCTCCTTGTTCAGCAATGGCGCCAGATAGCTCTGGCCGATGAAATACCGCGCGTAGGCGTCGTTCGGTTCGCCCATCGGGAACAGGCTGGGATTGTTCATGGTGTTGTCCTTCCTGATCGGCCCCGTCGAATCCGTCGGCACGGAGCGGGGCCACACGGTTCCATTCCTTCCCGCATGCCCTTCGGATCGCTAATGCCGCATCAACATGGTCGTTATGCCTATTACGCATACGATCACACGTAGTTGCGTTCGATCAGGATGTCGGAGACAGTCAGGTTCGCGTCGTTGACCAGGTTGAACAGGATGACATTGGCGCAGTCGGCCGGGCTCATGAACGTGTGCTGCTTCTCCTCGGAGACGTAGTCGTGGCTGTCGCGGTAGAACTCGGTGTCGATGCCGCCCGGGCACACGCCCACGATCTTGACACTGGTGCCCTTGTAGGCGGCCTTGAGGCTTTCGGTGTAGCCGCGCTCGCCCCACTTGGTGGCGCAGTACACGGATTCGTTGGCGTTGCCGCGCGTGGCGGCGGTGCTCATGACGTTGGCGATCTTCAGGTCGCGCTCGCCATCCGCCTTCAGCGTTTCGACGCTGAACAGGATCATCCCCTTCAATCCCTTCAGGCACTTGTCCACGTCGGCGGCCGTGTACGCGGTCGGCACCTTGAACGACGGCTGGCCTGCGTTGTTGATCAGCAGGTCGATGTGCCCGATCGACGCGGCCTCGGCCACCGCCGCCCTGACGAACGCCTCGTCCGAGATGTCACCGGTCAACGCCCGATAGCGGTCGGAGCCGAACGCCTCGGCGAGCTCCTGCTGTTTGGCGGCATTGAAATCCACGCCGCACACGAACCATCCCCGTTCGATCAGTTGCCGCGTGAGCTCATACCCCAGTCCCAACGCGCTGCCCGTCACGATTGCGATCCGCTTGTCCATCACGACCTCCCTGTCTTGCCGGAACCAATCGCCCTTCACTGTATCGAACCGGTACGACTCCGGCATCGCTTCCGTGCCGGCTGCGAACATGTGCCTGCCCGCCGCACCGCACCGCCCGCTGACGCACCGCACGCACCGCACCGGCAACACACATCCCATTACCCCATCCGAACCGACCCCGCCTACACTGGCGACATGACAGCCTTATTACGCGCCGAACACCTGTTCTGCACCCTGCCGTCGTCCGACGGCGAACGCGTGTTGTTCCGCGACCTGTCGCTGCAGGTCGAATCCGGCGAGATCGTCGATCTGACCGGTCCTTCGGGTTCCGGCAAGTCCAGTCTGCTGACCGCGCTGGCGCAGCTCAATCCGCACGCATCCGGCGATCTGACCTTGCGTGGGCGGCCCGCATCCGCCTTCACCCCGCAGCAGTGGCGCACCCAGGTCACCTACCTGCCGCAGCAGGCCATCCTGACCGGCGGCACCGTGGCCGAGGCGATCCGTCTGCCGTTCACGCTGGCCGTTCGTGCCGGCGGCTCGAACGGCACGGAGGGTGCGGAGGACGCATATGACGGCGGCCGGAGACGGTTCCTGTCATTGCTCCGAGGTGCCGACCGCCACACAGCCGATCGTTTGGACGACGCGGCGATCAGCCGGATGCTGGATGCGCTGGGCTGCGGCGACATCGAGCTGGACCGGCCGCCGCACGACCTGTCGGGCGGCCAGGCGGCGCGCGTCGCGCTGGCGCGTACGCTGCTGACCCGGCCGAAGCTGCTGCTGGCCGACGAGGTCGACGCCGGATTGGATGACGACAACGCGGCCAAGGTCGCCGCGATCATGACGCGGGCGGCGCGCGAGGGTATGGCAGTCATCCGCATACGGCACCGGCCACCGGACGGAGCGTCCTCACGCACGCTGGTGTTGAGCGACGGTCGGCTGCATGGCAACGACGCAACCCATGATTCAGGCAGCACCGATATGCAGGCCGCCGCACATGCCGATGGTTCACGGTCCGGTCGAACGCAAGGTGACGAAACGCACCCTGACGGCGTGCACCCCGATGGTTCACGGGCCGGTACTGCGCGGCCGGAAGAGGAGGCGTGACATGAACGGAGGAACCTACTACCCCATCGACGTCTGGGGACTGCTGGCGGCCATGCTGATGGTGGTGGCGGCCGCCGCGGTGTCGTGGCGGATGCGGCTGGGCATCGGACGGACGCTGCTGTGGTCGGCCTGCCGCGCGTTGCTGCAGCTGTGCGCGATGGGACTGATCATCGGGTTCGTGATCCGTGCCGACAATCCCTGGCTGGTGGCACTGCTGATCGTGGTCATGCTGGGGGCCGGCGTGCAGATCACGCTGTCCCGGGCCAAGGGCGTGCCGCGGGGCATGGCCGGCCCGGTGCTGCTGGCGTTGGTCATCACGATGCTGCTGATGCTGACGTTGGTGGCCGAACTGATCGTGCGTCCGACGCCGTGGTACTCCCCGCAGCTGGTGGTGCCGCTGACCGGCATGCTGCTGGGGAACTCGGTGTCCGCGCTGGCGGTGGGGTTGACGCGGTTCTTCGAAAGCATGCGGGAGCGGCGTGACGAGGTCCAGATGATGCTGGCGTTGGGCGCCACGACGTGGGAGGCGGCCCGCCCGTCGATCGTCTCCTCGTTGAGACTCGGCCTGCTGCCCACAACGGCCTCCTTGGCGTCGAGCGGCATCGTGACGATCCCCGGCATGATGGCGGGACAGGTCATCGCCGGCGGGGACCCGTTCGATGCGGCGAAGTACCAGTTCGTGATCCTGGCCGCGATCTCGGCGCTGACCCTGCTGGCGGACACAATCATCATGCTGCTGGTGTACCGGCGTTGCTTCACCGACAAGGACCAATACCTCATAGCATAGTAGCCGATGCCTGACGGCGTGCACCTCGGTCGGCGCGAGAGGTGTCGGCGAAGTCGATCACGGGCCATGCGTCTTCTCCCCATCGCAGGGAGAAGGCGGACATGGCGGATATGAATGTGGGGCGGCTTGTTCAGGCCGCCCCACGGGAGTCAGTCATCCGTGTTCGGATGGACCGTCATCACTTGATGTCCGGATCGTCCTTCTCGATGGTGCCGGTGACCTTGCCGATGGCCTTGAGGCCGTGGTAGGCGACGAGCACGGCGATGGTGCCGATGGCGATGCCGTTGAACTGCACGCCCTGGATGGCGAACGTGAAGTCGGCGATGCCGATGATCATGACGATGGCGGCGGTCATGACGTTGAGCGACTTGTCGAAGTTGACGTGGTTGTCAACCCAGATGCGCACGCCCATCATGCCGATCATGCCGTACAGCAGCGTGGTCACGCCGCCGAGCACGCCGGCGGGGATCGTGTTGATGATCGCGCCGAACTTCGGGCACAGGCTCAGCAGCAGCGCGAAGCCGGAGGCGAACCAGTAGGCGGCGGTGGAGTAGACCTTGGTGGAGGCCATCACGCCGATGTTCTCGCCGTAGGTGGTGGTGCCGGAGCCGCCGCCGAAACCGGCGATGGCGGTGCCCAGACCGTCGGCGAACAGGGCGGTGCCCATCTTGTCGTCATAGTCGCGGCCGGTCATCTGCGCCACGGACTTGACGTGGCCGACGTTCTCGGCGATGAGCACGAGCACCACCGGGATGAACATCGGCAGGATGGAGAAGTCGACCTGCGGCAGGTGGAACTTCGGCAGACCGATCCACGCGGCCTCGTTCACGGCGGAGAAGTCGACCTGGCCGCGGAAGCAGGCGTAGATGTAGCCGACGATGACGCCGAGCAGGATGTTCAGACGGCCGAGCAGGCCCTTGAACAGCACGGAGATGACCAGCACGGCCACCAGGGTGACCAGCGCGGTGTCCGGGGCCACCTGGAAGTTGTTCCACACGCTCGGGGCCAGGTTGAAGCCGATGATGGCCACGATGGCGCCGTTGACGACCGGCGGCATGACCACGTCGATCCACTTGGAGCCGGCGAAGTGCACGAGCAGGCCGATCAGGGCCAGCAGCAGACCGGTGACCATGATGCCGAAGCTGGCGACGGCCAGGCCCTTGTTCGCCGTGGTGACGGCGGTGATCGGGGCGATGAAGCCGAAGGACGAGCCCAGGTAGCTCGGCAGGACGTTCTTGTTGATCAGCAGGAACAGGGCGGTCGACATGGCCGTGAAGAACAGCGTGGTCGACGGATCGAAGCCGGTGAGGATCGGCACGAGGAAGGTCGCGCCGAACATGGCCACCACATGCTGGGCGCCGATACCTGCGGTACGGCCCCAGGTCAGACGCTCGTCGGGTTCGACGACCTCGCCCGGATGCAGCGTCTTGCCATCGCCATGGATGGCCCAGCTGAACAGATTCTTCATCTGTTTATCTCCTTTGAACTCTCTCAGCGCGGCACACTCCGTCCGCGCGCCGCAGAATAGTATAGCGACACGCCTAGTCCATCGCCGCCCAAGCCCTTGTGCCGCAGCAACACCAGGCTGCTGCGCCAAAAGGACCGGATAACGATGAAGAACTGCGCCAAAAGCCGCAGCAGCACCAAAGCACTGGCACAAAAGGGCCATATCAGACCGGCCAACTGGACCAAAAGCCGCAGCGCGATGGTACAACTGCGACTATTGGACCAGATCCGGCTCACAGGTGGGGATCGACCGAATGCACCACATCAACCAGATCGCCGTTGGACAACGTGGGCTTGGTGAATTCGCGCCACGGCTCGACCCGCACCTCCCAGCGGCCGGTCTCCTCGTCGAGCACGGGACGCGCGGTCCGCTCCCATCGGACGCGCTGCGAGGTACGGCCGGTATGCGGGTCACGGCGCGAGTAGTGCAGGCAGGTGCAGTTGGTGATCTGCCAATCGGGGCTGTCCGCGCGACGCAGGAACTCCTCGTCCGAGATGTCCTCCAGCGTGAGCATCAGCGCCAGCATGAAATCGCCGTGGGTCACCGCCACCACCGATTCCGACTCGGCCCTGCGGTTCAGCGAGGTCAGCAGGTTATGGACGCGGTCCTCGGCCACATCCGCGATCGACTCGCCCGCCGGCGGACGCCAGTACAGCGGGTCGGTGCGCTTGAACATCCAGTTGCGCGAATAGTTCGTGCGGAACTCCTCCTGGGTGATGGTGTTGATCTCGCCCCATGAACGCTCGCGCAGCACGCGGCTCTCCTCCCAACGCGCCTTGGGCAACGCCATCGTGGCCGCCGTCTCCCGTGTGCGCACATACGGCGACACCAGGTACCGATCGAACAACTCCTGCTGGGAGACCAGCCAGCGTCCGATGCAATCGGCCTGCTTGCGCCCGATCGCGGTCAGACGCCACGAGCGGTCCGGCACGGTGACGTTATCCTGCGTGTACAGGGAGTTATCGCCCTGCTCCCCCGCCTGCACGATGACGTTCGCCTCGGACTGGCCGTGGCGGATGACATACAGGTCCAACGGCATGCCCATGGTCGCTCCTCCTGAACTCGTCGATTGCCGTACCGATATCGATCGAGTCCGCACCGGACGTGCGGACCCGTTCCGATTCCACCGTAGCCGAACAACGGCGCGACCGGGCACGTTTTTGCGATGGGCCTGTACAGAATTCACCGGAGGCACATGCCGCGTTCACCTTCGGCACCGCGACCGCGCCGACGACCATGGCCGGATCGCACGCCCGAATGCCTGATGGCGCCGAACCCGGGAGACGACTATTCCGGCCAGATGCCGGTCTGGGCATTGGCGTTGCGGTATTCGCGCGGCGTCACGCCCATATGGTCCTTGAATACCTTGCCGAAATGACTGGGCGAACGGTATGCCAGGATCTGCGCGATCTCCCCGACCGAATACTGCGAATACCTGAGCATGTTGCGCGCCGCCTCCATGCGTTGATCGGCGATGTAGCGGGAGATGGTGGTTCCGATCTCCCTGGCGAACAGTTCCGACAGGTATGTGGGATTGAGGTGGACGTGGTTCGCGAGCATCGGCACCGTGATGCGCTCGTGCAGGTGGTAGCGGATGTAGTCCATGCATTCGACGACCGCGGTGGAATGCACCTCGCCGCGCTGCATGTCGGCCATGGCCCAGGTGAAGAAGGTCATCATATCGGCATGCAGCCGGCGCACCTCATCGGTGGTGGTGCAGCGGTCGACGTCCTGGATGTAAAGGTCGGAAGCGTTGTAGGCGTCCTCCTCGTCCATGCCGCCCTCGATGGCGAACCGCGTGGCCAGCGTGATCGAGGTGACGAACAGGTATTTCGCGTTGCGCAGCGGGTCGTCGCAGACATGGCCGTACAAGCCGGATGTCCACAGCCGCGCGCTCTCGCCGATGGCGGAGAGGTCGCCGTTCTTCATCAGCTCGTACTGCTTCATCTCCTCCACGTACCGGTGGTGCCGTACGCGGTCCTCCCGGCTCAGGAAGTCGAGATAGCGCAGTTTGGCCTCGCTGACCACGGGTTCCGTCATCGCATCCGCTCCGTTCTTCACCATTTCTTTATCTCTATTTCAAGAATACCCGATATTTTTGATAGTTTTCTGGAAATCTCAGCAGGAAACCGGCGGCTCGGAGGACGTAAGCTGTGCTTGCCACAACAGAAGATCGAATATCACCAACCCGGCACCCGCAGACCAAGACGGGCGCCACAACGAAAGGAAACAACCATGATGAACCAGCAGATGATGGATCAGGCCCTGCGTTCCCCGCTCGCCGCCACCGACCCTTCGCTCGGCCACTACGCGCTCTCCCAGACCGTGTGGAACGGCATCAAGCGCATGCTCAACAAGTAAAAGGCCGAGTCAACCAGACTTACCCACAAGCGGGGCCCTGTTCCGGAATGCATCGGAGCAGGGCCCCGCTCTTGATTTCTCGCACGTCCGTCCACGGCACGCACGCGGGAACGGAACAGGATGAGGCCAGTGGGCATCCGTCTGCGATTCGGATGCCCACCGGCCTCACCGGTTCATTACGATGCGTCGGCGTTCAGCCGAGCCGCCAATCAGCCCTCGATGGCGATGGTGTGCTTCTGCTCGACCTGCTGCCGGGCCTCCGGCTTCGGCAGCTCCAGGCACAGCGTGCCGTCCTTGTAGCTGGCGTGGATGTCGGTATCCTTGACGTTCTCGCCCACGTAGAAGCTGCGCGAGCAGGAGCCGACGTAACGCTCGCGGCGCAGCCAGCGGCCGTTGTCGTTCTTCTCGTCGTGGTGCGTATCACGATGGGCGCTGACGGTCAGATAGCCGTTCTTCAGCTCCACCGCGATATCCTCCTTCTTGAAACCGGGCATATCGATGTCGACGGCGTAGCCCTTGTCGGTCTCGCGCACATCAGTGTTCATCATGCTGCCGGACACCACGGTGCCCGGGGTGTCGGAGACGCGGCGCAGTCCGGTGAAGAACGGATCGTCGAACAAATCGCCGAACAGGGAATCATGCATCAGGGAAGGGAACATAGCCATAATCACATACTCCTTCAACGTGGGAGAGGACCGTCCGCCGCAGACGATGGCCGCTGCGGCCGGCCCCCGAGCCCTTCCGGGCTCGTATCCTTGACCATTCACTCCGTTCAACCGCCTTGGAGGGCGGGGCTTCCATCGTTTTACCGTGAGCGAACGCATCGGCGACAGCCCTCGATTCCGCCCCTCATATAACGGACAGGGGCCTTCCGACGAATCGGAAGGCCCCTGCGGGAACGGATCCGCGCCGCCGGATTCGGCGGACGGCACCCGAATCAGAAGAACAGCTTGGCGACCAGCACCGCGAACGCCACCAGCAGCACCGAGGCGATGAAGCTGGCGAGCACGGCCTTGGCGCCCTTGGAAGCGATGGCCTTGAAGTTCACATTGATGCCGAGCGCGGCCATGGCCATGCCGAGCACGATGTAGGCCACGTCCACCAGCTGGGCGGAGATGGCGGTCAAGAACGGCACATAGGTGCCCAGCACCGACGCGGCGATGAAGCCGAGCATGAACCACGGGAAGGCGACCTTGCGCTTGCCTTCGTGCTTGACCGTGGAATGCGTGCGGTCCCACCAGATGGCGATGATGATGGCCGCGAAGACGAGCATGAGCACACGGCTCAGCTTCATGATGGTGGCCATGTTCAGGGCCTCCTCGCCGAAGGCGCCGCCGACGGCGACCGCGTGGGCGATCTCGTGCAGGCTGGCGCCGGCGGCCACGCCCTGCTGGGCGGGGGTCAGGCCGAGCGCCGGGAACAGCGCGATCTCGATCAGCGCGAAGATCGTGCCCATGATGGCCACGGTGGCCACGGCCATCACCTCGTTGTCGGCCTTCTCCTCCTCGTCCTCCTCCGGAACGGTGATGGAGCCCGACAGTCCCATGACGGCGGCAGCGCCGCAGATGCCGGTGCCGCCCGCGGTCAGGATGGCGAGCATCGGGCTGACCTTGAGTGCACGGGCGATCAGATAGGTCACGACGATGACCAGCGTGACGATGACCGCCGCGATCGGCAGGCACTTGATGCCCTGCGTGAACAGCACCTGCAGGTTGAGCTTGAAGCCAAGCAGGATGATGCCCAGGCGCAGCAGCTTGTTGGAGATCAGACCGGCGGCGTCCTTGACGCCCGCCTTGCGGGAGTCGTTGGAGCCGACGTAGAGGGAACGGATCGGGAATTGGATGACCATGCCGATGAGCAGGGCGATGATCAGCGGACCGAGCAGCGAGAAGCCGTCGAACTGCTTGAGGAACGTGCCGATGAAGGAGGCGATCAGCGTCAGGACGGCGATGAACAACATATCGGTGGTCGCGATGCGCTTCCACCACTTGGTGCAGAACTCTCTCATACCTCCATTGAACAACGAGGCCCAACATCGGTCAAATAGAACATATCGATGAATATCATCACGTATTTCGATGCGAATGCGTCCCGCCGGGCCATTAACGCCGAACCGACTTCTCAGCGCAGCCTGACGTCGCGCAACGCCGTGATGATGCCATCGGCCAGCGCACGCTGGTCGCGGGTCAGGCCGGACCGCGGGATCAGCGCGTAGAACCGACGCACGAACTCCGGTCCCAAATCATGCACCGGCACCCCACCGGGGCACGCGGCGCGCGATACGATCGAACAGCCCACGCCCGCCGCCAGCGCGGCGACGATGGAGGCGTTGCTCGCCACCTCGATGGCGTGCGTCGGCACGATACCCTCCGTCTTGAAATACAGCTCGGTGTAGTAGCGCACACCGGATCCATGCTCGCGCACCAGCCATACGCCCGAGGGGTCTCCGGCCAGCACCAGCTCGTCCTCGCACAGGGTGACGCGTTCGACCGATTCGCTGATGATCGGCTTCTCGACCACGCCCAGATGGGCCTCCTTCAGCCCCACCCGTTCCAGGATGCCATCCGAGTTCGAAGCCGCCACGGCGATCTCGAATCGGTCCAATTCACCGAGCGTCGCGCGCAGCGCCGCGGGGATCAGCACCGCGGCGGCGGTATGGGAGACCAACATCGAGAACGGCTCGCGGTTCGCCCGTGTACGGGCGATCTCCTCGCGGGCGTCACGCCACACGCCGCCGATCTGTGTGGCCGCGCGGTACAGCAGTGTGCCGGCTTCGGTGGGGGTCACGTCGCTCTTGGCGTGCCGCACGAACAACGGGGCGCCCACCATCGCCTCCAGCGAGGCGATGCGCGAGGACACCGTGGACTGCGAGACCTTGAGCTCGTCGGCCGCAATGGTGAACTGCCCGGTCTCATAGACGGCGATCAGCGTCTCCAACAGCGCGAACATACCACCAGTATCCCGCATCAGAACACCACATAGGACACGCCGGTCAGCGTCAGCAGGCTGGCCACCGTGGTCACCAGCACCAGACCGACCGCGTATTCGGGCATGTTACGCTCCCGCTCGGCGAACATGACCAACGCCGCCATCGTCGGCATCGCGCACACCACGGTGACGGCGTGCACCATATCCGCGTTCGCCACGCCCAGACCCAACATCGGCGGCACGAAGGTGAGCAGCGCGAACAGGGCGATCGGGATGATCAGCATCTTGACCACGATGCCCACATACACCTCGGGCTGCCTGAGCGTGGTCTTCCAATCACGCAACGCGAACAGGCCGCCGATGTACATCAGCGACAACGGCGTGGAGATCGAGCCGACCGTGTGCAGCGGCGTGTTGATATCCTCGGGGATCGGAATGCCGATCAGGATGACCAGCAACGACACGATCACGGACACCAGTCCGGGGCTCAGCAACCCGCGCAGCTGCTGCGCCAACGATGCGGCGGGCCGTTCGCGGCGGGTCTGTTCGGAGCGGGTGAGCCAGACGCCGTACGTCCACATCAGGAACTGGTCGAGCAGCGCCATCAGGGAGTAGAACAACGCGCCACGCTCCGGGAACAGGGCGATGAGCAACGGCAGTCCGATGAACCCGACGTTGCCGAAGATGAACGCCGCCTGAAACATGTGACCGCGGTCCACCGGCAGGCGCATGACCTTGGCGATTAGCCAGGTGGACGAGATGAGCAGCACGTACATGACGGCCTGGAACACCAGGATGATGCCGGATTCGAACAGGTCGGCGCGCGTGGCGCCCGCCGTGGCGTTGGAGAACACCATCAGCGGTATGCCCACCTTGAGGATCAGCTGGCAGATGCCATCCAGCGCCTTCTCGCCGTAGATCCTGCACCTGACGCAGATGTACCCGATGACCAGCATGATCGCGAACCCGATCAGCTGGTCCAACACCACCGTGAACTGTTCCATCCCTCTCCTAACGAATCGGCAGCTGTCCGGCCCAATCGCGCAGCAATGCGCCGACCTGCTCGGGCCGGTCCACGTAGACATTGTGTCCCGCGTTCTCGATCACCGCATACCGCGCGTTCGGATAGTGGGGCAGGATCTCCTCCTGATCCTCATAGCCGACGATCTGATCCTGCCGTCCGCAGATGATGGCGGTCGGCCCCTCGGACATACCGAACGCACGTTCCGGGTCCTCAGCCAGCCAATAGCGCGCCTCCAGCCTGGCGTACGCGGCGCGGTCGAAGGCGCGGATGCCCGGCAGCACATACATCTGATACCGCCGCCATGCCTCGAACGACTGGTTGACGCCCATGCGGATGAAGTCCAGCACCTGGTCGAGCGGCAGTTTGTGCATCAGGTCCGGGTTCGGCTCGCTCACCACATGCTCGGCGACGCGACGATGCGCAATCACCGGATCGATGACCGGCGCGATCAGGGCGACGCCCGCCACACGACGCGGCTTGCGTGCGATCACGGCCCGAGCCAGCACCCCGCCCATCGAGTTGCCGACCACGGCGAACGGCGCACGAGGCCCGAGGATGTCGTCGATCGCGCCGCAGAACCAGTCCACGTATTCGGGCAAACCGCCGGGGCCGTCCAGCGCCGGGGTGCGGCCGTACCCGGGCAGATCGAGGTAGATGCGCTGCGTCCGCTCCGGGAAATACCGGTCCAGCATCATCAGCGACCGATGGTCGACGCCCATGCCGTGCGCGAAGACGATCGGGAAGCCCTCCCCCTGCGTGACCATATACGCCTGCGGTTCCAACGTCTCTCCTTCATCGCTCGCGGTAGGACGGCACTCCTCCATCACCCGGTTCCCGGCCGTCGACTCTGCAGCGCGGCACGTTCGCGCCGGTCGCCGCAGACCAATGCTACGGAGCGCGATAGACCGCCGTCATGCGGTGTTCGTCAGATGGAATCCCGCGGCTCCGATCTCAAGGGGCAGCGTCGTCACTTGATGCGGATGAGTCTGTTGCCTTTGACCAAATAGGCGGTGCGGGCCAGGTCGATCATGGACTGGTCGTGGTAGCTGTCGGTGTAGAACTCGTCGATGACGGCGTCGGGGCCGTAGATTTCACGGAAGCGCTTGGCCTTGTTCGTGCGGAAGTTCAGGTGGGAGATCTCCAGCGTCTCCGGGTCGATGGTGGAGGCGATGAGGTGTCGGATGCCCAGACGACGGCAGGCCTCCCCCACCGTCAGGTCGAACGACGCAGTGACGATGACGTCGTCCGGCTGGGGTTGGTACCAGGCTTTGATCTTATGGAACTTGCGGTTCCAGAAAGCCTCCGACAGCGCGTTCAGTCCCGCGTGGGAGGCCGCGACGGGATCGCCGCCGCGCTTCGACGGAACCGTTGGCGACGGGTTGGATCCGCACAGCCTGGCCACGCGCTTCGATGCGTCGATATCCTGCAGATACCGGTGGATGACGCGCCCCAGCTTGCGTTCCATCGTCTGTAGTTCGGCGTGGCCGGTCTTGTACCGGATGCCGCATTGGGCCACCGGTGCGATGTATTTCAACACGCGCGGCTCGTAACGGACGCTGAACAGATACAGGTCGAACAGGCTCTCGCCCTTGTAGATCGTCCCATCGAAGTCGAAGACCCTCATCGTCTCTCCACAACCTCACCCGATATGCGGCATGCGCCGTTGCTCCTCATGGTTCCACTGTAACCGCTCGACTCCGGCAGCGCCAGACGCCGTTGCATATTCTGTAGGTTTCGGGACACAGACGGGGCACGGAGTGGTGTCGTATGAGAAAGTTTGAGAATTATTCCTCGGCCCTGCGCTCCCTGCGGCAAGATCCCGCGCAGGATTTGTCGAACGAATTCATCCAGAGCGGCATCATCGACAAGTTCGAACTTCAGTTCGAACTCGGCTGGAAGTTGCTGAAGGCACTGCTGCTCTATGAGGGCGATCCAGTGGCGGCTTCGGGATCGCCCCGAGACACGCTCAAGACCGCGTATCAATATTACGATTTCACGGACGAAGCATTATGGCTCCGTATGCTGCGCGACCGCAACGATTCCGCCCATGTCTATGACGGCGAGAAAGCCCGGCTGTTGGTCGATACCATCATCCACGACTACCTTCCCGAATTCGATCGTTTGGAACAAGGGCTCGTGTGCAGATATGGGAAACTGTTGGGTGGCGACGATAAGGCCATGGCCGATGGGCAGAAAGCATAGCACTGAAAGACTTAAGAAAAAGAGTTAAGGTTCACGATTCAAGCAGAATCATGAACCTTGTTGTTGTTCATCCGAGAACCGGCTGCGTTTGAGGAATCGGAATGCAGAATCTCAACTCTGCAGCATGTTCTTCATCAGAATCTATAGTCGCTTTCCATACATAATTGCCCGGCGACAACGGCAGTCCACTCGCGAAGTCAAGAACGTTAAGCGCATGCCCACCGATAAAGTTCTTTTGGTCCAAGGTCAAACCCTGAACGGTCTCAACAGTAAGTACGCTTGCTACACGAATCTTCTGCGGTACAGGTCCAAGAAGTTCCACCACATGACCGTATTGATCACGGAGAGAAAGTTCCAAGGTCAATTCACATGGGCACAAATCGCCAGGAACACACACTTCGGTGAATACCGAAAATCTTACAGTCAATCCTGTTTGGGCGATCGGTAGGATATATCCGCCCATTCCCACAGCATTCCCTTTATTACTTTCCGGGGTAATATTGGCGAAATCCGCGATAGAAATCTTAACTGCCGACCGCTCTGACATACTACTCATGATCAAGCCACCAACCTTGCTTCCGAATATTTTGATGAAGAGATGGACTGATATGAGCCTTGGCTCTGATTAGATAATCCGTTTTTGACATTGGACGGAAAAATATAAATCTTGTGGTTGCCATCCATCAACACAGCACCGTCTTCTGTGTACTCTTCAAGCACACGAGGAAGTCCATCGTCAAAATAAAAGTCCACGCCGCTCCTGACATTTTTACGCACTTCACCGAAAGTGTTTCCAGCCGCATAAAAACCAGGCATGTTGTCGGATTCAGCCCACCAGATACCGTCTTCGTGATGGTAGACAATCTTTACGCTGTCAACATTTCGATTCATCCGAGCATCTCCTGAATCTCTTGTTCGGTCAATCCCACATCTTTCATGAGTATCTTCCTTACCAACCCTGGAGGAATGGTCTGGCCGTCATGAAAAGCAAAGGTAAGCGGTTGCCTGCCGTCGGCCTTCAAACGTCTATGGGAGCCTGCCCGTCGATCCTCCTCGTAGCCAAGCTTTTGGAGGATTCGCAGCAAGTCGGAAGACTTCATCGAAGGATAGTTCAACCCCATGCAACTTCATCTTCCTTGTCCGAACCCAATGTCGTCATTCAACATTTATGGTAGAACTAGATAACCCATTTGTCCACACGTACCTGCGAAATGTCTTCACTCCGGTACAACGTCGTGTGCGCCGTATCGTAATAGAGGTTCGCACTACCTCGAGTTTTCAAATCCAAGGCCAAGGAAAAAGCCACTTCCGGATTCGAAGCCCGAGGTAGTGCGAACCTCTTCCGCACTCACTTACTGACGTTGAACTTGAACTCCACGATGTCGCCGTCGCGCATGACGTAGTCCTTGCCCTCCAGGCGCATCTTGCCCTCCTCCTTGACCTTGGTGTAGGAGCCGTCCGCCGCCACGAAGTCGTCGTAGGAGATGACCTCGGCCTTGATGAAGCCCTTCTCGAAGTCGGTGTGGATCACGCCTGCGGCCTGCGGGGCGGTCCAGCCCTTGTGGATCTGCCAGGCGCGCACCTCCTTCTCGCCGGCGGTCAGGAAGGTCTGCAGGCCCAGGATGTCGAAGCCGACACGGGCCAGCTGGTCCAGGCCGGATTCCTTGAGCCCGGCGTCTTCAAGCATCTCGCGGGCGTCCGCCTCGTCCAGCTCGGTCAGTTCGGCCTCGAACTGCGCGTTGAGGAAGATCGACTTGGCCGGCGCCACGGAGGCGGCCAGTTTGGCCTTGAACTCCTCGTTGCCCAGCTCGTTGTCGTCCACGTTGAACACGTAGATGAACGGCTTGGCGGTCATCAGGTGCAGCTCGGCGATGTCGGCCTTGTCGATCCTGCCGTCCGCGGCCGCATGGTCGATGGTCTCGCCGGCCTCCAGGATCTCCTTGGCCTGCTTGACGGCCGCCACGTACTCCGGGCTGACCTTCTTGCCGCGCAGGTCCTTCTCCAGCTTCGGCAGCGCGTTCTCGATGGTCTGCATGTCGGCCAGGATGAGCTCGGTGTTGATCGTGTCGATGTCGTCCGCCGGGTCCACGCGGCCGTTGACGTGCACGATGTCGTCGTCCTCGAACGCGCGCACGACCTCGCAGATCGCGTCGGCCTCGCGGATGTTGGCCAGGAACTGGTTGCCCAGGCCCTCGCCCTCGGACGCGCCCTTGACGATGCCGGCGATGTCCACGAACGTGACGGTGGCCGGCACGATCTTCTCGGTGTGCACGAGCTTGGCGAGCACCGGCAGACGGTCGTCCGGCAGCGGCACGATGCCGGTGTTCGGCTCGATGGTGGCGAACGGATAGTTCTCCGCCAGCACGTTGTTGCGGGTCAATGCGTTGAACAGTGTGGACTTGCCCACGTTCGGCAAGCCGACGATTCCAATGGTAAGAGACATGCCCTCCAGCCTACCTTCAGCCCTGCACGGCCTCGATGGCGCCGATGGCGGCCCCGCGGAACCCCGCGTGTTCGAGCGCGACCACGCCCTTGATGGTGGCGCCGCCCGGCGAGCACACGCCGTCCTTCAGCGCGGACGGGGTCATGCCCTCCTCGATGATCTGCGCGCCGGTGCCCTCCACCATCTTGGCGGCGAGCCGGTAGGCCGTGTCGCGCCTGAGCCCGTATTTCACGCCGGCGTCGGCCAGGGCCTCGACGTAGACGGCGGTGAACGCGGGTGCGCAGCTGCTGACGATGCCCGCAACCGACATGTGTGCGGTGTCGACGGTTTCCAGCAACGCGATCGGCTCGAACAGGGAGCGGACCAGCGCCATCTGCTCGTATTCCAGCGTGTGCGATTGTTCGACGACGAGCACGCCGCTGCCCACGCCGATCGGCAGGTTCGGCACGACCGACAGGTGGCTGGTGCCGGGGATGATGGCCTCCAGCTGGTCGTTCCACATGCCCCAGGCGATGGACAGGACGATCTTGCCGTCCAGGGCGTCCGCCAGCGGGGTCATGACCTCGCCGACCAGGTTCGGTTTGACGGCGATCACGACGACATCCGACTCGGCGACGGTCTCCTCCGCGCTGGCGGCGGCGCGCGCGCCGAGCTGCGTGGTGTCGCGCATGAGACGGTCGCGGTCGATGTCGTAGGCCACGATGTTGCCGGCCCCGACCACGCCGCCGTTCACGAGGCCTCGGGCCACGCCCTGCCCCATATTGCCGTATCCGATGAATCCGACGGTCACATCCTGCAAAGGCATCCTCTATATCCTTTCTCTTCACGTCCCGCCTCGCCGCGGAGGCAAGGCGCGCCGGTTCAGAACAGTTCCTCCAAGTCGCCGCGGTTCAGCGCCTCCTCATACAGGTGGCGGAACACCACGGACCCGTGCAGCCCATCGTGTTCGAACTCGTTGGTGACCCAGTACCGCGAGCGCCCGACCCGGCTCAGCGTATCCAGCTGGAGCCCCGAGTCCACGTACATGTCGTCGAAGTACACGGCCGCCTGCAGCGGCACCTCGTTGCGGGCCAGCCGGTCGGCGTCGTAGATGCGTCCGAAGCGCGTGTCCTCCATCAGCACGTCCATCGCGGCCCGGAACGGACGCAGCGCGGCCTGCTGTTCGTACATCCACGGGAACATCGCCTCGCCGGTGAACAGCATCGGCCGCCGGTCCCCCGCGAATTCGGGATGCCGGTCGCGCACGCGCTGCGCGGCCCAGCGGATCGGCTCGTCCAGCTCGCCGTTGGCGTAGATGAACTCCTGCAACGGCCAGTACAGCGGCCTCGATCCGGTGGCGGCCATCACCTTGCCCAGGAAATCGTCGCTCAACGGCGAGTCGGCGGACACGGACCCGTCACCGTCCAGGAACGCGTCGTCCATGATCCAGTGCACCCGTTCGAAGCTCGGCTTCATGCCGAAGTCGGAGCCCAGGGTCTGGAATCGTTCCACGGTAAGCCGGTCGCCGTTCGGCAGGCGCACATCCTGCGCCGCCAGCCGGTCGGCCACGGCGGCCACGCGCTCCACGTCCTGCGGGTAGCGGTCATAGTACTGGCGCGTCTTCACGGCCATGCGCGGGAAGGTGTGCTCGTAGACCTCCGTGGCGTCGGCGGGCACATGCGGGATGCCGCCGGTGGTGAAGCTGGCGATCACGCCCTCCGGGAACAGCGATAGATAGGTCAAGGTCAGGAATCCGCCGTAGCTCTGGCCCAGCGTGACCCACCGCGCGCCGGCGAATTCGGTGCGGCGCAGGTGTTCGAAATCGCGGATGATCGAATCGGCCAGGAACCGCTTGAGATACGCGGCCTGCGCCTCGGGGCCGCCCGGGGCCAGCCGCGCCATCGTATGCGTTTCGATGCGATTGGAGCGCCCGGTGCCACGCTGGTCGGGCAACACCACCCGGAAGTGCTTGATCGCCTCCGCGATCCACCCATCGCTGGTGGGGTTGAGCAGGCGCGGGCCGGGGCCGCCGGGGCCGCCCTGCAGGAACACGAGCAGCGGCAGGTCGTCGTGTACGTGTTCGGGCGCGGTGACCACGCGGTAGAACAGGCTGATCGACTCGCCGTCGAACCCTTCGCCGGGCGTATGGCCGGCCCAGTCGAGCGGCACGCGGATCGACCGGTCCTCGATATGCAGTCCGGGCACGTAGTACTGCGTCAGCAACGTCATCGGTTCCGATTCTCCCTTTCTTCACGGTTCGGGCGGTTCCTTGGGCGGTTCCATGATATCCGAGACGCGCGAGCCGCACGGTCGCCGTGAGCGTATGCGGACACGTCGCGGCATGCCCGTCCGTCCTCATCCCGGCGTCCCTCGATTCCCGCGGTCCCTCATCCCCGAGCATGATGGCTGGCGGGCATCATCCCACGGTAGCCTTGAAGGCATGAACAGGTTGGAACGGTTCTCCCAGTGGCGCGGGCGCAACGTGCTGCCGATTGACATCATCGGCACGCTGGCGATCGCGTTCTTTGCGGTCGGCGTCGCCGCCTCCACCGGGGACACGCCGGGCATCCTGTTCGCGCATGATGCAACGTCTCAGATCATATGGTCCCTGGTTTCGCTGGTTCCGGTCATGTTCCGCCGTTGGCGTCCGCAGGCGGCGGCGTTGTGCTACGCGGGTCTGGTGGCGCTGCATCTGATCTTCGGCCCGGCCATGCTGTACAGCGATTTCCTTGCGCTGGTCATGGTGTATTCGGTGATCGTCTATGGCGATCCGCGCAATACCAAGGCGTTCATCGTGTTGGCCGCCGCGTTCGGCCTGTTCGCCACGATGGCGATCACCTGGTCGGTGGATGTGGGGCCGGCGTTCGGCCAGGTGTGGGTCGGCTACCGCCAGATGTATTACGGTGCGTGCAACACCGTCTATCAAGAAGGTCTTAACGGCGACTGCTCCTCCATACTGCTGTCCGAAGGCTTCCAGATGGGGCTGCTGGTGGCGGCGTGCCTGGTCGCCACCATCGTGCTCGCCTACTGGCAGCGCGCCCGGCAGGCGACGATCCGCATGCTGCGCGAACGCAACGAGGCAATTGCCGCGCGACAGGATGAGGAGCGCCGTATCGCCGCGTTGGCCGAGCGCGCGCGTATCGCCCGCGATATGCATGACGTGGTGGCGCATACGCTCTCGATCATCATCGTCCAATCCGATGGCGGCCGCTACGCCGGTGTCGGGAACCCCGCGGTGGCCCGCAGCACGATGGAGACGATTCGTCGTGAATCGGAGCGCGCGTTGCACGATATGAAACGTCTGCTCGGCGTGTTCGGCGGCTCCTCGCATGCCGATTACGACGACATCACCGCATTGGTGGACCAGGCGCGCGAGACCTCCCCTGGCACCGCGATCGTCCGCCGTACCGAAGGCACGGCCGCGCCGCAACGCTTGGGAGCACAGGCGAGTGTGGCCGTGTACCGCGTGGTGCAGGAGGCGTTGACCAACGTGCGCAAGTACGCGGGGCCGCGCCCCACGGTCCGCATCGACGAGCATTGGGACGACGACGGGCTGTCCCTGACGATCGCGGACAACGGCCGTGGCGCCTCCTCCGGATTGGATGGGCATGCGCCCGGCTACGGGCTAATCGGCATGCGGGAGCGTGTGCAGGCCGTGGGCGGCACCGTCAGTGCGGGACCGGGCATCGGCGGAGGGTTCGTGGTGTCCGTCACCGTGCCGTACGCCGCTACGCAGGATGCCGTTCCCAAGGCCGCCGGCGATGCGACGGCGCGATCCGCCGGCATCGCCACGGCCCCCATTCAGACCGCGGCGTCGCCGTCGGCAGTGGCTCCCGGCACCGGTCCGGCAACGTCTCCCGACGGGCAGGACCGCACCGCCGCTCCGATCCCGGTAGGCGAGGCGAACATGCACGCGATCGGCGACACCGACGCGACCGACGCGACCTTCTCGCACGTTTCGGCCGGGTCGCACGTTTCGGCCGGGTCGGCCGATTCGGCCGGGTTGACCGGCACGACCGATTCGGCCGGGTTGACCGGCACGACCGATTCGGCCGACCGCCCATCGTCCCCGCTGACCTTCCACATGCCGCGTCTGCCCCGGTTCGCGATGCCGTCGTTCCCGCTGCCGGAGCGCATCGTGCCTCCCTCGCTGCAGGAGATCGCCGGCAAGTTGCGTTCCAAGCCGATCGACCAGGCGGAGTCGGCGGGCGGCGAGCGGTTCAATTGGATCGAGCGACTCTCGCAATGGAGCGAGCGCCATTATCTGATGATGGATGTCATCGGTACAGTGCTGCTGATTCTGATGGCCTCCTCCGATCTGTTCGTCCACGCGGATTTCGTCAGCAGCCCGCTGTCCAACCATGCACTGTATATGTTCATCAGCGTGATGGTGATCGGCCCGTTGGCCTTCCATCGGCGGTTCCCGGAGGGCACCGCGGCCTTTCTGGCGGTGTTCTGCGCCTTCGAGATGGTGTTCCTGCCCAGCGCGCCCTGGTGCAACATGTTGGTGCTGTATGCGCTGTATGCGGCATCGGCGTATGGCCGGCCACGCGCGTGGATATGGCTGACCGCGGCCTCGCTGATCGATTCCATCCTGTTCGGCGTCAAGGTATCGGCCAATATCATGGGATTCAACACCATTTATGAGCTGATGTTCGGCACGCCGCCGCTTCGGCTGACGTTGTACATCGCCGCCGGGATGATGACCGGGGGCGTGGTGTTCCTGTTGTGCTGCGCGGCGATCATCTATGGGCGCTGGACCCGTGCGCGCGGCGCGAACGTGCTGATCCTGCAGGCTCGCGAGGAGGCGCTCAGGGCCGAGGAGGCCAAGCAGCGCGTGCTGGCGGCGAATATGGAGCGCGACCGGATCAGCGCCAGCATCCAGGCTGAGGTCACGGCCACGCTGACCACGGTCATCGACCAGGCGGTGGACGGTTTGGCGATGCTGGACGATTGCGCGGCGCGCGGCGAGACGCCCGCTCCGGAGACGATCGCCGCCGCGTTCGAGGCGATCGGTTCGCGCGGACGCGACGCGCTGGCGCATATGCGACAGCTGCTGCGGGTGCTGCGCGAGACCGGCTTCAGCGACGAGCACCGGCCGGCAGCACAGGAGACGATGCGGCTGACCCCGGCCGCCTCGCTGGACGACCAGCTGCGGGCCGCCACCGCCAAAGCATGACGCCAAGGCAACACCACGGTGCGGCTTCGGGGGGCTATGGACAACATCGACCGCGACTGCCAGTCAGTTCGCTACAGTGGAAGGCATGAATGCTATGCAACGGATTCGCGTGGTCATCGCCGACGACCAGGAGCTGGTGCGTGCCGGCTTCGCGATGGTGATCGGCTCCCAGCAGGATATGCAGGTGGTCGGGCAGGCGCGTGACGGCGCCGACGCCGTCCGGGTGGCCGAATCGCTGCACCCGGACGTGGTACTGATGGATGTGCGCATGCCCGGCATGGACGGCATCGAGGCGACCCGTCGCATCACCGCGCTGGAATCCGAGGCCGCCGAGGGGACGCGGCCGACGCGCGTCATCATCCTGACGACCTTCGACCTGGATGAGTACGTGATGGCGGCCATCAACGCGGGCGCCTCCGGCTTCCTGCTCAAGGACACCGAGCCGGAGACGCTGCTCAGCTCGATCCGCACCGTCTATCAGGGCAATGCCATCATCGCCCCCTCGGCCACCAAGCGTCTGATCGAGAAGATGATGGAGGACGGGTACACCAAGCCGCACCCTACGCCCGAGGCCGCCCCCGCCGCGCCGGTCTACACCGATCCGGAACTGGACGAGCTCACCGACCGCGAGCGCGAGGTGCTCATCGAGATCGCGCACGGCCTGAGCAATCAGGAGATCGCCGACAAGCTGTTCATCAGCCTGCCGACCGTCAAGACGCATGTGGCCCACATCCTGGCCAAGATCAACGCCCGCGACCGCGTGCAGGCCGTGGTCTTCGCCTATGACAACCATCTGGTATAGAAAATGACCTCCCTGCGATGAGGGAGGTCATTCCTTTTAAAGAGGCTCAGGCCTCGGACAAGGCCTCGACGGGCGGGGTCCTCACGGCCCGGCGGGCCGGGAAGACGCTGGCCAGCAGTGCGGCAACCGCGGCGATCGCCAGGATCGCCCCCGAGGTGGCCCAGTCGATCGGGAACACCACCGAGCCGAAGCTCATCGAGAACACGATGTACGAGCCGATCCAGCCGAACACGGTGCCGACCACGATGCCGACCACACCGCTGACCAGCGAGATCAGCAGCGCCTCGATGGCCAGCGAGCGCCGCAGCTGTCCGCGCGTCATGCCGATGGCGCGCAGCGTGGCCGATTCGCGGGTGCGTTCGATCACGGACAGGGACAGCGTGTTGGCCACGCCGATCAGCGCGATGATCACGGCCACGGCGAGCAGGGCCACCAGCACCATGAGCAGCATGTTGACCATGCCGTCCCAGGACACGCGTTCGGCGATCGATCCGCCGACGGTGATGCCGGGGATGGAGCTGACCGCCTGCTGGATGTCGTCGATCACATCCGCCGGGGTGACGGTGCCGTCGGTTTTGGCCCACACCTCGTAGCCGTCGGGCTTGGCGCCCAGCCGGTCGAGCGTGTCGGGCTGCATCAGCCCGTAGATGCCGTACGGGGTGTTCACCCCGCGGAACGGCGCGGCCTCGACGGTCGGTTTGAACGCGATGCCGTCGACGATGTCGCCGTCGTCGTTGTAGGTGGCGTTGAGTTCCAGATCGAGCACGGACCCGTCGCGCACCGGGTAGTCGTCACTGTCGCCGGCCAGCGCGTCGGGGACGAGCAGCACGCCGTCGCGCAATCCGTCGATGGCGTCGCCGTTCATCACGGCCCGACCCTGCTGTGCGGTGAGCGTGTACACCTGCAGGTTGCTGTCATAGTCGTCCGTATGCCAGACGGCGTTCGACGAGCCGATCAGTTCGGCGTCCTGGATGCCGGCGACCTTGCGGATGTCGTCGAGCACGGTCTGGTCCACGTCTTCGCCGGAGACCTGGATGTCCACGCTGTACCGGGCGTCGAGTTCGCTGGCGAGCGTCTGCCGGGCGCTGGCCGCGCCGGTGCCGAGCGTGGAGACCAGGGCCACGCCGATGAGCAGCGCGGTGCTGGTGGCGGCCACGCGCCGCGGGTTCTTCTGGATGTTGGCGGTGGCGATGGTGGATGCGGGGCCGATATGGGCCACAAGCGCGCCCACGCCCTTGAGCAGGAGCGGCACCCACCGGTTGGCGCACAGCAGCAGGCCGAGGAAGAAGATCATGACGCCACCCATGGCCATGAGCAGCACCAGAGAGAACTGCTCGTTGCTCAGCGCGGATTCGCCGTGCGCCTGCCGCCAGGTATCCACCACGGTGAACGCGGTGACGGCGGCGCCGAACAGCATCATCAGCAGGCTGACCACCAGTCGGGCGGCACCCGATTTCCTGGCCGCGCTGACCTCCAGCGGCTGCAGCGCCTCCAGCGGGGTGACGGTGGTGGCGGTGCGGGCCGATCCGAGCGAGGCCAGGATCGTCACCACCACGCCGAAGGCGATTGGTACCAGGAACACCTGCGGGGTGAGCACGGTCACGAAGCTGATGCCGGAGAACTCCACGCCCGCCACATGCAGCAGCTGCATCAGTCCGATGGACAGGCCCACCGCAACCAGCGAGGAGATCAGCCCCAGCAGCAGCGCCTCGGCCACCACGGAACGGTACAGCTGCCCCTTCTTCGCGCCGATGGTGCGCAGCAGCGCCAGCGTACGGCGGCGTTGCGCCACCAGCACCTGGAAGGTGTTGGCGATGACGAGCGCCGCCACGAACATGGCAAGCACGCCGAAGACCATCATGAACGTGGTCATCATGCTGGTCTGCCCGCCGCCCAGCCGTTCGAGCACCTGGTCCTCGCTCGCGCCGCGGTCCAGCGCGGCGAAGTGCGCGGGCAGCAGGGCGTTGACCTGCTTGATGACCTGTTCGGCGTCCGTGCCCGCCGGCGGCTGGATGTCCAGGTATAGGATCGTGCAGTTCAGCGATGCGTAGCCGGGATCGACGGCCACGCTATCCATCAGCCGTCCGATCGCCCCCTCGGACACGACGGCCGCGCCGCCGTAGTACGCGTACGCGCCGCCCGGATTCAGGCTCAGGCCGCTGACGGTCAGCTCGACGGGCGTGCCGTCCGAGTAGGCCGCGCCGACCGTATCCCCGATGCCGACGTCGAGCCGCGCCGCCATATCCCGCGGGAGTACGATCTGCCCGTCGCCGGACGGCCACTCACCCTCCGCCAGATCGACCGGCATCAGCGTGGACGGCGTGGCGTTCGCGATGACGATGCCGCTGGAGTGCCGGTCGCCGGCGGTCACCTCGATGTTCAGCGTCACCTCGGCGCGCACGCCGGCCACGCCCTCGACCCGGCGCACCTGGTCCAGGTTCAGGTCGCCGACGGTGATGCCGTACATCGGCGCGTCATCGTCGCTGGCCACGACCGCGTAATTCGCGTCCCCGTAGGACGCCGAGATCTGCCGGCGCAGCGAGTAGTCGAGCGTGTTGCCGAACAGCAGCGTGCTGGCGATGAACATCGTGCCGATCAGGATGGCGATGCCCGCCGGGATCAGCATCCGGGCGTTCTTTCGCATGAGTTTGAGCGTTATCGACCACATGAGCGTTCCTCCTTACCTCTGTTATGCCGTAACCAATGCGTGTGGATTAGCGGCGATGGCGGCCGGCGGTTGCGGCATGCGCCCCGGCGCGCGTGTTCCGCGCATCCCGCGGCGGCAGCGGCACGCCGGCTCCCGCGTGCGGCGATTGCGGTCCGGTCGGCGTCAGGGACTGGCGGGTGGCCCGCTCCCGCTCCTGCATGAGCAGCTGGTTCATGCGTTCGGCGGTCGGGTCGGTCTCGTCGGCCACGATGCGGCCGTCCGCGAAGACGATGGCCCGGTCCGCGTAGGAGGCGGCGACCGCGTCATGGGTGACCATGATGATCGTCTGCCCCAATTCGTTGACCGAGCGGCGCAGGAAGCTCAGGACCTCCGCGCTGGAGACGGAATCCAGGTTGCCGGTCGGCTCGTCGGCGAAGACGAGCTGGGGGCGTGCGATCAGCGCGCGGGCGATGGCGACGCGCTGCTGCTGGCCGCCGGACAGCTCGTTCGGGCGGTGGCCCAGGCGCTGCTTGAGCCCCAGCGTGGTCACGAGCAGGTCGAACCAGGCGCGGTCCGGTTTCTCGCCGGCCAGCGTCAGCGGCATGATGATGTTCTGCTCGGCGGTGAACATCGGCAGCAGGTTGAAGCTTTGGAAGATGAAGCCGATCTTGTGTCGGCGCAGCATGGTCAGCTGGTTGTCGGTCATGGTGGTGATGTCGGCGCCATCGAACATGATGTGCCCGCCGGTGGCGGAGTCGAGTCCGGCGAGCGTGTGCATCAGCGTGGACTTGCCGGAGCCGGACGGCCCCATGATGGCGGTGAACCGCCCCTGTTCGAACGCCACGTTCACGTCGCGCAGCGCATGGACGGCGTTCTCGCCGTTTCCGTAATCCTTGACCAGGTCGATGGCCTCGATGGCAGTGTTCATGTCGCACCCCTTGGTTGTCCGGAGCCGGGGTCCATCCCGGCTGTTGCCCCCAAGCTATCCCCGGTCCGGGGTCGGCCCACATCGTGCGCCGGGCGGAACCGCGGCGTCGCCGTCATCCCTGGGGATGACGGCGACGCCTAGGATGCTCCGGACCCGTGTGCGGACCGGCGGTGCGGATATGGGCCGGCGTTCAGCGCAGGTCCCGCACGGCGGCGAACCCGCGCTCGAGGTCGGCGAGGATGTCGTCGATATGCTCCAGGCCGATCGACAGGCGGATGGTGCCGGGGCCGATGCCCTGCGCCGCCAGCTCCTCCTCGCTCTCCTGCGAGTGGGTCGTCGAGGCGGGATGGATGACCAGGCTCTTGGCGTCGGCCACGTTGGCCAGCAGGCTGAACAGGCTCAGCCCGTCGATGAACGCGCGGGCCGCGTCCAGGCCGCCGCGGATGTCGAACGTGAAGATCGGGCAGGCGCCGTTCGGGAAGTAGCGCAGGTAGCGTTCGTGGTCCTCGCGCCCCTCGATCGAGGGGTGCGAGATCGAAGCGACCTCGGGGACGGTGCGCAGGTATTCGATGACGCGCAGGGCGTTGGCGACATGCCGCTCCACGCGCAGGCTCAGCGTCTCGATGCCCTGCAGCAGCAGGAACGCGGCGAACGGCGAGATCGTCGCGCCGGTGTCGCGCAGCAGCACGGCGCGGGCGCGGGTGACGAACGCGGTCGGTCCGAGCGCCTCGAAGAACCGCAGCCCATGGTACGAGGGGTCCGGTTCGGTCAGCGTGGGGAATCCGCCGGCGCCGGCCGCCCAGTCGAACCGTCCACCCTCCACGATCACGCCGCCGAGCGTGGTGCCGTGTCCGCCGAGGAACTTGGTCGCCGATTCGACGACGATGTCGGCGCCGTGTTCGAGCGGCCGGAACAGGTACGGCGTGGCGAAGGTGTTGTCGACGATCACCGGCAGCCCGTGGCGGTGGGCGATCGCGGCGATCGCCTCGAAGTCGGGCAGGTCGGCATTGGGGTTGCCGAAAGTCTCGAAGTAGACGAGCCGGGTGCGATCGGTGATCGCCGCCTCCAGGGCGGCGTGGTCGGCGATGTCGACGAACGTGGTGGTGATCCCGTCGCGCGGCAGCGTGTGGCGCAGCAGGTTGTAGGTGCCGCCATAGATGGTATGGGAGGCGACGATGTGGTCGCCGGATTGGGTGATGTTGCGCAGCGCGTATTCGACGGCGGCCGCGCCCGAGGCGACGGCGAGCGCCGCGGTGCCGCCTTCGAGCGCGGCGACGCGCTGTTCGAGCACCTCCTGCGTCGTGTTGGTCAGCCGCCCGTAGATGTTGCCCGCATCGGCGAGCGCGAACCGGGCCGCAGCCTGGTCGAAGTCGCGGAACACGTAGCTGGTCGTGGCGTAGATCGGCACGGCGCGGGCGTCGGTGGCGGGGTCGGGCTGTTCCTGGCCGGCGTGCAGCTGCAGGGTTTCGAAGTGGTGTTGTGCGGTGGTCATGGTTGCTCCCGTGTTCGGTGGTTCCTTGGGTTGGCTGCGGACGATGCGGGGCATCGGCGTTGGTGGCGACTGTAGGCCGCGGGCCGTCGGTACGGCAAGGTTCACGGCTATCGGCGTTGGTTATAGCCGTTTATCATTCGCCGCCATTGGAGGTCTTACGCGGCGCAGCGCCTCGGCGGATCCGTCGCGGTTCGAGACGACACGCCGTAATTCTCTCGGATTTATGTCCGCATTTCGGACAGTATGGGACTCCCCCTGTCCCCGGGGCCCCGGAATGTCGCGCGAATGGGTAATGTCGGGAGCGTAGACCAACAGTCCCTAATGAATCGAGGGGTTATGAGTGATGTGAAGCTGTATGACCGCAATCCGGCGTATATCCCGCGCGTGGCCGCCGTGCATGACATGTGCGGCTACGGCAAGTGCTCGCTGACCGCGGCGATCCCGATCCTGTCCGCCGCGGGCTGCGACGTGTGCCCGGTGCCGACCGGTCTGTTCTCCTCGCACACCAAGTATCCGGTGTTCACGTTCCATGACACCACGGAGATCCTCAACGGATACCTGGACGCATGGGGCAAGATCGGCGTGGGGCTCGACGGCGTGTACAGCGGCTTCCTCGGCTCGGCCGACCAGGTGGCGGTCATTCAGCGCCTGTACCACGAATATCCGGGCGCCCTGCGGCTGGTGGATCCGGTGATGGGCGACGGCGGCCAGATGTATCCGACGTATACCGACGAGCTGTGCGAGGCGATGGGTGCCCTGGCCGATGGCGCGGATGTGCTGATGCCGAACCTGACCGAGGCGAGCATCCTGACCGGTCGCGATTATCCGGGGCAGAACCTGGATGACGCCGAGGTGACCGACTGGCTGGATGCGCTGCTCAAGCTGGGCGCCAGGAACGTGGTGCTCAAGGGCATCGACCGCGGGGACGGATTCCTGCGCAACTATGTGGCCAGCGCCGAAACCGGCGCCGAGCACAAGCAGGAACATGCGCACGAGAAACTGCCGTACATGATCCACGGCACCGGCGACGCCTTCGCCTCCGCACTGTGCGGCGCGGTGATGGCGGGCAAGGGGCTGTCCGAGGCCGCGGCCATCGCCGGCGAATTCGTGCGCGACGCGATGGTCAGCACCCGCAACCAGCCCGATTTCGAGGAGCGCGGCGTCAGCTTCGAGCTCAACCTCGGCGCGATGACGGCGCTGCTGCACTGAGCGGCGGCCTTCGGCGGCCTGTAGCCGACATACGGCGTCCCTGCGCGGAATATGCGACGTTCCGCGCAGGGACGCCGTATGTATTGCATGAACTTATCCACAACACGCCCGAAACCGCCCGCTGCGGTCACATCGCCCTGCGCCGCTTTCCCCGCAGACGGAAGTCTGGTGCACTGAAACCATGACCACAGCACAGATCACAACGGCGCAGCCATCGGCGGAATCGGCAGCGGAGCATGCCCGGCCCCTGGCCCGGCTCGCGCATGGCCTGCAGGACGGCACATTGGACGCCAAGCAGTTGGGGGCCGCCGGGGAGGCCTATGCCGCCGGCTGGCTGGAGCACCATGGCTGGCGCGTCCTCTCGCGCAATTGGCGTACACGCTACGGCGAGCTCGACATCGTGGCGTTGACCCCGGAGGACCTGATCGCCTTCGTGGAGGTCAAGACCAGGCGTTCGCTGCGCTGCGGCTTCCCCCAGGAGGCCGTCGATATGAGGAAGCAGGCGAATCTGCGCCGGGCGGGCGTGCAATGGCTGCTGGACCCGGGGCATAGGATCGCGCACCGCGGCGTGCGCTTCGATGTCGTCTCGATCATCGTGCGCGGCGGACGACCGCTGCTGCACCACATACCGGGGGCGTTCTGATGGCCATCGGCGGAGCGTTGTCCATCGGATTGATCGGCATCAAGGCCTTCATCATCCAGGTGCAGGCCTTCATCTCCCCCGGTCTGCCGTACTTCAGCATCATCGGCCTGCCCGACGCCTCGCTGTCCGAAGCCCGCGAACGCGTCAAATCGGCCTGCCATGCCTGCGGCCTGCGTTGGCCGGAGACGCGGGTCACCGTGAACCTCTCCCCCGCCTCCATGCCCAAGCGCGGTTCCTCGCATGACCTGGCGATTGCGGCCAGCGTGCTGAGCGCCGCCGGGGCGATTCCGCCGGACTGTCTGAACGAGGTCGTGGTGATCGGCGAGGTCAATCTGGACGGCACGGTCCTGCCCGTCAACGGACTGCTGCCCATCATGCTGCACGCCAAGGAACGCGGGCTGCGCCGCATGGTGGTGCCGTACGCCAACCTTGACGAGGCCTCGCTGGTGGACGGCCCGCAGGTCATCGGGGTCAGGCACGTCGGCGAACTCATCGAGATGATGGGCGGCAGCGCCCGCTATCAGATGCCGCACGACCTGCCCGTCGGCGAGCAGCCCCGGCAACCGGTGTTCGACGCGTCCCACCCCGGAGACATGGCCGAAGTCATCGGCCAGGCCGAAGCCAAGAAGGCGCTTGAGGTGGCGGCCGCCGGCGGCCATCATCTGCTCATGGTGGGGCCTCCCGGTTCCGGCAAGACCATGCTGGCCTCACGCCTGCCCGGCATCATGAGCCCGTTGAACGAACGCGAGCAGCTGGAGGTGGCCTCGATCCGCTCCCTGTGCGGCACGCTGCAGCACTACGGCATCTCTGACGTCCCTCCGTTCGAGGCGCCGCATCATACGGCCTCCTGTCCCTCGCTGGTCGGCGGTGGCAGCGGACTGGCCCAGCCGGGGGCGATCTCCCGCGCCCACTGCGGCATCCTGTTCATGGACGAGGCACCGGAGTTCTCCACCCGCGCATTGCAGACCCTGCGCGAGCCGTTGGAATCCGGGCATGTGGTGCTCACCCGTTCGGGCGGCACCACGTATTACCCGGCCGACTTCCAACTCGTCATGGCGGCCAACCCCTGCCCGTGCGGGTTCGACTACGGCACCGGAGAGCGGTGCACATGCCGGGAACGGGATCGGATGCGGTATTTCTCCCGACTCTCCGGCCCAATCCTCGACCGCATCGACATCCAGATCACGGTGCCGCCGGTCACCACGCTGCTGGCCGCCGACACCGTTCCCGCGGAGCCCAGCGCCCGGATCCGCGAGCGCGTCATCCAGGCCCGCCATACGGCGCAGGAACGCTTCGCCCGGCATGGATGGAGCTGCAACGCGCAGGCCTCCGGCTCATGGCTGCGTGATCATACCTCACGCGCGGCGCTGCAAGTCATCGACCGGGCGTTGAACCGCGAGCGGCTCAGCCTGCGGGGCGCGGACCGGTCGATGCGCCTGGCGTGGACGCTGGCCGACCTCTCGGGCGCCGACTCCCCCACGCCGGACCATATGTTCACGGCCATCGGCCTGCGTACCGAGGACCGCCCATGAACGCCGAACAGTCGCCTCCCATGCCCGCCCCGGACGCCGAAACCGTGTCCCGGGCCGTGCTCACCGCCGCCATCAACGGCGCGGACGCGTTGATGTTCGCCACGCTCAAGGGCTCCGACAGCGCCGAGGCCCTGGCGGCCACGCTGATGTCGGCGGCGCGGCACGAGACCATGCCCGCGGCCACCCGCAAAGCGCTGGACGGCTGCTTCGCCACCGGTCTGAGCCGATTGGGCCGCAAGGTGCAGCCCGAGGCCATGCGGGCGTTCCATACGGCATTGAACGGATGGATCCGCCGGCTACACACGCTCCCCGGCTCCTCCACGGACGAGCTGGCCGAGCGGATGACGGACGGCGGCGGGATGTGGATCATCGCCCCGCACAGCCCGTACTGGCCCCATCAGCTGGACGACCTCGTCACCCGCAAGGATTGGGCGCCGCCCCTGTGCCTGTGGGGCCTGGGAGACCCCGAATCGCTGGTCTGCTGCGACAGCCCGCTGGCGATCGTGGGGTCACGGGCGGCCGACGACTACGGGTGCACCGTGGCGCAGGAGTTGGCCGCGCAGGCCGCGGCGGACGGTCATCTGGTGGTTTCCGGCGGCGCCATGGGCATCGACGCCGCGGCGCATCTGGGTGCCCTGGCCGCCGTACCACCGGGTTCCGGCGCCACGATTCCCCCGGGACGTACGGTCGCGGTATTCGCCGGTGGGCTGCATCACATCGGGCCGCAACGCAACCGTCGCCTCTTCGAGAGGATGCGGCGGCAGGGCGGGGCGTTGATCAGCGAACTGTGCCCGGACGTCATTCCGGAATCCCACCGGTTCCTGCTGCGCAACCGGCTCATCGCGGCGTTGGCCTCCTCCGTGGTGGTGGCGCAGGCCCGCCCCCGGTCCGGCGCGTTGAACACGGCGAGATGGGCGTCCGACCTGAACCGCCAGCTGTACGCGGTCCCGGGCTCGATCACCTCACCGCGCAACGCCGGCTGCAATTCGCTGATCCATACGGGCATGGCCATGATCATCTCCTCGATGCGCTGCATCGACGAGATCTGTCACACCGCGCACCCGCCCATCGACCGCACCGCGGACGGCATCGCCTCGCAGGATGCGGCCCCGGACGGCGGGACCCCATCCACCCAACCTATCCTCGACGCCATAGCCGCATGCCGGCGGCGGCATAGCCCGGCCACGGCGGACATCATCCTGGCCGAGCTGCAGGCCGCAGGCATGAGCCCCGGCGTGGAACAGGTGCTGGCCGAGCTGGCGCGCCTCGAATTGGAGGGCGTCATCGTGCGCGAACGAACCGGCTATGCCGTTGCCGACGGTTGAGACCGGCCTATGCCCGCCATTGGCAACGCGCCATATCCACCCGCCAGCCCTCGGCGCCGGCGTTGGGCGCGCCCTCCGGCGGCGGCACGAACACCACGCCTTCGGCCTCCAGCAGCTCACGCTGGCGCTCCTCACCGCCGAATGCGAATCCGGGCGCCAGCGAACCGTCGCGGAACACCACACGGTGGCAGGGGATCACCCCGGGCTCGGGGTTGGCGTGCAGCGCGAACCCCACGAACCGCGCGGCACGGGGGCGTCCGGCGAGCGCCGCCACCTGCCCGTAGGTCGCCACGCATCCGCGCGGTATGCGCCTGACGACCTCGTAGACGCCGGCGTTGAACGATTGCGTCCGCCCCGCATCCTCGGACGCCGATGCACCGCCTTGGGTGCCATCAGGTACCAACGACTCACTCATGGCTCCATTATTACCGCCGTTGTGCGAGAATCAAGACTATGAGTCCGAAGCATGTCGAAGCAATGTATGATGTCGTGATCGTCGGCGCCGGCGCGGCCGGCCTGTCGGCGGCGCTGGGTATGGTCCACTCCCCCGAATTCGCCGAACGCCGGGCCTTGGGCGAGGAGCCCTCCGTGCTGGTGATCTCCAAGCTCCAGCCGCTGCGTTCCCATACCGGTTCGGCCGAGGGCGGCATCGCCGCCAGCTTGGGCAATGTGGAGCACGACGACTGGCATTGGCATTACTATGACACGGTCAAGGGCGGCGACTGGCTGGTCGACCAGGACGCGGCCAGGCTGCTCGCGCAGGAGGCCCCCGCCGCGGTCATCAACCTCGAACGCATGGGGGTGGCCTTCTCGCGCACCGAGGACGGACATATCGCGCAGCGGCGCTTCGGCGGGCATACCGCCGACTTCGGCCAGCAGCCGGTCAAGCGCGCCGCCTACGCCGCCGACCGCATCGGTCACCAGATCCTGCACGCGCTGTGGCAGCAGTGCGTGGCGGCCGGCATCGCATTCGCCGAGGAATGGTATGTGACCGACCTGGTGCTGGACGAGGCGCGCACCAAGGTCGAGGGCGTGGTGGCGTTCGATACGCATACCGGCGCCGTGCACGCCGTGCACGCCAGGAACGTCATGCTGGCCACGGGAGGCGCGGGCAGGCTGTTCCACACCACGTCGAACTCGTGGGATCTGACCGGCGACGGCATGGCATTGGCCCTGAACGCCGGTCTGCAGCTTGAGGATGTGGAGTTCATGCAGTTCCACCCCACCGGGCTGGCGCATACCGGCATCCTCCTGTCCGAGGCTGCGCGCGCCGAGGGCGGTGTGCTGCGCAACGCCGAGGGCGAGGCGTTCATGCAGCGCTACGCCCCGGGTCATGCCGACCTGGCCGCGCGCGACGTGGTCAGCCGCGCCATCCGATCGGAGACCGACGCCGGGCGCGGCGTGGCCGATCCGAAGGATCCTGCGGGTCGCAGGGACTGCGTATGGCTGGATATGCGCGGCATCGACGCCGACCATATGAACGAGGTGCTGCCCGAGGTAGTGGCCACCATCCGCAAGTACGCGAACCTTGATCCGGCCGTTGACCTGATCCCGGTCAAGCCGACCGCCCACTATACGATGGGCGGCATCCCGGTGACCGTGGACGGCGAGGTCTACCGTTGGGCCGATGGGCGGCGCGCCACGGTCGAGGGACTGTTCGCCGCCGGCGAGTGCTCGTGCGTGTCCGTGCACGGCGCGAATCGACTGGGAGGCAATTCGCTGCTCGACGCCTGCCTGTTCGGCACCCGCGCCGGCCGTTCGATGGCCGCGCGTCTGGAGGGTGCCGCAGCCGCGCCGGATGCCGGCGACGAAACCGTCCAGGACCGGGTGGATGACGCCGCAGCCGCACGCAGGACCCAGGTGGCCGACCTGCTGGCCGCGGCCAAGGTCGGCGCCGACGCCGATGCCGACGACGAGGATACGGCCGACGGCAACCCCTATCAACTGATGGCCGAACTCGGCGCCGTCATGGAGTCGGCGCTGGCGGTCCACTGCAGCGAGGACACCATCGCCGCCGCGCGTGAGGACATCGCCGAGCGGATCGCGCCGCAGGCCGCGAGCCTCCATCCGCATAGCGACACCCCCGCGTTCAACCAGGAGCTGACCGCCATCTGGGAGGTGCGCCATCTGATCGACCTGGGGTCGGCCATGCTTGAGGCCTCCGACGCGCGTCATGAATCGCGCGGCTCGCTGTACCGGATGGATTTCCCCGCACGCGACGACGGACGCTTCCTGGCCCATTCGATGACCGACGCCGAGGGCGGCATCGGCTGGCAGCCGGTGCATATCGAGGACATGCCGCCGCAGGCCCGTTCGTACTGAGCCGGACGGGTACGGGATATGGCAGACTATATGACGGTTTTTGACAGGAAAGGCGGAGCAATGAGCGGCGGACTCGAGAACGACATGACCACGGTGACGTTGCGTGTGCACCGGTTCACGCCACGCGCCGAGCGCGAGCGCGACCGTGCGCGCGCGGGCAGTCCGTTCGCCAGGAAGTCCTCCCCGTTCGGCGGCGATTCGGCCCGCCGACGCCCACGCGGCAAGCAGTGGGTGCAGGAGTACACGATTGCGGCCCGCCCCGAGGATACGGTGCTGGACTGCCTGCTGACCATCAAGCGGACGGTCGACCCGACCTTGGCTTTCCGTTATTCCTGCGGCCACGGCATGTGCGGTTCGGACGCGGTGGCGATCAACGGCGCGCCCACGCTGCTGTGCACCGCCACGGTGGCCGACTGGGCCAAGCCGGAGGCCTCCGCCACCGACGAGGAGGGGTTCCGCAGGACCGGTGGCGTGGACGACGCGGATGATACGGACGCGCCGTCCGGGGATGTTCCGGACGGGTCCCTCGGCGTCATCGAACTGGCGGCGCTTCCCGGGTTCCCCGTGCAGCGCGACCTGATCGCGGACATCGACCCGATGCTCGAACAGATCAGGAAGCTCAAGCCGTACCTGCAGGCCGACGGCGTGCTGGCCACCACCGACGAGGGCAAGGTGGACGTCTTCGAATACCTGCAGCACCCCGACCAGCTGGCCAGGTACGAGCTGCTCAGCAACTGCATCGCCTGCGGCGTGTGCGAGGGCAGCTGTCCTGTGTTCGCCGGCGGCGAGGCGTTCATCGGCCCGGCCGCGCTGATCACGGCGTCCCGGTTCATCAACGATTCGCGCGATACGCAGGCCGCGGAGCGCATGGACGCCATCGACACGGCGGACGGCATCGCGGCATGCCAGTCGGTGCGCGCCTGCACCCGTGAATGCCCGCGCGGCATCGACGTCGGCGAGGAGATCTGGCAGCTGATCGCGCAGGTCAAGGAACGCTGACCCATCCATCGACATTCAAAGGCGGAACCATGAACAAGACGTCATACACGAATCTGGCCAAGGTCTGGCAGTTCGTCGAGGATCGCGCATTCTCCCGGCAGTCCCCCGATCTCAACGAGGTGCGCACGGCCGTGGAGCACGAGGGCATCCCCCAGGGGTCGGCGGCGCAGGCCGAACTGCTCTCGCTGCTGGTGCATGTGCTCGACGCCTCCTCGATCATCGCCATCGGCACCGCGTCGGTGGTCGAAACGCTCCAGCTCATCGACGGTTTGGAGGGGCGCGGCCAGCTGACCGCGGTGGATTCCTCCACGGAGGGCATCGCGCTGATTCGCAAGCTGTTCGCGGGGCTGTCGGACCGCACCCAGACCACGCTGCGCGCCGTCAGCGCCCCCGTGGGCACCTATCTGCCGAGGCTGAACGCCGGGGACTACGACCTGATTGTGGTCGCCGGGGACGCGTCGAACTACGCGCCCGCCTTCGAGCACGCCTCACGGGTGCTGGGTGAGCATGGCGTCATCGTGTTCACCGACGTCATGGCCTTGGAGGATCCCCACGCCAATGGCGGCGTGCCCAATCCCGCCGACCGCGGCGACAAGGCCTTGGCCATGCGCGAACTGCTCGACGCCGTGCAGTCGGATGAACGCTTCCGCTCCACGCTCACCCCGTCCGGCACCGGACTGCTGATCGCCGTCAAGCGCTGACCGATCGGCTCCGGCAAGACAGAGTCTGGCCGGATGGCTGACCGTGGCCGTGGCCACGGTCAGCGTATGGTGCTCGTGGCCACGGCCACGGCCTGTTCCGGATCATCGGTCAGCGTCACCAGTTCGGGGTCCAGCGGCGAGATCATGCCGCGCGGCTCCAACGTGCCGGTGATCCAATCGAACAGGCCCTGCCAGTACGACGTATCGAACAGCACCACGGGCGTGGGCTCCACCTTGTGCGTCTGCACCAGCGTCAGGAGCTCAAACATCTCGTCCAGCGTGCCGAACCCGCCCGGGCAGATGATCACGCCGGACGAGTACTTGACGAACATGGTCTTGCGGACGAAGAAGTACCGGAAGCTCATGCCCAGGTTCACCCATTCGTTGATGCCCTGCTCATGCGGCAGCTCGATGCCCAGCCCCACGGATTTGCCGCCGGCCGCGGCCGCGCCGCGGTTGGCGGCCTCCATGATGCCCGGTCCCCCGCCGGTGATGACGGCGATGCCGCGTTCGGCGATCAGGGCGCCCATGCGTTGCGCCGCACGGTAGGCCGGATCGCTGCGTTGCGTCCGCGCCGAACCGAACACGGATACCGCGGGTCCCAGCTCGGCCAGCGCGCCGAATCCGTCGACGAACTCGGCCTGGATGCGCAGCACGCGCCAGGGATCCATATGCAGCCAGTCGGTGGACTGCTCCGCCTTCAACAGGTTGGCGGTGGTGCTGTCCTGCGGGATCATCGGACCGCGCAGGATGACGGGACCACGGTGATAGGTCTCGCTGAACGGCGGTGCGTCGATGTCGCCGGCGGCGGGGTCGACCTGCCGGCGGCGGATCAGGTCCTCCGGGTCCACCGGCTGTGTTGTGGGGTCAGTCATCCTCGGTCTCCTCGCTCTCCTCGTCGTCGATATGGTCGTGCCAGACGAGTTCGGATTCGTCCGGTTGGGGTTCCTCATGCGCGGCGACATTGCCGCCGATCGTGCCGATCGCGGCGTGCGCCGCGGCCCGTTCGCGCTCGTACCGTTTGGATTGCAAGCTGAGCAGCACGCCGGAGATGGCCGCGGCCACCAGGGAGGCCATCAGCACGCCGAACCGGCTTTCCGCCGACAGCTCGGCATCCGTATAGGCCAGCGAGGCGATGAGCAGCGAGACCGTGAAGCCGATGCCGCAGGCGCAGGCCGCAGGGAACATGTCGCGCACGCGCAGACCCTTGGGCATGCTCAGTCCGCCGGGATGGGTGGACAGCCAGGCGGTGGCCATGATGCCCAACGGCTTGCCCACCACCAGGGCCGCCACGATGCCGATGACCACCGGCGAGGTCAGCAGCGCGGGGCTGAGCGTCTCGAAATGCACGCCGGCGGCGAACAGCGCGAAAACCGGCAGCGCCACCAGCGACGAAAGCGGTTGGAGCTTGACGCAGTAGCGTTCGGCACGGGGCGAGGCCTCGCTGTGAATCGGATGCGCCGGGGTCAGCAGCCCGACCAGCACACCGGCGAGCGTGGGATGGACGCCCGCCTCGAACATCATGATCCACACCAGGACGCCGACCACGGCCACCACCAGCCACGGCACGCGCTTGCGCCGCACCAGATACCACCAGACCAGGGCGCACACGCCGATGCCGACGAACCAGTACCAGGCCTCCAGCGAGGAGAAGAACACGGCGATCAGGATGATCGCCAGCAAGTCGTCCACGGTGGCCAGCGTCATCAGGAACGCGCGGATCGACCCGGGCAGGGCCTTGGCGAACAATGCGAGCACGGCCAGGGAGAACGCGATGTCGGTGGCAGTGGGGATGGCCCAGCCCTGGGCCAGCTCGTCGAACCCGAACACCGCGCCGGAGGCCACAGTGGCCTCGCCGACGGCGGGTGGGCCGAACCGGGCGTAGAGCTCCACCACGGTCAGGAACAGGATCGGCGGCATCACCATGCCGCCCACCGCGCACAGCATCGGCACAGCGGCGGCCTTCGGGTTGGCGAGCGAGCCTGTGGTCAGCTCCTGTTTGAGGTCCAGCCCCACGGTCAGGAAGAAGATGGTCAGCAGACCATCCTGCGCCCAGTGCCCCAGCGGCAGGTCGATGTCGGTGCCGGGAATGCCCAGATGCGTTTCCGCCACGGTCTCGAACAGGTGGGCCGTGGCCGGCAGATTCGCCAGGACCAGACCGAGGATGGCGCAGCCGAGCATGATCAGTCCGCTGATGCGATCCGACGCCGCGATTCTGCGAATCGCCGCCCATGCCCTTCGACGTGCCGTCATGCCGCGCTCCGTTCCATCCATACGAATCAGTTGCCGGTATCATTCTACCGGCCTCGATGGTGTTCGTCCGGGACAACGGGCGGACCGCCCCCTCATCGTCGGGAGGCGGTCCCGCATACGGACTCCGGGTGCACGTCGGCCCACGGGTCCAAAGATGGTCGCCGCCGGGTCAGCGGGCGGCCAGCGCGTCGCCCATCCGGCCGAGCGCCCGTTCCAGCAGGTGCTTCGGGCAGGCCAGGTTCACGCGTTCGAATCCGGCGCCGGCGGTGCCGAACATCTGCCCCTCATCCAGATAGACGCGGGCCTTGTCGCGCATGAAGGAGCACAGCGCGTCGGCGTCGGCGAAGCCCAGGCTGCGGCAGTCGAGCCATCCCAGGTAGGTGCCCTCCGGCTCGATCAGCGTGGTGCCGGTGGCATGGGCGAAGTCGCGCAGCAGCGCCAGATTGCCCTGCAGCACGCCGATCAGCTCGTCCAGCCACGGTTCGGCATGGTTGTAGGCCGCCTGGCAGGCCACCAGGCCGAAGTGGCTGACGGTCAGACCGGCGATGTTCTCGGCTGCCACGTCGAAGGCGCGCTTGAGTTCCGGGTTCGGGATGATGACGTTGGAGCACAGCAGGCCGGCCAGGTTGAAGGTCTTGGTGGGCGCGGTGAATTCCATGCAGTGCATGGCGTAGCGCTCCCCCAGGGTCGAGAACATCGTGACCTTGTGGCCGGGGTGTTCGAAGTCGGCGTGGATCTCGTCGGACAGGATCGTCACGCCGTGCTCGATGCAGATGTCCGCCAGGCGGCGCAGTTCGTCGGCGCTCCAGACGCGGCCGACCGGGTTGTGCGGGTTGCACAGCATGATGGCGGTGCAGCGCGGGTCGGAGGCTTTGGCCTCTAGGTCCTCGTAGTCCATCACGTAGCGGCCGTCCTCAAGCTTCAGCGTGTTGTCCAGCAGGGTCAGGCCGTTGTTGCGGGCGGCGGCCACGAACGGCGGGTAGGACGGGCTCTGTACGATCACGCTGTCGCCGGGGCGGGTCACGGCGCGCAGGGCCGTGTTGACGGCCGGCATGACGCCGTCGGAGAGCGTGACCCATTCGGGCTTGATGTCCAACGCGTGGCGGCGCCGCATCCAGCCCACCAGGGCATCGAAATACTGGTCGGTGGCGTAGTCGTAGCCGAAGATGTCATGCTGGGCGGCGTGGACCAGCGCCTCCACGATTTCGGGGGCGGGCTTGAACTCCATATCGGCCACGGACAGGGCGATGACATCCTCATTGCCCGGCCCCATATCGGTTTCGATCATATGCCACTTGGACGAGGTCGTGCCCCTGCGGTCCACCAGCGTCTCGAAATCGTACATGCGTCACTGCTCCTTGTCGGTCGCTCATAGCGGAAGTCACAAACGACACCATGATACCGCGTGTCTGGTTCTCTCCCGTGACCGTGATGTATCGTGCCGAACGAACCATAGGCACTCACCGGCGACGCCGGGCAGTATGGGCGGGGATACGAAAAAAGCGGAGCGATGACGCTCCGCCGTTGTGGTGCGCGAGACAGGATTCGAACCTGCGACCTGCTGATCCGTAGTCAGCTGCTCTAATCCGCTGGGCTACTCGCGCATGCCGCCACATGCATGACGGCTGAGTGCGCGAGACAGGATTCGAACCTGCGACCTGCTGATCCGTAGTCAGCTGCTCTAATCCGCTGGGCTACTCGCGCATGTTGTCTTTGCGGCAACTCGAAATAAGTTACACCCATGTACTCCGATATGCAAATCGGCGTGTCGTCACGCCGCCCGCCGCTTCGGGATCTCCTGCGTGGCGGCGCGCACCAGCTTCGGTTCGCTCTCGCCGCGCACCGACGCCGCGTCCACCACCACCTGGGTCACATCCTCCATACTCGGCAGCAGGAACATCGTATGCTCCAAGGTCTTCTCGATAATCGAACGCAGCCCGCGCGCGCCGGTTCCCCGCTGGATCGCCGTCGCCGCGATCTGTTCGACGGCCTTCCGGGTGAACACCAGCTCCACGCCGTCCACGGCGAACAGCTTGCGGTACTGTTTGGTCAAAGCATTGGCGGGTTGCGTCAGCACATCGGCCAGATCGGTTTCGGTCAGGTCCTTCAGCACGCTCACCACCGGCAGACGTCCGATGAATTCCGGCAACAGCCCGAACTCAGCCAGGTCGTCGGCCGTGACCTGCCCCAGCAGCTCGTCGGGTGTGGCCTCGTGCTCGTGCCAGGAGGCGCCGAACCCGCTCTCACGCGTGCCCAGACGCCGCGCCACGATGTCGGTCAGGCCGACGAACGCGCCGCCGCAGATGAACAGGATGCCCCGCGTATCCAACTGGATGGTCTCCTGTTCGCGGTGCTTGCGCGTGCCCTCCACCGGCACGGAGGCGATGGTGCCCTCCAGGATCTTCAACAACGCCTGCTGCACGCCCTCGCCGGACACGTCGCGGGTGATGGAGGTGTTCTCCCCCGATTTGCGGGCGATCTTATCGATCTCGTCGATGTACACGATGCCGTGCTGCGCGCGGCTCACGTCGCCGTCCGCGGCCTGCAGCAGCCGCTGCAGCACGGTCTCCACGTCGTCGCCCACGTAACCGGCCTCGGTCAGCGTGGTCGCGTCGGTGATGACGAACGGCACGTTCATCACACGGGCCAGCGTCTGCGCCAGATAGGTCTTGCCCACGCCGGTCGGCCCCATCAGCAGGATGTTCGATTTGGCCACCTGCACATCCGCCAGCGGGTCGGCGACGCGCCACGCCCGCACCGGGGAGCCATCCTTGCCAGCCCCCAGCTCGTCGGCGGCCTCGCGCAGCTCCATATTGACGCGCTTGTAATGGTTGTAGACGGCCACGGACAGCGTCCGCTTGGCGTCCTCCTGGCCGACGACGTACCGGTCCAGGTACGCGTTGATCTCCACCGGCTTCGGCAGCGTCAGCGCGTTGACGTCGGCATCGTGGTGCCGCTCCTCGGAGATGATGTCCACGCATAGCGCGATGCATTCGTCGCAGATCGAGGCACCGGGGCCGGTGACCAGCTTGCGCACCTGATGCTCGGTCTTGCCGCAGAATGTGCAGCGCGGCACATCCTCGTTGTAGCTCACCACGCGTCCCATGCAGTTCCTCCGTTCCGACGCACCATACAACGGATGCGCCCCCTACCGAGGATACCTGCCGGCTCCTCGGGCGGGGGCGCACTCATGTAAAGGTCATGCGGACATTCACGAACGGTGTTCGAGCACCTCGTCCACAATGCCGTATTCCTTGGCCTCGGGGGCGGTCAGGAAGGTGTCGACCTCGATGTCCTTGCGGATGCGTTCGACGTCCTGGCCGGTGTGCTTGGCCAGTGTGTTCTCCAGCCATTCGCGCATGCGCAGCATCTCGCGGGCCTGGATCTCGATCTCCGTGGCCTTACCGAAGCCCTGGTCGATGGCCGGCTGGTGGATGAGCACACGCGCGTTCGGCAGAATCAGGCGCTTGCCCTTGGCACCGGCGGCCAGCAGGATGGCGGCGGCCGAGGCGGCCTGGCCGAGGCAGACGGTCTGCACGTCGGGCTTGATGTACTGCATCGTGTCATAGATGGCGGTCATCGCGGTCATCGAACCGCCCGGCGAGTTGATGTACATCATCACGTCACGGTTCGGGTCCTGGCTTTCCAGCACCAGCAGCTGGGCCATGATGTCGTCGGCGGCGGCGTCATCCACCTGCACGCCCATGAAGATGATGCGGTCCTCGAACAGGCGGGTGTACGGGTCCTGGCGCTTGTAGCCGTACGGGGTCTTCTCCTCGAACTGCGGCAGGATGTACCGGTCCTGCGGCGCGAAACGCGCGTCGCGGACGGAGGACGGCACGAATCCGACCACGCCCCTCGCCCCGGCGAGACGGTCGGCGCGGGCCGCGAACTTCGCTTCTTCACTTGCCATTGCTCGTCTTTTCCCTTCCTCAGTCGGCGTTGATGGTGTCCGGCGTGGTCACGATCTTGTCGACGAAACCGTATTCCAACGCCTGCTGCGCGGTGAACCAGTGGTCGTACTCGTTGTCGCGGTAGATCTCCTCCACCGTGTGACCGGTCTGTTCCGCGGTCAGCTCGGCGAGCGTGCGCTTCATATCCATGATCAGTTCGGCGTTGATGCGCACGTCGGTGGTGGTGCCGCCGATGCCGCCGGACGGCTGGTGCATCAGCACACGGGCGTGCGAGGTCAGATACCGCTTGCCCTTGGCGCCGGAGCTCAACAGGAACTGGCCCATCGAGGCGCACATGCCCAGACCCACGGTGGCCACATCGGGCTCGATCAGCTGCATCGTGTCATAGATGGCCATGCCGGCGGTGATCGAGCCGCCCGGCGAGTTGATGTACAGCCAGATGTCCTTCTTCGGATCCTCGGCGGCCAGCATCAGCATCTGGGCGCAGATGCGGTTGGCCATGTCGTCCTTGACCTCCTCACCCATCCAGATGATGCGGTCCTTGAGCAGACGGTTGAAGATCGGGTCGACGGGCCCGGCAGGCACGTCCTCGCCGGCCATGACCGGCGATGTTGCAAGCAGATTGCTCACCATGTCTCCTTCACAATTAGTCGTGATGTTCTTCAGCCTACCGCCTCGAATCGACGGCCCGCGGCTTTTGCGCGGAACGCATAGCGCGCCGCCGCGGCGCCCGGTAACCGGCACGCGATGTCAGGCGTGCACGGCCGGCTTCGGACCGGCGGCACCGGCGCGATCGAGTCGCGCGCCGAGCCATTGGGCGCACACCGTGCTGGCCGCCACCGCCAGGCACACCGGCACGAACAGATTCAGCGGCGCATCGGTCAGCTCCATGACCAGGCACATGGCCATCAACGGCGCCTGCTGCGAGGCGGACAGCAGCGCACAGGCGCCGATCAGCGCGTAGACGCCGATCGAATTGGTGCCGAAGCCCTGCAACCAGAGGATCCCCAGCACCGCGCCCAACGTGGCGCCCAACGCGATGCCCGGGGTCAGCACGCCTCCGGAGGCGCCCGAGCGAATCGTCAGCAGCGTCATGACGCCCTTGACCACGCAGGATACCAGCAGCACGCCGATCAGCGCCCAATCGCAGTCGCCGCCGAACCCCATCTGCGCCGTGGCCCGGCCGTTGCCCATCACCTGCGGCACCCAGATGGCCACCACGCCGGTTATCACACCCGCCAGCGGCAGTTGCCAGAGTATCGCGTTGCCCGTGGCGTGGTGCCGCTCGGCCCAGGACGAGCCGAATCGGAACACCGCGCCCGCAACGCCGCACACCAGGCCCGCGACCAGCGCGAACCCCATCAGGTCGGGCGTGAACAGCCCGCTGGGCTCGCCCATGTCATAGAACGTGTGCGTGCCCTTGATCAGCGTGCCCACCCATGCCGCCACGGTGGAGCAGGCGAACGCATAGGCCACGGTCCGCAGCGTCACGTCGGCCAGCAGGATCTCCACGGCGAAGAACGCACCGGCCAACGGCGCGTTGTACACGCCGGCCAGACCCGCGCCGGCTGCGACCGCCACAATCGTGCGGGTGTCGGCGGCGTTGAGCTTCAGCCAACCCGAGGCGCGTTGGCCGGCCAGCGCGCCGAACTCGCGCGGCGCCACCTCGCGCCCGATCGACATGCCACAGCCGACAATCAGGATCTGCAGCAGCACATGCACGATGGTCTGCCACCACGGCATCCCCTCGCCCGCCACCGCCTTGGTCACCGAGGGCACCTTGGCGCTGCGGGTGCGCAGCAGCCACCAGATCACCGCGGCGAGGGTCGCGCCGACAATCACTGACAGCGCGCGGCGCCACGACGGCGTGGCGAACGGTCCGGGCTGTTCGGGACTCTCCACGAAGCCCAGCGCCACATGTTCGATGCCGTACAACATCAACGTCAGCAGACCGGCCGCAACGCCGATGACCACGCCCAGCCCCAGTACCGCCGCGATCATCGCCACCGCACGTCGACGTTCACTCATCGCACACTCCCTCCGCCCCAACGATTGTGGGCTGGAACCGGCGCAACCGGTTCCAGCCCACAATCATCGTTATTCAGACCCTTGCCACGGCAAGGTCACAACTCACTCGGCGTCCTCGGCCTGGGCGAGCTCGTCGGCCACGGCGGCAGCGGCGGAGGCGGCCTCAACGGACTCGGCCTCCTCGTCCTCAGCCACGTCACCGAGGAAGGAGCTCAGATCGAGCACCTCGCCCTCGCACTTGAAGGTCACGGCACGCATACCGGCCAGCAGACCCTTCGAACGGCCGACCTCCTCCACGGCGGAACCCAGCTGGCCGTTGCGGATGATCGCGTTGATGAACGCCGACGGATCCATGCCGTACTGCTGGGCGATGGAGGCCAGGAAGTTGGTCACATCCATCTGGGAGACCTTGACGTCCATCTTCTCGGCCAGGGCATCGAGCACCATCTGGTCGCGCAGCTCGTTCTCGGCGGCCTCCTCGGCCTCGGCCTTCTGCTCCTTGGTGGCCTGCTCCGGATCCGGGGTCATGCCCTTCAGGTGCTGCTCGGCGGCCTCGGCCTTGACGCCCTTCGGCACCGGGATCTCCAGGCCTTCCTTGAGCTTGGCGATGAACGCGTCACGGGCCTCGGTGGCCTGGCGGCCTTCGGCGTCACGCTCGCAGGCCTTGCGGATATCGGCCTTCAACTCGTCGAGGGTGTCGAACTCGGAGGCCTCCTGGGCGAAGTCGTCGTCCAGCTCCGGCAGCTCCTCGGCCTTGACCGAGTTGACCTTGACCTTGATCTGGGCCTTCTCACCCTCGTGCTCGCCGGCTTCCAGCGTGCCCTCGAAGGTGGTCTCCTCGCCGGCGGACAGGCCGTCCAGGGCCTCATCCAGGCCGTCGAGCATGGTGTTGGAGCCGAGCTCGTAGCTCACGCCCTCCTGGGAGTCGACGGTCTCGCCGTCGATTTCGGCCACGAGGTCGATGTTCGCGTAGTCGCCCTTGGCAGCCGGACGATCCACACCCACCAGGGTGCCGAAACGCTGGCGCAGGTTCTCCAGGCGGCGGTTCACGTCCTCATCGGTGATCTCGGCCTTCGGCACGTCGATCTCCATGCCGTCGAGCTCCGGGAGCTCGATGTCCGGACGGCGCTCCACGGTGGCGACGAATTTGAGCTTGGTCTCGTCCTTGGCCGACGTGGGGACTTCCTGCACGTCGATCTCCGGCTGGGCCATCGGACGGATCTTCTTCTCCTCGAGCGCCTTGGAATACAGCTCCGGCACACCGTTGTTCACGGCCTCGCCGGCAACGGCGGCGAAACCGATGCGCTGGTCGATAATCTTGCCCGGGACATGGCCCTTACGGAAGCCGGGCACGGTGACCTGCTTGGCGATCTCCTTGCGGGCGGCATCCAGATACGGGTTGAACTCCTCGGGATCGACGGTGATGGTGAGCTTCACCTTGGTGGGCTCGAGGTTCCTGACGCTGATTTTCACGCTTGCGCTCCTGTGAAATATTCGTATTCGTTATTCCTGCCGTTAGGCAACCGTTACATGATAGCGCGACTCACGGACGCTGCGATCAGCGACACCTGCCACGGGCGGGCGCCCTGCTGCGTCAGGAATTCGGCGACGTCGCGGCCGCCTGGGTCATCGGTCCAGCACAGGTTGCGGATGATCTGCGGCTTGACAATCATCTCCGCGGGGGTCCTGGTGTCCTCGGCGATCTGGTTGATCACATGACGTACGGCCTGCAACCGCTCATACCGTTCGGGATGCCTGATGGACCAGACCTTCATCGATCGGGGGGCGTTGGCCTGGGAGTCGGCGGGCGCCGGCGGCATGGACGGCCACTGGTCGGCGGGCAGCGCCAGCGCCTGCTGGATCACGGTCTTCCAGACATTCGGCTTGACGGCCCGCTGGATCGGCGCGTAGCGTTCGAACATCTTGTCCTGCTCTCCGCCGGTATGCATGCGCACCCGCTCGTTCAGGGAACGGATCAGCCGGAACTCCCTGGCATTGCGGGGTTTCCTCTGCGCCGCCTCGATGATCGCCGCGTCGGACAGCAACAGACCCGGCGCGATGTCGTACCGCCGCGCCAGACAGTCGCGTTCCTCCCACAACGCCTTCGCCACGGCCAACCCCCGACGGTCGCGGCTCAACGTGGTGATGCGCGAGATCCGCATCCACGGCACCGGATGCCCGGCACGCGGCCGCACCCCCTCACGGAGCGTGTACGCGAACTCCTGACGGGCCCATTCGTCCTTGCCGTGCCGTTTCAGCTCCTCAAGCAGCAGCCGTTCGAGCTCGATGAGCAGTTCCACATCCAACGCCGCGTAATTGCGCCAGTCGCGGGGCAGCGGCCGGTACGACCAGTCGGCCGCCGAATGCTCCTTGGCCAGCGTGATGCCCAGGTAATGCTCGGTGACCGCGGCCAGGCCGAAGCGGTGCAGTCCCAGCAGGCGCGCGGCGATCTCAGTGTCAAACAACGCCTGCGGCTTCAGACCGATCTGCGCGAATCCCGGCAGATCCTGGACGGCGTCGTGGATGATCCACGTCGCTTCCCCCACGGCGTCGTTGAACTCGTTCCAATCGACCCCCGTCTGCGTCAGCGCCACCGGGTCCAGCAGACCGATGCCAGCCCCTTCGCGTTTGAACTGGATCAGCCAGTCCTCATGCCCGTACCGGAAGCCCGACGCGCGCTCGGCGTCGGCCGCCAGCGGACCCGAGGCCTCACGCAGCCGGCTGCAGTACCGTCGGTATCCGGACGGGGTGTCGATGATGTCGGGAACGCCGTCTCGCGGTTCGGCCTGCAACCTCGGTTCCCTATCCAATCACGGTCCTTCGCCATCGTCCACCGATGCGCGCAGGAACTGCGCCCACACCGACACCTGTGCGCCGGCATCCGCGCCTTCCGGCGACACCGACGGCGTCCATGATACGCGCATCTCGCACCCGGCGTGTGGCTCGGACTCCATATCGCCGAACGACGTGTTCCGCGTCACCGTCACCGTGCCCCGGACGCCCTCCGGATCGACGGCGTCCAACGCGTCGAGCATATCCTCCCAATACATCGACGGCGTCAGGCAGTCGCGCTCGTTCTCGTCCAACGGCAGCCGGGCGAACGCCACGCATCGCCATTGCGAGATCCAACCGCGGCGGCCCTGCGCCGCATACAGCACCATGATCCAGCCGGTCGCCGTGCGGGATGGGGGTTCGTCGGACGAATCGTATTCCAGTTCCACGCCGATGCCGAAGTCGGCCAACGTGGACGGCACCGGAATCTCCCGATACCGCATGCCCGCCATATGGGGCATCGCACGCACGGTCTGGACGGCGTGCCACACCACGTCGGGCACGCCTTCGGGGCGCGGCACTCCCCCACGTCCGTCCTCGGACGGCGACGCCGGGAATGCATAAATGTCCGCCATGATTCAAGGCTACGGGCTCATCGCCGGATTCGTGGTATCACCACGCGCACGGATGCCGGCGGTTCACTGGATTCGGTCAGTACACCACGAAGCCGTGGGACTCGAACTGCTCCTTGACCCGCGTCTTGAGCTTGGCCGAGGGGCCCTTGGCGTCCTCCAGCGGGTACGGGATGCGCAGCTCATGCCACTTGGGCCGGCCGAGCTGGTGGAATCCGAGCACGTCGATATGCTCGATGGCCTCGCCGAAGGTGTCGCAGATCCTGGCTACGTTCTCCACGTTCTCCTCGGAGTCGGTCAGGCCGGGCACCAGCACGAAGCGTACCCAGATCTTCTTGCCGGCCCTGGCCAGACGCTGCCCGAACTCGATGGTCGGCGCGAGCAGGCCGCCGGTGACCTTGCGGTAGGTCTCCTCGTCGCCGGATTTGACGTCGATCAGGCACAGGTCGATGTCCTCGATCATCTCGTCGGTGTAGTTGCGGTTGAGGAAGCCGGAGGTGTCCAGGCAGGTGTGCACGCCCATCTCCTTGGCCGCGCGGAACACGCGGGAGACGAAGGCCGGCTGCATCATCGACTCGCCGCCGGAGAACGTGATGCCGCCGCCGGTGGCCTTGAACAAATCGGCGTAGCGTTCGACCTTCCTGATCATGGCCTCCAGGTACACGGGCTGGCCGTCGCGCATCTTCCAGGTGTCGGGGTTCTGGCAGTACTGGCAGCGCAGCGGGCAGCCGCTCATGAACACGGTCATGCGGGTGCCGGGACCGTCCACGGAGGTGTTGATGTCCCACGAGTGCACGAAGCCGATATCGCCGGTGCGCAGCGCTTCGATGCGGTCGCGGCGGTCCAGGCCGATCGGCGATTCGAAGCCCGACAGGCCGCCCATCAGCGTCTGGCTGGCATACTGCTTGGAACGCTTCAGCATATGCCGGGTAGTGGTGCGGAACTCGGTGGTTTCAGACATCCTCGTCCTCCTTCTGCCGCGTGGCGTGGCGCACGCATTCGACTGTACTGATTGCCATCGTAGGGCCTGGCCCCCACGGACACGCGGTTTTCCGCTGTGAGGTGCGTCACGTGTCTTCGGTTCCCTCCCGCGGCACCACACGCCACGTCCCCGCATACGCCACATCCCACGTACGACACTTCCTCACTGAAAGCGAGCCGGCACGGGATACGAAAAGGCGGGGCCCTCCGAAGAAGACCCCGCCGGACCGTTCAGCCGTTCACACGGTGCAGGTCATCGACTCAGTCGACGACGGCACCCTGGTGGAACGTACGGGAGATCACGTCGAGCTGCTGCTCCTTGGTGAGCTTGACGAAGTTCACCGCGTAGCCGGAGACGCGCACGGTCAGGTGCGGGTACTTCTCCGGATGCTCGACGGCGTCCTCGAGCTGCTCCTTGCGCAGCACGTTGATGTTGGCGTGGTACAGGCCGTGGCCGTTGCCCGCGTCCAGGATGCCGACCAGGTTGGTGATGCGCTCATCCTCGTCGCGGCCCAGGCCGTCGGGGGTGATCGTGTTGGTCAGCGAGATGCCGTCCAGCGCGTCGTTGTAGTCGATCTTGCCGACCGAGAACATCGACGGCAGCATGCCGTGGGAATCCATGCCGTTCTCCGGGTTCGCGCCCGGGGCGTACGGGGTGCCCTTGGCATGGCCGGACGGGAAGGAACCGGTGTTCTTGCCGTACTCGACGTTCGAGGTGATCGTCAGGATGGACTGGGTCGGGACGGCGCCGCGGTAGACCGGCAGGCGCTTGATCTGGCCCATGACCGTGGAGACGACCCACTTGGCGATGTCGTCGGCGCGATCGTCATCGTTGCCGTAGACCGGGAACTCGCCCTCGGTGCGGTAGCCGACCACCAGATCGTCATCGGCGCCCTCGACATACTCGTACTCGTGGCCGGGCATGTCCTTGGCGTCCTTGTTGTAAATCGGGTAGACCTTGGCGTACTTGACGGCGGACAGCGAGTCGGCGGCGATGGACAGACCGGACATGCCGCAACCCAGGGTGCGGTACACCTCCTTGTCGTGCAGGGCCATCTCGATGGACTCGTAGGCGTACTTATCATGCATGTAGTGGATGATGTTCAGCGCCATCACGTAGGTCTCGGACAGCCACTCGAGGGCCTTCTCGTAGTTGTTCTTGACCTTCTCGTAATCCAGCGTGCCATCGGCCTCGGGCTGGATCGGATCGATCACGCCCTTGTCGATGACCTGCATGCCGGTCATCTCGTCACGGCCGCCGTTGATCGCGTACAGCAAGGCCTTGGCGGAGTTCACGCGGGCGGCGAAGAACTGCATCTGCTTGCCGACGCGCATCGGGGACACGCAGCAGGCGATGGCCGCGTCGTCGCCCCAGTGGCCGCGGATCTCCTTGTCGGACTCATACTGGATGGCCGAGGTGTCGATGGAGATCTTGGCGCAGAAGCGCTTGTAGCCCTCCGGCAGCTTCGGATCCCAGAAGATCGTGATGTTCGGCTCCGGGCCGGGTCCCAGGTGCTCGAGGGTCAGCGTGTTGAGCAGACGGAACGAGGTCTTGGTGACCATGGTGCGGCCGTCGTCGCCGAAGCCGGCGTCGGACCAGGTCGCCCAGTACGGGTCGCCGGAGAAGATGGCGTCATAGTCCTTGGTACGCAGGAAGCGGACGATGCGCAGCTTCATGACGATGTTGTCGATGAGCTCCTGGGCACCGGCCTCGTCCAGCGTGCCGTTCTTCAGGTCACGCTCGATGTAGATGTCGAAGAAGGTCGAGTTGCGGCCGAAGGACATGGCGGCGCCGTCCTGGCTCTTGACCGAGGCCAGGTAGCCCATGTAGGTCCACTGCACGGCTTCCTGCGCGGTCTGGGCCGGGCGGGACAGATCCAGGCCGTACTCGTTGCCGAGGTTGATCAGCTTCTTCAGGGCCTTGATCTGCTCGTCGTGCTCCTCGCGGAAACGGATCCAGTGCTCGATCTCCGGCTCGGTGAAGTCGTTGCGGTACGGCACGGAGTCCTTATCGCGCTGCTTGAACTTGATCAGGGCGTTCACGCCGTACAGGGCCACGCGGCGGTAGTCGCCGATGATGCGGCCACGACCGTAGGCGTCCGGCAGACCGGTGAGGATCTTGTTGTGGCGGGCGACCTTGATCTGCTTGGTGTACACGCCGAAGACGCCATCATTGTGGGTCTTGCGGTACTTGGTGAAGATCTTCTTGATCTCCGGATCCGGCTCCTTGCCGGCCTCCTTGATGGCCTGCTCGACCATGCGCCAGCCGCCGTTCGGCATCATCGCACGCTTGCAGGGAACGTCGGTCTGCAGGCCGACGATCACGTTGTCCACCTCAGGGCTGTCGATGTAGCCGGCCGGGAAAGCATCGATGTCGGCCGGGGTGTGGGTATCCACGTCGTAGACGCGCTGCTTGCGCTCCACGGCCAGGTAGTTGTCGTCGAGATACTGCCACAGATGCTTGGTCTTTTCGGTCGCACCGGCAAGGAAGGACTCATCGCCCTCGTACGGCGTGTAGTTCTTCTGAATGAAGTCACGCACGTCGATATCGTCCTGCCAATGGCCGCCTTCGAAGCCGTCCCACGCCTTGGCGTTGAGCTCCTCCGGGGAGACCGCGGTTGCATCAACTGCTGTCATATCCACTCCTTCTGGGTGATCGTCGGCGACGCATCGTTACGCCGTCGTTGGTTCCTCATTGTAGCCGCAGCCGCCTGAAAACAAGCTGGGACGCGACGTGAGCTACATCACATTTTCGTTACCGTTCACATAACCGCGGTCGGAACGCGGCGGGCCGCCGTGCCCGACCAAGGACACGGCGGGCCATACCACGCTCCGTCACCCGTCACCGCACTACTCACGGAACGCGGTCGTCACCGGCAGCCTGCGGTCCCGGCCGAACGCGAGCGCCGTGACCTTCGGTCCCAGCGGATACTGCCGGCGCTTCCACTCGGCGCGGTCCACCAGACGCATCACCGTGTCCACGGTGGCCTCGTCGAACCCGTCGGCCAGCAGATCGGCCCGACCGTGCGCATGCTCGATGTATGCGGACAACACCCGGTCCAGCAGCCCGTATTCGGGCAGGCTGTCGGAGTCCTTCTGTCCGGGGCGCAGTTCGGCGCTGGGCGCCTTGACGATGCTGTTGACGGGGATCATCACGCCGTCCGGCAGCGGCACGCCGGCGTCACGCCGCTCGTTGCCGACCACGGCCAGTCCGCCGATGCCCATGCCGGCCGCGGCGGCCTTGTTGCGCCAACGGGCCAGCTCCCACACGCGCGTCTTGAGCAGGTCCTTGATCGGCGCGTACCCGCCGACGGCATCGCCGTAGATGGTGGAATACCCACAGGCGAGCTCGGATTTGTTGCCGGTGGCCAGGGCCAGCAGCCCCTTGGCGTTCGAGTAGGCCATCACGATGACGCCGCGGATGCGCGCCTGCAGGTTCTCGGCGGCCACGCCCTCCAGCGCCAGCTGGCTCTGGAACGCGGCGAACAACGGTTCGATCGGCTGGATGTCATAGTGGGCGCCGAGGTTCGCGGCCAGGTCGGCGGCGTCGTCCTTCGAGCCGTCGGAGGAGTACATGCTGGGCATCGAGATGCCCCAGACGTTCCCGCCGCCGCACGCGTCCGCGGCCATGGCGGCCACCAGCGCCGAATCGATGCCGCCGGACAGGCCGAGCGTGACGCCCTTGAACCCGTTCTTGCGCATGTAGTCCTTCAGTCCCAGCACGCAGGCCGTGTAGACCTCCTCGTCCGGATCCAGATCGGCGGCGATGCTGGTCGGCGTCTGACGCGCGGCGTCGGTGTCGAGCGTGAAATAGCTCAGGTCCTCCATGAACATCGGGGAACGCTCCAGCAGCGTGCCATCCGAGTCAACCACAAAGCTGCCACCGTCGAAGATCAGGTCATCCTGCCCGCCCACCTGGTTCAGGTAGATCAGCGGCGCGCCGACCTCACGGGCGCGGCGGACCGCCAGCTCCATGCGCGTATGGGTCTTGCCCTCCTCATATGGCGAGCCGTTCATCGTCAGCAGCAGGTCGATGCCCCGTTCCGCCAACTCGGCCACGGGGCCGCCGTCCTGCCAGATGTCCTCGCAGATCGCCACGCCGATGCGCGCGCCGTCCACGTCGATGACCACCGAACGGTCCCCTGCGGAGAAGATGCGGAACTCGTCGAACACACCGTAGTTGGGTAGGAAATGCTTGTCATAGCCGGCCCAGACCACGCCTTCGTGCAGGACCACCATGCGATTGCGCGGCTTGGAGGTCTCGGGGTCGGTGCCGACCGTGCCGACCGCCACATACAGCCCCCCCAGGCCTTCGGCGGCGAGCGCGGCGGCCAGTTCGTTCGCCTGGTTCCATGCCGCCTGCCGGAAGGTGCGGCGCAACGCCAGGTCCTCGATCGGGTAGCCGGTCAGGGTCATCTCGGGGAACACGACCACGCGGGCGTGCTCGCCGGCTGCGCGGCGGGTGTAGTCGAGCACCTTGGCGGCGTTGCCGGCGAGGTCACCGACGCAGGTGTCGATCTGGGCTAGGGCAAAGCGAATCTGTGTCATGTCCCCCAGTCTAGCCGCCATACGCCCAACCGGACATCGGCGGATTCGCATCCCGCACCGGCTCGTCTGCGGCTCGACGCATCGTGCGCGGGAGGAGCCGGTCCACGTGCCCTCGGAGGTGGCGTAGATGCCGACCGACGCATCGCGTGAGGGAGGAACCAATTCCGCAGGCCCACGGAACGCAGATGTCTGCCATCGCACCGCATGCGGACAAGCAGCCGGTTTCCATCGGGACGACGCCCGATACACTTGGGAACGTCAGGTATCCGTTCCCGGGAGGTTACGAGGATGAAGTCGCATGATATCAGGGCCGTGTTCTTTGACGTGGACGGCACCCTCACCAGTTTCACCACCCATGAGGTTCCGGCGTCCACTATCACGGCGCTCCAGCGGCTGCGGGAATGCGGCGTGCTGGTGTTCATCTGCACGGGCCGCGCGCCCTCGCAGTTCGAGGTGGTGGCGCGGATGCTGCCGGTCGAGTTCGACGGCATTGTGGCGGCCAACGGCCAGTACTGCTTCGACGCCCAAGGATTCCTCGACGCCCGGCCGATCGACGGCGATGACGTGGCCGTGATCGTCGATTGGCTGGACCGCAATCCGGACGTGGTCGCCACCTTCAGCGAATGCGACTACGTGTATTTCAACCGGATCACCCCCGCGATGGAGGCGACGTGGAATCAGCTGGGCAAGACCGCGCCGACGCGGTTCGTTGACGACCCACATACCCGTCCGTTCACGCATGAGACGTTCCAGATCAGCCCGTTCATCACCCCCGAGCAGGAGGCGGAGCTTGTCGGCCTGTGCCGGAACGTGACCGGGGTGCGCTGGCATCCCGACTTCACCGATATGATCCCCGCCGACGGCGGCAAGCCGCGCGGCATCCGCTGCTTCATGGAGCACCATGGGTTCTCCCGGGAGCAGACGATGGCGTTCGGCGACGGCGGCAACGACATGGCGATGCTGCAATTCGCCGGCGTCGGCGTGGCGATGGGCAATGCGAACGACGAGGTCAAGGCGGTGGCCGACTACGTGACCGATGACGTGGATCACGACGGCGTCATGAACGCGTTGCGGCACTTCGGCATACTTCAATAGGGACCACGCCGTTTCACAGCACGGCGGAGATCATCAGCAGCAGCGCCAAGAGCGCCACATTGGCGATGGTGAACCACAGCAGGTAGCGACCGCGGCGCTGCGGGTATTCGCGCGCCACCATCTTGTAGGAGATCAGGCTGGCCATCGAGGCGATCAACGTGCCCAGACCGCCCAGGTTGCATCCGACGATCAGCCCCGACCAATCGTCGGTGAACCCCGACAGCAGCAGGGCGGCCGGCACGTTGCTGACGACTTGGCTGGCGAGCACGGACACGATCTGCACACGTCCTTCCAGCATGACGGCCAGCAGGTCGCGGAACGGCCCGATGTTGCCCATATTGCCGATGAAGATGAAGAACGCGACGAACGTGGCCAGCAGCGAGTAGTCGACGCTGGCCAGCACACGCCGGTTCACCACCAGCAGCGTGACGGCGGCCAGCGCGGCGATCGCCCATGGCGGCACCAGACCGAATATGGCCAGCAGACAGAGCACGAATCCTCCGGTGCAGCCCACCAGCGAACGCCGGCGGCATACGTGCACGTCCACCGAAACGCCTTGCACGGGTTTCGGGCGGCGCAACCCCACGCCGATTACCGCCGCCAGCACGATGCCGGAGACCGCCACGTACGGCAGCGTCAGCGTCACCAGCTCGCCGAATCCCATCCCCGAGCGCGCGTAGAGATACAGGTTCTGCGGGTTGCCCATCGGCGTGAGCATGCTGCCGAGATTCGCGGCGATCGTCTGCAGGATCACGGTCGGCACGATCAGCCGCTCCCACCCGGCCATGCGCAACACCACCAGCGCGAACGGCACGAAGGTGATCAGCGAGACGTCGTTGGTCACCACCATGCTCAGGAAGAACGGCAGGAACACCAGGACCATCACCATGCCGCGGGTGGTCGCCACACGCTGGAGCAGTGCGTCGCTCAGCCGCGCGAAGATGCCGATCTGCTGGTACCCCTTCATCACCGCCATCAGCGAGAACAGCAGCGCCAGCGTATCCCAGTCGATGTAGCCGAGGTAGTCGGCGGATGGCGGCACGACGAACGCCGAGGCCACAGCCAGCACCACGGCCACGCATAGCACCGTCTCACGGCGCAGAAACCCGAGGATACGTCGAATGGGCAGGGTCATGGGGTGTCGTTCTCCATCACTGGGACTCGTTGGGTGCCTGTGCGTTGCGGCAGGGATCGATGCGTGTCAGTGCGTGGCGCCGGCCACCGCGTCGTCCGCCCCGTCGCCGCGGACCACGGCTTCGATGGCGTACTCCAGCGATGCGGCGATGGTGTCCAGCGGCATCGACGGGGTGCCTTCGGGCTTGTCCACCACCTGGCCGGGTTCGTACGGCACGTGCATGAATCCGGCGATGGTGCCGGGGAACCGCCGCTCGCACAGGTACAGCGCGTGATACATGATGCTGTTGCATACGAAGGTGCCGGCCGTGTAGGAGACGAACGCCGGCAGATGATGCGCACGGATGCCGGCGACCATGGCCTTGACCGGCACGGTGGCGAAGTAGGCCGCGGGACCATCCTCGCGCAGCGGTTGACCCAGCGGCTGTTCGCCGTCGTTGTCCGGGATGCGGGCCTCGGCCAGGTTGATGGCCACCTGTTCGACCGTCACGCAGCTGCGGCCGCCGGCCTGCCCGATGCAGATCGCGGCGTCGGGGCGTTCGGCCGCGATGGCCTGTTCCAGCACCTCGGCGCTGCGCGTGAACACGGTGGGCACCTCCAGCTTGACGATCCGCGCCCCCGCAATGGCGTCCGGCAGCAGCTTGACCGCCTCATACGCCGGGTTGACGGATTCGCCGCCGAACGGGTCGAATCCGGTGATCAGAATCTTGCTCAGCATCATCAAACCTCCTGTATCGTGCTGGAAGCGCCGCAGCGTCCGACGCCGTTCCATCCTGATGGATTTCCCATTCCTTTATACCTGCATGCACCTGCCCGCATCCCGGCACGGCCGTCAGCAGGCGATGAGCATGTAGATGATCTGCACGACGATCATGACGAACGCGGGCAGCACCTGGTTCTTGATCACGCCCATGCGGTCCTTCATCTGGAGCATGGCTACGGGCACGATGTTGAAGTTCGCGGCCATCGGCGTCAGCAGCGTGCCGCAGTAGCCGCAGGTCAGCGCCAGGATGCCGACGACGGCGGGGTCGGTGCCGAGGGAGAGCACGAACGGGGCGCCGATGCCCACGGTCATCACGGTGATGGCGGCGAAGGCGTTGCCCATGATCATCGTGAACAGCATCATGCCGAGCGCGAACACGATGATGCCGACGGTCCGGTTGCCTGCAGGGATCACACCGCCGACAATCCGCGCGATGACGTCGCCCACGCCGGCCGCGTCGAAAATCGCGCCCAGGCTGGCCAGGAGCATCGGCAGCATGCACAGCGGACCCATCGCGGACAGCAGCCGCTCGGAGTCGCCCAGGAACACGGCCAGCGTGTTGGCGCGGTTGAACGCCCACAGGATGATCGCGGAGACGAACACGCCGATGCAGCAGCCGGCGAGCGCGCCGATGGCGGGGATCAGCGCGCCGGCGATGGCGAAGACGCCGATGGCGAGCGCGGGGATGAACACCTTCTGCCCGATGCGCCGGAAGTTGCCCTCCACCTCGGCGTCGGTCGGTTCGGCGGCCTTGCCCGGCTTGACGCGCTGGGCGATGGCGGGGATGACCATGATGACGATGAGCAGGCCGTCGATCATCGGCGGAATCCAGCGGCCGAAGGCGATGACGACGCCGAGCAGCGTCCAGAAGACGAAGGTTCCGTACCGCGACGGGTTGGACCTGTCACGCAGGTTATGCACGCCCGCATAGATGCTCATCAGACCCATGACGATGTAGAACACCTCCATGATCTTGTCGCTGGATAGCACCTCGGGATCCATGAAGAACGCCATGACGTCACTCCCCTTCCTTCACCGAATCCGGCTTCCGGACGCCGGATTCGCCGCCGTAGAATTTTCTGCGCAGCCGCGCATCCTTGATAATGTAGTAAGCGGCGGTCACGCCCACGGCGATCAGCGCCACCGGGATCTCGATGATGGCCAGCTGCAGCAGATCCACGTCATAGCCGAGCGGCGCCAACGTGGTCTTGACCAGGATCGCGCCGGAGGTGCCGACGAAGAGCACCTGGCCGAAGAACCAGGCGACATTCTCCATGCCGGAGGCCATGCCCTTGAGCTGTTCGACGTAGTCCTCGTCCGGCTTGTGACCGGTGGCCTCGATGGCGCCGACGGCCATCGGCATGATGATCGGACGCACGAATCCGGCCACGCCGCCGAAGCTCACGTTGAACGCGGCGAACACCAGACGCATCACGCCGTACAGCGCGATGATGATGCCGGGCGTGGCACCCTTGGCCTTGCCGATCAGCTCGGCGGCGGCCTGCTTCAGGCCGTTGCGTTCCAACGTGCCCGTGACCAGCAGGATGATGATGAACAGCGCCACGCTGCGGTTCGAGACGAACGATTCGCCCAGCGTGGTCAGGAAGCCGTCGATGCCGAGATTGCCCAGCAGCGCGGTGACGATGGCGGCCAGGAACACGATGAGGATCGAGTCCAGCCGCAGGGCGAAGCCGACGATGACGACGGCGATGCCCAACAGCACCAGGTATTCCATGTCTTCAGTCTTTCCTCTTATTCTCCAAGCGGGTGGGCCCGGATATTCTCGGTCTTTCAGATCCCACCATGTGATTACTGGCTGACCATCCTACATCAATGTATAGTCATTCGCACGCACGCATATTTTTATGCACATAAGGTTTGGCGTGTTCACCATGCGTCGTGTTATCCTGAACTATGAGCTTTCGGGTTCAACAAATCGGCGGGGAAGATCCCCGCCATTCTTGTATTTGCTTGGGGGATAATATGTCGGAGTTGAGCTTATTTATAGACGAAAGCGGCGATTTCGGACCTTACAAACCCGACACATCGTTCTACATTGTTTCGATGGTTCTCCACGACCAGAGCAACCTCATCACCGAGCAAATGCTCGCACTCGACTCCGACCTGATCAACAACAACCTACGCACTTCTTCCATCCACACTCGACCCCTGTTGCGCCACGAAGATGAATACCGCGATTTGACCCTACAAGAACAGCGTTACCTTCTCTCCAGGCTGTATCTGTTTGCCCGGAAATGCGGTCTTAAATATAAGGTCTTTTCCTTTGACCGACGCATTTGCCGCGCACCGAGCGACCTGGAGAGAAGAGTCTCGCGTGAAATCACCTCATTCTTCCGGGAGAACCACAAGCTATTCGCCTCATACGATAAAACAATTCTCTACTATGACGACGGGCAGAAGCAGCTTGCGCGCATTCTCTCCGATACCGATGAGCTCATCATCAACATTGATCACAGGCATCTTGACCCTACTGACTACCGTTTATATCGACTCGCCCAAGTCGCCGACCTTGCCTGCTGTCTGGAGCTGACCAAACTACACTTCGACGCCGGACAGCCCACAAACTCCGAACGATACGTATTCGGTAACGCCCGAAACTTCCGTAAATCCTTTTACAAAACGTTCCAAAGAAATCAGCTATGATCCGGACTCGAACATTACGCCGACTGATACACCCAGACAACGTCGCGCGGTCGGGGCGGCATGGGAGACTGGCAGGCATGAGCACTACAGTTATCATGCGCACCTCCGAGGGTGACATCACCATCAACCTGTTCGACGACCTGGCCCCGGAAACCGTGGCCAACTTCGTGGGGCTCGCCACCGGCGAGAAGACCTGGCGCGACCCGATGACCGGCGAGGAGCGCAACGAGCCGTTCTACGACGGCCTGACCTTCCACCGCATCATCAAGGACTTCATGATCCAGGGCGGCTGCCCGCTGGGCACCGGCACCGGCGGCCCCGGCTACGACTTCGACGACGAGATCGTGCCGACGCTGACCTTCGACCACCCGTACCTGCTGGCCATGGCGAACGCCGGCCTGCGCCGCGGCATGGACGGCAAGATCCACGGCACCAACGGCTCGCAGTTCTTCATCACCACCGTGCCGACACCGTGGCTCAACGGCCATCACACGATCTTCGGCGAGGTGGCCGATGACGAGTCCAAGGCCGTGGTGGACAAGCTCGAAGCGCTACCGACCGATCGCTCCGACCGTCCGATGGAACCCGCCGGCATCATCTCGGTGGAAGTGGTCAAGTAGGTAAGTAAGTAACGGTTCCACCGTTCGATTCATTGATATCGATGGTGGCGACTCCGCAGCGAGCCGCCACCACCATTTTTTGCGTCAGAGTCACGACAGCCGGTCTATTGCATGCGGCGCAGGCGCGGTTCGGCGGAATCCTTGGCGCCGGTGATGCGGTAGACGTCGAAGACGCCGTCGATCTTGCGCACGGCGGACAGCAGCGTGTTCAGATGCTGCGGGTCGGCCATCTCGAACGAGAACTGGCTGATGGCCACGCGATCGGCGCCAGTGGCGATGTTGCCGGACATGATGTTCACGCCGTGGTCCGAGAGCACGCGCGTCACGTCGCTCAGCAGATGCGGGCGGTCCAACGCCTCCACCTGGATCTTGACCATGAACAGGCCCTTCGTGCTCGTCCATTGCACGGGGATGACGCGTTCGGGCTGCCGGCGTTGCAGGTCGATCATGTTCTGACAGTCGGTGCGATGCACCGATACGCCCTGGTTGCGGGTGATGAAGCCGACGATGTCATCGCCGGGGACGGGCGTGCAGCAGCGCGCCAGCTTGACCCAGACATCGCCCACGCCCTTGACGGAGATGCCCAGCGCATTGGTGGGCTTGGAGCGTTCCGGCGTGCGGCGCAGCGGCAGCAGCTCCTGCTCGGCCTCCTCGTCCACCTCGTCGGAACCGGCGTCCTTGACCAGATGGGCGATGACGTTCTGCGTGGAGACTTGGCCGTCGCCGATGGCCGCGAACAGACTGTCCGGGTTCGGGTAGTTGAGCTCGTCGGCCACGCCGATCAGCGCCTCGGGCGACATCAGCGTGGAGATCGGCAGGTTGCGCTTGCGCATGGCGCGGGTCAGGTCGTCGCGGCCTTCCTCGATGGCCTCGCTGCGGCGTTCCTTGCTGAACCACTGCCGGATCTTGTTGCGGGCCTTCGGGCTCTTGACGAAGCTCAGCCAGTCGCGGGACGGACCGGCGGTATCGGACTTGGAGGTGAGCACCTCCACGGTGTCGCCGTTCTCCAGTTTGGTGTCCAACGGCACCAGACGGCCGTTGACGCGCGCGCCCATCGTGCGATGGCCCACCTCGGTGTGCACGGCGTAGGCGAAGTCGACCGGCGTGGCCTGCGCGGGCAGGGACACGATCTTGCCCTTCGGCGTGAACACGTAGACCTCGGCCGAGCCGAGATCCTCCTTCAACGAACCCAGGAACTCGTTCGAGTCGGGGGTCTCGCTCGTCCAATCGGCAAGCTGCTGGATCCACTTGAGGTTATCGGCCTCGCTGAGCTCCTGGTTCTCGCTGTTCTCACGCTTACGGTCGTCGGCGTCCGGCGAACTCAGCGCACGCCCGGCCTGCCCGTTGGCCTTGTACTTCCAATGCGCGGCGATGCCGAACTCGGCGCGCCGGTGCATGTCCCATGTGCGGATCTGGACCTCCACCGGCTTGCCGCCCGGGCCCACCACCGTGGTGTGCAGGCTCTGGTACATGTTGAGCTTGGGCATGGCGATGTAGTCCTTGAACCGGCCCGGCACCGGGCTCCACCGCGCATGCACGGCGCCGAGCGCCGCATAGCAGTCGCTGATCGTATCAACGATGATGCGCACGCCCACCAGGTCGTAGATGTTCTCGAAATCGTGCCCGCGCACGATCATCTTCTGGTAGATCGAGAAGTAGTCCTTCGGACGGCCCGTGACGTAGGCCTTGATGTGCTGTTCCTCGAGATCCTCGTTGATCTCGCTCAGGATCTGCTTGAGGTACACGTCGCGCTGGCCGGCCCGGCGGGCCACCAGCACCACGATCTCGTTGTAGATCTTCGGGTAGAGCACCTTGAAGCTCAGTTCCTCGAGCTCCGTCTTGATGGCGTTCATGCCCAGCCGGTTGGCCAACGGGGCGTACACGTCCAGCGTCTCGCGGGCCTTCTTCTGCGCGCTGGAGGTTTTCACGTACCGCCAGGTGCGGGCGTTGTGCACACGGTCGGCGAGCTTGACGACCAGCACGCGCACGTCGCGGCTCATCGCCACCACCATCTTGCGGATGGTCTCGGCCTGCGCCGAATCGCCGTATTCCATCTTGGAGAGCTTGGTCACGCCGTCCACCAGACCGGTGACGGTGTCGCCGAATTCGGCGCGGCACTCCTCCAGCGTATAGTCGGTGTCCTCCACCGTGTCGTGCAGCAGGCCGGCCGCCACCACCAGGGGCCCCATGCCCAGGTCCGCCAGGATCTGCGCCACCGCCAGCGGATGGATGATGTACGGCTCGCCTGACTTGCGGCGCTGGGGGGAATGCTGGCGCACCGCCCGGCGGTAGGCGCGGTTGAGGATGTCCATATCCTCGTCCGGGTGGTGCGCCTTGCAGGCGTTCATAATCGGTTCAAGCGGATCGAGCGGATTGCCGCTGATCTCGCAACCGAGCGTACGAGCGGAGAAATACCCATCATCAACGTCGGACACCATCGTTGTACCTCCTCTCGTATGCACTCCATCCTACCCTTACGGGCTGTGGACGGCTGCGTGGAATGTCGGGATTCAGGCGGACACGCCCGTCGACCCGAATCCCCGTTCGGCGCGGTCCGATCCGGGTAGCGTTTCCGCCGGGATGAACCGGGCCTCCACATACCGCTGGATCACCAGCTGGGCGATGCGGTCGCCGGGGTGGAACGTCACGGTATGCTCCGGATCCAGATTGATCAACGGCACCTTGATCTCGCCGCGATATCCGGCGTCCACGGTTCCGGGCGCGTTGAGCACCGTCACCCCCTGGCGCACGGCCAGACCGGAGCGCGGATGCACCAGCGCCACATACCCCGCCGGCAGCGCGATGGCCACACCGGTCGGCACCAGGGCGCGTTCGAACGGCTTCAGGGTCACCTCCTCGGTGGTCACCAGGTCGGCGCCCGCGTCACCGGCATGCGCATACCGAAGTTCAATCGGATGGGATGGGTCGATCGACCGGATCAGCACCTCCACGTGCTCCGGCTCGTTATACGCCTCGTCGAATGCCATCAGGCGGCGCACTCCTTGCAGATCGGCTGTCCGTCCGCGGTGGTTTCGGCCAGCTGGCTGCGGTGCTTGACCAGGAAGCATTCCGAGCAGATGAACTCGTCGCCCTGCATCGGGATCACCGTCACCGAGGCGTCCTCGTTGCTCAGATCGGCGCCGGGCAGCTCGTAGTCCTCGGCGATGGCATTCTCATCGTCGTCGATGTCGCTGGCCGAATTCTGCGCGCCCTTGCCCAGAGCCTGCAGCGACTCCTCGTCCTCGTCCTTGTTGCGGGGCGAATCGTAATCCTGTGCCATGGTGGTCCTTTCTCCGTAATGGCGATTATGCGCCATAGAATACATGACATTCCCCCGCATAGGATACACGATTTGAAATACTCGTAAAATCCGACACGTGGGGCACAATGGAATAAGGTCCGGTTCGCAAGAGGAAAGTGGTGCGCTCATGCCTGATCAGCCGCTTGTTCAAGCCCGTTTCGACCATGTGGACGCCGAGGGACGCCTGGTGTTCGTTGCAGGCGAGGAACAGTTCGCCGTCCATGTGGACGACACGCTGGAGCACGCCATCCTTGAGGCCAAGCAGATCACCGCGGAGATCGCGCCGCGGCCGGCGCCCTCGCAGACGTTGCCGATCTCGCAGATCCAGTCCCTGATCCGGGCCGGCGCCGACCCCGCGCGCGTGGCCGAACGCTATGGGGTGAGCGCGGCGTTGGTCAGAAGGTTCTCCGCCTCCGTGGAAACCGAGAAGCAGTACGCCATCGAACAGTTCCTTTCCGTGCCCGCGCCCAAGGACAGTCGCGCGCATACCCTGTCCGAGCTGATCGACCGCACGTTCGCCGCGGCGCGGGTGCGCCCCGAGGACGTGGTCTGGAAGGCCACGCGTCGCGGGCTGGAACCGTGGCGGATCACCGCGCAGTTCACCTCCGCCGGGCGGACCATCCGCGCCGAGTGGTCGTGGAATATGCACGACAATGCCGTGACGTGCTTGAACCGCACCGCCGGCAAGCTGCTGGGCGAGCAGGGCGGCGATCGACCGGGGCAGGCCGTTGCGCCCGCCGCCGAGTCGGGGTACGACGACGGCTTTGCCGTACCGCTGAATCTTCCCGGCGACTCCGCCCGTTCCGCACGCATCGAGCAGACGGTTTCGGCGTGGAGCACGCCGGAGCCCACGATGCCCGCCGTCAGGCCCGATCTTGCGCAGCCGGCAGCGCCCGCGCCGGCCGACAACGCCGCAACGCCGCAGCCGGAACCGACCGTCTCCCCCGCACAGACACCCGCAGCGGATCCGTCGCAATCCGATGCCGACGCTGCCGACGCGACGGCCGCCCCCACGCCGGCGCAGCCCGCGGCCAAGCCGAAACGCCGCTCCGGCCGTTCCGCCGTTCCCAGCTGGGACGAGATCCTGTTCGGCGACTGAATCGACCAGGCCCGGTCAGTTCGCGCCAAGCCCGGTCGATTCAGTCCGCTTCGATTCAGACCGGTTCAGGCCAGGTCGATCAGGCAGGGGATGTCCATCTCCAGCATCGTGTGCGCGCCGTGCACGCTGGGCAACTGCATCGCCTGCGCCGTTTGTATCCGCGAATCGACCAAGGTCAGCGACCCCACGGCCGAAACCAGCACGTCGCCGATCATCGGCTCCACACGCGGCTCGACCGGGCCGAACAGCCCCTCGGCCAACGCCTGCGCCCTGGTACGGACCTGCGCCCCATCCCCCAGGAATCCCCGCCATCGATCGGCGATATCCTCCGGGTCCTCGCCCTCCTGCGCGTACAGCATCACCGACCGCGGTTCGCCGCCCACCATCGCCACGCCCTGCGCCAACCGCGGCGTGACCGCGATGTCGATGCGCCGCTGCGGATCGGAGGAGACCATGCCGTGATCCGCGGTGATGACGATCAGCGTGCCCTTGGGCACACTGCGGCGCAGCAGGGCCAGCTGCGCGTCGATGCGTTCGAAGGTGCCGATCCATTTGTCGCTGTCCCAGCCGTAGGTGTGTCCGATCTTATCCGCATCACGGATATACAGGTAGGTCAGGCCGGGCGTGCGGGCGGCGTCGGCCGCGGCGAGCACGCGGTCGCGCGGCGCCACGTTCGAGATGTAGTCGGTGCCGCGCAGCGCCGCCTCGGTCAGCGGCGATGCGGCGAATTTCGGCAGCCCCGAACTGGTGACGCGCACGCCACGCTCCCGCAGCAGTTCGAAGACGGTCGGCTGGCGTTGCAGGTCGCGCGGGGCGATCGCCTGCCTGAACTGGATCATCTGGGCCAGCTCGCCGGTTTCGGGGTTGCGTTGCGTATACCCGGTCATGCCGGTCAGTCCGGGGCAGGTGCCGGTGCCGAACGTGGACATGGCCGCCACCGTGGTGCTGGGTGCGCAGGTGGAGATCGGCCGCTGGTTGGCCGGCTCGTTCATCAGCGACCGCAGGTACGGGGCGTGGCCGAGCCGCATCGCCAGATTCCAATAGCCCAGGCCGTCGATCAGCACCACAACCGCGGATTCGACCTCCGGCAGACCCAGCTTCCGGTGCGCCTCGTCCGGGTCGCGGTGCACCGCCGTCGGCGTCGGATGCCCGATCGCGCAGGCCAGCGCCGGCAGCAGACTCGACAGGTGCAGCGCTCCCCCACGCGCGGCGCCGTCGGCGTCGTCCCCATACCGCGCGACCGGCACCGGTCGCAGCAACTCCTCCATCTCGGGCACGTCCACACTCATACCGTTCATTCAACCACCGTCGGGCGAAAACCGAAGTCGGCAGGTTTCGCCGTTGCGGTACACTGGTTCGGTTTGTAGGTTTCCTGTTGGTTTCAATGTTGGGAGCTTGTCGCATGGCATCACATCGCAAGACGGCGCAGCCGGCCTTCGACCCGCGCACGGTCAAGGAGCATATCGTCGAGACGCCGTTGAACGAGGAGATGAGCAAGTCGTTCCTCGAATACGCGTATTCGGTGATCTATGCGCGCGCCCTGCCCGACGCCCGCGACGGCATGAAGCCGGTGCAGCGCCGCATCGTCTACCAGATGGGCCAGATGAACCTGAACCCGGACCGCCCGTACATGAAGTCGGCGCGCGTGGTCGGTGAGGTGATGGGCAAGCTCCACCCGCACGGCGATTCGGCGATCTACGAGGCCATGGTGCGTCTGGCGCAGCCGTTCGCCATGCGTCTGCCGCTGGTGGACGGCCACGGCAACTTCGGCTCCCTAGATGATGGGCCGGCCGCCTCCCGTTATACCGAGGCCAGGCTCGCGCCCGCGGCGCTGGGCATGAACGCGAACATCGACGAGGATACGGTCGACTTCGCGCCGAATTACGACAACAAACTCAAGGAGCCGACCGTGCTGCCGGCCGCCATCCCGAACCTGCTGGTCAACGGCGGTTCGGGCATCGCCGTGGGCATGGCCACGAACATGGCCACGCACAACCTGGGCGAGGTCATCAACGCGGCCAAGCATCTGATGGCGCATCCGGACGCCACGCTGGAGGAGCTCATGCGCTATGTGCCGGGCCCGGACTGGCCGGGCGGCGGCATCATCATCGGTCGCGACGGCATCCGCGAGGCCTACGCGTCCGGCCGCGGCACGCTGACCACCCGCTCGGCCACGCATATCGAGAACGTCACGGCCCGCAAGAAGGCAATCGTGGTGACCGAGCTGCCGTTCATGGTGGGCCCCGAGCGCGTGCTGGAGCGCATCTCCGAGGGGGTCAAGAACCGCAAGCTCGAAGGCATCTCGGGCGCGATCGACCTGACCGACCGGCATAACGGCACGCGCATCGTCATCGAGATCAAAACCGGCTTCGACCCGAACGCGGTGCTCGTGCAGCTGTTCAGGCACACGCCGCTGCAGGACAACTTCACGATGAACAACGTGGCGCTGGTGGATGGCCGGCCGCACACGATGGGCCTGAAGGAGATGCTGCAGGTGTGGATCGACCACCGCCGCGTGGTGGTGCGCCGCCGCAGCGAGTTCCGCCGCACGAAGGCGCAGGAGCGGCTGCATCTGGTCGAGGGCCTGCTGCTGGCGATGGTGGACATCGACGAGGTGATCCAGGTGATCCGCTCCTCCGACGACGCGGACGCCGCCAAGAGCCGGCTGATGGCCGTATTCGACCTGGACGAGGTGCAGGCCCAGTACATCCTGGATCTGCGACTGCGTCGCCTGACCCGGATGAGCCGAATCGAGTTGGAGGCCGAACGCGACGACCTGCGCTGCAGGATCGAGGAGCTGGAGCGCATTCTGGCTTCGGCGGACGAATTGGACCGTGTGGTGGTCGCCGAGATGGACGACGTGGCCGACCGGTATGGTTCGCCGCGCCGCACGGTGCTGCTGGATGTGGATCCGGACGGCTCGATGCACCCGGTGACCGCGGCCGGCGCCGAGGGGGTGCCCGCGGGGGCGATGGAGGCCGTGCGCGCCGCGCACACCGTGTCCTCCGCCGAGGCCGACGTGGCCGCCGCCGCTGCCGCAGCCAGGAAGGCCGGCGAGGATGCGGGCGCCGTATCCGCGCTGCAGTTGGACGACGAACCGTGCGTGGTGATGATGAGCGCCTCCGGGCTGATCGCCCGCACCTCCCCCAGCGCGTTGGATGTGTGGGAGTCGCGCTCGTCGGGTGACGCGCGCGCGGACGGCGACCAGATCGTGGCCCTGTTCCCGACCACCACGCTGGCCTCGTATGGTTTGATCACGTCGGCGGGACGCCTGGTGCTCGCCCATGTGGCCGACCTGCCTGCGCTGCCCGCCTCCGCCACGCTGAGCGTGGCCGGCGGCGTCAAGGCCAAGGAGCTGCTGGGCACGACCGAGAACACCGATCCGGTGCCCGGCGAATACGTGGTGACGGCGATCGCGATGACCGCCCCGCCGCACAAGGGCGATGCGTCCGACTCCGACGACGCGTCCGGGGATGCGCTGCCGCCGCTGGCGATCGGCACGCGTCACGGCGTAATCAAGCGGTGGAACAGGGAGTCGCCGACCACGATGGATTCGTGGAGCGTCATCGACCTGAAGGACGGGGACACGGTGGTGTTCGCCGCGCCCGCCGCCGACGAGGACCGGCTGGTGTTCATCTCCTCGGATTCCTCGCTGCTGACCTATGAGGCCGGCAACGTCCGCCCGCAGGGCCGTACGGCCGGCGGCATGGCCGGCATCAAGCTGGCCGACGGCTGCCAGGTGGTGACGTTCAATGTGATTCCGGCCGGCAAGGTGGCCTGGACCTATGAGGAGGGCGAGAACGGCCTGTTCTCCGCCTCCGGCGCGGTGGTGCTCACCGTGGCCGGCGACGCGGACGCGCTGCCCGGCACCGAGAACGGGTCGGCCAAGGTCACCCCGCTGGAGATGTACCCGACCAAGGGTCGCGCCACTGGCGGCGTACGGTCGCAGCGCTTCCTGAAGGGCCAGAACACGCTGATCTTCGCGTGGGTGGGTCTGTACCCGCTGCATGCCTCGACCGAGGGCGGCAACCCAGTGGAGCTGCCGAAGCCGGATATGCGCCGCGACGGTTCGGGCACCGAGCTGGCCGCGCCGATCGCGTTCGCGGGCTGAGTTCGGACGGCTGCTCGGTACCGAACCATATCCGATGCTTTTTCTGGTTTCGGTACCACGATGGTGTGGTACGGAACCAGAAGACCCCTGTTATGACGGTTGTGTACCGCAATGTCGTGGTACGCAACCGGGAAAATCCCATCGCAGCGGTTCCGTACCGTACCACGGGCTATCCGTCCAGATGGAATCCGCATTATTCCGCCATTCTTCAAAGCCGGTCAGGTCTGTGGTACGGTACGGAATCCCATAATCGCCGCATCCAAGACTCCGTACCACAAGCCTATGGATTCGTGCATGGACCCGCTTGGCAGAACATCGATAAAACAGATTATCTGAGAAGATATATCATTAGCTCCCATACCTACCCATTATCTTTATAGCAGGCTCAGCAAGTCTGTTTTTCACGCACCACCTGCCGTTATGCGGCAGGATTCTATCAGGAATATTGTCATTCCCCTTCTCATTGCCTTCAATATCCACCGGAACTCGCCCAACGGTTCCGGTCAAACCTTCGTTAGATTATCCCTCGGTTTCCGGCTGAAGCGGGTATCGTTCACAAAGCGAACATCCCATCACCGGTACAGCTTCATGCCCTGGGGACAGGGGGTGAAGCCGGCGGCGTGCAGGATGCGGGCGGCTTCGGTGCGGGCGGTCAACGGCTCGCCGTTGAGATCGGCGAAGGTGACGCTGCCGGAGGGGCGGCGCTGCAGGGCATAGGCGAGTTCGGCGAAGGCGCGGCGCAGCGTGTCCCCGTCGTCGGTGAACGTGGTCAGGTGATGGCCCTTGACCGCGGCGTAGACCACCGGGTTGCCGTGGTCCAGCACCACCATGCCTCCGGCACGCCGCAATGGTTTGTTGGCCGTGCCGCCATACTGCGGCCAGGCCACGGCCGCACCGGTCAGGTTGGCGGGATCCATGACCTCGATGGCCACACAGGACCGGCTGTGTCCCTCCCCCGCATGGCGCAGCTGGTCCACGGTGTCGCGTCGGGCGAACTGCGCGGCGCCGAACCCCTGCACGAACATGCCGCGCACCAGCGTGCCGTGCTCCTCCATACGGCGCAGCACCGGATACAGCGCGGAGAAGCCGCCCGGCACGTCCTCGGCGTCGATCAACGGCGGGGCGATGATGCCGTACCTGTCCAGCAGAACCTCGATCCGCGCCAGCGAGCGCTGTTCGGCGGTGGCGGTGACGGTTGGCACGGCCGACCATAGCCCCTGCATGAGCACCGGCACCTGTACGGCCACGCGGGCGCGGCGGCGTGTGCGGCCCACGGATACACTGCGCGTGGCATGGGAGCTCACAGCCGACGCCATGGCGCGAACGGGTGTCAGCGAACTGTTGGTCACCGCGCCCTGCCAGACCAGCGACCACAGGGCGTCCTCGAATTGGCTGTTCGACCAGGCCGGGGGGCGGATCTCCCCGGTTTCGAGATCGACCGGTTCGGTATCCGGCCTCCATGCCGCGCGAACCAGTTCCGCCAGCCGTTCCGCCCGGAACGCGCCGCCGGCCGCCAGGACGTGCAGGATGGCGTCGGGCAGCGTCCGCACAGACTCCAACGCCTGTCCCGCATCATCGTCGGGCGCAGTGTCGCCGGTCATAGTGTCATCGGGCGCGCCATCGGATGGATGCCCAGTTGCGTCGGCTGCCGCGGTATTGATCAGTAGTTCCGAGTCGGCGGGATGGAAGGCGATGCGGCCGGGTTCCTTGGCCTTGGTGCCGGCGGTTTTCTCCCCGGCCCACACCACATCCCCGGAGGCGAGCAGTTCGTCCAGCATGGCGGGCTGGTAGCCGCGCACCCGCGCCGGGAACACCGCGCCTTCCCATACCGGCAATGGCAGGGCCACACCCTCCAGCTGTTCGATGACACGCATCAGCCCGTCCGCGCCGTCATACCGTTCGCCGCCGACCGGACCTACCCCCTGACGGTCCAGCAGCAACGACTGATAGACCGCCGGCGCCACCGGTTTGATGGTCTCACGCGCCTTGCTCAGCGAGCGTGCGCGGATGCGGCGGAACACATCGCGATGCAGATACTGAACGGGCCTGTGGTCATCCGACATCTCAACATCTGGACCCATGCCGCCGACAAGCTTGCCCATGCCGCCATACGATTCCGCACCTTCACCAGGTTGTGCATCATCGACGGTTGAGCGAGAGCCATTTCCCCGTCCCGGATTCGTCATGAACAAGCCGGTCAGCACCTCGCCGCGCGCTTTGAGCCCGTCAAGCTCGCGCACCGCGCGTTCGGCGTCCAGATGCAGCTCCACCATCATCATGTCAACGGTGAACGGGCCATGCGTCTTGGCGTATCGGGCCACACGGCCGGCAACATCACGCTCGTCCAGTTCGTTCCAGAACGTCCGCCCGGCCAGTTCCCGTTCCACGTCGTGGATGACGTCCGGGTCGAGCACTGCGGTCATGTCGGCGGTGCCGAGCAGGCGCTCCAGCGCGTCGAAGTCCAGCGAGAGCAGGGCCGCGCTGCGTTCGGCGTGCGGCTGGTCATACTGATACATCACCTGCCCCACATAGCCGAACATGATGGTTTCGGCGAACGGCGACGGCGCCTGCGTCTCGACATCGACCAGGTCGATCTCACCGTTGGAGAGCCGTGTCATCAGCCGCCGGAGCGCGGGCAGGTCGTAGACGTCCTGCAGGCATTCGCGGGTGGTCTCCAGCAGCAGCGGGAAGTTGCGCTGCGTCCGCGCGGCGTTGAGCAGTTGGACGCCACGCAAGCGCTGCTGCCACAGCGGCACGCGCTTGCCCGGGTCGGTGCGCGGCAGGTACAGCGAACGCGCCGCGCATTCGCGGAAGCGTGCGGTGAACAGCACCGACTCCCCCACCTGTTCGGCCACCAGTCGTTGGATGTCATCGGGATCGACCGTGAACAGCTCGGCGGCCGGGATATGCCCGTCGGACTGAGGCAGCAGCAGGATGATGCCGTCGTCGCAGGCGTAGACCTGGCCGTCGTATCCGTAGCGCTGCTTGATCCGGTTGCCGACGATCATCGCCCACGGTTCGTGCACGCGCTTGCCGTACGGCGAGTGGAGCACGATCCGCCAGTCGCCCTCCTCGTCCGGGCATCGCTCCACCACCAGCGTGCGGTCGGTCGGCACCGCGCCGGTGGCGATGCGCTGCTCGTGCAGCAGTTGGGCTAGGTTGGAGATGGCGTTGCCGTCGAGTCCGTCCGCGCGCAATCGATCCGTCGTATCGTCATCGAATGCGGCCGCATCCGACGAGGACGTCATGCCGTCGGACGATGCCGCGCAATCGGATGACGCTGGGTAATCGGATGGCGCCACACCAACGGATGCCACCGTGCAATCGCCGTCGTGCAGACCGTTGACCATATCCCGCACGAACCGGCCCTGCATCTCGCCGAATCCGGCATCGCGTCCGAAGCCCTCGCCGTGCCAGAACGGCAACCGGGCCGTGCGGCCGGGGGCCGGCACCACCACCACGCGGTCGTGGGTGATGTCCTGGATCTGCCAGGTGGAGGTGCCGAGGGTGATGACGTCGCCGATGCGGGATTCGTAGACCATCTCCTCGTCGAGTTCGCCGACGCGCTTGGGCCCTTTGCCAGCCTCCTGTTCCGGTAGGACCACCGTGTACTGGCCACGGTCCGGGATCGTACCGCCGGAGGTGACGGCCAGCCGCTGCGCCCCGGGCCGCGCGGAGATCAGATGCTCCTCATGGTTCCACATCAGGCTGGGCCGGAAGGCGGTGAATGCCTCGGAATCATAGGCGCCGGTCAGCATGCCGAGCACCGAGTCGAACACGGAGCGGTCCAAGTCGGCGAACGGGGCGGCACGGCGGACCATCTGATACCAGTCGTCGGGGTTCAGGTCCTCCATGGCCGCGGCGGCCACCGTATGCTGGGCCAGTACGTCCAGTGGACAGCGCGGTATGGAAAGCGGCTCGATGTCGCCGGTCAGCATGCATTCCACGGTGGCGGCCGCGCCGATAATCTGCTCGCGCGTCAGCGGGTAGAACAGCGCGTGGGAGACGCCGCCCACCTGATGATCGGCACGACCGACCCGCTGCAGCCCCGAGGACACGGATAGCGGCGGGGAGACCTGGATGACCAGGTCCACGCTGCCCATATCGATGCCGAGTTCCAGGCTGCTGGTGGCCACCACGCAGCGCAGTCGGCCGTGCTTGAGGTCCTCCTCGATGCGTTTGCGGCGATCCTTGGACACCGATCCGTGGTGGGCCATGGCGATGGTGTCCTCCGGCGCATGCGGATGGATGAGATTCGTGGACGGCCCCGCCATGGGATGGAAATGCCGCTGACCGGCGTACGGTTCATCCGACCGAGGCGCATCCGCATCGCCGTGGCCGGGCATGGCGGCGTACAGGTCGTTGAGCCGCGCGGTGAGCCGTTCCGCCAAGCCGCGCGAGTTGACGAACACGAGCGTGGTGTGATGACTGAGCACCTCGTTGAGAATGCTGCGCTCCACAGCGGGCCATACCGATCCGGCACGTTCGTCCGCCGATATGGCGTTTCCCGGTGCCGATGTCGTCTCCCCTGCTTCGACGTCGGCGCGAGTCCGCAGCGGACCTTGAGGCGGACCCGGTGAAGCCGCGGCAGTGCCCTGACGTTCGGCGAGTCTCATCATGGCCGGCGTGACCCCGCTGATGGAAGGGAGCCCGGACGGTTTCCCGGACCCAGCGCCGCCACACGACCGGTTCGCGGGAGCGGCGGATTCGGGCATCTGCTCGACCGGTTCGACCACCTTGAGTTCCATGGCGGGGTGCGACTGCACGTCGACGATGGTGACGGCCCGCGCGCCACCGAGGAACCGCGCCGCGGCCTCGGCCGGACGCACCGTGGCTGACAGTCCGATGCGCTGTACGGGTTCGGCGGTCAGCATATCCAGCCGTTCCAGGCTCAACGCCAGATGCGCCCCGCGTTTGGTGCCGGCGATGGCATGGATCTCGTCCACGATGACGGTGCGCACCGTGGACAGGATGCGCCGCGCCTTGGAGGTGAGCAGCAGATACAACGATTCGGGCGTGGTGACCAGGATGTCCGGCGGGTGCGAGGCGATGGCTCGCCGCTCCTGCGCCGTGGTGTCGCCGCTGCGCGTGGCCACGCGGATCGACGGCGGGTTGAGGCCCATGGCCTTGCATTGGGCGGCGATGCCCGCCAGCGGCGTTTCCAGATTGCGCGCCACGTCCACGCCCAGCGCCTTCAACGGCGAGATATACAGCACCTTGACGCCCTTGGCGGGTTTGCGGGAGCGGGAGCCGCCCGCATCCCGCGGATCCGCTGCGCGGTTCATCAGCCGGTCGATGGCGTACAGGAACGCGGAGAGCGTCTTGCCGGAACCGGTCGGCGCGATGACCAGCGCGTCATTCCCTTTCGCGATAACCGGCCAGGCCTGGCGCTGCGCCGCCGTCTCCCCCTGCGCGAACGCATGTCTGAACCATGCCCCGGTGGGCTCGGAGAACAGATCCAGACATTCGTACATATGTTCGATTATGGCAGCGCGCCGGGACGGATTCGACCGCCCGGCACGCCGTCAGACCGGCACGCCGTCAGATTCGGCGACCGACCGACAGGGCATACCGGGGCATGTCAGCCTAGGTCAGACGCCAACGCGTGCCGCACGTCTCAGGCCAACAGGCTGTCGATATCATGCCACCGGCGCACCGGGCAAAGCACCGGCGCCGCGAGCAGGCCGCACCGCGCCGGACCGTCGCCCTGCAGACCGGTCCCGTGATAGTAGTGGTTGGCGGCCGACGACGTGACCCGGACCATCAACACGTTGACCCCGGCATGCAACGACCCGCCGAGCCGAATCGCGCCGGACGGCCAGGGGGCCGCACCCGCAGGCCTGCCATCCACCAACACCTCCACCGAATCCTCGGTGACGGGGAGCAGCAGCTCCCACCCGTCGGGCGACACGGCACCGTCGGGGATCTCCACGTCGATGCGGTATTCGCCGGTGCCGCAGAACGTCGGATACCCCTGCGCCTGCCACCCGTCGAACGGCATGATCGGCTGCCAGGAGCACGTCGCATCCACATCCCGCGTCACCGGGCGGAACCGCCATCCGGACAGCCAGTTGTATTCGTCGTAGACGCCGATCATCATCCCCCGGGAGGCGGCCTCGTCGGCGGCGAGACGGCACATGGCCAGGTAGTCGTCCGACAGGTACCGGTCCCGCAGGAAGGACAGCCTCGTCTGGATCTGGAACGATTGGTAGCCGGCGTCGCTCATCGCCTGAATCTGCGCGACGATTTCCGACCGGGTGGGGATATGGTGCCAGAACCAGTAGGCCGCCGGCGCGTTCCACGGCCCGGTCGGCGTACACGTCCTCCCCCGGATGCGGCACCCGCCCGACCCGTATGGTCAGGTCGATGATGACCTGTCCGAACGAGACGACCCGCCCGGGCGAATCCGCACATCGCGCGCCGTTCATCGCACGCCTCGTTCCCGCCGTTGCCGGATGGCGAGCAGTCCCTCGGCGACCGGTTCCAGTTCAAGCCCGTTGACGGCCCGCAGCGTGGCCAGATGATCCGCGTCGAACGCCTCCACGCCGAGGCATGCGCCGATCACCGCCCCGGCCATGGCCGCGATGGTATCGGTGTCCCCGCCGAGCGAGGCGGCGAAGCAGAGCGCGCGGAACGGGTCGTCGGCGAATCGGTTGGCGATGGCGAAGGCCGCGGGCACGGATTCGTTCGCTTCGACGCTGGTCCCGCATACCTTGCGCAGCAGCGCGGCGAAGGATTCGTCGTCATACGCGTGCCGTCCAGTTTCGTCGAGGATCCATTGCGTGCGTTCCAGCACCGACGCCTTGGCCGACCAATACCCTTGGACGGCGGTGGCACGGATGTGCGCGACGGCGGCGTCCAGCGCCTCCCGCACGCCGAGCCCGTCGATGCCGCAGCTGACGGCATAGGCGATCAGCGTGGTGGCCTCGATGCCCTGGACGGTGTTGTGCGTCACGATGCAGGAGCGGCGCGCCGGTGCGTTCGACTCTTTCTGTGGAATGGGACGTGTTCGGCGTTCAGCCGCGCAGCTTGCGCAGCCGCTCGTGCATCACCACCATCAGCAGCAGGAGCACGAGCAGGTACCACGGGAACAGCCGCACGTCGATGTGATTGGCGATCAGGCCGAACAGCGGCGGCATCAGCAGCGTGCCGATATAGGCGCAGGCCATCTGCACGCCCACGATCGCCTGGGACTTGTCCTCGCCGAAATACATCGGCGTCGAGTGGATGACGCACGGGTAGATCGGGGCGCAGCCCAGGCCGATCAGCATCAGGCCGCCGATGACGTTCATATGGGCGGGCAGGGGCAGCAGCATGGCCACGATGCCGGCGAACACCAACGCCTGGCCGATGCGGATCATCGTCGGATCATCGAACCTCATGGTCATGAAGCCGCTCAGGAAGCGTCCGGCGGTCACGCCGATGAGGAACAGGCTGGCCCAGCTGGCCGCAGTCAGCTTGTCGATGCCGCAGCCGAGCACCATGTAGCTGCTGGACCACAGCATGGCGGTCTGCTCCACCGCGCAATAGCAGAAGAACATGACCAGGATCTCCTTGGCTCCGGGGATGGCCAGCACGCCGCGCAGTCCCATCGGCTTGCGGACGGGGTCTGAGGCCTGTTGTCCGGCCGTGTCCTCGGCAGGCTGCCGTTCGCCGGAACGGTTGCGCCACAACGGCAGGCTGAACAGCAGCAACGCGGTCAGCACGATCTGCACGATGGCCACATACCGGTATCCCCAGGACCAGCCCTGCCCCTGTCCCAGGGCGAAGCCCATGACGTATGGGCCGACCGAGGCGCCGACGCCCCACATGGCGTGCAGCCAGCTCATATGGCGGCTGGTGTAATGGACCGCCACGTAGTTGTTCAGCGCGGCGTCCACACCGCCCGCGCCCAGGCCGTATGGCACGGCCAGTACGATCAGCGTCCAGTAGTTCGGCGCGAACGAGAACCCCAGCAGCGCGGCGGCCGTCAGGCCCACCGAAACCGCAGTCACTCTGCCCGCCCCGAAGCGCAGCGTCAGCCGGTCGCTCAGCAGCGCCGAGACGATGGTGCCCGCCGAGATGACCATCGAGATGCCGCCGGCGAACGAAACCGGCACGCCGAAGTCGTGGTACATCGTCGGCCAGGCCGCGCCAAGCATGGCATCGGGCAATCCCAGGCTGACGAACGCCAGATAGATGACGGCAAGCAACAGGTTGGCCATCAGCGTCTCCTCAAACATATACCGAACGGTCAGTAGACAGCTGTCATTCTGTCATCCGTCCGCATGCGACATGCCGTTCGGGACGGTTTTCGTCCGCATGTTTGCAAGCGCTGTCAGTTCACATGGCGCACGCACCAACGCTTCCTCTCCGGCACGTCGCATCGGCCGCACATCCGAAGGAGGAACCACGGAGAAACGTTCCCCGGCAAAGGGAAGGCCGGGAACGGGGATCAGGTGTCGATCTTGGAGCGGTCGAAATCGTCGGCGTTGTCCACGATGAACTGCTTGCGCGGCGGCACGTCGTCGCCCATGAGCAGGCTGAAGATCTCACTGGCCTGCGCGGCGTCCTCCATGCGGATGCGGCGCAGCATGCGCGTGCGCGGGTCCATCGTGGTGTCGGCCAGCTGGTCGGCGTCCATCTCGCCCAAACCCTTGTAGCGCTGGATGTCGTCGTTGTAGGCGATGTGCTTGCGGTCCAGCTCGGCCAGTTTGCCGGCCAGCTCGTCGTCCGAATACGTGTAGATGTATTCGCCCTTGTGCGAGCCGGCGAGCGCGATGCGGTGCAGCGGCGGCACGGCGGCGTACACGCGGCCGTGCTCGATGAGCGGACGCATGTACCGGTAGAACAGCGTCAGCAGCAGGATGCGGATATGCGCGCCATCCACGTCGGCATCGGTCATCATGATGACCTTGTTGTACCGTGCCTGCTCGATGTCGAAGCTCGGCCCGGACCCGGCGCCGACCACCTGGATGATGGCCGCGCATTCCTTGTTCGAGAGCATCTGGCTCAGCGAGGCCTTCTGCACGTTGAGGATCTTGCCTCGGATCGGCAGCAGCGCCTGGAACCCGGAGTTGCGGGCCGCCTTGGCGGTGCCGAGCGCCGAATCGCCCTCCACGATGAACAGCTCGGCCACGTCGTCGTTGCCCGGCTGGCAGTCGGACAGCTTCGGCGGCATCGAGGCGGATTCGAGCGCGTTCTTGCGGCGCGTGACCTCCTTGGTCTTACGCGCCTGGATGCGGGCGTGCATCTCCCCGACGATCTTCTCCAGCACGCGGCCGGACTGTTCCTTGTAGCCGCGCTTGGAACCGGTGATCATCTCGCCGAACTGCCTGTCGGTCATGCGGGTGACGATCGGCTTGACCTGCGCGGTGCCGAGCACGTCCTTGGTCTGGCCTTGGAACTGCGGTTCGGCGATGCGCACGGTGACCACGGCGACCAGGCCGGCCAGGATGTCGTCGCGCTCGACGCGCATGGCGCCGTCCTTGAGGTTCACCTTGAGCTTGCGCGCGTTGTCCTCCACGGCCTTGCGGATCTGCTTGGTGATGCCGTTGAGGAACCCGTCGACGTGCATGCCGCCGCCCGGGGTCTCGACCACGTTGACGAAGCTGCGCATCGTGGTGTCGTATCCGTTGACCCACCGCAGGGCGATGTCCACGCCGCAGGTGCGGGTGATCGTCCGCGCGTGCAGGTCGCCGTTGTCGTCGACGGCCTGGGTCTCTTCCTCGTACGTGTCCTCGCCGGTGATGCGCCAGATGTCGGAGACCGCTTCCCCCTTGGACAGGAAGTCGACGAAGTCCTTGACGCCGCCGGTATGGAGGAACTCCTCCACGCGGGCATGGCCGTGGGCGGGCGTTGCAGGCCCCGACGGCACGGGTTCCGCCACGTCCGACTCCGCCGCCACCGTCGAGAAGCCGTCCAGGCCCGGCGTCGGTGCCGCCTCGGCGGTACCGGCGTCACCCTCCGCGGAGACGGCCTCGTCGATTTCACGCACCTCGTCGACCGACTCGTCGCCGGTTTCGGGGATGTTCTCGTCGATGACGGTGATCCGCAGCCCTGGCACTAGGAAACTCGTCTGGCGCACGCGGTCGATGAGCTGCTCGTAGCTGAATTCGGCGGTGTCGTTGAAGATCTCGGGGTCGGCCCAGTAGCGGATGCGCGTGCCCGTGGTCTTCGGGCTGACCTTGCCGATGATCTCCAGTTCGGTCGCCTTGTTCTTGCGCGTGCGCTTGAACGGCGCGTCCGGCGAGGGGTGCGCCGGATCCGCATCCGTGTACACGCCGGGGTGCCCCTGGTGGAAGGCCATGTGGTGCGTCTTGCCATCGCGATCGACCTCGATGTCCAGGCGCGCGGACAGCGCGTTGACCACGGACGAGCCGACGCCGTGCAGACCGCCGACGGCGTTGTAGGAGGAGTTGCCGAACTTGGCACCGGCGTGCAGCTTGGTCAGTACGACCTCCACGCCGCTCAGCCCGGTTTTCGGTTCGGTGTCCACGGGGATGCCGCGGCCGTTGTCGGCCACCTCGACCGAGCCGTCGTCATGGAGCGTGACGGTGATGTGGTCGCAGGCGCCGGCCAGTGCCTCGTCCACGGCGTTGTCGATGATCTCCCACAGGCAGTGCATCAGGCCCTGGCTGTCGGTGGTGCCGATGTACATGCCGGGGCGCTTGCGCACCGCGTCGAGGCCTTCGAGAACGGTCAAACTGTCCGCGCCGTAGTTGTCCTTTGCCATGGTCCCCATTCAGTCGTCGGTGTACGCCGGAGCAACGCCAGTTCCGGCCATGATGCGGCGTCCTCCCTTGGGTGGGAGGACGCCGAAGTAATCGGTATCCCCGTGCGAGTCGTCTACGGATGGCTCCGTCGTTCGGAAGCCCACCGGACTTCCTCGCTCCTCGCGCGGCGGCCTGCCAAGCGGGCCGCCGCTGGCTGTCATTGGTCGAGGAAGTCGCGCAGGGTCTGGGAGCGCGACGGGTGACGCAGTTTCGACATGGTCTTCGACTCGATCTGGCGGATGCGCTCACGGGTCACGCCGTACACGCGGCCGATGTCGTCAAGGGTCTTCGGCTGGCCGTCCTCCAGGCCGTAGCGCATCTTGATGACGCCGGCCTCACGCGGGCTCAGCGTCTCCAGCACCTGCTTGAACTGCTCCTGCAGCAATGAGAACGCGACCGCGTCGGACGGCGCGATGGCGTCGGTGTCCTCGATCAGATCACCGAACTCGGAATCGCCGTCCTCGCCCAGCGGCGTATGCAGCGAGATCGGCTCGCGGCCGTACTTCTGCACCTCCTGCACCTTCTCCACCGGCATGTCCAGCTCACGAGCCAGCTCGTCCGGAGTGGGTTCACGCCCCAGGTCCTGCAGCATCTGGCGCTGCACGCGCGAGAGCTTATTGATGACCTCCACCATGTGCACGGGCACGCGGATGGTACGCGCCTGATCGGCCATGGCTCGGGTGATGGCCTGGCGGATCCACCAGGTGGCATAGGTGGAGAACTTGAAGCCCTTCTTCCAGTCGAACTTCTCCACGGCGCGGATCAGGCCCAGGTTGCCCTCCTGGATCAGATCCAGGAACAGCATGCCGCGGCCGGTGTAGCGCTTGGCCAGCGAAACGACGAGTCGCAGGTTGGCCTCCAGCAGGTGGTCCTTGGCCTTCTTGCCGTCATTGGCGGCCCACTTGAGCTCGCGGCGGCGCTTGAAGTCCAGCTGGTCGCCCTCGGTGTCCAGCAGATGCTGCGCGTACAGACCCGCCTCGATGCGCTCGGACAGGTCCACCTCCTGCTCGGCGTTCAGCAGGCTGACACGGCCGATCTGCTTCAGGTAGTCCTTGACCGGATCGGCGGTGGCGCCGGCTGCGACCACACGGCGCTTCGGGTTGCCGGACGGGGTCAGGTTGTCATCGTCGTCGTCATCGCGGACCACGAACGCGCCCTTCTCCTTGGGCTCCTCGGGCTTGTTCGGGTGCTCGTCCTCGTCCTCTTCGGGCTCCGGCTCGGATTCCTCGTCCAGGTCGTCGTCGTCATCCTGCACCGCATCGGGATCCTCAAGATCCTCGTCGATGTGCTCCAGGTCGTCGTCCACGACCTCGGAGTCCTCATCGTCCAGCATCTCCTCGTCCTTGACCAGATCCTCGGCGGGTTCCGGCGCACTGCTCTTCTTGGCCGTGGTCTTGCGCGACGACTTCTCGGCTTTGGCCGCGGAGGCCTTACCGGAACCAGCCGCGGCCTTGGCGGTGGTCTTCTTCGAAGCGCTCTTGCGCGCGGTGGTGGTCTTCGCCGTCGACGAGGCCTTGGCAGTCCGTTCGTCCTGCTCCGGCTCGGTCGTCGTTTTCTTCGTGGCCAAACTCATCCTCCTGCAGGTTCCTGCCCGAAGCGCTATAGCATACAGGCGCACTTCTGGCAAGGGCAAATCGTCAACTATTGGAGTTAACCATCCACCAAGGACGATTATTCCCGTTCCGCCACAGTTCAATCAGAACCGTCCGGCCGCATCAGCGCAACCATACCGGGTATATGCCCCGCCGCATCGCGCCGAGCACGATCGCCGCCAGCGAACACCGCTCATCGATGGCCAGCGCCTCCAGCGCGTATTCCACCGCCTCATCCTTCCCCAGCCACCACAGCACGTAGGCCATGATGGTCAGCGGCTGCACCCGATAGCGTTCCGGCACGATGCCGGCCATATCCTTGAGCGCGCCGACGGCGGCACGGCACCGCGCCTTATCCAATCCCCCATGCTCGTCCGTGAACGCGGCGGTCAGCAGCCGCCCCATGCGCGCGCAGACCTCCGGCGCATGCGGCCGCGACGCGAAATCCATCAGCACGGCCTTCCTGGCACCGTCCGCCCCGCCCACAATCGACACGATCAGGGCGTCGCGGACGGCCAGCGTCTGATCCATCCCCACCGCCAGCGCCAGCATCGAGGTCCGTGCCAGCGGCTTGCCCTCGTGCAGCATGGCCAGCCAGTCGTCGAACGGTTCATCGACCCACGCGGCGTCGGCCACGTGCGGCCCGCGTTCCCGCCTGTCCTCGCGCAGCTGCGTCCCCAACCGTCGCACCGTGTCCGCGATGCGGTCGCGCCGCGCATCGGCACGATCCGCACAGTGTTGCTCCGTCGTCATGGTCACCCCCGTCATCGTCGCCGCCGTTGCCCCACGCACCGGCTACGCCATATGGCGCGTCTCCAGTATCGATGATGCGGATGTGTCCCCGCCACCCGGACGGTCCGATGTGGTCGAAGGCTCGGCGAATGTGGTCGAACGCTACGCATCCGGTTGTCTTGTCTGACTGCTGCGGATACCCTCATAGGTATGAGCACGACCGCAACGCTGGATACCGTCGAAACCCGCATCGCCGACCTGGTAAGCACCTTTGTCCGTCTACCCCAGGGCGTCCGGCTCGACGAGTCCTGTGAACCCATCCTGCAGGCGACGACGCATCAGGCGGTGACCTCCAGCGAAGGCGGCAAACGGCTGCGCGCACTACTGGCGCTGGACGCCTACCGCGCGCTGGGAGGGGACGCCGGGCGGGAGCGCCGGGATGCGATGCTCGACCTGTCCTGCGCGATCGAGGTGTTCCAGACCGCCGCGCTGGTGCACGACGACATCATCGACGACGCCGATCTGCGGCGCGGCAAACCGGCCGCGCACAAGGCGCTGGCCGGACCGGACCACGATGCGGCGCTGGGCGTGGGGCTCGGCATCATGCTGGGCGATCTGCTGGCGACCGCCAGCGTGGACATCGCCAACGACGCCGCGCACCGTCTGCCGAGCGCCGACGCCATCAACCGCGCGTTCCTCACGATGCATCGCGAGGTGGAGATCGGGCAGGTGCTCGATCTGGCCGCCGTGCACTGCCCGATGGCCGACCCGGCACGGCTCGCGCGCACCTCGTTGGATGTGTTCCGCTGGAAGACGGCCAGCTACACCACCATCGCGCCGTTGGAACTGGCGATGCTCGCCGCCGGGTATCCGCCGGAGCAGGCCCGGTCGTGCGCGCTGGACGTGGGCGAACCGTTGGGGTTGGCGTTCCAGCTGACCGACGACCTGATCGACGTCATCGGTTCGAGCTCCGCCACCGGCAAGCCGGTGGGCGGCGACATCCGCGAGGGCAAGCGCACCGTGCTGCTCGCCGATGCGCTGGCCGGGGCGACCGACGAACAGCGCGGCGAACTCATCGCCGTCTTCGAGGCCGATGCCCGCACCGAGGCGCAAACCGCCCGCGTCATCGACCTGTTCCATCACACCGGTGCCATCGAACGCTCGCGGCGGCGCATCGAGGAGCTGTGGCGACGCAGCCTGGACGCCATCGCGCATATGCCGGCGGATGATGACGCGCGCCGCACCCTGACCGCGGCTTGTGCCCGTTTCGTGCCATCCGTGCATTACACGCCCCGTGAGCCCGGCAGCATGTAGACTTTTAACCAGATCGTTCCCAACACCAAGGATTGCTTGCACCGCCATGACTGAAGCCGCGAATGTCCCCGATGGACTTGTGATCGAGGGACGATACCGTATTGTCCGCCGCATCGCCGAAGGCGGCATGGCCACGGTCTACCAGGCCATGGACGAGCGGCTGGATCGCACGGTGGCCATCAAGATCATGCATACTCAGCTGGCGCAGGGCCCCCACCGCGAGCAGTTCGTCGAACGGTTCCGGCGCGAGGCCAAGTCCGCCGCGGCCATCGCCAACCCCCACATCGTGCAGGTGTACGACACCGGCGAGTACAACGGGCTGGACTATCTGGTCATGGAGTACGTCCACGGCGTGAACCTGCGTCATGAGATGAACACGCAGCGCACCTTCACGGTGCGCGAGACGCTGCGCATCCTGTCCGAGACGTTGGACGGCCTGTCCGCCGCGCACCGCATCGGCGTGGTGCACCGCGACATCAAGCCGGAGAACATCCTGCTCAACGACCGCGGCCGCGTGCAGATCACCGACTTCGGACTGGCCAAGGCCGCCTCGCAGGCCACGCTGTCCACCACCAACATGCTGCTCGGCACGGCCGCCTACCTGGCGCCGGAGATGATCGAGCACAACCAGGCCACGCCGCAGGGCGACCTGTACTCGGTCGGCATCACCGCCTGGGAGATGCTCGCCGGTTTCGTGCCGTTCCAGTCCGACAACCCGGTCACGCTCGTCTTCAAGCATGTGCATGAGGACGTGCCCTCGGTGGCGGATCCCTGCCCGGGCATCGACCCGTCGATCGCGGCGTTCATCGCCCATCTGACGGCCAGGGCCGTGGACGCGCGCCCGGCGGACGCCGTCGAGGCGATGCGTGAGCTGCGCGAGCTGACCGCGCATCTGCCCATGACCGCATGGCAGTACCGCAAGCCGACCGTGGCCCCCGCGCCCGCGGCGACCACGGCCCTGCCGCCGCTGCCGCCTGTCGCCGCCGATCCGACGACCCCCACGTCCGCGGACGCCTCCGCGCATGTCGACACCCCCGTGACCGCAGACGCGCCTTCGGCCGTCACCGCGGCCATCCAGGCACAGCAGACGACCGCGATGTCGCAACCACCCGCCGCGCCTGCCGACGGCACCGCCACCGCAGCCTTCGCCCCCGACGCCACGCAGGCCATCGACCGCTCCCCCGAGTCGGCCACCAGCATCATCGACGTGAACGCCACGCAGAACCTGCCCGCGGTCGGCGCGCCGGCACAGGCCATCGCCCAGCCGGATGCCGTTCACGCCACGTCCGCCGGCATCGCCTCCACGCAGGTCATCGGCGCCGTCGATGCGCCGGAGGCAACGCCGGATGCGGCCCCCGCCGCGGACGAACAGCCGAAGGCCCACACATCACGTCGCAGGACCGCCGTCATCGTCACCGTCGTCGTGCTGCTCATCGCCGCCATCGGTGGCGGCGGCTTCGCCTGGTGGTATTTCCGCGGCCCCGGCAGCTATTGGACGCTCCCCCAGCCGAACGACATCACCTGCACGGAGGGACGGGACTGCCCCATCACCGACGCCGATTGGGATGATTACCGCAGCGCACTCACCGTTGCGGACATTCCGTACACCACCGCCGAGGACTTCAGCGATACGGTTGACGAGGGGAACATCATCGCGGTCCATCTGACGGCCGACGCCTCCGCCAAGCCGCTGAACGTGGGCGACCATGTCAGCAGGCGGGACGGCAGCCAGATCACCGTCACGGTATCCAAGGGCGTCCGTCAGGCCACGATCCCCGAGGACATCCTCGACCCGGATTCCGCCAACGCCAAGGATCCGCTGCAGGCGTTGCAGGATGCGGGATTCGACAACGTGGTTCACGACGAGGACAACGACCAGTACTCGGAGACGCTGGCGGCGGGCGTGGCATTGACCATCAGCCCCGACCCGGGCACCACGCTGGACCATAACGCCGAGGTGACCGTGACGCTGTCCAAGGGGCCCGCGCCGGTTCAGATGCCCACCGTGGAGGGGCTGACGCGCGACCAGATGAACGAGGCCCTCACCGAGCTGAAGCTGACGGCGAACGTGACCGAGGAGTTCAGCGACTCGGTGCCCTCCGGTCAGGTCATCTCCGCCTCCGTGGAGCCCGGTGCCGAACTGCACTGGGGCGACACGGTGGATGTGGTCGTCTCCAAGGGTCCCGAGACCGCGGCCGTGCCCTCGGGCCTGGTCGGCAAGCAGGAGAGCGAGGTGACCAAGACCCTGCAGGGCCTGGGGTTCAAGGTGGAGACCAACCGCATCCTCGGCGGCCTGTTCGGCACGGTGCGTGACGTGCAGTACAACGGCGAATCCATCAGCGATGGCGCCAACGTGCGGCTGCGTGACGCGGATGGCAACGCCTCCGTCATCACGCTCACCGTCGTGTGACGAAGTGGACTACTTCGACGCGGCCTGCGCGGCTTGTGCGGCGGCCTGCTCCTTCAGGCGCTTCTTGACCGTCTGCGCGTATTCGTCCACGTATTCCTGACCGCTCATGGACTGGATGGCGCGGGTGACCTGATCGGTCAGCGAGCGCAGGTCGTCATGGGTGACGTCCTCGGCGTCCTTACGCTCCACGGGAATCGGCGCGCCATAGATCACCTGCGTCTTGCCCTTCTTCGGCACCACGGTGCCGACCGGCTGCAACGTGTCCGAGCCGATGATGGCGACCGGGACGATCGGGCATCCGGTTTCCAGCGCCAGCTTGGCCACGCCGGTATGTCCCTTGTACAGGCGACCGTCGGGGCTGCGCGTGCCCTCGATGTGGATGCCGAACAGGTGGCCGTCCTCCAGGATCTCCCGCGCATGGTTCAACGCGCCGAGCGACTTGGAGCCGCCGGAACGGTCGACCGGGAACACGCCGACGGAGGTGAACCACCACTTCTTGAACCTGCCCTTGAGGCCCTTGCCCTCGAAGTATTCGGCCTTGCCCATGAAGTGGATCATGCGCGGGCAGGTGATCGGCAGCAGCGCGTCGTCGATGACGGCCAGATGGTTCGCGGCGATGATGGCGCCGCCATGCTTGGGGATGTTCTGCAGGCCCTTGACCGTGGGCCCGAGGCGGCGACGGGCGATCCAACCGAACCCTTTGACGAAGAACCAGTACAGCATCGTGGATTTCCTCCTCGTGAACTCCGTGGGCGCGGCATGGCGTCACACTTGGTTAGAGTGGTGTCTATGACTGAGCACAACAATAGCAACGCGGACGGCGAGCGTCCAAACCCCACGCCGAACAACGGCGATCCGGGGTCCGCCGACTTCGACGCCGCGTGGGCGCAGTTCGCCGCCGAGCACGCCGAAGACCTCAATGATGTGGAGCGTTCGCGCAACGCCAAGCGGTTCGAGAAGCACGCGCAGCGCAAGGAGAAGGAGGCGCTGCTCTCGGTCGATGATCTGGACCCGGCCGCCTTCGCCGGCGGCGCCGGCCGCGGCCCGCGCGATTTCACCGGCTCCAGCTGGCTGGACACCGACGACGTGATGGACCGCTACGGCGATCCGTTCACCCCGCCGAACCCCGATCTGGGACCGGTGAACAAGTCCAAGCTCGTGTTCTGGATCCTGCTGATCGTGGGCGTCATCGGCGTCATCGGCTCGGTGTTCCTGCCCTCGATGGCGCCCGTGCTGGGCACGATCTTCGGCACCTCAACGCTGATCGGCGCGGCAGGTCTGATCATGCGGCACAAGGGCCATAACGAAACCAAAACCGACTACTTCGACGACGGGGCGCGCGTATAGCGGTTCGCACTACCTCGGCGGTTCAATCACGGAGTGGCGGATTTCGGCCAGTCGGAAATCGAACCCCGAGGTAGTGCGAACCACCGGTCTCAGGCCTTCGACCTGGCCACCTCGATCCAGCGGTGCAGCAGGTCGTTCGCGGCACCGGAGTCGACGGCGGCCTCGGCCATCGCATAGGCGTCACGGAAGCGCTGCGCCAGCGTGGCGTCCGGATCGGGCAACCGGCGGGCGTCGGCCACGATGGCGGATGCCGCGTTGAGCAATGCGGTCGAGCGGAACGGCACCGGCTTGCCGGCCAAGAAGTCCAGCATCGCCTGCGCGTTGACGGCGGGCTCGCCGCCGCGCAGGTCATCCAACGTCACCGGATCAAGCCCCAGCTCCGCCGTCGGGTCGAACTCGGTCTCATGCACCTTGCCGTAGCGGATCTCCCAGACGCTCACCGGCCCGGTCGGCGCCAGCTCGTCCAGTCCCTCATGCGAGGTATAGACCATGCCAGTCTGCCCGCGCGAGGCATACACCTCGGCCATCATCGGGCTGACGGCCCGGTTGGCGCAGCCGATGGCCACATGGTTCGGGTTGGCCGGATTCGTCAGCGGACCCAGCACGTTGAACACGCAGGGCACGCCCAAGGCGGAACGCACCGGGCCGACGAACCGCATGGCCGGGTGGAACACCTTGGCGAACGCAAACGTGATGCCCACCTCATCGCCGATCTCGGCCACGGCCTGCGGGCTCAGATCCAGCGGCAATCCCAACGCCTCCAGGCAGTCCGCGGCACCGCATTTGGACGATGCGGCGCGATTGCCGTGCTTGACGATCTTCACACCGGCGGCCGCAGCCACCACCGAACCCATCGTGGACAGGTTCACGGTCGCGGCGCCGTCCCCACCGGTGCCGACCATATCGGTCGTCTCCCCGGAGACGGCCAGCGGCACGGCGTGCGACACCATCGCGTCGGCGGCGCCGCGCACCTCCTCGGCGGTCAGTCCCAGCAGCTGCTGCGCGGCGAGGACGGCACCCACCGCCGCGGGATTGGCGTTGCCTTTCATCAGATCGTCCACGAACCACCACGCCTCCCCCGCGCTCAGGTGATTGCCGGCAACCAGCTTGGTGAGGATCGATTTCCATGTGATCTCAGCCATCATGCCCTCCTTGAAGCACGCTCGTGATGGTATGTGTCGCGGCTTATTGTATCGGCGATATATTGCAAGACCGATGTGCTGTCCGTATCACGGATGATCAGGGGGGGATCCGCCGAAATACGAAGGCGCCCGCCGGATGCTCTCCGGCGGGCGCCTCTCATTCGTCAGTGCGAACCACTACTCGTTCTGGCCGTGGCACATCTTGTACTTACGGCCCGATCCACACGGGCACTGCGCGTTCTTCGGCGTGCCCGGGAACGTGCGGCCATCGGACCACGGGGTGTGCAGCTCCTCGCTCTTGGGGCGCTTGGAGGCCGGCACCTTGCCTTCGGCGTGGCTGATCGGCGCGGGGCCCACGATCACCGGGTTGCCGTCCGCGTCACGGGTCACCTGATCCTCGGACGCGGCCTCTTCGCCCAGCTCGTCGATGGTCTCGGCTTCGGCCTCGTCATCGGTCTCCGGCTCGGCCGGGCCGGTGGCCACGGTCTGGTCCTCGGCGGCATCGGCGGACTCGGTATCGATGCCCATCTGCGCCTCGGCGGCGTCAACGGCGGCATCCTCGTCCTGCTCGGACTGCAGATCCTGGGTCATGGCTACGCGGTCGATGTCCACGTGGAACAGCAGCTGGATGCTTTCCTCCTTGATGGCCTCGATCATCGAGTTGTACATCTGGTAGCCCTCGCGCTGGTATTCGACCAGCGGATCACGCTGGCCCATGCCACGCAGGCCGATGCCGTCCTTGAGGTAGTCCATCTCGTACAGGTGCTCGCGCCACTTGCGGTCGAGCACGGCGAGCACCACGCGGCGCTCCAGCTGGCGCAGGCCTTCCTCGCCGAGCTTGGTCTCGATCCTGCCATACTGCTCCTTGGCGTCGGCCACGAGCACGTCGCGCACGGCTTCAACGGCCTTTTCACCCTTGAGCTTGCCGGCGGCGTCACGGGCGTCGGCTTCGGTCACCAGCACCGGGTAGATGGTGTTCAGCGCCTTGAACAGGCCCTCCCAATCCCAGTCGGCGGGCTTGTCCGAACCCTTGTTGGCGCCGCGCACGTAGCTGCCGATGGTGTCGGCGATGAAGCGCTCGATATCCTCATGGATGTCCTCGCCCTTGAGCACGGCCTGACGCTCCGCGTAGATGACGCTGCGCTGCTTGTTCATCACGTCGTCATACTTGAGCACGTTCTTACGGATCTCGAAGTTGCGCGACTCGACGGACTTCTGCGCGGTGCGCACGCCCTTGGACACGCTCTTGGACTCGATCGGCTCGCCCTCGGGCAGGCCCTTGGCCATCACGCGCGCCACAAGCTGCGTGTTGAACAGACGCATGAGGTCGTCCTCAAGGCTCAGGTAGAAACGGGACTCGCCCGGGTCGCCCTGACGGCCGGAACGGCCGCGCAGCTGGTTGTCGATACGGCGGGACTCATGGCGCTCGGTGCCGAGCACATACAGACCGCCGAGCCCGACGACCTCCTCGTGCTCGTCCTTGACCTGCTCCTTGACCTCGGCCAGGGTGCCCGGCCAGCGCTTCTCGTACTCCTCCGGGGTGTCATCCGGGGAGTAGCCCTCGGCCTTGAGCTTGGCGTCGGCCAGGAACTCCACGTTGCCGCCCAGCATGATGTCGGTACCACGACCCGCCATGTTGGTGGCCACGGTCACGGCTCCCTTGCGGCCGGCCACGGCCACGACGGCGGCTTCCTTGGCATGCTGCTTGGCGTTGAGCACCTGATGCGGGATGCCTGCCACGTCGAGCAGCGAGGAGACGACCTCGGAGCTTTCCACGCTGGCGGTGCCCAGCAGCACCGGCTGGCCCTTGGCGTGGCGCTTGGCCACGTCCTTGACGATGGCGGCGAGCTTCTCGCGCTTGGTGCGGAAGATCAGATCGTCCTGATCGACGCGGATCATCGGCTTGTTCGTCGGGATCGGCAGCACACCGAGCTTGTAGGTGCCCATGAACTCGGCGGCCTCGGTCTCGGCGGTGCCGGTCATGCCGGCCAGCTTGTCATACATGCGGAAGTAGTTCTGCAGGGTGATGGTGGCGAAGGTCTGGTTCTCGGCCTTGACCTCCACGTTCTCCTTGGCTTCGATGGCCTGGTGCAGGCCCTCGTTGTAGCGGCGGCCCGGCAGGATACGGCCGGTGTGCTCGTCGACGATGAGCACCTCGCCGCCGGTGACCACGTAGTCGCGGTCGCGCAGGAACAGCTCCTTGGCCTTGATGGCGTTGTTGAGGTAGCCGATCAACGCGGTGTTGTTCGGCTCGTACAGGTTGTCGATGCCCAGGAAGTCCTCGACCTTGGTGATGCCCGGGTCCAGGATGCCGACGGTCTTCTTCTTCTCGTCGACCTCGTAGTCCTCGTCGCGGGTCAGCTTCGGCACCAGGCGCGCGAACTGGCGGTACCAACGGGTCACGTCGCCCTCGGCGGGACCGGAGATGATCAGCGGGGTACGGGCCTCGTCGATGAGGATGGAGTCCACCTCGTCGACGATGGCGTAGTGGTGGCCGCGCTGCACCAGATCCGACTTCTCCCACGCCATGTTGTCGCGCAGGTAGTCGAAGCCGAACTCGTTGTTGGTGCCGTAGGTGATGTCGGCGTTGTACTGCTTGCGGCGCTCCGGCGGCTTCTGCTCGGTCAGGATGCAGCCGACCGACATGCCCAGGAACCGGTAGATGCGGCCCATGAGTTCGCTCTGGTAGCTGGCCAGGTAGTCGTTGACGGTCACGACGTGCACGCCCTTGCCCTCCAGCGCGTTGAGGTAGCTCGGCAGCGTGGCGACCAGGGTCTTGCCCTCACCGGTCTTCATCTCGGCGATGTTGCCCCAGTGCAGGGCGGCGCCGCCCATCAGCTGCACATCGAAGTGACGCTGGCCAAGCGTGCGCTTGGAGACCTCGCGCACCGTGGCGAACGCCTCGGGCATCAGGCTGTCAAGCTTCTCGCCGTTGTCCAGGCGCTGCTTGAACTTGCCGGTCTGCGCCCTGAGCTCGTCATCGCTCAGAGCTGAAATCTCATCCTCCAGCGCGTTCACGGCTTTCGCCACGTTCTCGAGCTTCTTGAGCTGGTGGCCTTCGCCCATGCGAAGAGCCTTGTCAATGATATCTACCACGTTCGCTCCCTTGTCGGTTACCGTAAACGAGCATAGCCCAATCCCCATGGAATCGGGCGCAAACTTTGACCCATAGTACGCGAACGCACAGATTTTCCGCGTCAAACAACGGATGACGCCCCGCGCACTGTGTGTCGCGGGGCGTCATCCTCAGTTCAAGCGTTCGCCGTTACTCGGCCTTCGCCACGTTCTCCGGGGTGTCGATCTCGAACACGCCATAGCTCCAGCCATGACGGTGGTAGACGACGGAGGGACGGTTGGTGTCCTTGTTGACGAACAGGAAGAAGTCGTGCCCGATCAGCTCCATCTCATACAGCGCCTCGTCGATGGTCATCGGCTCGGCGATATGCAGCTTGCGGCGGATGACGATCGGGGTGTCGCCGACCTGGACCTCCACCGATTCGCCGGGGCCCAGATCGGAGGCGACCGCAGCCTGCGGGCTGTTGTTCGGCTCCTCCGGTACGGGTTCCTCCTCCACGGGTTCGGGGGTCACAACGCCCATGTCCACGGGCACCGGGTTCGTGTATCCACGACGATGGTCCTTGCGGCGGTCACGGGTGCGGCGCAGACGCAGCGTCAGCTTGTCCAGCGCCATATCCAGGGCGCTGTACTCGTCGGTGCTCGACGCCTCGGCGCGCACCACGGTACGCCCGGCAATGACGGTGATCTCCACGCGCTTTGCGGTATCGGCCTGACGCGGGTTGCCCTCATGCGTGACGACGATCTGCACGCGTTCCGCATCCGGGGCGATAGCGGTCACACGATTCATCTTGTTTTCGACGACATCACGGAACCTTTGCTTGATCTGCGTATGACGTCCGGTAACGACGATTTCCATGTGGACCTCCTTGAGCTCAAGCGGGTTGTGCCCGCTGTATGTGTCCGAATGGCATCATCGCCATCCGGGTACGTCTCATTGTAGCCGAGTTCCGTGGCGACATGGTGAACAACTCGCCAATAATGAAGACCGATGCGCCATGCTATCCTTGGGTGGATGTGAGGTCTCCAGATGGCCGCGGCCGTGTCGGTTCGCCGACACGGCTGAGGAACTTCCGGGCTCCATAGAGCACGATGGCGGATAACGTCCGCCCAGGGTGACCTGAGAGCTAGCGCAACAGAGAACAGACCGCCCGGTTTCGGCCGGGTAAGGGTGAAACGGCGGTGTAAGAGACCACCGGGCCGCTGGTAACAGTCGGCCGCATGGCAAGCCTCATCGGGAGCAAGGCCAAGCAGGAGGCGTTTGAGGGCTGCTCGCCCGAGCCTCCGGGTAGGCTGCTGGAGCCTGGCGGCAACGTCAGGTCGAGATGGATGGCCATCCGCACCGCGCATGCGGTGTGACAGAACCCGGGGTATCGGAGACCTCACGCTTCTTTACCCACCTTTACTCAGTTCAGCAGCTCCTCCGCAACGCGCCGCAGCGTTTCCGGGCTGTGCCCCTTTCTGCCTCCCGCCGACCAGAAGCGCCGACGCCGTACCGCAACGTCGAGACCGCGGGTCTTTCTGGCGTATTGACGCCCCAGCTCCCATGCGGCGTCCTCGAAATCGCCGCGCTGCTCGGCTTCGGTTGCCACGGCCTCGGCCAATGCGCGGTCCACGCCCTTGCGGGTCAGCTCCATCACGGTGCCCCTGCGCCCCATGCAGCGCCCTGTGCAATAGCGGACGGCCGACTCGGCATAGGCCCGGTCGTCCAGCAGATGCACGCGGGTCAGCCGTTCGATGACCTCGTCCACAATGCCGTCCGCATACCCCTTGGCGATCAGGCGTTCACGTAACGCCCCCGAGGCGCGCGGCGCCGCGTCCAGCAGGCGCAACGCCGCCTCACGGCAGGCGTCCACATCATCGGCATCCGATTCGTGGACCACCGTCTCCGCCGCGCCGACCGTTTCCGCTGCAACGGCACGTCCCAGGAATTCCTGTGCGTCGATCATGGCACCGGCAGCCGTCAGGCCTTGGCGGTCTTGGAGGCCTTCGCGGGCTTGGCGGTCTCACCGGCCGGAGCATCCTGCGCCGAATCCCCGTCCGACTCGCCCTCGGACATATCGATCAGGCCGAATGCGGCCTTGACCTTGTTCTCGATCTCCTCGGTCACGGCCGGATTGTCCTTGAGGAACTGGCGCACGTTCTCGCGCCCCTGCCCCAGCTGGTCGCCGTCATAGGTGAACCAGGAGCCGGATTTCTTCACCACGTTGCATTGCAACGCCATATCCAGCACCGAGCCCTCCTTGGAGATGCCCTCGCCGTACAGCACGTCGAATTCCGCCGACTTGAACGGCGGCGCCATCTTGTTCTTGACCACCTTGACGCGGGTGCGGTTGCCCACGGCCTCGTCGCCGCTTTTCAGCGTCTGCACGCGGCGGATGTCCAGGCGCACCGAGGCGTAGAACTTCAATGCCTTGCCGCCGGTGGTGGTTTCGGGATTGCCGAAGAACACGCCGATCTTCTCCCTCAGCTGGTTGATGAAGATCGCCGTGGTGCCCGCCTGCGCCAGCGCGCCGGTCATCTTGCGCAGCGCCTGGCTCATCAACCGCGCCTGCAGGCCCACATGGCTGTCTCCCATCTCGCCTTCGATCTCGGCCTTGGGCACCAGTGCGGCCACCGAATCGATGACGATGACGTCAAGCGCGCCGGAGCGGATCAGCATATCGGCGATCTCCAGCGCCTGCTCGCCGTTGTCGGGCTGCGAAACGATCAGCGAATCGGTGTCCACGCCGAGCTTCTTGGCGTACACGGGATCCAACGCATGCTCGGCGTCGATGAACGCCGCCACGCCGCCTTCGCGCTGGGCGTTGGCCACCACATGCAGCGCCAGCGTGGTCTTGCCCGAGGACTCCGGGCCGTAGATCTCCACGATGCGCCCCTTGGGCAGGCCTCCGATGCCCAACGCCATGTCCAATGCCAGCGAACCGGTGGGGATCACCTCCACGTCCTGCGGGGGCTTGTCTCCCAGGCGCATGGCCGAGCCCTTGCCGAAGTTCTTCTCCACCTGCGCCAACGCCGTATCCAACGCGGCCTTGCGGCGCGGGTCGATGGCATGGGCCTCCTTGGCGGTGTCCGCGGCGTCCTTCGCCGCGACTGTCGTCTGCTGTGCCATGATGCCTCCTTCAAGCATGTTCGGCTCTTCGTCCCCATCCACCGTAGGGGCGTCCGCGCCGCGTCCGCAAGGTCGACCGGCCAATGTGGTCGAACGATGCGCGCAACGTTCCGTAACTGTGGATAACTATACCCCCAAACACGAACAAATGTTCGAATGACGCGTCGGCATGTCACGCCGCAGGCATGGGCGGCGCGTTATGATCGGCACCCCATCGGCGCGAATCCGGCACATCCATCTGATCGCACAGCACGTTCCACACCACACGGGGCTCCACCCCGGCAGCCAGGGCCTCCACCACCGTCATGTTGTCCAACGCGGTCAATCGCTGATCGACGGAAAGACTGCGCCCGTACCCACGCCCGAACACCTCTTCCAACAATTCCCAGAATTCGCGTTCTCGCATGACCGCCAGTGTACACACATCCCGACACCGTACCCCCCCGCAGCCCGGCGACCCGCGCACGCCACCCCCGACGCCCGCATCCGCAGCGGCACCGAACCATCGCAAACGGCGTGGCGGGCGGCCACCGGACCGCCCGCCACGCCGTCATCGCAACGATATCCCGAAGCCCCTGTCCTTTAGTCCTCCAACGAGTCCAGGTAATCGGCCACCAGCCGCAGCATCTGCGAGGGCTTGACGCCCAGCGACAGGGCGATCGACCCCAGCAGCTCCGAGCTGGCCTCCTTCTGCCCGCGTTCGACCTCGGACAGGTACCCCAGCGATACGCCGGCCTTCTCGCTGACCTCGCGCAACGTCTTGTGGTCGCGGGTGCGCAGGTCACGCAGCACATAGCCGATGGCCTCGCGCAGCGACACCTCCTTGGCTTCGGGCGCCGCCTCCACGGCACGGCCGGTATGGCCGCGCGTGCGTTCGGCGAAATCCTCCTGCTGCCACATCCGCTCCAGGGCGGCCTGCCGCTCCTCCTTGGCCTTCTTGGCGGCACGGGCCTTGATCACCTGCTGCTGCGCGAACATCACGGCACGCCGCTGCGCGGGAGTCAGGTCGCGCATGCGCGCCCCGGTTGCCTTGGCCGGGGCGGCGGTCATACCCGCCCGTTCGACTCGCTCGCGGGTCACAGTCATCGATTCCATCACGTCATCCCTTTCGGCTCGGCGTCGTTCATCCATACCACTACGAACAACACCGCAGACGCGGGATTATTCCTGTGAATCCACTGTGAATCCGCTCACATTTTCCAGAACGCGCAACACCGTCAGCAACCGGATCCGCTCGCGGTCGCCCGAGAGCATCAACCGCACCGACGTCGTGGTCCGCGGGCCGTCCCCGGCATCGAACGATGGTACCGAAAACCCCGCATACACCAGTCCGGCGGGCTTGTCCCCGTCCGGCCCCGGACCGGCCACACCGGTGGTGGACAATCCGATGACCCGTCCCCCATACGCCGGCTGATCGTACAGCCGGGCCGTGCCGAGGGCCATCTGCCTAGCCACATCCGGGTGCACGGCTCCCTCACGCCGCAGCAGGTCGGCGTCGACCCCCAACACGGACGCCTTGGCCGCGATGTCATAGGTCACCGCCGAACCGAGGAACACGCGCGAGGCACCGGGGATGCGCACGAACGCGTCGGCCAGCAATCCCCCGGTCAGCGACTCGGCCGCGGCGATGCGCATGCCGCGAGACCCGCACCATCCCAGCACCGCCTGCGCCAACGCGTCGCAGCGGCGCCGGATCTCCCCCGCGGACAGGCTCCCGCTCATGCGGCAGGCTTGCGGAAGGTGTTGATCAGGTAGATGGCGCCGGAATACAGGCATAGCACCAGCGCCACGTAGATCACGATCTGCGTGAGCCACGTGTACGCCGTCAGCCACCACGGATTCGGCCCGGTGCCGGGCGCGAGCGTCCACAGCGGCACCAGCAGCAGGGACAGGCCCACGCACTGGAACACGGTCTTGAGCTTGCCCGGCCAGGCGGCGGCGATCACCTTGCCGCCGGGCTGTTCCATGACGAAGAAGCGCATGACCGTGATGCCGAGTTCCCGGATGAGGAACAGCGCCACGATGACCCAGCCCCACACCACGTTGCCGAACTCGCCGAACGCCGCGGCCACGACCAGCGCGCCGCAGGTGAGCAGCTTGTCCGCGATCGGGTCCATCAGCTTGCCCATCTCGGTCACCTGATTGTACTTGCGGGCCATCCAGCCGTCGATCTTATCGGTGGATGCGGCGATGATGAAGATGATGGCCGCCACCCAGCGCAGCGTCGGATTGTCCACGCCGTACGGCCCCGCCATGATGTCAAGCACCAGGAACACCACCACCAGCGCGATGCGCGCATAGGTGACCAGGTTCGGCGGCGCGTTCCAACCGTCGAGCAACGAGTTCGCGGTCTGTTCATCGGTTTTCTGCATACTCTTCACTGTACCCCGAATCCTGTTCTTGTGTACGCCGCCGTATTCGAATCCGACACATCGCAACGCCACCCGTCACATGGACAGGGCGTCCTGCGTCGGCGCGCTGGAGGTCAGGCTGTCGGTTTCGCCGCGGATGAACGCCAGCACCGCGGGCAGGTCCTGCGGCTGCACCAGCACCTGGCGGGCCTTCGAGCCCTCCGAGGGACCGACGACGCCGCGTGATTCCAGCAGGTCCATCAGGCGCCCCGCCTTGGCGAACCCGACGCGCAGCTTGCGCTGGAGCATGGAGGTCGAGCCGAACTGCGTGGTGACCACCAGCTCGGCGGCCTGCAGCAGCACATCCATGTCGTCGCCGATCTCCTCATCCGGCTCCAGGGCGTGCTTCTCGGCGTCCTTGGCCATCTGCTCGATATCCTCACGGTAGTGCGGCTTGCGCTGCGTGCGCACGTATTCCACGGCCTTGCGGATCTCCGACTCCGACACCCACGAGCCCTGCACGCGGATCGGCTTGGCCGAACCCATCGGCAGGAACAGGGCATCGCCCTGGCCGATCAGCGTCTCGGCACCCACCGTATCCAGGATGACGCGGGAATCGGTGGCCGATGACGTGGCGAACGCCAGACGCGAGGGGATGTTCGCCTTGATCAGGCCGGTCACCACGTCCACCGACGGACGCTGCGTGGCCAGCACCAGATGCACGCCCGCAGCTCGCGCCAACTGGGTGATGCGCTGGATCGAGCTCTCCACATCGTTCTTGGCCACCATCATCAGGTCGGCCATCTCGTCGACCACCACCAGCAGGTACGGGTACGGGGCGACCTTGCGGTTCGAACCGGCGGGGGCATGCACCTTGCCGGCCCTCACGGCCTCGTTGAAATCCTTGACGTGGCGGAACCCGAAGAACTCCAGATCGGAGTACCGGGCGTCCATCTCCTTGACCACCCACTCCAACGCCTGCGCGGCCTTCTTCGGATCGGTGATGATCGGGGTGAGCAGATGCGGGATGCCGGCATAGGCGGAGAGCTCCACGCGCTTGGGATCGACCAGGATCATGCGCACCTGTTCTGGGGTGGCGCGCATGATGATCGAGGTGAGCATCGAGTTGACGAAGCTCGACTTGCCCGAACCGGTGGCGCCGGCGACCAGCAGGTGCGGCATCTTGGTCAGGTCGGCGGTCACGAAATGGCCCTCGACGTCCTTGCCGATGCCCGCCAGCATCGGGTTCGGGTCGTTGACGGCGTTGTCGGAGCGCAGTACGTCGCCCAGGTGCACGATCTCGCGATCGGCATTCGGGATCTCGATGCCGATCGCCGACTTGCCCGGAATCGGCGACAGGATGCGCACATCCGAGCTCGCCACGGCGTACGCGATGTTCTTCTGCAGGTTCGTGACCTTCTCGACCTTCACGCCGGACCCGAGCTCCACCTCGTACTGGGTCACGGAAGGTCCGCGCAGGAACCCGACGACCTTGGCGTCCACGTTGAACTGCTGGAACGTGGAGGTCAACGCCTGGATCACCCGGTCGTTGGCCGGGGTGCGCGCCGCATGCGGCTGCCCCTTGGCCAGCAGGTTCAGATCGGGCAGACGGTACGGGGCGTTCTGCGCCGCCGGGGCGCCGTCGTCGCCCGCCGCCGGCTCGTCGGCGATCTCGCCGGTCTGCGGGTCCACGGTCATCTCGCCGTCCTCCCCGATTGAGGCCCACGGGTCGGATTCGGACAACGGACGTGTCATGTCGTCGACCGGCAGCACATGCGTGGCATCCACCGGCGCATGATTCGAGTTCATCATCACCGCCGTTTCGTCCGCGGCCCTGCCTGCGGACGACACCGTGCGCGCGCCGTCCGACGCGGGCGCGCCCAGCACGCGGGTCTCGGCGGCGTCCCCATGGCGACTGGCCGCATGGTCGAACGGATCGTCGCCCTCGTACCGTTCCAGCGTGCGATCCGTGCGCTTGCCCGACGCCTTGGAGAACAATCGGGAGAACCAGCCCTTCCTGACGGACCGGGAGCCATCGGTACCGTCATCGTCGCCGTCATGCGAGGGAACCCCTTCGGCGAACGACAACGTGCCATCCCCCACACGCACCTCGTTCGGGAACTGCGGTCGCTCGTCCGCCTGCTGATTGCCGCGGACCCTGTCCATCACGGATCCAACCCGCTGCGGCACATCGGTGACATGCGTACGGGTGATCAGCAGCAACGAGAACAGGCCCACGATCACGAACACCGCGATCGCGAACGCCTCGGACAGACCCCAAGCCAGGGGGGATCCGAGGACGAAACCGAGCAGGCCGCCGGCGCTCTGTATCGCGCCGATGTTGAATCCGGGCACGTCGGCGATCAGCGCCACATCGATGATCGAACAGATCGACCACATCAGCAGCACCCAGCCGGCCAGCACACGCGGATTGCCCGAATCCTTGCCGGAGTTGCGCATCAGACGGACCGCCACGATCACCAGCACCACCGGCACCACCACGCTCATCACGCCGAACAGGCCCGAAGCCACGGCGTGGAGGAACACCCCCAGGGGCCCGTTGACCCGGAACCATTCGGAGGCGCAGAAGCACACGGCCAGCACCAGCATGAGGAAGCACAGGCCATCACGGCGGTAAGCGGGATCGTATTCGCCGACGCCGGTCAGCGAGCGGACCGCGGAGCCCATGCCCCGGGGCACCGCCAACAGGACGCGTTTCCATACCGGCTCCGCAGGCGGCTGCGACTGGGCCGCGCGACCGTTCCGACCCTTGGCGCGCTTGGTGGTTTGAGAGGAGGAATTGGTTCGTGCCATAACGCAACAGATTGTACAACCCGGCACGGTCGCCGCCGGACGGGAACCGTCAACGCGCACCCCATCCGCGCAGATTCGCGACACACGACGCAGGACGCATGATTCCGCGCCCGCGCCGCTATCATCGGAGTATGACTCCAGCGGAACGTGCGAGCGCAGTCGCATTTGCACTGAAGAACTGCGCGTTGGATTCAATGGCGCCGAGCGACGCGACGATGCGGGTGACGGCGCGATACGAGTACGGGGATATCGACGTCTCCCGATTGCTCGACGATGCGGACGACGACCGCAGCAGCGCGGTGTTCGTGCGTACGATCGTGCTGGCCGAACGCCGTTGGCCGGCCACCACCGACCTGGACGAGTTGCGGGCCATCCACCGGGGACTCTTCGAGGGGGTGTTCAACGACGCCGGACGGCTGCGTACCCGCGACACCACACGGGAGGACACCGAGGACCGGGCGCGCGCGAAGAATCCAGAGGCGTTCTTCCCCGCCAATCTCATCGAAACCGGGGCGTTGAACATCGCCACCGAGCTGGCGGACAAACGAAACCTGCGCAACCTGGACCGCGGCGATTTCATCCGGCAGCTGGCCCACATCTACGACGAGCTGGGCTACCTGCACCCGTTCAAGGGCGGCAACGCGATGACGCTGCGCATCTTCGCCTCGCGGCTCGCGCACGATGCCGGATGGGATCTGGACTGGGGCCCGGTGGACCGCGAACTGTACCGGACGGCCAAGCACGACGCCTACCGCGGCCAGACCACGGGCTTCGAACGCATGTTCGATCTGATGGTCAGACCGGCGAACCCGACGCGCGTGTTCCTCATCGCCGGTTGGGATCAGGGCCCCGCCCACTGAATCCCCGTTCGTTCGCCGTCGTGCGACTCCGCCGCGCGTCGACGCGTGCCGGAGTCGCACGACGATGACGCTATCGCCCCTTCTTGGCAGGTATCAGCGGAGCATCAGGCGGCGATGTCGCCGAGATGGTGCTGCGTGTACGCGTCGGCCTGGGCGTCGATGGCGTCGTAGTCGCCCGCATCGGCGTGGTCAACGACGGCCATCGCGTTGGACACCAGATCCGGGTTCTGCGCGCGCAGCCAATGAATGCGCGGATCACGTCCGAACCATCCCATCTGCTTGCGGGCCAGCCGCTTGGTCTTCTGAGCGATGTCAGCGAACGCCTCGTTCTCGCTCCACAGGCCGTCCAGCGCGTCGATTACCTGCTGGTAGCCGAGGGCGCGGGAGGCGGTCGCCCCCAGTCGCGGCCGCAGACGCCGCACCTCATCCACGAACCCGTCCTCGCGCATCCGTGCGGTCCGCAGGTCGATGCGCCGATCCAGCTCCTCGCGGGGCAGATCCAGGCCGATCTGCACGCTCGGAATCACATACCGGTACCGCGGCAGGCTCGCCGAGTACGGGCGGCCGGTGATCGCGATGACCTCCAGCGCGCGGATCGTGCGGCGCGGGTTGCGCGGATCCATGCGGGAGGCCGCCACCGGATCCTTGGCCCTGAGCTCCTCGAACAGGATCCCCGGCCCTTCGGTTTCGGCGCGATGCTCCAGCTGCGCCCGCACGTCGGGGTCGGTGCCGGGGAACGAGATGTCGTCGATCGCGGCGCGCGCGTACAGTCCGGAACCACCCACCAGGATCGGGCGGATGCCGCGGGATTGCAGATCGGCGATGCAATCGCGGGCCAGCGTCTGGAACCGTGCCACGCTCATCGCGTCGTCGGGGTCGACGATATCGATGAGATGGTGCGGCACCGCCGCCAGTTCCTCCGGTGAGGGCTTCGCCGTGCCGATATCCATGCCGCGGTACATCTGGTAGGCGTCCGCGTTGACGATTTCGGCCCGTTCGCCGCGTTCGGCGAGGGCCCGCGCGATGGCGATGCCCAGGCCTGTCTTGCCGGAGGCGGTGGGGCCGACGATCGAGACGACGCGGGGGCGGTCAGTGGCGCACATGGTAGGTCTGGCCGGCTTTCGGATTGGGATCGGCAATCAGATTGTGCCGGGCGGCATGGGTGACCGTGGCGGTCACGAAATCGCCGACCTCGGGCATCGGCTCGCCTTCGGGCACGCCGACATGCACCAGCACGCCCGTCCGCTCACGGCCGGTCACGCGATGCGTGGCGGCGTCCTTCTTGCCATGGGTGCCGGTGATCATCACCTCCACGTCGCGTCCCTCGAACTTGGCCATCTCCTCCTCGGTGATGCGCTCCTGCAGTGCGACCAGGCGTTCGAACCGCTCCTGCACCACGTCCTTGGGCACCTGTTCCATCGCGGCCGCGGGCGTGCCCGGGCGCGGCGAGTACTCGAACGTGAACGCCGACGAGAACCGGGCCTCCTCCACGATCCGCATCGTCTCCTCGAAGTCCTCCTCGGTCTCCCCCGGGAACCCGACGATGATGTCGGTGGAGATCTGCGCATCGGGCATCGCCTCGCGCACCTTGCGCAGGATATCCATGAACTTCGCCGTGCGGTAGGAGCGGCGCATGGCACGCAGGATGCGGTCGGAACCGGACTGCAACGGCATGTGCAGCTGGTGCATGACATTCGGGGTCTGCGCCATCGCGGCGATCACGTCGTCGGTGAACGCGGCCGGATGCGGCGAGGTGAACCGGACGCGCTCCAACCCCTCGATCGTGCCGCAGGCGCGCAGCAGCTTGGAGAACGCGTACCGGTCGCCGATGCCGTAGCCGAACGAGTTCACGTTCTGCCCCAGCAGCGTGACCTCCTTGGCGCCCTGCTCCACACAGCGGCGCACCTCGTCGAGGATGTCGCCGGGGCGGCGGTCGTGCTCCTTGCCGCGCGTCGTCGGCACGATGCAGAACGTGCAGGTGTTGTTGCACCCCACCGAGATCGACACCCAGCTCGACACCTTCGAGGCGCGCACGGCCGGCAACTGGCTCGGGAAATAGTCGAGTTTGTCGACGACCTCCACCTGCGGCTCGCCGGTGGCGCGATGCTGGTCGAGCAGACGCGGCAGCGAACCGATGTTCTTGGTGCCGAACACGGCGGCGACCCACGGGGCGCGCCGGGCGATCCGCTCACGATCCAGCTGGGCCATGCACCCGCCCACGGCGATCTGCAAACGCGGGTTGCGGCGGGTCAGTTCCGCCCATAGCCCCACCGTGCCGTACATGCGTTCCGCCGCGTTCTCGCGCACGGCGCAGGTGTTGAGCACAATCAGATCCACGTCCTTGTCGGCCACCTGCTGCTCGGTGGCCGGCACATAGCCATCCTGCTCCAGCACGCCGGCGATGCGCTCGGAATCGTGCACGTTCATCTGGCAGCCGAGTGTGTGAATGGCATACACGCCTTTGCCGCGCTCGCCGGCCGACACACGCGGGTCGGCGGCATCGGCCTGCTTCGAGGCGCGCTCCGCCTCGGTCATCATCGCTTCATCCATGAAACCCCATGCTAACCGAGAGCTCGGATTGACGGACGGGGCTATGATGGTGACCGTGATACTTGACCGACACAGCCGATTGAACTCCGCCGAACTCGAGGCGCGCCTGAAGGCGACGAACTTCGGCGACGGGCAATTCCCCGTGGACCAGATCACCGAATTCGTCAATCTCATGCAGGTCTACGAGGGGGCGATGTATGAGATCAGCACCAAGCTGGAGGTGCTCGACGAGGAGTTCCAGGTGCGGTTCTCGCACAACCCGGTGCACCACATCGAGCGCCGTCTCAAGTCGATCTCCTCGATCCTGGGCAAGCTCGAGCGCCGCGAACTGCCGAAGACGGTGGAATCCATCAAGGACAATCTCTTCGACGTGGCCGGCGTGCGCGTGATCTGCAACTACCGCGACGACGTGTACTCGGTGTCCAACTACCTGTCCGCGCAGTCGGACATCCAGGTGCTGCGTGTCAAGGACTACATCAAGAACCCCAAGCAGAACGGGTACCGCAGCCTGCACGTCATCTACGCGGTGCCGGTGTTTCTCTCGTCCGGCGCGCACTACACCCCGGTGGAAGTGCAGTTCCGCACCATCGCGATGGATTACTGGGCCAGCCTGGAGCACGCGCTGCGGTATAAGACCGACCTGCCGGACGTCAAGCTGAGCGAGCATTCGCAGACGCTGCTGGACTGCGCGCGCAGCCTGCAGAACATCGAGGTGCAGATGCAGAACATCCACCGGGACATCAACGGCGCGCCGCAGGTGGACGAGGCCCCGCACTCCTGACGCCGCGTTATTGCACCGCGTTGCCGTACGGCGTTGCCGTGCCGTGCCGATTGCCAAGATTCTGTGCCCGCGGCGGAATTCTTCACCATTCGTTCAGCATCTCCCCGTACGATGGGGGAAATGCCGGCCATCCGGCCGGGTTGTTCCAAGGAGTGATGATGACTTTCGGCCAACAGCCGCAAGGCGGCAACGGCTATAACCAGCAGCCGCAGAACCAGTACCAGTACAACGCGCAGCAGTCGTACGCCTATGCGCCCAACGGCACCGCCGCCATCAACGCCCAGGCGACCTACGCCTTCGAGGAGGCGCAGCGCATCTCCGTCACGAAGGCCTATGGCGAGATGACCATCGGTCTGGTCATCACGGCCGTGGTGGCCGTGCTCGCGCAGATGAGCGGCGCCTATGTGGCGTTCCTCCAGGCCACCGGTCTGATCGGGTTCATCCTGTTCGCCGTGGTGCAGGTGGGTCTGGCCGTGTTCCTCGGCGCCCGCATCATGACGATCAAGTCGAGCACCGCCCGCGTGATGTTCTACGTGTATTCCGCGTTGATGGGCTTCACACTGAGCTCGATCTTCATGATCTACGACCTGGGCTCGATCGGTCTGGCGCTGGGCATCTGCGCGGCGTTCTTCTTCGTGCTCACGATGTTCGGCATGACCACCAAGATCAACATGCTCAAGGCCGGCCCGATCCTGTTCGCTGGCCTGGTCGTACTCATCGTGGCAGAGCTGCTGCTGACGTTCCTGTTCCCCGGGGATACGATGCTGATGGTCGTCTCCGCGATCGGCCTGGTGCTGTTCGCCGCCATGACCGTGCATGACGCCCAGCAGACGCGCGCCATCTTCAACGAATACGCCGGCTACGGGCCGGAGATGATCAAGAAGGTCTCGATCATCTGCGCGCTGAACCTGTATCTGGACTTCGTGAACATCTTCCTGTACATTCTTCAACTGCTGGGCAACAGGGACTGACCTGACCCGCCATGACGGTGGCGGATGTTCGAGACGTCGCCGTCGCCGTAGGGGCCGCATCCATCCGGATGCGGCCCCTATTCGTTTCGGTACGGCACACAGACGTTCCTCGGCGCATATAACGACGAAACGCCGACGGAACGATCGGATGACGATAATCGCCATGTCCGATACGATGACCCATGGCTGTTCCGCGGCATCGCCGCGGCACCCCCATTCATCCCCCTGCCTTCGTTCAAAGGACCGCCATGACCTCCATCCGTCGACCGCGCGCCCTAGCCTGCATAGCCCTGCTGGTGCTGTTGGGCTTTTCGCTGGGATTCTCCGAATTCACCGTCATCGGCATCGAACCCGAACTCGCCGAGGCATTCGACGTGCCGCTGGCCCGTGTGGGCGAACTCATCAGTTTCTTCTCCGTGGCCTACGCGGTGCTCACGCCGCTGCTGGCCGTATCGACCGGCCGATTCAAGCGGTTCACGCTGCTGATCGTCTATGTGACGCTGTTCTGCGTCTCCAACATCATGATGACCTTCGCGCCGACCTTCGAGGTGCTGCAGGCCGCCCGCATCCTGCTCGGCGCGGTCTCGGGCGCCCTGCTGGCCGTCGGTGTGACGTTCATTCCCGAGCTGGTGGGCGTGCATCGCATGTCGATGATGATCTCGGTGGTGTATGCGGCGTTCTCCGTGGCGATGGTGGTGGCCACGTCGGTCGGCAAGATCGTGGCCGAGGTGCTGAACTGGCATGCGGTGATGATCATCGCGCTGGTGCTGGCGCTGGCGGTCAGCGCGGCCATGCTGGCGGTGCTCCCCCGGCACGGTTCGACCGATGAACCGTCCACGGTTCGGGAACAGGCCGGACTGCTGACGGAGCCGCAGATCCTCGTCGGCATCGCGATCTTCCTGTTCGGCGTCGGCTCGGTCTACGTGTTCTACGGGTACGTCACCCCGTATCTGGAGGATGTGCTGGGCATGGACGCGGTCGGCGCGAGCATGACCCTGATGGTGTACGGCGTCATGTGCTTCGTCTCCAACCTGATCTCAGGCTGGGTGGATCTGAGATACGGCATGAAGGCGCTGCTGGTCGTGTTCCCGGTTCAGGCGCTGTTCATGGTGGCGCTGTTCATGGTCAGCCCGGCCATGCCGTGGTCTCTGGTGCCGGTCATGCTGGTGGGCCTGTCGATGTATGTGGTCTCGGTTTCCTGCATCTCGCTGTTCATGCGCGTGGCGCGCGAACGCCATCCGAAGGCGATGGTGCTGGCCAGCTCGCTGGAGCCGATGGCGTTCAACATCGGCATCGCCTTCGGCACGGCCATCGGCGGCGCCGTGGTCTCCGGCCCGGGATTGCGGTACGTCGGGCTCGTCGGGGCGCTGTTCTCATTGGTGGCGGCCGGATTCGTGCTGCTGACGCTGCTCATTGACCGCAAAGTGCGATAAAAAACCGACGTTGCCGGAATACGGCTATTCCGGCAACTCGATTCATAGCTCGAAAGCATGGGAGATCATCGGCGCATCATCGTCAAACGAAATCAGATCGCTCACTTGGACCTCCACAGGTGAGGAATCCTCCAGCACGTAACCAAGTGATACGGTGCCGGTAGCGCCTGGCTGCAGTTCGGCAAGATACGAGTTCGCATCGTATCCTTCCGGAGCATCCACGTAGATGGCCGTCTCCAGTCCATGGCCGTTCTGGAAAACGCTCGTTTGCAGCACCGATGCGAACGATGTGTTGGAATCCGTCGTGTTCGTCCATTCGAGCGTCACCAACACGGTGGGATTGCCCTCATAATCGTTCCCGCTGGATACCGCGGATACCAGACGTACATGAGCGGATTGCAGATCCCCTTCCGAATCCTGAACCGGCGCAGCCTCAGTTTCTCCATCCTCAACGCCCGAGGCATCCGCGCCCTGCTCCTGCTGGGAAGAGCCGGCACCCAACGCATCGTCGATAGCATCGACCGCAGCCTGTTGCATAGCCAAAGTGATGACGATACCCAGCACCGACAACACCAACGCAACAACCGACAGCACCTTGCCATCCCGCTTGCCGCGAAATGCGGCCACGGTGCCGACAAGTGCCAACACGGCACCGACGAATCCCAACACAGCCGCGGCATTGTTGATGATTGGTATGAAGCTCAGTATCACGGCGATGATGCCGAGAATCAACCCCACAACGCCACATATCGTGATGCCTCGATTGGCTCGTTGTCCCGATCCCACATCCGCCACGGGCTGCGGTGTTCCATGCTCATTCATGTTGTTTCCTTCTTTCTCGTCGCCTTCGGTGAAACGAATATCATGAACCCGAATAGGTACGATTGTCACGCTACGAGATAGCGCAGGAAACCGATACTGGACGAACGGTCATTTCCGTTCGCCCTTTCGGGCAATCGGTTATGCCCCGCCGCACCATGGCGAATCGCTGGAGGATGCCGATAATGGTGACTATGAGCAATCCCGACATCCGCGACCGCAACCGTCCACAGGCCGGACAAGCGGACGGCATGGCACAGGACGACGAGGTGCCGGTCCGCGGCACCTGGAAAAGCAGCCTGGTGATGGTTCCCATAGCCATCTTCATGTGTCTGGTGCAAACGTCCTTCGCCGCTGCCCGCTATGGCAGTTCGGATCCGCAGTTTCTCTGGTTCATGTTCTCCACGCTCGCCGCCATTCCTTCGGGATTGCTGCTGCTCGCCAGGGACCGCCACCCCGAAGCGGTCTTCTGGGGGTCATGCGCCCTGGTCATCGCCTTCCCCTTCGATTCGATGCTCGCCCTGATGGCCATGGCCTCGCTGCTCGCCCGGCGATCCTCGCGCGCGGTCACGGTGCGCGCCATCGCGGCGGGCGGGGCGATCGCCCTGATCGCCCAGTTGCGCGACGCGCTCAATCCGCCCGACGCGTCGCTCTGGCACGTGTTCTTCGCCAAACCCCATACCGGCGGCAATACCGGCACTCCCATCGTGATGCTGGTCGGCGAGACCCCCATCATCATCACGGCCGCGATCGCCGCGCTCATCTCCACCGCCATCGCGGCGCTCGTCGGCTTGCACCTGCGGTCCAAGGCCATCGCAGCCTCGGCCGAAGCCAAGGCCGATGCCGCCGCCAGCCAGGCGCACACCCTGCAGGCCGACCTGAACAACCAGCAGCTCGCCGACGCCATCGCGGCGGAGGCGCACGACACCCTCGCCCATTCCCTGTCGCTCCTAGCGTTGAATGCCAGCGCGCTGCAGGCCGAATCGGACAAACTGTGCACCATGACGCAGTCGAGCGAGGACGCCGTCCGCACCCGCGCCGATTCCATCGCCCAGCAGGCGCAGCAGATCCGCAGACAGGCGGCGGGCGCACTGGATGAAGCCCACACAATCATCGACATGCTCCGGCATCCCGAACAGGCGTACGTCCAACTGGCGCCCTCCGATGACACGGCCCTCACCCGGGAATCGCTCAACGCACTCATCACCGACGCGCGGCAGGCCGGCATGCGCGTGGACACCTGGATCGACATCCAGCAGCTCAGCGAGCTGGACGAGAATCTCGGCAAAATCGCCTACCGCACCATCCAGGAGGGGCTGACCAACGCTCGCAGGCATGCGCCTGATGCGCCGGTCGCCCTCCAAATCGATGCACTCCCCCGTGTCGGCGTGCATATCCATATCAGCAATCCGCTGACCGCCGGCGAACACGCACGGCCGGATCGGACCGGCAACGGGCTGACCGGCATCGCCGCCCGGATCCACAGCGCCGGCGGCACCTGCGCATACGGCGCCGACGAACAAGGCGTGTTCCATATCGATGCCCGTCTGCCGTGGATCGGTAGCGCCACCGGACAGCAGTCGAACGTTGCCGGCCTGGCCTAGGATACAACCGTGAGCGAGTTGGAGAACAACCGTCCGATCCGTGTTAGCGTGGTGGACGATGACCCGATGATCTGTCAGGCGATGGGTCTGATTCTCAACGATTATTCCGAAGGCCGCATCACCGTCGTATCCACGTCGGTCGATGGCCGCGAGGCGGTCGAGCGTGCGGAGCAGGAGCATCCGGACGTGGTGCTCATGGACATCGCCATGCCGGGAATCGACGGCATCGAGACAACACAGCGGTTGCGCGCCTTACGACCCGCACCTCACGTGCTCGTCCTCACCTCGCTGAGCCCAGCCGACACGGTCGAACGCGCGGTCGAGGCCGGCGCGGAGGGGTTCGTATCCAAGACGGACGCGCCCGATGAGATCATCCGACGCGTAATCGGCGTCTGCAAGGGCGCGCCCCAATTCAATTCGGCGAGCCAACGGCAACTGATCGGCGGGCTCAGCCGGCAACGGCCGCAATCCCGTCGCGATGAGGCGCGGGCCCTGTTGGACACGCTGCCCGCACGCGAGCGCGAAGCCGTCATACTGGCCGCCGAGGGGTACACGAACGCGGAGATCGCCCAACGCATGTTCATCTCCGAGCGCACGGCCAAGGCGCATCTGTCCTCGGCCGCGGACAAGCTGTGCATAGGACGCGTGCAGATGGCACGGCTCGTGGAGCGCGCCGACCTTCCCGAACAACGCTGAACGGCAGCCGCCTGCCGGTTACCATGCCTCACTGACCGCATTCGCCAACCGGACATGCGTCCAGGACATGTCGCTTTGTCCGAACCGGGACAGAACGCTAGACTGGATGGTGCCGACACGTGGCGAGGACGCCACGGCGGACAATGGCCACCTGGACAAAGGAGTTATGTATGGAGGCAATCAAGGCGATTCAGTACGGCTGCGGCAAAATGGCCAAGTACACGATGCGCTACATGCATGAGAAAGGCATCCAGATCGTCGGCGCGATCGACGTGAATCCGGAGGTCGTCGGCATGGACGCCGGCGTCTATGCGGGCATCGGTCCGATCAACGTGCCGATCCGGGCGGATGCCGAAGCGGTGCTGGACGAGTGCGACGCGGATATCGCCGTCGTGACGCTGTTCAGCTTCACCGAGGAGATCGAGGCGATGTGCGCGCAGTGCCTCAGCCGCGGCATCAGCGTCATCACCACCTGCGAGGAGGCCATCTACCCGTGGACCACCGCCCCTGCGGTGACCAACCGGCTCGACCGCATCGCCAAGGACCACGGCGCCACCATGGTCGGCTCGGGCATGCAGGACATCTTCTGGGTGAACATGGTCGCGCAGGTGGCGGCCGGCTGCCACCGCATCGAGAAGATCACCGGCGCGGTGAGCTACAACGTGGAGGATTATGGTCTGGCGCTGGCCAAGGCGCACGGCTGCGGCCTGACCGCCGAACAGTTCGAGGCCGAGCTGGCGCATCCGGAGACGATCGTGCCGTCCTACGTGTGGAACTCCAACGAGTCGCTGGCCCAGAAGATGGGCTTGACGATCCGTTCGACCACGCAGAGGGCGGTACCCTATTTCAGCGATCTGGACGTGTATTCCGAGACGCTCGGCGAGACGATTCCGGCCGGCAAGTGCATCGGCATGTCCGCCGTGGTGACCACGGAAACCAATCAGGGCATCACGCTGGAGACCTCCTGCATCGGCAAGGTCTACGGGCCGGACGACGGCGACATGTGCGACTGGACGATCGCCGGCGAACCGGATGTGGAATTCCACGTGGTCAAGCCGGCCACGGTCGAACACACCTGCGCCACCATCGTCAACCGCATCCCGGATGTACTCAATGCTCCGGCGGGCTATGTAACCGCCGACCAGCTCGATGAGATCAGCTACCTGACCTACCCGGCCTCGCTGTACGTGTGCTGATTTGAATTACCGGATGGCCTGCCCCAGCGGGCGGCCCTGACACCGCCGCCCGCTGGCCCCACCCAGTGGGCGGATTGTTCGTTCAGTGGGCGGGCTATGGCAAAGCCTCGGCTTGGAATGGAGCCATTTTCAGCCATATCTCAAGCCGAGGCTTCATGATAGGGCGCCCACTGAAGCGTTCATTCGCCCACTGAAGAGAATCTCAGCCTTGGCTCGGCGCGTCGTCGCCCAGGATATCCGCCTGCTGAATGGCGGGGCCTGCGGGAATCAGGCTTGGGTGGCCTTCCAGGCGCGGTATTCGGCGGCCTTGGACTGCCAGTATTCGCGATCCCTTTCGCCGATCTCACGGATGACGCGGCACGGGTTGCCGACGGCCACCGAATGAGACGGGATGTCCTTGGTCACCACCGATCCGGCGCCGATCACCACATCATCGCCGATCGTCACGCCCGGGCAGACGATGACGTTGCCGCCGAACCAGACGTCGCTGCCGATGGTGATGGGCAGACCGCCCTCCATGGCCTCGTTGCGCACCTCGGCGTCGATCGGATGGTACGGGGTGTACAGGCCGACGCGCGGGCCGAAGAACACGTTGTCGCCGATGGTGATCGGGGCGACGTCCAGGAAGATGCAGTCCATGTTGGCGTAGAAGTTCCTGCCGATGCGCGTGTTCGAGCCGTAGTCGCAGTTGAACGGCGCCTCGACGAAGGACCCCTCCCCCAGTTCGGCGAACAGCTCGCGGAAGAGCGCCATGCGCTCGTCGAGCCTGTCATAGTCCATCGTGTTGATCGCATGCACAAGGCGGCGTTTGCGCATGTTGGCCGCGCCGAGTTCCGGGTCGGCCGCCACATACAGTTCGCCGGCGAGCATACGTTCCTGTTCGCTGGTGTATTGCGTCATGCACACCATGCAACACCATCGCGCGATGCAACACGCCGACATAATGACAACGTTTGCATATTTATGGAAGACATCGCAGGCTTACGCCGCAGCGCAAGCCCCGACACAGTCGACGATCGCCAGGCACAATCCAGTTATCCGAGGACATACCTCGTATGCAGGGAGAAGAATCGAAGGACTCCCGACTATCGCACAGTTACAGGGTGCCGCGCACGAGAACGCGGGCCGGATGCTCCCGGCCCGCAACAAAGCCCTCCCCCGACAGAGAAAACGAATATCCGCCCGGCGAGCAGGAGGAGGGTTCGCCGGACGGATATTGGCCCGGTCAGCCGCGCCTACGCCTCAGGTAGCCGCGCACCATCAGCGCCTCGGCACCGATCAGCAGCAAGCCGATCACCGCATCGATGCCGATCACCGCCATCTTCCACGGTTCGAGACCGGTCTGCGGTGCGCCGTTCTCATACACCCAGCTGTTCACCACGGTGTAGAGGATGTGTCGACTCGCCTCGCGCAGATACTGTACGGTGCTGGCGTCGGAGGTGTCCTGCGGCACGTTCGGACCTGAGCCATAGGTGGAGAGCATCGCATCCACACCGTTGGCGAGCGCCGCGTCGGCGTTCATGAAGCCGTGGCCGTTGTCCCGGAAATAGTCGGAGATGGCCATGCCCTTAAAACCCCATTCGTCGCGCAGCACGGTCTGGAGCAGGTTGCTCCATTCACCGGCCCACTTGATGCCGATATAGTTCCACGAGACCATCAGCGCCTGCGCGCCGCCGTCCTTGACACCCATCTCGAAGGGTTTCAGGTAGATCTCGCGGACGGCCTGTTCGTTGGACCAGACGCTGACCATCTTGGAGTTGCCGTCATACAGGGCGAAATGTTTGATGAACGCGTACACTCCCTGGCTCTGGCAACCCTGAATCGCCGCCGTGGCCATGATGCCGGAGAGCGTGCCGTCCTCCGAGTAGAACTCGTAGTTGCGGCCGCCGAAGGGGCTGCGGTGGATGTTCACGCCCGGCGCGTACCAGCCTGCGATGTTCATCTCGCGGCACATGCGCCCCATCATCTCGCCGTAGTCGTGGACCAGATCCGGGTTCCAGGTCATCGCGATCAGGGTGGCCACGCCGAAACCGATCGAGCCGTCGCCGGTGAAGTTGTTGTTGATGGCGGCGGGGCCGTCGGCATCGATGACCTGCACCTTGCCGATTGATTCGACGGCGGGGGTCTGGTAGCCGGCGAGCGAGGTCAGGTCGACCATATCCCGCACGCTCATCTCGTCGAGCAGTTCGTCCCACTGCGGGTCGTCGATGTCCACGCCGCGCAGGTCGGCAAGCTGCACGCCGTTCCTGGCACCGGTGGTCGGCATCTGTGCCTCCGGGTCAAGATAGGTGGTGTAGTCGAAGTTCTCGTTGATGTGGTACTGCGCGCGCAGATCGTCGGGCAGGACGTCGCTGCCCTTGGCGGTGGCCTCCTCGTAATTGGCGAAGTGGTCGGCACGCGACAGATACGGCAGGCCGCCGTTCGCGTCGTCGAATTCGTTGTTGGCGGCGGCCAGGTCGCCGTTGTGGGTATCCTCGCCATCGTAGACGATCTCGTCGGCGACGGTCCAGACACGGCTGTCGAGTTCGGTGTGGGAGTCGGCGTTGACGGAGATGGTGTAGTCGCCAGTCTCCAGCACCCACGCCTTGGCATCCTCGTAGTCATAGGAGGCCAGGTCGTCGGGGGTGAAGGTGAGGTTGATGGTCTGCGATTCGCCAGGTTCGAGCAGGTCGGTCTTCCGCTCGTCCAGCAGGTTGGCGGTGGCCTTCTCGATGCCTCCGTTGGTGTAGGGCGGATTGTAGTAGACCTCGACCACGTCCTTGCCGGCCACGTCGCCGGTGTTGGTGACGGTCACCTCGAACGAGAGCCCGTCACCGTCCTCGATGATGTCGCTCATGCTCTGGTCGAACGTGGTGTAGCTCAGGCCGTGACCGAACGGGAACTGGACGACCGAATCGTAATCGATCAGACCCTCGTCCGCGGCGGTCTCATAGAACTTGTATCCCACGTAGATGCCCTCGGTGTAGTCGAGGTACGCGGGAGAGAAGTCCTGCGGCACACCGGCGTTCATGCCCTGGACGGTCATGTCCTTCATATTGCTGTAGTCGGTTTTCACCGCGCTGTTCCACCACGGCGTCTGGGTCATGTCATAGACGAGCGTGTCGGTGGTGCGCCCGGAGGGGTTGACCTCGCCATTAAGGATGCGTCCGAGCGCGCTGAAACCGGCATGGCCGGGGCCGGGGCACCAGATGGCGGACTTGATCTGCTCGTATCGGTCGAGGAAGCCGAGCTCCATTGGGTTGGCGCTGTTGACCAGCACGATGACGTTGTCGAAGTTCCCGCAGACCATGTCCACCAGGTCCTCTTCGGTCTGGGAGAGCTTGAGGTAGTGTTCGCCCGTCTCGAAGTCCTGGTATGCGGTGGAGTTGGATTCGAACTTGGCCTGGCTCACGTCGGTCGGCAGGTCGTTCTGGCCTTCGCTGGCCGCACGGGAGAACGTGACGACCGCCACGTCGGAGAATGCCTTGGCACCGTCGATCAGCTCCTGCGGATAGGAGTCGATCGGGGGTTCGGGCAATGACCAGCTCTGCTTGTTGATCGACATCTCCGGACGATCGCTGTATTCGGCGTAGAAGTCGGCGAGGTCCTGGTTGACCCGGAACCCGGCGTCCTCCAGGCTCTGCTGGATCGAGACCTTCTCATACAGGTCGTTGATGCCGCCGGAGCCGCCGCCCGCGTAGGAGGGATTCTCCGAAGCCCAACCGAACAGATTGATGGAATCGACGCCGTCCAGCGGCAGCAGGCCGTCATCGTTCTTCAGCAGCACGAATCCCTCCTCGGCGATTCGTTCGGACAGCTGCTTGGCTTCCTCGGTGGTTCCCTCGCTGACCGTGGCCCTCTCGCTGAACGCCATGCCGATCAGCGTGGACATCGGGATCAGCACGATGAGATTGACCACCACCACAATCGAGAGGATCGCCCCCAATACTGCATTGCCGCGGACCAGACCACGCAGTGGCTTGCCGATCCAGTGGGCCCCGACGGCGACCGCAACCGCGATCACCAGCAGTACGCCCAAGGCGACCAGATACCATTTGCAGGTCTGCAGGACGCCGATGACGTCCTCCATGTTGATGCCTACCATCCTGTCTCCTTTGCTCAGGCGAATCCGACGGCAGCGTCGGACCGCTGTTCCTATGGGAAGCGTGCGGGGCGATCCCTGCGGATATCGGGATCGTTCCGCCGTTGGAGCCAGTACAGCAGAATCATGCAGCCGATGCGGAACGAACGCACCGTTCTGTCATGTGATGGGCAAATTCTGCACCCGTGACCGTGCGCAATCCGGGCGTGGCACGGTGAACACGATTCGGTGTCAATGCCGAATCATGCGACGGGTACGGCGCGTCACGACGGTTCGCCGGCGCGCCCGGACCGACGGCCGGCATTCACGTACGAGGCGAAGGCCTGCTTGAACGCCGCGCGACGGGGACGGCTGATCGGCAATCGATCGCCGTTGGACATGATGGCCTCGTGTTCCGCCACGGCGGTCACATGCGCCAGATTGACCAGATATCCGGAGTTCGCGCGCACGAAGGCGTGGTCGAGTTCGATCAGCCGCTCCTCAAACCGGATGATCGAGCAGACGATCTGCATATTGCCGAGCATCGTATGCAGGATGGTTCGGTGCTTCACCGAATCGACGTAGATGATCTCGTCAAGACGCATCCGGCGTGTCCTGCCACCGGATATGACCTGGATCGTGCGGCGCTCGCAGGCGCGTCGCCCATCCAGACACCGGGTCATATCATGCGCGAACACCTCATAGGACGGCGGCTTGAGGATATAGGACATCGCATTGATCTCATAGCCGCCGACCGCATACTCGTCGGTCAGGGAGACAAGGATCGCCTCCACCGCATCATCCACCTCACGAATCCGACGCATCACACCGAGCCCGTCGATGCCGCCCAGATCCACATCGATGATGATGACGTCCCAATCGGGGGTATATGAGGCGACGAACGCGTCGCCGTCGTCGAACACGGTGACGTCCAACGCCCTGCCCTGCTCGGCCTCATACCGTCGGCACAGACCGGTCAGGATCGTCTGGCACGCCGGGGCGTTATCGACGATGGCGACGCGAACCATGTCCCCTCCTTCAACGAATCAGATGGACATCAGTCTGCCACTGTCGCGATGCAACACGCCGCTACATCCGTATACGCTCCGCCCATCAGGGTGACACGACCGCGGATTGCCGCATGGTCGTCAGGCTCGGCTCATAACGAGAAACGCCCGCCCCGCAGGCATGGGGGCAGGCGTTTCGGTGTACGGCGGTTTCCGCGTCAGCGCTTCATCAGGTTGCGCAGCACGTACTGCAGGATGCCGCCGTTGCGGTAGTAGTCGGCCTCACCGGGCGTATCGATGCGCACGATCGCGTCGAATTCGACCACAGTGCCGTCGGTCTTGGTGGCGGTGACGTGCACGGTCTTCGGGGTCTCGCCGTCGTTCAGCGCCTCGATGCCGGCGATGTCGTAGGTCTCCGTGCCGTCCAGCCCCAGCGAGGCGTAGGATTCGCCCTCGGGGAACTGCAGCGGCAGCACGCCCATGCCGATCAGGTTCGACCGGTGGATGCGCTCGAAGCTTTCGGTGATCACGGCCTTCACGCCGAGCATCATCGTGCCCTTGGCCGCCCAGTCGCGCGAGGAACCGGTGCCGTACTCCTTGCCGGCCAGCACGACCAGCGGCACGTCATGCACCTGGTAGTCGCGCGAGGCCTCGTAGATGGTCGTCGGGCGCCCGGCCAGGAAATCATAGGTGTAGCCGCCCGGTGTGACCTCCCGCCCGACCGAGGCGAGCAGCTGGTTGCGCAGACGGATGTTGCCGAATGTGCCGCGCACCATGACCTCGTGGTTGCCACGACGGGAACCATACGAGTTGAAGTCCTTCGGCTCGACGCCGCGGTCGGTCAGGTACCGGCCGGCGGGGCTGTCGGCCTTGAACGCGCCGGCAGGCGAGATGTGGTCGGTGGTCACCGAATCGCCGAGCAGCGCCAGCACGCGGGCGCCGTGGATGTCGCGCACCGGCTCGGGGTCCGCGCCCATGCCGTCGAAGAAGGTCTGCCGGCGCACGTAGGTGGAGGCCTCGTCCCAGGCGAACAGATCGCCCTCGGGCACGTCGAGGCCGCGCCAGCGCTCGTCGCCGTCGAACACGGAGGCGTAGTCCTTCAGGAACATCTCACGGCTGACCGTGCCGTTCACCACGGCCTCGACCTCGGCGTTGGTGGGCCAGATGTCCTTGAGGAACACGGGCCTGCCCTCCGGGTCCGTTCCCAGCGGCTCGGCGGCGAAGTCGAAGTCCATCGTGCCGGCGAGCGCGTAGGCGATGACCAGCGGCGGCGAGGCCAGGTAGTTCATCTTGACGTCCGGCGAGATGCGCCCCTCGAAGTTGCGGTTGCCCGACAGCACGGCCGTGACGGTCAGGTCGTTGGCGTTGATGGCCTCGGAGATCTCGGGCAGCAGCGGCCCGGAGTTGCCGATGCAGGTGGCGCAGCCATAGCCGACGAGCTGATAGCCCAGGGCGTCCAGGTCGTCCTGCAGCCCCGCGGCCTTGAGGTAGTCGGTGACGACCTGGGAGCCCGGTGCCAGCGAGGTCTTGACCCACGGTTTGGGCTTGAGGCCCTTGGCCACCGCGTTGCGGGCAATCAGCCCGGCGGCGATCATCACCGAGGGGTTCGAGGTGTTCGTACAGCTGGTGATCGAGGCGATGGCCACGGCGCCGTTCGTCAGGGCGAAGTCGCCGCGGAAGGCGGTGTGGACCGGCACCGGTTCGGTGACGGTGTCGACGGTCTCATACGTGGGCAGCGCCGCTTCGAACGCCTGCTTGGCCGCGGACAGTTCGATGCGGTCCTGCGGACGCTTCGGCCCGGCGATGGAGGGGACGACCGAACCGAGATCGAGTTCGAGGTACTCGGAGTAGGTCGGCTCCACATAGCCGGGTGCGGTGGCGTCTCCCCACAGCTTGTTCGCCTTGGCATACGCCTCGACCAGGGCGACCTGCTCCTCGGAACGGCCGGTCAGGCGCAGGTAGTCAAGCGTGACGTCGTCGATCGGGAAGATGCCGCAGGTCGAGCCGAATTCCGGCCCCATATTGCCGATGGTGGCGCGGTTGGCCAGCGGCACGGAGGCGATGCCCTCGCCGTAGAATTCCACGAACTTGCCGACGACGCCGTGCCGGCGCAGCATGTCGGTGATGGTCAGGACCACATCGGTGGCCGTGACGCCCTCCGGGATGGCGCCGGTGAGCTTGAAGCCGACGACGCGCGGCACCAGCATGGAGATCGGCTGGCCAAGCATGGCGGCCTCCGCCTCGATGCCGCCGACGCCCCAGCCGAGCACGCCCAGGCCGTTGACCGTGGTGGTGTGCGAGTCGGTGCCCACGCAGGAATCGAGGTAGGCGAGCTCGCGGCCGTCGGAGTCCGCCGCGGCCTGGCGCATAACGACCTGCGCCAGGTATTCGATGTTGACCTGGTGGATGATGCCGGTGCCCGGCGGCACCACGCGGAAGTTCCTGAAGGCCTGCTGCCCCCAGCGCAGGAACTGGTAGCGTTCGCGGTTGCGCCGGTATTCGATGTCCATGTTGCGTTCGATGGCATCAGCCACGCCGTAGTTGTCGATCTGCACCGAATGGTCGATGACCATGTCGGACTGCACCTGCGGGTTGATGACCTGCGGGTCGCCGCCCAGGGCCTTGACCGCGTCGCGCATCGTGGCCAGGTCGACCACGCAGGGCACGCCGGTGAAGTCCTGCATGACCACGCGGCTGGGTGTGAACTGGATCTCATGGCTGGGCTCGGCGTCCGGATCCCAGTCGAGCAGCGCCCGGACATGGTCGTCGGTGATGTTCGCGCCGTCGATATTGCGGACCAGGTTCTCGACCAATACCTTCAGCGAGTACGGCAGATGGTCGATGCCGTCCAGATCGTCGATGCGGTAGTAGTCGTATTCCTTGCCCGCCACGTTCAACGTGGACAGTTGGCTGTCGCGCAGTGCCATGAATCCCTCCGACCGTCAGGGCGAGACGCGGACCTGATGCGGAACGCCTCGCCATCGATACACCGCATCCCACGGTACCGTGTCCGCGTCCCGGCTCTGGCGTGTCGGCTTGTCATGTGAGACAATTCGGCGTTCGTTCCTCAGCGTTCGGCATGGCGATGCTCCACGATCCGCCACACCTTGGGCACGGCGAACAGGCAGAGCGCGAAGATGACCGCGGCCATGGCCAATGCCACCAGCGTGGCGACCAGCGTTCGCCCGGTCGGCAGCTGCAGCGCGAAGAACGAGGCGACGAACGGGATGCACGCGCCGATCACGCCGGCCGCCGCGAAGCAGGCCACCAGAATCCCCCGCCAGGAACGCAACGGCTTGGCCACGCGCGCCAGCATGAACACGCCCATGACGAACAGGATGATCGCGCAGGTGGCGCGCAGCGAGACCAGATCCGCGTCCGACCCGGACACGTTCCATCCCATGATGCCCGGCAGCGCCCAGGCGGCCAGCAGCACCGACAGCGCCGTGGCCAGACCACCGGGGAGCGCGAAATGCACCACACGCTTGAGGAACCCGGGGATATAGCGTCTGGTGTTCGGGGCCAGCGCCAGGATGAACGCGGGCGCGCCGATGGTCAGTGCACCGATGTAGGTGATATGCCGCGGCAGGTACGGGTACGGGATCTGCGTGAGGACCACGCCGAGCGAGATCAGCGCCGAGTACACGGTCTTGACCAGGAACAGGCTGGCCACGCGCTCCATGTTGGCCATCACCTGGCGGCCTCGCGCCACCACGTCAGGCAGATGGGAGAACTTCGAATCGACCAGCACCACCTGCGCCACGGCCTTGGTGGCCGGGGCGGCGTTGCCCATCGCGATGCCCAGATCGGCCTCCTTGATGGCGAGCGCATCGTTGACGCCGTCGCCGGTCATCGCCACCACATGCTCGCCGGCGTGCAGCGCCTGCACGATGGCCTTCTTCTGATCGGGCAGCACGCGTCCGAGCACGTCCACATGCTCCAGCACGCGGGCCATCTCATCGATGTCCTCGGGCAGCTCACGGGCGTCCATCGCCACGAGGCGGCGGTCCCCGGTCAGGCGCACCTTGGCGGCGATCGCCCCGACCGTGGCGGGGTTGTCTCCCGAGATGACGCGGCAGCGCACGCCCTGGTCACGGAACCAGGCCAGCGTCTGCTCGGCATCGGCGCGGATGCGTTCCGAGCAGATCACCAACGCCACCGGCCGGGCCTGCGGAATCAGCCGCGGCTCGTCCGCCAGCGAAGGCTGCTCGGCCCCATCGGCCCGCATCGTCGGCTCCATGCGGTCGGCGGGAAGATGCGCCACCAGCAGGACACGGTCGCCGTCGGCGGCGTAGGCGTTGGCTTGGCTCAGGACATCGGCGTGGTCGCCGTCCAACGCCGCCAGGATGACCTCCGGCGCGCCCATGTACCACAGCCCTCCGGGCACGGCGAACGACGACGGCTGGCCCGCCTCGCTCGCGGCCGCGCCGACCAGCCCGTACCCCTGCTCGGGGTAGGCGACGGCACTCCATTTGCGGGCCGAGGAGAACGGGACGCGCGTCTCGATGCCGGCGGGCACGTATCCCCGCTCCCCCAACGCCTCAAGGATCGCCCGGCCGGTGCCGTTGGGCTGCTCCTCGTAGGCCAGGTCGTACAACGCCTGCAATACGCTGTCCTCCTGCGGATGTCCGGAGGCCTTATCCGGGCCCGCGGCCGCCGCATCAGCATCCAGCATGACCAGACGGTTGAACGCGATGCCGCCGTCGGTGATGGTGCCGGTCTTGTCCAGGTTCAAACTGTCCACGCGGGCGAGCGTCTCCACCGATTCGAGTTCCTGCACCAGCGTGTTCTTGCGCGCCAGGCGGATTGCGGCGAGCGCGAAGTTCAGCGAGGTGAGCAGCACCAGGCCTTCGGGGATCATGCCCACCACGCCCGCCACGGCCGAGACGACGGCCTGGCGCCATTCGCCGGTGGCGATGGCCACGCCCCATCCGCCGACGGTGTTGATCTGCGACCAGACGAGCAGCGCACACAGGGGCACGACCAGGAAGGTCATGAATTTCAGGATGGTGTTGATGCCCTTGTTCAAGTCGGAGACGGTTTTCTTGTAGACCTTGGCCTGGGCGGTCAGCGTGGCCGCGTAGCTGTGTTCGCCCACGGCGTTCACGCGGACAAGGGCCATGCCGGACACCGCGGTGGACCCCGAGTAGATCTGGCCCCCCTCGGTTTTGCGGACCGTGCGCGACTCGCCGGTCAGCATCGACTCGTCGAGCTCCAGCCCCCAGCTTTCGATGATCTGCGCGTCCGCCGGCACCTGCTCGCCGGAACGGATCCACATGACGTCGTCGAGCACGATCTGGTCGTGCGGCACCTCGACGTCCCGGCCCTCGCGGCGCACCAGGAAGTCCGACGCCACCAGGATCGAGAGTTTGTCCAGGGTGCGCTTGGCACGCAGTTCGGTGACGATGCCGATGCCGGTGTTGATGATGATGACGAAGCCGAACACCGCGTCACGCCAGGATCCGGTGACCAGCACCAGCACCATGGCCGCCAGGATGATGCCGTTGAACAGGGTGAAGACGTTGGCCCGGATGATCTCCGCCAACGAACGCGACGTGGAATCCTTGACCTTGTTGGTCCGCCCAGATTCCGCACGGGCCTCGACCTCGGCACGGCTCAGGCCGCGCTCGGCGGTGGCGGGCATGGAGGGGGCGTCATTGGGTGTGCTCATGTCATCCTTTGCGTTTCGTGCGTACAACGGTCACTATCCATTATTGGCCGCAGCCGTCCGGCGATGGTACATATCTACCCTGATTCTTCCCTGAGCGTCCCGCGGCCGCCATCGTCCGCAGGGGTGATGTCCCGCTGCGTCAGTCGGCGACCGACGTGCTGACCATCATGGTCTTCTCGTGCGGCAGGTCGTCGATGACGGTCATCACCGCGTCGTCGATCGGCGTGGCGTCCATCGCGCGGTCATTGACGGTCAGCGCCGCCGCATACAGCGTGTCGTCAGGCAGCTCCCCCACCGGGTTGAGCAGCGCCACCGGTATGCCCGCCCCACGGGCGTCGCCGAGCGCGTCGTCCCAGCCGCCGGCCGTGTCGTCGGTGATGGCGGGGCGGCTGACGACGATGATCGCCACCTGCCGTTCGGCCATATCCCTGACGCCCTGCTGCGCCGTGCCCTGTGCGTCGTCGACCCCGTCCGTGGACAGGTAGGAGGTCCGCAATCCGGACACATCGAACGCCTGCAGCACGATCCGGTCGAAGTCCGGCTGGTCGGATCCGATGAAGCCGATGACCACGTCGCCCCGGTCCAGTCCGTCGAACGCCACGTCGGGCTCCTGCTCCTGGGTGTCCCCGACGGCCTTGCCGGGCGGCGTGCAGGCGGGCAGCGCCAACGCCAGCGCGGCGGTGGCGGTCACGCCCATGATGCGGCGAAACAGGTGTGTCATAGCTCCGTCCTCGGGTTATTCAGCGCGCCGGAACAGGGCGACCGTCTCGACGTGATGGGTCATCGGGTAGATGTCGAAGGCGCGGATATCGGCCAGCTCGTATCCCAGGCCGGTTAATGTGCCGGTGTCGCGGGCCAGGCTCGTCGGGTCGCAGGCGATGTAGACGATGCCCCGCGGCCCGGCCGCGGCGATCTGGCGGCACGCCTTGGCCCGCGCGCCGGCCCGGGGCGGGTCGAGGACCACCACATCGGGGTGCGACAGGTCGCGCGGCACACGGTTCAGGACCGTGGAGACGTCGCCGCACCGCGCGTCGACGGCGGTGATGCCCACGCGGCGCAGGTTGCGTTGCGCGTTGCGCACCGGGATCCTGCCGCCTTCGACGCTGAGCATGCGCGTGCGATCGGCCGCCAGCGTGGCCAGCGGCAGCGTGAACAGGCCGGAGCCGGAATACAGGTCCCAGAGTGTGGCGGCGTTCGCGCCATCGAGCACGCCGCGCACCAGCGTCAGCACATGGTCGGCCAGCGCGATCGGCGCCTGGCGGTGCATCTGCCAGAAGCCCGCGGCGTCCACCGTGTATCGGAACTCGTGTCCGTCGACGTTCACCATCTCCTCAAGCTCCCGCGAGCCGTCGCGCAGCTCGCCGTCGACGAGGACGGCATGGTTGGCTCCGTCGTCCGGTGACGCCACCCCCACCGCAGGGCGCGGTTCGGGCACGGCGATGCGGATCTGCGAGCCGGGTTCGAAGCCGCCGTCCCAGACGTGGCACTCGTCGGCGACGTCGAGCAGCGCACGGCTGGCCAACGGCATCGTGTCGATCGGCACGCGGACGTGGGTGCCGCGACGGCGCATCGAGGGACGGCCCTGGTCGTCGGCGATCATCTCGATGCGGGTGCGCCAGTTGAGGCCTCCGGTCTCCAAGTCGCACGCCATGCGTTCGATCGGCACGTCCTCAAGCTCGATATGCCCCAAACGGCTCATCTGCTCGCCGATGGTGATGGCCTTCCACCGCAGCTGCCCCTCAAGGCTCACATGCACCAGGTCGGCGCCGCCGACGCCGCCTCCCATGGCCAACGGCCCGGCGAGCGGCCACGGCGGGGTGACACGGTCCTCGCTCGGCTCAATGACATCAACGACCTCGCCGGTCCAATACCGGTCGTCGCGGTCGTGCGGTTCATCGAGCACCACGCGCACGAGTTCGCCGGGCAGGGCGAAACGGACGAATACCACGCGCCCGTCGAGATGACCGACGCACCGGCCCTGATCGGCGTACCGTTCGATGCGAATCGTTGCTTCCATACAGCTTGCTCCTTGACGCCCGATACGGGCCTTGCGGCCTTGCGGCCTGTATGACTGGTTCGCGTCCGGCCGGCACTCCGCCGGTGACGGCCTAGGCGTTCGGCCGTTGCGGTTCCTGCTCGCCGGGCTGCTCCTCCGCAGCGGCGTGCAGCGCCTTGTGGTGGTGCATCGGGGTGGCGATGATCAGGTAGGAGATCCAGATCATCAGCGCCCAGAACGGGATGCCCATCAGCAGGCGCGCCGTGCCCAGCCAGCCGACCTGGTCGGTCAGGTACAGCGGCACCTGCACCAGCAGCCGCAGCGAGAACACGCCGATCCACAACGCGGTGATGATCGTGTACGCGCGCTTGAGCGGTTTGTCCTGCATCCAGTCGTCCAGCCAGGCCCTGAGGTGCTCGGTGGGCAGCGTGCGGATGAACTCGACCGCCAAACCGAGCGCGGGGACGCGGACGATCAGCGAGATCGACAGCAGGACGATGTAGAACGCGTTCGTCAGGAATCCGAACATGTAGTAGTTGCGCGCCTCGTGGCTCTGCCACGCCCAGATCAGGCAGATGCCGACCGCCAGCAGACCGCTGGCGGCGCCCACGGCCGATTGACGCTGGATCAGGCGGACGATGACCTGCAGCACCGCTAGCACGGCCGACACGCCAACCGTCAGTTCCAGATTGCTGGTGATGACGAACAGCACCACGAACACCACTCCGGGCAACATCGATTCGATGACGCCGCGCGGTCCGCCGATCGCGTCGATGACGGAGAAATCCTCATCCTCGCCGGCGCTGGCCAGCGAGGCCAGTCCGGTGCGTTTCCTTGGTTCTGTCATGCGGGTATCCCGATTTCCTGGCTTTCCGCAGTCGGTCGGTGCGTTCAGCGGACTTCGGAGAACATCGGACCGCGCGAGAGCGTGGTCTCGACCTGCACCTGCTGGTCGGAATCGAACGGGCCCTTGGGCTTGCCCGGCACGTCGCGCTTGCCGTTGTCCTCGGCGTCCGCGGCGGCCTGCTCGGCGGCACGGCGCTGCTTCGGGGTCACCGGCGGGTGCATCGGGATCAGATCGCGGGGGGCCAGCGGCTCATCGCCGCGTTCGACGACGATGTCGGCGAAGAACTTGTTCAGCGCGTCGGTCTCGGGGCCTTCGGCCACCGCGGCGCGACCGGAGAACACGCCGCGCAGCATCCAACGGGGTCCGTCAATGCCGACCACGCGGGTCATCACGGTGCGGCCGCCCTTGATCGTGACCGGCAGCATGACCTCGGTGCCGAACACGCCGGCCTTCTGCGTCGCCTTGTCGTTGGCGGCGAGCAGATCGGCGCGCATGTCATCCCACAGGCCCATCGTCTTCGGAGCGGCGAACGCCTCGATCTCCAAGCTGGAGGCGCCGAAGGTGATGGTGGCGCCCAGCACCTGGCCGGTCTTGCGGTTCGCCTTGATGCGCAGCTGGATGCCCAGCAGGAACGGCAGGTAGTACGATCCCATGTCCAGGTATTCGTCGTAGTCGGGCACGTTCTCGTCGTTGACGTCCCACGGACCGTACTGCTCGCCGCGGCCGACATACGTGTCCGCGGCGGCCGGCGGGAACGCCGGGGACTGCGGCTCCTGCTCGTCGGCGGCCTGTGCGGCAGCGTCCTCGACGGCGTCCTCGGTCTTCTCGGCCTTCTCCAGTTCCTCGGCCTCCCGGGCTTCCTTGGCCTCGCGCTTCTTCCTGCCGAATCCGAACAGTCCCATAATGCTCCTTTGGTAGTGGCTCGTACACGGGTGCAACCGTCCTATAGCCTAGCACCCGGGCGGCATCCGAACCTGAATGGCCGCTGGGGATGCCTCACACGTCGTATGTGATCGTCAGCGGCGCGTGGTCGGACCAGCGTGCGTCATAGCTGGGGGCTTTGTCGATGACGAATCCCCGCGCGGTCTGGGCCAGTTCAGGCGTGGCGAACTGGTAGTCGAGCCGCCAGCCGACGTTGTTGTCGAAGGCGCGCCCGCGTTGGCTCCACCAGGTGTACGGCCCCTGGATGTCGCCGGCCAGATCACGCATGACATCCACGAACTCGTATTCGCCCAGCCAGCGGTCCACGTAGGCGCGCTCCTCGGGCAGGAATCCCGCATGCTTCTCGTTGGCCTTGGCGTTCTTGATGTCCAACGGCGTATGCGCGATGTTGAAATCGCCGCACAGCACCGCCTGGCGCCCGCCGGAGGCCGCCTCATCGCGCAGCTGGCCGAGCCGGATCAGCATGGTGTCCAGGAAGCGGTACTTCTGCGTCATCTTGATCTCGTCGTCGCTGTTGCCGGCATGCACGTACACGCAGGCCACGGTGATCACGTACCCCTGCGGCGTGCGGACGTCGGCCTCGATCCACCGGCCCGAGTCCACGTCCTCGTCCAGCCCCGGCAGCCCGTACCGGCGGTCGATGACCGGCAGGTCGCTCAGCAGGCCCACGCCGGCGCGCCCCTTGACGCGGCAGACCTCGTTCATCGCCGACAGCTCCCCCTGATCGCCGATCTTGCCCGCGGTGGCGTATTCGGCGCCGAATTCGGCGAAGATCGGATCGATCTCCTCCTGCGGGGCGCGCACCTCCTGCATGCACCACACGTCCGGCGTGTTCGCGCCCGCCCAGGCGGCGATGCCCTTGCGCCGCGCCGCACGGATGCCGTTGACATTCGAAGTCGTGATAGTGATCGTCATACCCCGAACCATACCAGCCGCCCCGCACCGCACCCGGGCACGTCCGCACTGCCCAGCCGGATGGCCGCCCACCGCCGACCGTTCGAGACCGCACCGACGGATTGCGCCTTCCGCAACCGGATCCGCCCCGATGGCGGTGTATCATATTGAGTTGGCGCGGGGCATATCGGTATGCGCCCGCACGGTTCCGACATCCATGCACCAATGACGGGAGGGAATATGACGAATCCGACCGCATCCGTGGCGATGACCGCCGAGATGACGCGCGGTTACGCCGAGTCATTCAACGCGGATCGCGCGAATCTGGTGGCCGCCAACGCCTCGGTGTCCGAAGGGATCCTGAAGGCCGCGACCGATTACAAGGGCATGCGCGCCCTGCCACGCGACTTCTCGATCGAGCTCAAGCAGGGGTCGATCACCAACCAGCGCCAGTCCGGCCGCTGCTGGATGTTCGCAGGCCTGAACACGCTGCGCTATGAGCTCATGCACCGCTGGAACCTGGAGGACTTCGAGTTCTCGGAGACCTACCTGTTCTTTTGGGACAAGTTCGAGAAATCGAACGCCTATCTGGAGCATGTGCTGGAAACGCTTGACGAGCCCACCGACAGCCGCCTGTTCCAGAACATCAACGGCAATCCGGCCGGCGACGGCGGCTGGTGGCAGATGTTCGCCGCCTTGGTCGACAAATACGGCCTGATGCCCAAAAGCGCGTTCCCGGAGTCGGCGAACTCCCGCAATTCGACGGCCTTCGAGCAGTACCTCAACACCAAGCTGCGCGAGTTCGCCGCCGAGTTGCGCGACCGCCACGCCGCGGGCGCCACGATTGACGAGCTGCGCGACCTCAAGGTCAGGGACATGGAGACCGTGTACCGCATCTGTGCGATCGCGTTGGGCGAGCCGCCCGCGACATTCGACTTCATCGCCCGCACCAAGGACGGCAAGAACACCGGCAAGGATACGGACGCCGCCGACGCGCCGAAGTCCGGCATCGACGACCGCCCGCAGATCCGCGAGTACGGCATCACCCCGCTCGAGTTCTACAGGAAGTACGTGCCCGTGGACGTCGATGAGTTCGTGACGCTGGTCAACGCCCCGATGGCGCGCACCCCGTTCGGCAAACGATACCGGATCGCCTACACCGAGAACGTCAAGGAAGCCGGTCCGATGGAATTCGTGAACGTGCCGTTGGACACGTTCAGGAAGGCCGCCGCGGACCAGCTCGCCGCCGGCCACCCGATCTGGTTCGCCTGCGACTGCATGCAGTTCTCGCTGCGCGACGAGGGGTATTTCGACTGCGACACCGTGCGTGTGGACCAGCTGTTCGGCACCGAGTTCACGTTCGACAAGGGTCAGGGCCTCGAATACGCCGACTGCCCGAGCAACCATGCGATGACGTTCACCGGCGTGAACATCGCTCCCGATGGCGCGCCTGACCGCTGGAAGATCGAGAACAGCTGGGGCAAGGACAACGGCGACGACGGCTATTACGTGGCCTCGGGCGCCTGGTTCGACCGCTTCGTGACGGAGATCGTCGTCCGCAAGGACTGCCTCGACGACGAGACGCGCGCGCTGCTCGAAACCGAACCGGTGACGCTGGACCCGTGGGCGCCGCTGACGCGGCCGTGCCGTTGAGCCGACACGCCCCGCGTCATATGCGTGTGCCGGCGCGACCATTGCGATCAGGCCGTCGCGGTTCCTGGAGCCGCGACGGCCTGTCCGTACCTTGTTCAGAATGGAACAAGCGAATCCGGATCAGAGATGAGAGGAAAGATGATCCGGATTCGCTCCGTGGAGGCGCCGCAGAAACGCGGCGCCCGTCTTATAGGAGCCGCATCATCCTATGGGATCATGCGCTCCGCTCGGTGTCTGCCGCTCAGGCTTCCTTCTGCCAGCCGATGTTCTCGGTGTGCCAGATGCCGCCGTTGCAGTTGTTGAAGCCGGAGGGGCCGAAATTGGCCAGGCCTTTCTTGACTGCTGTGTACGATGGCGGTACATCGGTCGGAATGGTGCCATACTGTTCGAAGGCGGCCTTCTCGGCCTCGTTGAACGCGGCGATGGCCTCGGTGGAGTCCGACATCGTCGACGGCTTCTTGAGCATCGCGTCGATCTCCGGCGTGCCGATGAAGCTGTAGTTCGAATCGGAATCGGAGCCATAGAGCTGGTAGCCGGAGGTGGAGTAGCCGTACGGGTCGGAGGCGGACCAGCCCATCGCCAGCACCTCGAAGCTCTTGCTGATCAGGGTCTTGGAGAACTCCGAGTTGTCGAGGTTCACGATCTCGCAGTCCACGCCGATGTCCTTCATCATCTTCTGGTAGGCGTTCGCCATGGCGGTCTGGGTGGCGTCATCGCCGAAGTACGTGTAGGAGATCTTGACCGGCTTGCCGTCCTTCTGGTAGTAGCCGGCGTCGCCCATCGTGTAGCCGGCGTCCTCCAGCGTCTTCTTGGCGGCGTCCACATCATACCCGGAATCCTTCGGCAGGTTGTTCTCGTAGCCGTCCTGGAAGACCAGCATGCATTCGGAACCGGGCTGCGGCGAATCGTAATCCGTGCCTTGGTAACGGATCTTGGACCACGTCTTCTGGTCGAAGCCCTGGGTGATGGCCTTGCGCACCGCGATGTCCTTGAGCGCATCGGCCGTGCCGTTGTATGTCAGCACATCGGTGGACTTGCTGTAGCCGATGCGGATCTGCACATCATCCATCGAGCGCACGATCTTCAGATTATCGGCGGTGCTGGCACCCACCGCGTCAATCTCTCCGTTATGGAACGCGTTGATGGCTGCGCTGGATTCCATCTGCTTGAACACCACCTTGTCGAGCTTCGGCTTGTCGCCCCACCAGTTCGGGTTCGGGGTGAAGGTGACCTGCGAGTCGTCGAAGGAGTCCACGACGAACGGGCCGGCGGCCCACTCGGTGTGCGGATCGTTGATCCAGCCCTGGGTGAAGGTGTCCGCGTCGGCGGCCTTCGGGTTGACCAGTAGGTTGAACAGGCCGGTGTACGGGTAGAACGGGGTTTCGAAGGTCACCACGACCTGCTTGTCGGACTCGCCCTTCTCCACCGAGGCGATCTGGTCGTAACCGGTGGTCATCGGCGGGTTGTAGGCCGAATCCTTGCCGTTCAGCGCGTTCCAGGTGGACTGGAAGGCGGTGTAGTCGATCTCGCTGCCGTCGTTCCACTTGGCGTCCGGGTTGATGTCGTAGGTCACCACCATCGGGTCCTCGCTGGTGAGCGTGACCTTCGACAGGAAGTCCGGGTTCGGGGTGGCCTTGCCGTCGAACGAGTAGTCCCACAGATGCGGCTGGTAGAACGACCAGAACTCGTTCATGTACACCGAGTTGCCGTCGGTGCTGTTGGCGTTCCAGTTCGGGCCAATCTCGGTCGTGGCCAGGGTCAGCGTGCCGCCGTCCTGGATGTTGTCACGCTCCTGCGGGTTGTTATATGCCTTCGACGCGTCCGGAGCGGGCAATGTTCCCGTATAATCCGACGGAACGCCGTCCGCCGGCTGGACGTAGCCGCTCTTGGACGCGGAGGCGTCGCCCGCGCCGTTGCCGCCGCAGCCGGCCAAGGCCATCGAGGCCGCGGCGACCATGGCGATCGTCCACGTCATCGTCTTGCGCATATTCATATTTCGCTCCCCTCATGGTTCGCAGACCATCATGTCCTCCCCGGCATCGGTCGCGCTTGTGGCGCCGCACGATGCCGTGGGCGATTGTGAATCCCCAGATGTACCCCGCACTGTTCACAAGGAACAAGTCGAAATCCCAATCTCGCGGTCCGCTATAGGTCTCACGTACCGAGATGGGAACGATGTCGTGGTCCTGCTTGTTACGAACACGTTACGCCATGGCGTCGTTTTCCTTGAAACGACTGGGTTTTCGTCAATCCGAACACCGCGGTCGCAATGTGGACGGTTTCGCCGCATACGCGCCTTCGGGCAACGAAAAGGGGCCTGCGCAGCCCATGGTTGCGCAGGCCCCGAAATCAGACCGGAATGGTCACGGGGGCGTAATCCCTATCGGGATCAGGCCTCCTTCTCCCAACCGATGTCCTCACGGTGCAGCGTGATCTGCATGAAGCCGGACGGGCCGTAGTTGGCCAGGCCCTCCTTGACGGCCATGTAGATCGGCGGGGTCGAAACCGGAACGGTGCCGTACAGCTCCAACGAAGCCTTCTCAGCCTCGTTGGCGGCGGCGGTGGCCTCGGTCGCGTCCTCAAGCGTGCCCGCCACAGCCCACAGCTCATCGACCTCATCCGAACCCACATAGGTGAAGTTCGAGGAGGAATCGGAGCCATACAGCTGGAAACCGGAGGAGCTGTAGCCGAACGGATCGGAGGCGGACCAGCCCATCGGCAGCACCTCGTAGGAACCGTCGCCCACGGTTTTGGAGAACTCGGAGTTGTCGAGGTTGATGATCTCGCACTCGACGCCGATGTTCTTCATCATCTGCTGGTAGGCGTTCGCCATGGCGGTCTGGGTGGCGCTGTCACCGAAGTAGGTGTAGGTGATGTGCAGCGTCTCGCCGTCCTTCTCGTAGTACTCCTCGCCCATGGTGTAGCCGGCGTCTTCGAGGGTCTTCTTGGCACCCTCGACGTCGAGCTTCTGCACGTCCTCCGGAAGGTTGTTCTCATAGCCTTCCTGGAACGGCTGCAGGATCTCGGAACCCGGACGCTCCGGATCCCAATCCACGCCCTGGTAGGCGATCTTGATCCAGGTATCGTAGTCGAAGCCCTGGGAGATGGCCTTGCGCACAGCGATGTCCTTCAGAGCACCAGCGGTGCCGTTGTAGGTGAAGACGTTGGTCTGCATCGAGTAACCGATACGCAGCTGCACGCCCTCCATGCCACGGACGATCTTCAGACGATCGGCCGAAGCCGCGCCGCCGCCGGAGGCGCGGCCGCCGATGGCGTCGATCTCACCGTTCTGGAACGCGTTGATGGCGGCGGAATCGGCCATCTGGCGGAAGACCACGCGGTCCAGCTTGGCCGGGTTGCCCCACCAGTTCTCGTTCGGCACGAAGGTGACCTGCGTGTCGTCGAAGGACTCGATGGTGTACGGACCGGCGGCCCACTCGGTGTGCGGATCGTTGACCCAGCCCTGGGTGAACACGTCCGGATCGACCGAGTTCGGGTTCACGAGCTGCTGGAACAGGTACTGGTACGGGTAGAACGGGGTCTCGAAGGTCACCACGACCTGCTTGTCGGACTCGCCCTTCTCGACCGAGGCGATGTTCTCATAGCCCATGGTCTGCGGCGGGTTGTAGCGGTCGTCCTTGCCGTTCAGGCAGGTCCAGGTGGACTGGAAGGCGGTGTAGTCGATCGGGGTGCCGTCGTTCCAGGTGGCCTTTTCGTTGATGTCGTAGGTGACGACCAGCGGATCCTCGCTGGTGACCTCGACGTTGGTCAGGTAATCCGGGTTCGGGGTGGCCTCGCCGCCGACGCTGTAATCCCACAGGTGCGGCTGGTACCAGGCCCACAGCTCAGCCATGTAGGCGGTGTTGCCGTCGGTGCTGTTGGCGTTCCAGTTCGGGCCGATCTCGGAGATGTCCTGGATCAGCTCGCCGCCGTCCTGGATGTCGTCACGATCGGTCGGGTTGTCGTTGCGCTCGCCCGCGACCGGGGTCGGCAGCGTGCCCTGATAGCTCGAGGGGACGCCGTCATCCGGCTGCACGTAGGCTTCGCCATTGCCGTTGTCGTCGGTGTTCGCGTTATTGCCGCCGCAGCCGGACAGGGCCAGGATGCAGGCAGCGAAAGCAGCAGTCACCGCAATCATTGTCTTGCGAGTTTTCACTTATTGTTTCCTCTCGTCTCGAATGTGCCTCGCGGCACTGAAACAGTTCCGATGGTAGTAGGACCGCTGACCAAACCGCGGCGATGATTCATCTATTGGACACATGTTCGTAATACCGAGGCAACATCACCGGTCGTGAGCCGGTGTTCCGCGCCCGTTTTCACCCGGAACGGCAACAAAAATCGCCGGATGGGTCCTGAGGATCCATCCGGCGATCACGGATACGGCGCGGGTCAGCGTTCACTCACCCGTCGTGTCCATAGGTCACGCGAAGTGGCAGGCCGCCATATGGTCGGCGGCGCCGCCCTTGGCCACCAGTTCCGGCGACTCGCCAAGGCAGCGGGCCTGCTGGTCCTTGGTCAGCGTGGAGAACATCGGGCAGCGGCCGGCGAACGGGCATCCCGAGAAGCTCTCGGACGGGCTCGGCAGTTCGCCTTCCAGCACGATGCGCTGACGGGTGCGCTCGATCTGCGGGTCGGGCACCGGCACCGCGGACAGCAGCGCCTTGGTGTACGGGTGCAACGGCTCCTCGAACACGTCATGGTTGCTGCCGAGCTCCACGATGCGGCCCAGATACATGACGGCGATGCGGTTGGAGATGTGCCTGATCACCGACAGGTTGTGAGCCACGAACAGGTAGGCCACGCCCAGCTTGTTCTGCAGGTCCTCCAGCAGGTTGATCACGCCCGCCTGGATCGAGACGTCCAGCGCGGAGACCGGTTCGTCGAGCAGCACCAGCTTGGGGTTGACGGCCAGGGCGCGCGCGATGGCGATGCGCTGACGCTGGCCACCGGAGAACTGCGTCGGGAAGCGGTCGACCTGATCCGGGTTGAGTTCCACCAGGGCCATCAGATCGCGGATGCGGTCGTTGATCTCCTGCTTGGACAGGCCCTGCACCTTCAGCGGCTCGGCCAGGATGTCGTAGATCGGCAGACGCGGGTCGAGCGAGCTCATCGGGTCCTGGAAGATGTACTGCACGTTGCTGTGCAGCTCACGCTTGTCCTCGCGGCTCATGCGCTTGGCGATCGGCTTGCCGAGCACGGAGATCTCGCCCGATTCGGGCTGGCGGAACTCCATGATCTCCAGCAGCGTGGTGGACTTTCCGGAGCCGGACTCACCCACCAGGGCCACGGTCTCCCCCTCGCGCACGTCGAGCGTCACATCGTCGACGGCGTGCACCTCGCCGATCTTGCGGCGCAGGAACCCGCCGGCGGTCAGCGGGAACGTCTTCTTCAGATGCTTGACGTCGAGCACGGTCTGGCGCTGCTCGCGCGGGATGCCGTCGAACTTCGATTTCACCGATTCGCCGACGGTGTAGATGTCGCTGAACGTGAGGTTCTGATCGACGATCTCCTTGACGCGGTGGCAGGCGGCCAGCTGGCCCTCACGCCCCTCGACCGGCAGCAGATCCGGCTCGCCCTGACGGCAGATGTCGGTGGCCAGGGGACAGCGTGGCGCGAACGGGCAGCCCTTCGGCATGTTCACCAAGTTCATCGGCGCGCCGGGGATCGGCACCAGACGGCTGGACTTCTCACGGTCGGGGCGCGGCACGGCGCCCAGCAGACCCATCGTGTACGGCATGACGGGCTTGTGGAACACGGTGTCCACATCGGCCTTCTCGACCGGACGGCCCGCGTACATCACGATGATGTCATCGGCGATGCCGGCGATCACGCCCAGATCGTGGGTGATGAAGATCACGGCGGCGCCGGTCTCCTGCTGCGCACGCTGCAGCACCTCCAGCACCTGGGCCTGGATCGTCACGTCCAGTGCGGTGGTCGGTTCGTCGCAGATGATGATATCCGGGTTGTTGGCGATGGCCATGGCGATGACCACGCGCTGACGCATGCCGCCGGAGAACTGATGCGGATACGACTTGAGCCGTTCCTCGGCGTTCGGGATGCCGACCAGCTTGAGCAGCTCGATCGAACGGGAGACGATCTGTTCCTCGGTCATCTTCGGGTTGTGGATGACCAGGGCCTCCTTGAGCTGCTCGCCGATGGAGAACACCGGGGTCAACGCGGAGAGCGGGTCCTGGAAGACCATCGCGATGCGGTCGCCGCGCAGGACGCTCATCTCCTTGTCGTTCTTGGTCAGCAGTTCGTCGCCGCGGAACTTGATCGAGCCTTCCACATGGGCGTTCTTGTCGAGCAGACCCATGATGGCCATCGACGTCACGGACTTGCCGGAACCGGACTCGCCCACGATGCCCAGGGTCTTGCCGCGGTACAGGTCGAAGTTCACACCACGCACGGCACGCACGGTGCCGGCCTCGGAGGCGAAGTTGACGCGCAGGTCGCGCACTTCCAGCACAGGCTGCTCGCCATTGGCGGGCGCGGCCGCCACAGTATTCATCGGTTCAGTCATCACTCCGCCTTTCCGGCCGAACGGGAATAGGGATCGATCGCGTCACGCAGACCATCGCCGATCAGCTGCACCGAGAAGGTCAGCAGGATCAGCACGGCCGAGGGGAACAGCAGGATCCACGGGGCGGTGAGCACCGAGGACTGGCCGTTCATCAGCAGCGTACCCAGCGAGGTGTCGGGGGCTTTGATGCCCAGGCCCAGGAAGCTCAGTGCGGTTTCCTGATTGACGGCGCTGACCACGCCCAGCACGGTGTTGATGATGAGCACCGAACCGAGGTTCGGCACCAGGTGGCGCAGGATGATGCGGAAGGAACCGACGCCCATGAACTTGGCCGCACGGATGTAGTCCAGCTCGCGCAGGCTCATGGTCAGCGTGCGGATGACACGAGCGTAGCCGATCCAGCCGAATGCGGTGATGCCGATGGTCAGCCACAGCCATCCGGACGTGCCGGACGAGGAACGCACGATCATGGCCACGAGCAGGAAGGACGGGATGGTCAGCAGCATGTCGAGGATCCACATGCCGACCTTCTCCACCACGCCCTCGAAGAAGGCGATGGCCGTGCCGAGCACGGCGGAGATGATCATGATCAGCGTGGAGGAGATGATGCCGACGAGCAGCGAGCGGCCCAGGCCGCGCACGATCATGGCGTACATATCCGAACCGCCGATGGTGGTGCCCAGCCAATGGTCGGCGCTCGGCGCCGCGGCGAGGGCGGTGAAGTCCGGTTCGTCGTACTTCCAGGGGCAGACCATGGCGCCGAACAGCGCGAACAGGATCAGGATGCACAGCACCACCAGGCCGAACACGGCCGAAGGACGGCGCATGAAGCGGCGGACGTACAGCGTCATGCGTCCGGTGCGCTTGAGGTCCTGGGCGTCCCCGCCCTGGGAGACGGGGTTGACGACGACTGCGGCGGGCGTGCCTTCGGTGGCGACGTCCTGATTCAGACCGAGGTCCTTTTCTTCGGTGGCCATGTCGCTCACGACCGGTCTCCTTCCGCGAGAGGTCCGTTGACGGACCATGTATTCACTGGCAGCATTGCTTGGTTCACTGGATATCACGCACCTTCATCAGTTCAGTCGGATGCGCGGATCGAGCCACGCGGCGAGGATGTCGGCCAGCAGGGCGCCGGCCAGCGTGCACACGCCGCTGAACGCCGCGATGCAGACGGCACCATTGATGTCGTTGTCCTGGATCGTGGTGACGAAGTAGCGGCCCAGACCGTTGATGGCGAACACCGTTTCGGTGATGACCGCGCCGGTGAAGATGCTGGCGATCGAGAACGCGATGTTGGTGGTGGTCGGGATCAGCGAGGTGCGCAACGCGTGCTTGCGGATCGCCTGGTTGAGCGTCAGGCCCTTGGCGCGGGCGGTGCGCACATAGTCGGCGTTCATCGTGTCCAGCAGGTAGGTGCGCTGCGTCAGGTGGTAGTTGACGTAGCCGATGCATACCAGCACGATCGTCGGCAGGATGATGTGCTGCAGGAAATCCAATATGGCCAACCCTATGTTCCCGCCCTCATATGAGTGCAGACCCGTGACGTAGAAGATGCGGGTGCCGGTGGCGTTGTTGATCGCGATGGTGCCGAGCACGATGAGCAGGCCGAGGACTGCGGCCGGGGTCACCAGGAAGAGCGTGGAGACGGCGTTCAGCGCGCGGTCCTGCCACTTGTACTGGCGGATGGCGGTGTACACGCCCAGGCTCACGCCGATGATGATGGACAGCACCGTGGAGATGGCCACCAACTGCACCGACGAGGAGATGCGGGAGGCCACAGCCGGAGCGACCGGTTCCTGATCGGGGGAAAGACCCCAGTTCCACTCGGTGACGATGCCCTTGAGCCAGTTGAAATAACGGACGAGCACCGGGGTCTTGTCGTTGATGTTCGCCAGATCGAGCGAACGGTCGATGGACGCCTCCGGCGGACGGGGGTTACGCGACATGTAGTTCGAACGCGGATCCATGAACGCACTTGCCAGGAAGTACGTCATCGAAATGGCGACGAATAGCATGATCACGTAATTCACCAAGCGTCTGATGATGTATTTAATCACTTGCTACTCCCTTATCAGGATGTTCGGCCATGCAAACTCTTCAACATTCTAGTCGTCGAACCGGTGAGCCGAGCCATTTTCATTAGATGCTGTTATATCAAAAGCGCCGGAAGTTCAGACGCCGTTCATGTTCCGAAGACAACGATGGACAAGCCTATGCCGCAGAAGTTCAGGGGTTTGCGCCGGCGACACCGACGAAACGTGCCATCGTAGCAAACACGGAATCACCGATGCGGAACTTCCCATATGATGAGACGGAATGGGTTGCTGCAACGTTTAAGCGTCCACATTCCGACACGCATGCGACGTAATGTCCTCTCTACGCGCGGGGGAAGGCCTGGCCGTAGCGCTGCTTGAGCTGTTCGATCGAGACGTGGGTGTACCGCTGGGTGGTCTTCAGCGACGCATGCCCCAGCAGCTCCTGGACCTCGCGCAGGTCGGCCCCGCCGTCGAGCAGATGGGTTGCGGCGCTGTGACGCAGCGCATGCGGACCGATGTCGGGCACGCCGGCCGCGCGCGCGGATGCGTGGACCACCTGGCGCACCACGCGCTGGTTCACCCGCCCGCCTCGCGCGCCCAGGAACACGGCCGCCCCCGATGCCTCGTTCTCCAGCACCGGCCGCCCCCGTTCCAGCCAGCGTTCCAGCGCCAGTCCGGCGGGTGCCCCGAACGGCACCACCCGCTGCTTGTTTCCCTTTCCGGTCACCTTCAGCGTGCGGTTGGCGAAGGTGATGTCGCCGCGGTCCAACGCCACCAGTTCGGCCACGCGAATCCCCGTGGCATACAGCAGTTCCAGCATCGCGTCGTCCCGCAGTCCGATGGCGTCGCGCCGCGGGTCGTCGCCGTCGGAGACCAGACGATCCGCCGTCTTATCCAGCAAGCGTTCGGCCTGGGCCTCGTTCAGGATCTCCGGCAGGTGCTCCGGGATCTTCGGCGTCATCAGCGCGGCCGCCGGGTCGGACGGAATCATCCCATGCTCATGGGCCCAGAAGAAGAACCCCCGCACCGCCACCACCCGGCGGGCCATGCTCGAACGCGCGTGGGTGCGGGACTCCCCCGCCATCCACATCCGCAGGTCATCCAGCGTGATCTCCCCCAGCTCGGCCACGCCGCGCCGTTGCATGGCCTCCAGGCACGACCTCACGTCACGCGCGTACGCCGATCGCGTGTTCTCGCTCAGCCCCCGGTTGGCCTTCAGATAGGTCAGATATCCATCCAGTTCGCGTTCGAACCGCATGACGGCCCCTTTCCGTTTCCGCCGTTTCGCCATCCATTCTCGCATGCGGATGCCGCAGCGCCGCGCAGGCCACGGACCGCTGTCCGGACACCGCACGCCGCAGGGCCCACGCACGGCGTAGCATGGGGATATGCCTATGCCACGTGAGATTCCCGCCGGCGCGCGGATTGTGGTGCGTGTCTGCGAAGGGGTGGACCCGCAGGACCAACGTATGAAATTCCGCGATTACGTGGGGCACGTACGCTCATGGGACGGCCATACGCTGGAGATGACCCGCGACGCGGCCGCGAACGGCTCCCGCCCGGAGCAACGGGTGAGCATCGACGTCGAGACGATCGTGACGATCAAGCCGGTGCCGGAACGTCCGACGTCCCGCCCGTGACCCATGGGCGGCGGCCGTCAGCCGATGTGGGACAGCTCGCGCACCACCACGGTGCGCGGGGTGTCGAACCGTACGATATGCTCGCCGCGGCGGGCCAGATCCGTCAGCGCCGTCTGCCACCCATGCTCGGGCAGTTCGACGATCCGCTCCGGCGCGTGGGCGAGGATGTCCGTCTGCGCCGTCTTGAACGTCCGGAACGGATCGCCTTCGGCGAAGAACCGCGCCAATGCGGCGTCACGTCCCGCACCATCCAGGGCGTCCGCCACCGCCAGCAGCCGTGAGGACACGTCCCGCAGCAGTCGGGACACATTGGCGTCATCCTCCTCCACCATGGCCCGGGTGCGGTCCGGATCGGTCAACGCCACCCGCGTCATGTCACGCCATGACCCGGCGGCCAGTGCGGTGGCGATGTCGCGTTCGGGGTCGGTGACCAGTTCGTTGACCAGCGCCGTGGCCACGACATGCGGCATGTGGGAGATCAGTGCCGCGGCGCGGTCATGGGTCCGGTCATCCACCACGATCATGCGGTTGCCGCACAGCCCGGTGATCATCCCCGCCACGGACAGGAACCGCCGGTAGTCCGAATCCCCGCGCACCGTCACGGCCCACAGCGCATCGTCATACAGCGCCGGGTCCGCGGCCGACCAGCCGGAACGCTCGTTGCCGGCCATCGGATGCGCCCCGATATACCGCTCCCCCAGACCGGCGGCCTCGACCTGATCGCGCACCATGCCCTTGACGCTGCCCACATCGGTGAGCGTGGTCCGCTCGTCCAGCACCCCGGCCAGCGCCGCGAGCGTCTCCGGCATCGCCTTGAGCGGATTGCACAGCACCAGCAGATCCGGCTGCGCGGCGGCCAGCGCCTCGATGGTCGGCAGGCAGCGGATGCCGCGGGCCTCGGCGCCGGCATACGGACGCGTCGTATGGTTCCATGCCAGCACCTCGCACCCGGCGTCATGTAGCCGGCAGGCCAGCGACCCTCCGATCAGGCCCAGCCCGACCACGCCGATGCGTTGCGGCGTCATCCAATCCGATTCCGTCCGTGTCCCTACCACAGCAGCTCCCTGTCCAACTCGTCCGCCCGATCACTGGCGGCGACGTCCAACGTCCCCTCGTCGACATGCACCCCGCCCTCCGGCAGCATCCACGCGTCGACCGGCGGATTCGGCCGTTCCCGGCGCGGATAGACGGCCAGGGTCTTCACCCAGTCCCCATGGTCGACGATCTCCTCCAGCACGGCGCGGAACCGAGGCTGCCACGGGGCGGCGTCCAGCGTGACGATGAAGCTGTAGGTGCCGTCATGCCCCTTGATCGGGCGGGAGATGAAGCTCGTCATGTTCAGGCCGGCGTCACGCACCACGTCCAGCAGGTTGGCCAGCACGCCGGGGCCGGTGCTCAACGGGATGAACGTGATGATCGTCTCGAACTCGTCCACGCCGTTGCCGCGCGCCCGTTCCAGCAATTGCCTCGCCTCGGCGCGGGGGGCGAGCACCAGGAACTCGGTATGCGCGCCGGAATAATCCTGCACCGATCGCGCCACGGTGGTCAGGCCGTAGAGCGGACCGCAAATCGACGGGCCCAGCGCCATCTGGCCGGGCTGCAGGTCGCGGCAGGCGGCCGCGTTCGAGGCGGCGGGCACGGCCGTCAGATGATGTTCGGCGATGAACCCCTTGCACTGCGCCAGCCCGTGGGGATGCGCGCTGACTCGGACGCCGTCGGGATCGATGCGGGGGCCGCGGGCGAACGCGTCGAACGCGATGTCGACCGCGACGCGCACGAACCCAACGGCATCCCGCGAGTCGATGAGCAGATCGAGATTCGGGACCACATACCCCTCGACGTTGTTCTCCCAGGCCACCACGCCCCAGGCCTCGCCGCGCTCCACGGCGCTCACGATTGCGGGCACGTCGGACACCGCGACCAGCCGCGGGGCCTGACCGGCACCGAGGGGGCCGCCGGACAGCAGCTCCGCCGCGCCCGCCGCGGCCTGATGGGTGAACGAACCCTGCGGCCCCAGATAATGCAACGGTTTCACCACGTCTCTCCCTCGTCGTCCAACGTCATATCCGTCATGTCTGCGGTGCCGTCATCGGTCCCGTTGCCGTTTCCCTCAACAGCGAACGGCTCAGCGGCGTCCGCAGTCTGCGGCTCCGGCACCAGACGGTCCGGTACCATGAACCACCGCGCCGGCAGGAACAGCATGACCACCTGCATGACGATCACGCCGTAGATCCAGATCACGCCGGCGTGCTGGCAGAAGAACGGCACCTCGCCGCTGAATCCGACCGGAACCAGCGCATCGCCACCCGGGCCGTAGCCGGTCAGCATCCATACCGCCGCCGAGGAGGCGATCAGGTGGAATCCCAGTCCCACCGCATTGCTGCGCGCGCGGGCGCACCAGGTGGAGATGCCCAGGATCAGGAACGCCAGCAGCAGGCCGTAGGGGATGTTCTGCGCCGCGCCCATGCGGTGGGCCAGCGTGCCGACGATGCCGGCCGCCACGCCCGAGACGATGGTGATCAGGACGCGGACCGCGTACGGCTGGCGGTGGCTCCACGGCTGCAGGGTCGGATCCGACTGCCGCCGGGATGAATTGGCGATGGAGGTCATGCGTTCCAGTATAGGTGTGCCGCCGGTTGAAGCCGGCGGCACGGTCACTACTTGGCGTTGGAAGCTCAGGCCTTGGCCTGATTGTTCTGACGACGCTGCTTGGCGCGCCACTTGTACCAGTCCTCGCGGCCGAGGATGATCTTGCGCACGCGGATCGACTCCGGCGTGACCTCCACGCACTCGTCCTCGTTCGCGAAGTCCAGTGCCTCCTCAAGGCTCATCTTGATCGGCGGGGTGAGCGTCTCCAGCACGTCGGCGGTGGAGGAGCGCATGTTGGTCATGTGCTTGGCCAGCGTGATGTTCACGTCCAGCTCGTCCGGCTTGTTGTTCACGCCGACGACCTGGCCCTCATACACCGGGGACTGCGGGTCCACGAAGAAGTTGCCGCGCGCCTGCAGGCGCTGCATGGCGTACGGGGTGGCCACGCCCTTGCGGTCGCAGACCATCGAGCCGTTCTGACGGGTCACGATCTGGCCCGCCCACGGCGCATAGCCGGCGGAGATCGACGAGGCGATGCCGGTGCCGCGCGTGGAGGACAGCAGCGTGGTCCGGAAGCCGATCAGACCACGGCTCGGCACGGTGAACTGCAGACGCACCCAACCGGAGCCATGGTTGGACATCGATTCCATACGGCCCTTACGGTCGGCCATCAGCTGGGTGACGGTGCCCATATACTCCTCGGGCACGTCGATGGTGGTGTTCTCCATCGGCTCGCAAACCTGGCCGTCGATGGTCTTGGTGACCACCTGCGGACGGCCGACGGTCAGCTCGTAGCCTTCGCGACGCATCTGCTCGGCGAGCACCGCCAGGGCGAGTTCGCCACGTCCCTGTACCTCCCAGGCGTCCGGACGCTCGGTCGGCAGCACGCGGATCGACACGTTGCCGATCAGCTCGCGGTCCAGACGGTCCTTGATCATGCGGGCGGTGAGCTTGTGGTCCTTGCCCTCCGTGCCGGCCAACGGGGAGTCGTTGACGCCGAAGGTCATCGAGATGGCCGGCTCGTCCACGTGGATCAGCGGCAGCGGCTTCGGATCGGACGGGTCGACGATGGTCTCGCCGATCATGATGTCGTTGACGCCGGCGATGGCCACGATGTCGCCGGGGCCGGCCTGTTCGACCGGGAACCGATCCAAGCCCTTGGTACGCAGGATTTCAGTGAGTTTGAAGTTCTCGATCGAACCGTCCACACGGCTCAGGCCGTACTGCTTGCCCTTGACGAGCGTGCCGTTGTAGATGCGGACCAGACCCAGTCGGCCCAGGTAGTCCGAGGCGTCGATGTTGGTCACGTGAGCCTGCAGCGGGGCGTCCTCCTCGTACTCGGGGGCGGGGATGTTCGAGATGATCGAGTCGAACAGCGGCTCCAGGTTGTCGTTATCCGGCAGTCCGCCGTTCTCCGGCTGGTTCGTGGAGGCGTAGCCGGCCTTGGCGGCGCAGTAGATCACCGGCAGGTCGAGCAGCGAATCGAGGTCCAGGTCCACGCCTTCCTCGATGACGTCCTGGGCCAGACCGAGCAGCAGGTCGGTGGCCTCCCCCACGACCTCCTCGATGCGGGCGTCCGGACGGTCCACCTTGTTCACGCACAGGATCACCGGCAGCTTGGCCTCCAGGGCCTTGCGCAGCACGAAGCGGGTTTGCGGCAGCGGGCCTTCCGAAGCGTCCACCAGCAGGACCACGCCGTCGACCATCGAGATGCCGCGCTCGACCTCGCCGCCGAAGTCGGCGTGGCCGGGGGTGTCGATGACGTTGATCGTGATGCCTTCGGGATGGCCGTACTTCTCGGCGAGCGGGCCTGTGTACTGCACGGCCGTGTTCTTCGCCAGGATGGTGATGCCCTTCTCGCGCTCCAGATCATTGGAATCCATCACGCGGTCGGGGACCTCCTCGCGCTCGGAGAACACGTGCGACTGCTGGAGCATCGCGTTCACCAGCGTGGTCTTGCCGTGATCGACGTGCGCCACGATCGCCACATTTCGAATATCGCCACGAACTGCCATCAAAACCTCTCTTACCTGATTTCAGTTGCGTTCCTTCGGTACCGGACCGTTCGGCAAGCCCCAGTACGTCCACACAAACCGAGCCAAGTGTAGCGGGATTGCTTGACAGCTCCGCCCCCGAGGCTCACTCGGTGCGCAACGCGGTGGCCGGATCCTGTCTGGCGGCCTTTTTCGAGGGGATGATGCCGCCGATCAGCGTGAGCACCACGCTCAGGACGACCAGCGCCACGGCTCCGGGCACCGGCAGCACGCCGCTGACCTCGTTCGTGCCCATGAAATGGTGCAGGATCGCGTTGCCGGGGATGAGCAACAGCAGCGTCACGCCCACGCCGATCAGGCCGGAGCACAGGCCGATCATGCCGGTTTCGGCGTTGAACACCGAGGAGACGTTGTGCTTCGAGGCGCCCATGGCGCGCAGGATGCCGATCTCCTTGGTGCGCTCCAGCACCGAGATGTAGGTGATGATGCCGATCATGATCGAGGAGACGACCAGGGAGACCGCCACGAACGCGATCAGCACGTAGGTGATGACGTTGACGATGGTGGTCACCGAGCTCATCAGCGCGCCCACGTAGTCCACGTAGGTGATCTGGTCCTGTTCGGAGGCGTCGGCGTTGTACTGGTCGATGGCGTCCGAGACCCCGTCCTTGTCCTCGAAGCTGTCGCAGTAGATCCGGATCGAGCTCGGGGCGTCCCGGCTGATCACGCCGAAGGCGGAGAGGTTGTCGTCGTAATCGCCGGTGGAGACGTACTCGTCGTAGATGTGGATGAAGGTCGCGTCATCGGCCGTGGCCAGATAGGCGTCGAGCTGCTGGGCCAGCATCTCCTCGCTGGCCGCCGTGCCGCCCGCCGCCCCCGCGACGCCCATATCCATGCCGGACTGCGCCGCCTCGTCCATCAGACCGGCCGCCAGCTGCGCCTTCTGCGTCACGCCGAGGCCGGCCACATAGGTGCGGGCGTCGGCGACCTTGGTCGCGTCATCGGAGGGCGAGAACGTCATGCCGTTGAGCACGTTCACGTTCTGGTTCGCCTGCTGGTCGGTGACCACCGGGCTGGAGGCCGTGTGGTCGATCAGATAGTCGGTCAGGGCGTGCGTGTAGCCGACCGAGCCGTCGATGTTGGCCGCGTCGGCGTCCTCGACGGGACGAACGACGCCGACGATCTTCAGCGGCATGGCGGTGCCGTTGTCGATCAGCTCCCCCATCCGCTCGGCGTCGTCGCCGACGTAGGTGTACCGTCCGTCGTCGCCGCGCACGTACTGGTCGCACGCGGGAATCAGATACAGCTGCTGGTTCAGCACCTGGTCGTAATCGAGACGGATTGTCTGCTCGTCGATCTTCTCGCCGTCATCGAGACGCTTCATCAGGTCGTCATAGTCGGACGCCGGCAGCAGACCCAGCTCGTACAGTGTGCTCAGCGGGATCTCGTTGTTCTGATCGGCGACCAGCACCACCTCGTCCTGGGCAGCAGGCCAAGTGCCGCTGACGACCTTGTAGTTGTCGGTCACCACCGGGCTGATCAGCTCGCTGTCGCTCTCGCCGGGCATGATCTCGCCGAAGGACGAGGGTGCGGCGTTCTCGTCGGTTTCGCCGGTGACCATGGACATCTGCATGGCCGTCACATCCGACATGCTGCTCATCGACCCGCTCTTCGTGGCCATCATCGACGACATCGACCCGGTGTCGTCGCCGAAATCTACGCCGTCGGCGTTGACCAAGGTGCCGTTCGGGTCGCGGCTGATCACCGAGAACTTGACGTCGTAGGAATAGTGGATGCCGTTGGAACCCACGTACTGCTGGATCTCGCTGTCCGGATCGTCCAGATACTGCTTGAACGCGGTCAGGTTGTTCTCGGCGATGCTGCTGGTCAGTGTGGAGGCCTGCGTGAAACTGGAATCGTCGGCGTATACGGCATCGTGCTTGTGATCCTTGGTGCGTTCGCCGTTGGCATTGGCCGCGCTCTCCTCCAGCAACGATTGCAGATCCCAGCTCTTGGCATCGATGGAGATCGGATAGGCGGTCATCGTATCGCGCTGGATGGCCGTGATGTAGTTGTTCACGCCGGTGGACACGGACAGAATCAACGCGATGCCGATGATGCCGATCGACCCGGCGAATGAAGTGAGTATGGTGCGCGCCAACTTGGTTTTCAGATTGTTGAAGCTGAGCGCCACCGCGGTGCCGAACGACATCGACGCCTTGCCCATCGTCCGGTGCACGGCCGGTGCCGCCTCGGATTCGTCGATGATATACGGATCCGAGTCGTCGACGATGCGGCCGTCGCGCAGGTTGACGATGCGCGTGGCGTACTGCTCGGCCAGGTCTGGATTATGCGTGACCATGACGACCAGACGGTCCCGGGCCACCTCCTTGAGCAGGTCCATGATCTGCACGGAGGTGTCGGAGTCCAACGCGCCGGTCGGCTCGTCGGCCAGCACGATGTCCGGGTCGTTGACCAGTGCGCGAGCGATAGCGACGCGCTGCATCTGTCCGCCGGACAGCTGGTTCGGCTTCTTGTGCACGTGGGCGCCCAACCCCACCTGCGCCAGGGCACGGCGGGCACGCTGACGGCGCTGGGACCTCGGAATGCCCGAGATGGTCAGCGCCAGTTCCACGTTGGCCAGGATGCTCTGGTGCGGGATGAGGTTGTAGCTCTGGAAGACGAAGCCGATGGTGTGGTTGCGGTAGGAGTCCCAGTCGCGGTCGCGGTACTGTTTGGTGGAGGTGCCGTTGATCACCAAATCACCGGAATCGTAGCGATCCAGACCACCGATGATGTTGAGCAGCGTGGTCTTGCCGGACCCGGAGGGACCGAGGATGGCCACGAACTCGTTGTCGCGCAGGTTCAGCGTGACGCCGTCCAACGCCTTCTGTACGAAGTCGCCGGTCTTGTATTGCTTGTGGATGTCCTTGATCTGCAGCACCATGCTTCACTCCCATCGGATTCGTTCTGAAGCAACGCTACACCATGATATTGAACACCGTATATTATCCTTGCGGCGTATTCAGTCCTCCAGATCGAGTCCCTTGCGTTCGGGCAAGCACAACGCGGCTATGCACCCCAGCACGAAGGCCACGGCAAAGATCACGAAGGCCACCGTCTTGTTGCCCCCGGACAGCGTCAGGAACCACGGCACCAGCAATGGTGCGATGATCGCAGCCACACGGCCGACCGCTGCGGCCGCCCCCGACGCGGCACCGCGCAGACGCGTCGGATAGATCTCTGGCGTCACCGCATACAGCACACCCCATGCGCCCAGGTTCGAGGCCGACAACAGCATGCCGAACCCGATCACGGCGGCCACCGATCCGGCTTGGGAGAACGCGAAGGCGGCTACAGCCGACACCGCGAGGAATACGCTCAGCGTGCGGCGACGCCCCCAGATCTCCACCAACCAGGCGGCCAGAAAGTACCCCGGCAGCTGGGCGAGCGAGATGATCAGCGTATAGCCGAACGAGCTGGTCAGCGAGCCGAACTGGTCGGCCAGCAGACTCGGCATCCAGGTGAACGCGCCGTAGTAGGAGAAGTTCACGAAGAACCAGGTCAGCCAAATGGCCACCGTACGAGCCAGATACTGATGACCGAACAGTTCCCGCGTGCGAATGGCCGGCAGCGGTTCGGCCTTCGGGCTGGCGACGGGGGCCACCCCGGAGGCCTGTTCGAAGTAGCGCACCGCCTGCTCGGCTTCATCCTCGCGCCCCTTGGACTCCAGGAAACGCACCGATTCGGGGATGTGGGCGCGGGTCACAACGGCGTACAGCAGCGGCAACGCGCCGATAAGCAACGCCCAACGCCACCCCCAGTCGCCGGTGTTCGGAATGACGAACGCACCGATGGCTGCGGCGATGATCCATCCAACAGCCCAGAACGACTCCAACAGCACCGTCATCCGCCCGCGATGCCGGGTCGGCGAGAACTCGGACACGAGCGTGGAGGCCACCGGCAGTTCAGCCCCCAATCCCAATCCGATGATGAAACGTGCGATCAGCAGCGCCACCAACGTCCAGGAGCAGGCCATACCCGCATTCGCCAAGCCGAAAATGACCAATGTGGCGGTGAATACGGTTTTTCGTCCCACCCGATCGGCAAAGTATCCGCCCAATGCGGCACCAATAGCCATGCCCACGAATCCGACCGACAACACCCACGACTTCTCGGTGGCGTTCAGGTTGAAATGCGGGTCGGCGGCAATGGCGGCGACCACAAACGAGACCAATCCGACATCCATGGCGTCGAAAGCCCAACCGATGCCCGAGGCCACCAACAACTTGCGATGCGCCGCGTTGAATGGCAGACGGTCCAGTCGTGCGTTCCGACTCAACCCGCGCTCGGTTTGCACGGTGTTCTTCGATGAGACGACGTTCATTGCGCTCCTTCCAATATGTCCTTGTCTTTGATTTGCCGAGCACGACGGGCGGCCGTTCTACACGATGCCGGCGTCAGGGGTGCGATCAGGCACGCTCCAACGGGGATAACGCCTCCCGCATCCGCAGATCGAGACTGGGTGCTGATGCGCCGCTCAGCGCCGACGACTGGGTCAACGACGCCAATCGTTGCCGCACCACGTCGTATGGCGCGACGGGATCGGGATCGCCGGGGGTGTACCGGTATACGGCAGCCGGGCGGTGGCGGCCTTCCCGCCGTCGTTCTCCGGTCTCCTCGATTCGACCGGTGGCGAGCATACGACGCCGGAAATTCGCCAAATCGATGGAGGTACCGGCAACGGCTTCATAGACGCCATGCAGCTGGTTGAGCGTAAAGGTTTCGCCGACCAACGTGGTGACTACATCCGGCTGGTCGACGCGGGCGCGTAATCGCTGCAGGGCGTATTCGATGATGCGGCGATGGTCGAAGGCAAGTTCGGGAAGCGCGTCCACCGGGAACCACCGCACGTTCTCGGCCTCACTGAGATCGTCCGTTTCCTCCCGGCCCACCAATGCCCAGTACGCGATGGATACCATCGGCAGTCCGCCCTGAGAGCGCGCCGGATCGCCGAAGGTGTACAGCTGTTCGAGGTATCGCGGATGCAGATCGGTGGTGCTGACCAACGCATAATAGGCTGATTCTTCCAGCGACCGGTCGGCGCGCAGCCCTCCTCCAGGCAACGCCCAGCGGCCGAGGAACGGCTGACGGGTGCGTCGAACCAACGGCAACCAAAGCCGGCTGCCCGAAGGAGCGGGAGCCAACGTCAGGATGACAACGGAAACGCCGACCTGCGGCGGCTGCATACGCCGTTCCGTAACATTGCCGATGCCCATGCCCTTACCTTCCGTTCCGGAAATCGTACCGAGACAAGCACGAGCATACTACTTTTAGTCACAATGACTATAACTGCGTGTCATCAAGCGGACCACCGCTTTCCAACGCAGCGCCAACCGAGTCCGGCAGAAACGGCGCAAGCTCGGGCAGCTGTTCCAACGAGGACAACCCCATCTTCTCCAGAAACAGCGGTGAAGTCACCAGCAACGCGGCACGAGACTCTTCCTCAATCCCCTCTTCACGTATCAATCCTCGCACGATCAACGCCCGAATCACCCCGTCGGAATTGACTCCTCGGATCGCCGCGATCTGCGCACGCGTGATCGGCTGCCGGTACGCGATGATCGCCAGCGCCTCCAACGCCGCCTGAGACAGGCGCGCGGTCTGCCCGTCGGTCACGAACGCCGACACCACCGGTTCGAACACCGCACGACTGGAGAACTGCCACCCCCGGGCGGTACGGCGCAGCTCGAACCCCCTGGGGGCGCGACCGGAGGCGTCCGAACCGTCATAGTCGCGTTGCAGCGTCTCCAGCGCCGCGGTCACCCGCTCCTCGTCCACCGCCAGCACCCGCGCCAGATCGGCGGCCTGCTGGGGCTGATCGCAGACCATCAGCACCGCCTCCAGACATGCCGGCAGGCCGCCGGGGAATCCGTCGACGTCGAAGTCCACGTATTCGGGGCGCGCCGCGCCGACCGTCCGCTCGTTCTGATCCATCACAGCCGCCTCCCGCCGTATCCGATTGTCATGCGAAATCCCGTTCGTCGATCGCGGTGTCCGTCTCCTCCGCACCGGCCACCCACCGCAGGTGCAAGGTCTCATAGGGACCGGCCTGTCTGAACTGCAGCACACCCTGCTTGAAGAACGCCAGCACCGCCAGGAACCTGGCCACCACCTCAATGGCGCTCGCCGCATCCGCCGTCAGCTCGGCGAAGGTCATCGACCCTCCGACCGGCAGGGCGCGCAGCCGGTCCCGCACCAGCATGGATTGGGCGCGCAGGTCCACCATCGGCATATGCAGCTGATGCACCGACACCTCGCTGGCCGGCGCGTTGGCGAACGCCTGCGCGGCCAGCCGGGCCAGGTCCTCGGGGGTCAGCGTCCAGACCAGTTCGGGCAACAGGGCCGACATGCCCGCGTCCATCACCGCCGGATGCGGGAACCGGCCCGAATTCGCCGCCAGACGTGCACGGAAGTCGTCGGCGGCCTGCTTGAACGCGCGGTACTGCAGCAGCCTGGCGAACAGCAGATCACGCTCGCGCAGCGCCTCCATGCTGTGCTCGTCGCGCCCGCCGTCCTCGTCGCCGGGCAGCAGCGCGGCGCTTTTGGCCTCCACCAGGATCGAGGCGACGTCGATGAACGAACTGGCGGCCTCCATGTTGCGCGCCACATCCATGCCCCGGACATACTCCAGGAACTCCTCGGTGATCGCCGAGAGCGAAACCTCGGTCAGTTCCAGGCGATTGCCGGCGATCATGCCCAGCAGCACGTCGAACGGGCCGGAATACACGTCCAGACTGACGGCGAATCCGGAGTCGACGGCACGCCCCTCCGGCTCCGCCAGCTCTGCCCATTCCACCATGGCCACGCCGCCGGTCAGGGCACGATGCCCTTGGCGATCAGCTCGCGGGCCACCTCGCGGTATTCCTTGGCCGTCTTGTGCCCGGGGGCGTAGATGGTGATCGGCGCGGCCGCCACCGTGGCGTCCGGCAGCTTGATCGACCGGGAGATGACCGAGTGGAACACCTTGCCCTGGAAGGCCTCGTAGATGCGCTGCAGCACCTCCTCGCAGTGCAGCGTGCGCGTGAACATGGTGACCAGCACGCCGTACACCTCCAGACGGGGGTTGATGCGGGACTGCACCTTCTCGATCGACTGCATCAGCAGCGCCACGCCGCGCAGCGCGAAGAACTCCGCCGCCACCGGGATGATCACGCCGTCGGCCGCGGTCAGGGCGTTCACCGTCAGCAGGCCCAGCGAGGGCTGGCAGTCGACGATGATCACATCGTATTCGTTGCGCACCTTGCGCAGCACGCTCGCCAGCACCTGCTCGCGGCCGACCTCGGTGACCAGCTGCACCTCCGCGGCCGACAGGTCGATGTTCGCCGGCATGATGTCGATGTTCTCGAAATCGGTGGCGTGGATCACCTCATGCGGATCCACGGACATGTCGAACAGCGCCGTGTACACCGTGTTCTCCACGGTGTTCGCGTTGATGCCCAAGCCCACGGTGGCCGCACCCTGCGGGTCGAAGTCCACGATGAGCACACGGCGCCCGTACTGGCTCAGCGCGCCGGCGATGTTGATCGAACTGGTGGTCTTGCCGACGCCGCCCTTCTGGTTGCACATCGCGATGATCCGCGCCGGACCGTGCTGACGCAGCGGTTCGGGCGCGGGGAACGTCTCATATTCACGACCAAGCAGATCCGTAGGCATACTGTTCACCTTATCAACATTCATGTGTTCATCCGACGAGGTTCCACCACGTGTCCCCCCGTCATCCACGGCCGGCACGGCGTACGTGCCGCCTATCGGCAGCAGCCCCTGCCGGAACCGGTGCGTCGTGGACTCGTCATACCACGGCCCCGTCCCACTGCCCTGCGATTGCGCCGCGCCCATACCGTCTCCATTCCTGTGGCGGCGACCCGTGCCGCGACCATGGCTGAAGTCTTCCGATTGCTATCGTATCGCGACAATGTGTCCGAAGACATCACGCGGCGTCCGTGGCGTGCCCCTTGCAGGCATCTGCGGGGCAGTCGCGTTCACCGGGCACGCGGGTGGGCGGTCAGATAAGCCTCGATCAACGATTCGGGGCTGACATGCGTATAGATCTGCGTGGTGATGACCGAGGCGTGGCCAAGCAGCTCCTGCACGGTGCGCACGTCGGCCCCGCCCTGGATCAGATGCGTGGCGAAGGAGTGGCGCAGCGTGTGCGGATGCAACGGCTTGGCGATATGCGCCCGTTCGCCGGCCGCCTTGACCACCTCCCATACCGATTGCCGGGAGAGCCGGCAACCGCGCTTGTTCAGGAACAGCGCGCGGCGTTCCGCACTCCCCGACCGCTTGCGTCGCTCCAGCACCGGTCGCGCCTCGTCCAGGTACCGCCGCAGCGCCTGGCAGGCGTACCCGCCCACCGGCACCAGCCGCTGCTTGGAGCCCTTGCCCGTCACACGGATCACATGCTCGTCGAAATCCATGTCATCGATATCCGCCCCCACGATCTCCGAGACGCGCGCGCCGGTGGCGTACATGAGTTCGAGCAGCGCCCGGTCGCGCACCAGCACGGCGTCCTCCACACCGGCCACGCCCGTGCCCCCGGGCTGCGGGACGGCCTCCAGCAGACGGGCGACCTCGTCCACGGTCAGCACGTCGGGCAGCGTGCCGGCCCCCTTGGGGGCCTTGACCGTCGCCGCCACATCCGATGCCACGGCCTGCTGGGCGAGGGCGAACCGATGGAACGCGTGGATGCTGGCCAGTCGCCTGGCCTTGCTGCGGCCGCTCTCCCCCGCCCCGTCGAGATCGGCGACGTAGTCCTCCACATCCTGCCGTGTCACGGCGGCCGGCCCGTGGACGCCGCGGGCCTCCAGCCAGTCGAGATACCGGCGCAGATCGGACGCATAGGCGTCAACGGTCGATTGCGCCAATCCCCGTTCCACGCCGATATGCGTGAGGAACTGCTCCAACAGCCGCCCGAAGTCGGATTCCATCCGGGTCTCCCTCCCTCTACCGTTCCTCCGGTAGATACGAGGAAACCCCGCCGAAGCGGGGTTTCGCAACAGGAATCATGCGTGCGTCACGCCGATTCAGGCCTCCACCGGGGCGTTGACATCCGCCGGCAGGGCGTTCTTGGCCTCGGCGACGATGGCCTTGAAGGTCTCCGGATCGGAGACGGCCAGTTCGGCCAGGGCGCGACGGTCGAGCTCGATGCCGGCCAGGCGCAGGCCCTGGATGAAGCGGTTGTAGGTGATGCCCTCGGCGCGGACCGCGGCGTTGATGCGCTGGATCCACAGCTTGCGGAAGTCACCCTTGCGAGCCTTGCGGTCGCGGTAGTTGTAGGTAAAGGAGTGCAGCAGCTGCTCCTTGGCCTTGCGGTACAGGCGGGAGCGCTGGCCGCGGTAGCCCGAGGCCCTCTCGAGAACGACGCGACGCTTCTTGTGGGCGTTCACTGCGCGCTTGACACGTGCCATAATCTATTCCTCAGCTTTCTGTTGACGTCTTGTTCGATCTCGAAGCAGCTCACATACCGAGCAGGTTCTTCATCTTCTTGACCTGGTTCGGAGCCATGACCTCGTCGGCGGACAGCGCGCGGCGCTTGCGGGCCGACTTGTGCTCCAGGTTGTGGCGCATGCCGCTGCCGACATGCATCAGCTTGCCCTTGCCGGTGACGCGGACGCGCTTGGACGCGGCGGAATTAGTTTTCATCTTCGGCATTGCTGCCCTCCTTGGTTGTGTTGTTCTTCGCGGAAGTCTTCGACTGACCGTTCACCGCGGCCTGGGCCTCGGCGGCGGCCTGGGCCTGGGCCTCCTGCTTGGCGGCCAGGCGTGCGGCCTGACGGGCCTGGCGCTCGGCGCGGGATTCCGCACCGCGGCGGCGCTGCTCGGACTGCGTGTGCACCTTCTTGCCCTTCGGGGCCAGCGTCATGATGATGTTGCGGCCCTCCTGCTTCGGAGCGGACTCGATGGTGCCGTACTCCTCCACGTCGGCGGCCAGGCGCTGCAGCATCTCCACGCCGCCGATCGGACGCGACTGCTCACGACCGCGCAGCATGATGGTGACCTTGACCTTGTCCCCGCCGTTGAGGAAACGGACGACATGACCCTTCTTGACCTCGAAGTCATGGTCGTCGATCTTCAGACGGAAACGGATCTCCTTGATCTCGGCAGTGTTCTGATTACGGCGGGCCTCACGGGCCTTGATCTTCTCGTTGTACTTGAACTTGCCGTAATCGATGAGCTTGGCGACCGGAGGCTTTGCGTTGGGTGCCACCTCGACGAGATCGAGGTTCGCTTCCTTGGCCAGGTTCAGTGCGACGGAGGTCGCGATGACCCCCACCTGCTCGCCGTTCGGGCCGATCAGGCGCACCTGGGAGACGCGAATCTCGTCGTTAATGCGTGGTTCGTCGCTGATGATGACTCCAATCCTCGGTGTTTCCTTGCGGGCTCACCGTTCGGCGCGCACGTCGCCGGGTCAGGGCATGTCATCATGCATCCGTTGATGCGGACACTGTACATGGCGGCGCACATGGGCACCGCGAGCGGACGATAGCCATCGTCGGGCTCATGCCTTGGACCCGAGGCCGTAACAGGCTTCCAGGTGGGGTTTCCCCGCTTTCTTGATTTCTCAAGCCTTGGATAGTGTACCACATGCCCGGACGGGCGTGTCGCGGGTGCGGCGTCCGCGCGGGCCGGGCGTCCGGGGCACACGGACTCACGGACGCACGGCCTCACGCGGTCAGTTCGACCAGCTCGGGCTTGGAGCCGTCGTGGTTGAAGTAGACGTCGTACCACGTCAGGAACGTGAACACGGTCCAGATCTTGCGGCGGTCGTCGGTTCTGCCCTCGAAATTGTCGTCGAGCATCTTGAGCAGCGCGTCCTGGTCGAAGAACCGACCCACCCATTCCTGCTCGAACAGCGCGCGGACGTGGCGGTAGTACTTCTCCTGACGCAGCCAGATCTTGATCGGCACCGGGAAGCCGAGCTTCTCACGGTCGTACCATTCCTTCGGCAGATGGCGGGCGGCGGCCTGGCGGAACGCGAACTTGGTGTTCTCGTCGGTGATCAGGTACTTGGTCGGCACCTGCTCGGCCACGGCCATCAGCTCCTTGTCGAGCAGCGGCACGCGCAGCTCCAGCGAATGGGCCATCGTCAGCTTGTCGGCCTTGAGCAGGATGTCGCCAGGCATCCACTGGTGCATGTCCAGATACTGCTTCTTCTTCAGCTCGGACATGCCCCGGCCCTTGATGCGCTCATAGATGCGGCCGACGATCTGGGCCACGCCCGGCCCCTGCCGGTATTCGGGCTTAAGCAGCCTGACGGCCTCATCCTCGTCGAAGACCTTGGCCTGACCGATGAAGCTCTCCTCGGCCGGAGCCAGGTTGGCGTACAGGTGCCATGCGCCATGGAAGGTCTTGCCCTTGCAGAACCGCGCGATGGCGTGGCGCATGCCCTGGGGCAGGTGGGTCAGCATCCGCGTGACCACCTTGATGGCCTTGGAGTGGGTGTGCACGCCGTAGTCGATGTACCCGGCGAACAGCTCGTCCGCGCCTTCGCCGCTCAGCACGACGCGCAGATCGCGGCTGGCCAGTTCGGACAGGAAGAACAGCGGCACGCAGGACGGGTTGGAATCCGGTTCGTCCAGATGCCACTGGATGCGGGGGAAGTTTTCGAAGGCCTCGTCGCCGCCCAGCGCCTCGGAGGTGTTGTTCAGGTCGATGATCTGCGCCAGTTCCTGTGCCTGCTGCGACTCGTTGTAGGTGCCCTTGCCGAAGCCGATCGAATAGGTGTGCTCGGGGCGGGCCACGGCGGCCACATAGCTGGAGTCGACGCCGCTGGAGAGGAACGAGCCGACCTCCACGTCGGCGATCTGGTGGGCCTTGACCGAGTCGCACACCGTGCGGTCGATGGTGTCGACGAGCTCCTTGAGGTCCATGCCGCCCTCGGTGTAGGTCTCGTCATAGTAGCGGCGGATGTCCATCCGGCCGTCCCGGTAGGTGAAGCAGTGTCCCTCGGGCAGCTTGAACACGCCTTTGAAGAAGGTCTCGGGGATCGCCGGGTACTGGAACGTCATATACGGCTTGAGCGCGTCCGCGTTGAGTTCCTTGACGAAGTCGGGGTGCTGCAGCAGCGCCTTGATCTCCGAGGCGTACATGAACGTGCCGTTCATCTGCGCATAGTAGAACGGCTTGATGCCGAAGTGGTCGCGGGCGCCGAACAGGGTGCGGGTCTTCGTATCCCAGATCACGAAGGCGAACATGCCGCGCAGTCGCTTGAGCACGTCCGCGCCCCACTGCTCGTAGCCGTGCAGGATCACCTCCGTATCGCCCTCGGTGGCGAAGGTGTGGCCCAGCGCGAGCAGCTCCTCGCGCAGCGGCTGGTAGTTGTAGATCTCGCCGTTGTACGTGATGACCAGCGTGCGGTCCTCGTTGTAGATCGGCTGCGAGCTGCCGCCCAGGTCGATGATGCTCAGACGGCGGTGCCCCAGGGCCGCATGCTCGTCGACATAGCTGCCCTCGCTGTCGGGACCACGATGCGCGATGATATCCGTCATCCGCTTCAGGACGGGACATTTCACATCAATCGGCATGTCATTGACGAAACCGGCGATACCGCACATGGATACGGCGCTCCTTCTTCCTCTGTTTCCTCTATGTCCTCTTTTATGGTGCTGCCGGGTCCTCGCCCGACACCGATACTGCCAGTCAGCTTAGCAAACAGTTGTGCCGTTCCTGTGAGCGAGGCGACACTCGCCGCTTGGCGCCGAGCCGCGGTACAGTGGGGCTCATGCATGACGACACCTGTGTGATCTTCGGCGCGGGCGACTACTACGACGCGCCCGTTGTCCCCGACGGGGCATTCATCGTGGCCGCGGACGGCGGTCTGGACCATGTGCGCGGGCTCGGCCTCACCGCCGACGTCGTCATCGGGGATTTCGATTCGCTCACGGGACGCCGTCCGGCGGACGGGGAGCGCACCATCGCGCTGCCCGCGGAGAAGGACGATCCGGACATGCTCTCGGCGCTCAAGATCGGTTGGTCGCACGGCTGCCGCACCTTCCACATCCACGGCGGACTGGGCGGGCGCATCGACCACACCATCGCCAACATCCAGCTGATGGCGCTCGTCTCCCGGCACGGCGGCATCGGTTTCCTGCATGGCGACGGCACGGTGGTCACGGCGATCACCGACGGCGAGCTGCGGTTCCCCGCCAACGACGTGCCCCCCGGACGCATGGTCTCCGTGTTCTCGCTGAGCGACGAGGCGCGCGATGTCAACGAACCGGGATTGAAATACCAGCTCAGGCACGCCACGATGACCAACACCCGCGTCAACGGCGTCAGCAACGAGTTCCTGCAGGGCGTGCCTTCCGCGATCAACGTCCATCACGGCACGCTGATCGTCACGTTCCCCTCCGAGGCGCCGATGCCCGAGGTCGTCCGCTTCCACGGGTTCGCGGGGGACCTCGGTTCGCTCGATACCGCCGTATCCCCGGTGCTCGCCAAGGGTGTGAGCGCTCACGGAAATTCCTGAAAATTCATCTCACAGCCCCGCTTGTCCCGTTGCCCAAGTACAGACGACGCACTAAAGTACAAGGTGTTGGTATTCAACGGCCGCGCGTGCGCCATGCGGGGTTCCGACAACGTGCCACGGCCTATCCCCAAGGGAGAACTACATGACAGTCAAGATTGGTATCAACGGCTTCGGTCGTATTGGTCGTCTCGCGTTCCGTCGCATCTTCGAGCTGCAGCAGAAGGGCGGCGAGGCTGGTGATATCGAGGTCGCCGCGATCAACGATCTGACCTCCCCGTCCGCTCTGGCGTACCTGCTGAAGTACGACAGCACGCACGGCACCTTCAAGCACGTGGACGGCACCCCGGTCGAGGTCTCCGCCACCGACTCCGCCATCGTCGTCGACGGCAAGGAGTACCCGGTGTACGCCGAGCCGGATGCGAACAACATCCCGTGGGTCAAGAACGACGGTGTCGAGTTCGTGCTCGAGTGCACCGGCTTCTACACCTCCGCCGAGAAGTCGCAGGCCCACCTGAACGCCGGCGCCAAGAAGGTCCTGATCTCCGCTCCGGCCAAGGACGCCACCACCCCGACGGTCGTCTACGGCGTGAACCACGAGATCCTGAAGGCTGAGGACAACATCGTCTCCGCCGGCTCCTGCACCACCAACTCGATGGCCGCTATGGTCAAGCTGCTCAACGACAAGTGGGGCATCAAGGTCGGCTTCATGACCACCATCCACGCCTACACCGGCACCCAGATGATCCTCGACGGCCCGCGCGGCAAGAAGAACGGCCGCGACCTGCGCGCCGCCGCCGTCAACACCATCGCGCACTCCACCGGTGCCGCCAAGGCCATCGGCAAGGTCGTGCCGGAAGTCGACGGCAAGCTGCAGGGCCACGCCCAGCGCGTCCAGGTTCCGGACGGCTCCGTGACCGAGCTGTTCACCGTGCTCGAGAAGGAAACCAACGTGGACGAGATCAACGCCGCGTTCAAGGATGCCTTCGAGGGCTGCGAGTACTACGGCTACAACGCTGACGGCATCGTCTCCGGCGACATCGTCGGCGACACCCACGGCGGCGTGTTCGACCCGACCCAGACCGATGTGAACGAGGTGGACGGCGTCCAGCTCGTGCGCACCGTGGCCTTCTACGACAACGAGTACGGCTTCACCTCGAACATGGTTCGTACGCTGCTGTACTTCGCCGAGCTCGCCAAGTGAGCCTCAGCGGCCTAGTCCGCTAGGTTCCTGACGAACCGTTCGGGCCGTCCCGGTTTCCGGGGCGGCCCTTTTCGTATGTCAACGTGTGCCGAGGCACGACATAGGATAGGTGGCATGGGTAGGAAGACATCAGGCAAGGGATCCACACCGGCGATTGTGGAGCTGGAACGCGCGGGTGTTCCGTTCGAGATTTACGAGTACGAGCACTCCAACGACCACATGGATGACGGCTATGGCATTGAAGCGGCCCGCAAGCTGGGCTTCGACGAGCATCAGGTGTTCAAGACGTTGATGGCCGACACCGGCACGGCGCGCGTGGTCGGCGTGGTGCCGGTCAGCGGACATATGGACCTGAAGGCGCTGGCCGCCGCCGTGGGCGCGAAGAAGGCCGCGATGGCCGATCCGAAGGTGGCAATGCGCGAGAGCGGCTATGTGGTGGGCGGCATATCGCCGTTCGGGCAGCGGACGCGCCATGCGACCGTGCTCGACGAGAGCGCGCTGGCCTATGACCGTATCCTGGTGTCCGGGGGCAAGCGCGGGTTCAGCGTCGGCATCGCCCCGCAGGATCTGGTGAGGGTTCTGAACGCCGCCACCGCCCCCATCGCCACCTGGTAACCCGTGGTAACCCGTGACCGTACCCCGGCCCTTTCGTGACCGTGCGACATCGTGACTGTGCGATAACGTCTCAAAACGTTGCAATTCCAACGTTTTTCCCAATGTGTCACAGTCACGGATGTATCAGAGTCACAACAGGATCGGGGTCAGCGGCGCAGTTCGGCGGGCAGGACGAAGTGCATATGCTCCTTGATGGTCTCGACGGTGGAGACCTCGGTGAATCCGAACCCGCGCAGCGCCTCGACCACGCCGGCGACCAGCTCGTCCGGCACCGAGGCGCCCGAGGAGACGCCGACCGCGCTCACACCGGCGAACCATGCGGAATCCAACTCCCCCGCATCATCCACACGGTAGGCCCGGCCGCGATCGGCCAAGCCCTCCTGCGCCACCTCCATCAGCCGCACCGAATTCGAGGAATTCGCCGAGCCTACGATCACCACGCAATCGGATTGCTCGGCAACGAGCTTGACCGCGGCCTGCCGGTTGGACGTGGCATAGCAGATATCCGAGCTCGGCGGCATCTCGATCCACGGGAACCGACGCTTCAGCGCCTCGATGGTGCCGGCCGTCTCATCCACGCTCAACGTGGTCTGCGTGAGCAGCACCAGCTTGGTCGAATCATCGAAGTCCAGCGATTCCACATCCGTCTCGTGCTCGATCAGGTGCACATGCTCGGACGACTCCCCCACCACGCCGACGGCCTCGTCGTGGCCGCGGTGCCCGATGTAGATGATCTCGTACCCCTCCCGCACGAACCGCAGCACCTCACGGTGGACCTTGCTGACCAGCGGGCAGGTGGCATCCACCACATGCATGCCGCGGCGCGCCGCCTCGGCCTTGATCTCCGGGGAGACGCCGTGTGCGGAGAACACCACCGGAATGCCGGCGGCCACGGCCTCGTCGGGGATCTCGTCGAGCTCCTGCACGAACACCGCCCCCTGCGCGGACAGATCCTCCACCACATGCCTGTTGTGCACGATCTGGCGGCGCACATACACTGGCGGCAGTCCCGCGGCACGCGCGCGTTCGGCGTCGGCCGCGGATCTCAGGATGGTCTGCACGGTCAGGATCGCGCGGTCCACCCCGGCGCAGAATCCCCGCGGATCGGCCAGCACGATGCGGCCGGACTGTTCGTTCGTCATGGTTCCTCCATTCTGACGCCATCTTACCCGTTCCGGGGTGCCGCGCACCGCCCCCGCGCGGGGGACGCGCCAAGCAGTGCGGCGGCGCCGAACGAGCCGATCGACGCGGCGCCCCGCACGGGACACACCGGGCCGCGCCGATGCGGGAACCGGGAATCGGCAGTACGATAGTGAGCGATAACAATCGCATCATTTCACTATGGGAGTGATATCCATGACCATCGCCGCCACGCCGCGCACCGGCCATCAGTACACCATCACGCACGGTGATTACGTCGCCGTCATCACCGAGTTGGGCGCCGCGCTGCGCAAGCTCACCTACCAGGGCAAGAACGTCATCGCCACGTTCGGCGCCAACGAGGTGGCCCCCGCCTCCAGCGGCCAGCTGCTCATCCCCTACCCGAACCGCATCGAGGACGGCGTCTACACGTTCGAGGGCAAGACCTACGAGCTGCCGATCGACGAGCACGAGCGCCGCAACGCCATCCACGGCTACGGCTACCGCGCCTACTGGACGCTGGAGAACCTCGACGAGTCCACTGTCACGCTCTCCTGGCGCGTGCCGAACATGGCCGGCTACCCGTTCGACGTGGTGGTGGCCGTCACCTACACGCTGACCGACAACGGACTGAACCTGACCATCGCCGCCCGCAACAACGGCGAGACGAACGCCCCGTGGGCGCTGGCGATCCACCCGTGGCTGGCCAACGGCTTCGACGGGTACGGCGACGAGATCGACGGCCAGAACGCGCAGTGCTCGCTGATGGTGCCCGCCGACACGCATGTGACCGTCGACGACCGTCTGCTGCCGACCGGCACCGAGCCGGTGGACGGCACGAAGTACGACTTCCGCGAGCCGATGAAGCTCGACCAGCAGCCCTACGACGATGCGTGGACCGATGTCAAGCACGCCGAGGACGGCACCGTGACGGCCGTGCTGTACCGTCCGGACGGCATGGCCGTGGAGGTCGGCGGCGACGAGACCATCACCTCGTTCCAGGTGTGCACCGGCACCGGCTTCGCCCCGGACAACCATCCGGCCGGCGTGGCGGTGGAGCCGCAGACCGCCTATGCCAACGCGTTCCGCTCCGGCAAGGACGTCATCGTCATCAAGCCGGGCGAGGTCAGCTCCACCACGCTGTTCATCCGTATGCGCAAGGCCTGATTCCATAGGGATCCACATCCGCGCGACGCCGCCGAAGTTGTGAACGTCGCGCGGATGTGAGATAATCCCGTAGGCTTATTAACCGTCAGTAAAGGAGTCCATCATGGGCATGCGTGGCCGCAAGCGCAAGGCGCGTCGCAAAAAGGCAGCGAATCACGGCAAAAGGCCGAATGCCTGAGCTGTGAGCTCTGAGATATGAGCATGGCATCCGCGGAACCGCTTAGGGTCCGCGGATTTTTTTATTACCCTCGGAACGGCGGCTGCGCATCCTGCTCGCAGCAGCAGTGGTCCAGCGTGGCGCGCAGACGGGTCAGCAGACACTCGGGCGCCTGTTCGGGGCGCAGGTAGGCGCGCAGGGCCTCGATCAGCGCCCGCTCCCGCGCGTCGCAACAGGTTTCAGGGTCAAAGCACTCCCCGTTCGCTGCCTCGTTGACCTCGGCGATGTGCACGTCGGTGTGCACCACGCCTTCATGGGTCCGGCTGGTGATGGAGATATGGCTCTGGCGCACTACATGTCGATTCATGCCAGTTCCTTTCCATCGGTTGACGTCCTGTTTCCATTATCGCCGTGTTTGCCGGAACCGAGGTTCGCGGACGGTGAATCCGCAATGCCGTACCCACGCTCCCGCGCGTATGCCGCCAATTCGCGTTTCAGCTGCGTGCGGGCGCGGTTCAGACGGCTCATCACCGTGCCGATCTTGACGCCCTGCTCGTCGGCCACCTGCTGGTAGGACTTGCCGTCGATGGCCGCGTCGATGAACACCTGCCGGCGTTCGGGGCTCAGTTTGGCGAGCGCCGCCATGATCTCCTCGGGCGCGAAGGTGTCCAGATACTCCTGCTCCGCCGACTTCAGGCCCTCGGAGGTGTGTTCGGAGGCGGAGTAGATGTCCCAGTCGTCGTATTCGCCGGTCGAGTCGTTGGCCCGCTGCGGGCGACGCTTGGCCTTGGCGTACTGGTTGAAGTAGGCGTTGCGTTCGATGGTGGTCATCCACGCCTCGAAGTTCGTGCCCGGTTGGAACGAGTCGAAGGCCTTGAAGCCGCGCTCGAAGGTGTCCTGCACCAGATCCTGGGCGTCCTCGGGGTTGTTGGTCAGCTTCATCGCCTGCCGGTACAACGCGTTGACGGCGGGCATGGCGAGTCGTTCGAAGCGTTCCCGCCGCTGTGCCATCGTCTCGGTCTGCTCGCTGTCCACGACAGCCCATTGTACCGTCCGCACCATGCCGCGACACCGCATCGGTCCGCGGATCGGTGCGATTTGTCTGATTTGACCGTGAGAATATGCGGTATGACGAATCTGAAGGATGCCCTCGAAGCCGCCCCCGTGCAGGATGCCGACACCCCGCTCGGCCAATCCCGGCTGTTGGGGTTCGACACGGAGACCACCGGCGTGGCCATGGGCAGGGACGCCATCGTCTCCGCCACGTTGGTGCTGCGCGATCCGCGATCCGCCCATGACGGCGATGTCATCGACACGTGGATCATCAACCCGCACCGCCGCATGAGCCCCGGCGCCAGCAAGGTCAACGGCTTCACCGACGCGTTCCTGGCGGAGCACGGCGAGGAGCCGATCGACGCCATCGAGCGCATCGCCTCGCTGATCGCGCTGGCCCAGAGCAAGCGCATCCCGTTGCTCGCCTATAACGCGCCGTTCGACATCCGGATGCTGGCCGGTGATCTGAACCGCTGGCAGCTGCGTCCCATGGAGGAGCGACTGGATGGCCGGGCGATGCTGGTGGTCGATCCGCTGGTCATCGACCGTTCCGTGTCGCGCCGCTCCGGCAAGCGCACGCTGGAATACACCACCGAATACTACGGGGTGGAGCCCGACGGTGATTTCCATGACGCCACCGCCGACACCATCGCGGCGGTCGACCTGATCGCGCCGATGACCACGCTGTACCCGCAGGTCGGACATATCACGCTTGAGGGCCTGATGGACTGGCAGCGACATGCCTACGGCACCTGGCGCGAATCGTACAACCGCTGGCTCGCCGGGCGCGGCCGGGCACCGGTGCGTGAGAGCTGGCTGTAACCCGACTTACAGGAGACACTCAGGGTCCGGGACTTTTGACACTGTTCCCAACGTCCGCATGAAAGGACCATATCCATGCCGCTCACGCTCCGTACAGCCGCCCGGCTGCTATCCGACCATGGCCTGCTCCGGGAGGTCATCCACGATGACCGTTGGATGATGCAAGTCCCCGACGATCCGGCGGCCGACGTGCCGTTCTCCGCCATCACCTACGACACGCGCACCGTGGACGGCGGTTCGCTGCTCGTCTGCAAGGGTCGGTTCCGGCCGGAATATCTGGACGGTTTGGATGGGCGGGGGCTGGCCGCCTACGTGGCCGACACCGATTATTCGGCCGTCGTCGACGCCCCGGGACTGATCGTGGACGACCCGCGCAAGGCGCTCAGCCTGCTGTCGGCGGAGTTCTACGGCCGCCCGCAGGACGAGCTGACCGTCATCGGCATCACCGGCACCAAGGGCAAGACCACCACCGCCTACCTGACGCAGGCGATCCTCAACGCCCATTCGGGCGGCCGCTGCGCGCTGTTCTCCTCCGTGGACAACTGCCTGGACGGCCATACCTACGAGGAGTCCGACCTGACGACGCCGGAGTCGTTGGATGCGTTCCGGATGATGCGCCAGGCCGCCGACAACGGCATGCGCTACCTGGTCATGGAGGTCTCCTCACAGGCCTACAAGGTCCACCGCGTCCACGGACTGACCTTCGACATCGGAGCATTCCTCAACATCTCCCCCGACCACATCAGCCCCATCGAACACCCCACCTTCGAAGACTACCTCCACTGCAAACGCCAACTCATCACCAACAGCAAAACACTCGTCGTCAACGCCGACTGCGACCATATGCAGCTGCTGCGGCAGGACGCCGCCCACGCCGGGATTCCGGTCGTCGACTTCTCCGTACACGGCCCCGATGACGGCTGCAAGACGGCGCACGCGATCACCGCGACTGCGGACGGTTCCGATCCGGACGACTTCCGCGTCGCCATCCGTAACCACGACGCCGGCACGTTCCGGCTGCGACTGCCCGGCGACTTCAACATCGCCAACGCCGCCGCGGCCATGGCCATCGCGACCGCCGCCGGCGCGCCCGCCGACAGCCCCGCCCTGCACGCGGTCGAGACCGTGACCGTTCCGGGACGCATGGAGGTGCTCGCCGATCCGGATACGCGGACCTGGGCCATCGTGGACTATGCGCACAACTTCGCCAGCGTCGCCGCGCTGCTCGACTTCGTCGACAGCCGGTACGGTGCCGACCAACCGTATATCACCCTGGTCACCGGCGCGGCCGGCAACAAGGCGATCGGCCGCCGTCGGGAGATCGTGGAGGCCGCCCAGCACCGCATCGGCCGGTTCGTCTTCACCGCCGAGGACACCGACACCGAACCGTATGAGGACATCTGCAACGATATGCTGCGGCACGTCACCAATCCGGACGTGGACGCGCGGATCGTCGTGGACCGTGTGACGGCGCTGACCGAGGCCATCCGGGATGCTCGGGGCAACCCCGAGCGATGGGACATGGTGCTGGTCATCGGCAAGGGGCACGAACGTTGGATCAAGGACCGGAACCGCCATATGCCCTATGAGGGTGACGACAAGGTGGTGTCGCGTCTGCTCAGTGAGCCCTTGGAGTAGCATCGTATGTCGGCACGGTCACCGGGACCGTGCCGACATACGCATCCAGGAGGCTTGACGACCCATGTCGGCATTCACCATCGCCACGGCGGCGCAACTGCTCGAACGGCACCATCTGCTGCGCGAAATCATCCATACCGGTGGTTGGACGCTGGACGCATCCGATGTGCCCGGCGCCGACAATCCGATCGCCGCGGTCACCTACGACACGCGCACCGTGACGCCGGGGTCGATGCTGTTCGTCAAGGGACGGTTCCGTCCCGAGTTCCTGGACGGCATCGACGAGCGCGGCCTGGCCGTCTACGTGGCGGAGAACGACCACTCCGACCGCACCGCCGCCACCGGACTGATCGTGGACGATGTGCACAAGGCGATGAGCCTGCTGTCGGCGGAGTTCTACGGCCGCCCGCAGGACGAGCTGACCGTCATCGGCATCACCGGCACCAAAGGCAAGACCACCACCGCCTACCTGGTCCACGCCATCCTGAACGACTACAGCAACCAGCGCGCGGCGCTGTTCTCCTCCGAACAGACCTGTCTGGACGGCCGCACCTACACCGACTCGAAGCTGACGACGCCGGAGTCGTTGGATGCGTTCCGGATGATGCGCCAGGCCGCCGACAACGGCATGCGCTACTTGGTCATGGAGGTCTCCTCACAGGCCTACAAAGTCCACCGCGTCCACGGCCTGACCTTCGACATCGGAGCATTCCTCAACATCTCCCCCGACCACATCAGCCCCATCGAACACCCCACCTTCGAAGACTACCTCCACTGCAAACGCCAACTCATCACCAACAGCAAAACACTGGTGCTCGATGCCGCGTGCGACCATCACCGGCTGCTGATGCAGGACGCCGCCATGGCCGACGTGCCGGTGGCGCAGTACGCCTTCCTCGACGGCACGGATGACACGACCGGCGCGGACAGCCGCAGCGGCATCCGCAACCTGTTCGTGGCGGCGCGCCCCGATCCGCACAACCGCATGGGATTCCTCCTGACCGCGGACGGCGCGGAGCTGGGACCGTTCGAGCTGGCGATGCCGGGCACGTTCAACATCGCCAACGCGGCGGCCGCCGTGGCGATGGCCCTCAAGGCCGGCGTGCCGGCCACCGACCCGGCGATCCACGCGATTGAACGGGTGAGTGTGCCCGGCCGCATGGAACGCATCACGGCGGGCGGCAACCTGGTGGTGTATGTGGATTTCGCCCACAATTACCTGAGCTGCAAGGCACTGGTCGACGAGGCGCTGCGCGCGTACGGCAACCGCAATCCGCGCATCACGCTGGTGGCCGGCTCCACCGGCGGCAAGGCCATCGACCGGCGCGAAGGCATCGTCAAGGGCGCCGACGGCCGCGCCGAGGCGTTCTACTTCACGCTCGACGACCCCAACTTCGAGGACCCCACGGCCATCGCCGAGGAAATGCGCTCATACGTGACCGACCCGCGCGCCGAGACGCATGTCATCGTGCCCCGCGAGGACGCGATCCGCGCGGCCATCGAGGACGCCCGGCGCCACGCCGACCGGTTCAACGTGGTGCTGCTGGCCGGCAAGGGGCATGAGCGCCGCAACATCATCAACGGCAAGCCGGTGCCCTACGAGGGCGACGGGCCCATCGCACGCCGGCTGCTCGGCCTGTGATCCCCTCCCATCCATCGACTCCAAGCACACCCCACGCGCTACAGTGAACACCATGACACGTTTTCTACCGATCCTGCTGGGCAGTGACATCAACGTCTACGGCATGGCCCGCGCCTTCCACGAGGCGTACGGCATCACATCCCGGGCCTACGCCTACTTCCAACTGAGCCCCACGAAGTTCAGCAGGATCGTCGACGTCCATATCGTCCCCGACTTCAACAATTTCGTGACCTTCCGGGACACCATGCTGGCCGAAGGCAAGCGGCTCAAGCAGGAGGACCCGGACCGCGCGCTGCTGCTGATCCCCTGCGGCGACGTGTACGCGAACCTGCTCAGCCAGTGCGGCGACGACCTGAAACGCTACTACGTGTACAACACGCTCGACATCCAGCTGTCGCGCAAGCTGGCGTACAAGTCCACGTTCTACCGGATGTGCGAGCAGTACGGGCTGCCCCATCCCAAGACCAAGACGGTGACCGCCGAGCAGGTGAAGGCCGGCGAGTACCGCAACCTGCCGTTCGACTACCCGGTGGCCATGAAACCGGCCAACAGCGTGGAATGGCTGAACATCGACTTCGAGGGTCGTAAGAAGGCCTACATCCTGGACACGCCGGAGCAGTTGGAGACGATCATCCGACGCGCCTACGACGCCGGATACACCTCCGAGATGGTAATCCAGGACTTCATCCCCGGTGACGACTCGCATATGCGCGTGCTCAACGCCTACGTGGACAAGCACCACCGCGTGCGCATGATGTTCCTCGGCCATCCGCTGCTTGAGGACCCCTCCCCCGTGGCGGTGGGCAACTACGCGGCGATCATCCCCGACTACAACGAGGACGTGTTCCGCCGGATCAAGGCCTTCCTGGAGGCCATCGAGTACGAGGGCGTGGCGAACTTCGACATGAAGTACGACGAGCGCGACGGCGAGTACAAGCTCTTCGAGATCAACCTGCGACAGGGCCGCTCCAGCTATTTCGTGACGCTCAACGGCTTCAATCTGGCCCGCTACTTCGTCGAGGACCTGGTGGAGGACACGCCGTTCGACGGCGAGACGCTGTTCGGCCGCGGCTCCAAGCTGTGGCTGGAGATCCCCCGGTCGATCTTCGAGGACTACGTGGAGCCCGGCGAGGACAAGGACCGCGGCATGCGCATGCTGCGCGACGGCGACTGGGGCACCACGCTGGAGTACAAGAAGGACATGAACCCGCTGCGCTGGCTGATGGTGCGCCACATGTTCGCCCTCTACAAGAGGAGCTACGCCACGTGGTTCCGGAAGAAGGCCGACCTGAAATGAGGCGTCCGTTCTTCGCGGTGCTGGGCGGCATGGGCACGTTGGCCACCGAGAGCTTCATCCGGCTGGTCAACCGTGCCGTGCCGACCCACACGGATCAGGATTTCCTGGATTATGTGGTGTTCAACGACGCCTCGGTGCCCGACCGGACGGCGTTCATCCTCGGCAGGAGCGACGACGACCCGTTCCCCGTGCTGGCGGACGATGTGGCCAAGGCCACCGCGATGGGCGCCGCGTTCATCGTGCTGACCTGCAACACCGCGCATGTGTTCCATGAACGGCTGCAGGCGCTGACCGACGTGCCGATCCTGCACATGCCGCGCGGGGCCGTCGCCAAGCTCGCCGCGTCCTATCCGGGGGCGCGGTGCCGTCGCGTCGGTTTCCTCGGCACCGAGGGGTCGCGCGCTTCCGGCGTGTACCGGAGGGCCGTCGAGGAGGCGGGATACACCTTCGTGGAGCCCGACCAGAGGCTGCAGGACCGCATCACCTCGCTGATCTACGATGACGTGAAGGGCTCGGGCGACCTGAATCTCGCCCGGTACGAATCGGTGTTGCGGGATATGCTCGACCCGTCGGGCCCCTGCCACTGCGATGCGCTGATCCTCGGATGCACCGAGCTCAGCGTGCTCAACGAGGCGTTCCCAATGCCGCAGCTGCCCATCATCGACGCCCAGGCCGTCCTGGTGCAAGACACCGCGGCCCGCGCGCTCGCCCTGCGCTAACCCGCCCGCTTGAGCTTCTGGCTGACCACGGCGGTCACGCCGTCGGCACGCATCGTGACGCCGTACAGCGCGTCGGCGATCGACATCGTACGCTGCTGATGGGTGATGACGATGAGCTGGGCGTGCGAACGCAGCTGCTCGAACGCGTTGAGCAGCCGGGTCAGGTTCACGTCATCCAACGCGGCCTCCACCTCGTCCATCACGTAGAACGGGCTCGGACGCGCGGTGAAGATGGCGAACAGCAGAGCCAACGCGGTCAGCGACCGTTCGCCTCCGGACAGCAGGCTCAGCTGCTTGACGCGTTTGCCGGCCGGACTGGCCTCCACCAGCACGCCGGTGGTCAGCAGATCGTCCGGGTTCTCCAACCGCAGCCGGCCGGTACCGCCCGGGAACAGCGTGGCGAACACCTGCTCGAACGCGGCCGCCGTGTCCTCGAACGCGCTGCGGAACACCTCGACCATCGTCCTGTCCAGGTCGCGGATCAGCGTCATCAGGTCGTCGCGGCTGTTCACCACGTCGTTGCGCTGGTCGTTCAGGTACCGGTTGCGGGCCTCCAACGCCTCGTACTCCTCGGCCGCCAGCGGGTTGACCTTACCGAGCGCCGCCAGGTCCCGCTTCGCCTTCTCCAGCCGTTTGACCTGTTCGGCGCGCACATACGGCACCGTGCGGTACGCCACGGGTGCGGCGGCGTCTCCGTCCGCCGGGCCGTCGGCCCCGGCATCGCCGGACCCATCCGACCGTGCGGCGTCATCGCCGTCATCCAACGGCACCGGTCGCCCGTCGTCATCGAGCACGGGAACCGGCTGGTCGGGGCCGTACTGCGCCACCAGTTCGTCCAACCCCATACCGACGGCATCGGCCACCTTCTGCATCAGCTGCCCGTATGCGGCGGCCAACCGTTCACGGTCCACATCCAGCTCGTGCTCGCGCCGCTGCAATCCGGCCACGCGCGGCTCGATCTCGTTGCGTTGGGCGCGCAGCGTCTTGAGCTCCTCGTCGTGGCTGGATACGGCGGCCTGCAGCTCCTCGCGGCGTGCGACCACGTTCCGGATGCTCGCCGCCACCAGTCCGGCCACCGCGTCCGCATCGGCGGCGATGCGTTCGATATGCGCCATCTGCTTGCGACGGCGTTCGTTCAACGTCTCCAGGCGTGTCCGGCGTTCGGCCGCCTCCCGCGCGTTGTCGTGCAGCAGCCCCGCCTGCCGGGTCAGGGATTCGGCCTTACGGTTCGCCTCCGTCCACGCGATCCTGGCCGAAACCTCCTGCTCGCGCGCCGCGTTCAGGCTCTGTTCCAGTTCCCGTTCGCGGTCGGTCAGATCGTCGAAGTCGGCGTGCTCGCCGGTGGCTGTCTGCGCGGAGGCCAGGGCCCGGTTCAGATCATCCAGTTTGAGCCGATGCGACTGCGCATCCTCCCGGGTTTTGGCGATGCGCTCATCCATCGCCGTCACCTGCCGGTTCAGGCTGGCGACACGGTCGACGGCGCCGCGCAGCGCTTTCTCGGCCTGCTGAATCCGCAATCGCAGCTCGGTCCGCCGCTGCGCCGCGGCGTCGACGGCGAGCCGTGCCCGGTCCCGCGCGTCGCGCGCCTGCGCCACCTGCGCGTTGAGATCCGCCAGTTCCACCTTGAGTTCGGCGACCTCATGCAGCGCCTTATCCCTGCGGGAGGCCAGCGACAGGTCGCTCTGCGAGAGCGATGAGCCGCCGATCGCCGCCACGCCGGCGACCACCGCCTCACCGTCGCGCGTCACCGCGCGGGTGAATCCGGTCGCGCCGGAGGTCGCCCGCTGCGCCTGCGCCACATCGTCCACGGCGGCGACATCGGACAGCAGCACCCGTACCGTGTCGGCCACGTCACTGGCCTGTGCCGGATCCGCGGCATCGGGGTTGGGCTCCACCAAAGAAGCCAACGGCGTGACGGATCGGCCGACATCCGCCGTTCGCGCGACCGTGGGACGTCCCGCCGCCACGTGGGACGCCTCTGACGCCGAATCGGGCGCGGCGGTCAGGATCACGGCCTTGCCGAGCTTGTCGGCCTTCGCCTTCTTTAGCGCGTGCAGCATCTGCTCCCGGCCCGGCACCACCATGGCACCGGCGAACTGCTCCAATGCGCGGGCGACGCCTTCCTCCCAGCCTTCGGCGACGCGGATGAAATCGGTCAGCCGACCCATCGTCTCCAGGGAGGCGTCCCGTTCCAGGCTTCCGGAGGCATTGCGGCTATCCAGCGTGTCCTTGAGCGCGTCGGCCTTGGCCTGCAGCGAGATGATCCGTCCATCCACCTCGCGCCGCCGCGCCTCGACGGCGTTGAGCTCGTCCTGCAACCGGGACACGGTCTCGCGTGCGGCGTCCAGCGCCGCGCCGCCGTCATCGTCCACGGCCTGCGACTCCTGCTCCAACGACTGCCGTTGGCGTTCGGCCTCGTCGTACTGCCGCACCAGCGTCTCGCGCTGGCCGCCAAAATCACGGATTCTGGTTTCGGCCAGTTGCACCGCCGATTCCTCGCGGGCCACCAGCTCACGCAGATTGGCGATCTGCGTCTCACGCTGCTGCGCGGTGCGGCGCAGCTCGTTCAGCGTCTGCCGGACCGAGGCCAGCCGTTTCTCGCCGTCCGCACGCTGTTCCGTGGCCTTGTCGAAGGCCAGTCGCATATCCGAGACCGTGCGCTGCTGATCCTGCGCCTGGGCGTCCAGTTCCGCGGCGCGTTGCTCCAGGATGCCCGGGTCCTCGCCGAAGTTCGTGACGATCTGCCCGGCCAGCGACCGGCTGCGCTCCCCCGCCAGCTGGGCGAGCGCGTGCAGTCGCTCCTCGATGCGCGACAACTCGTGGAAGGTCTGGTTGATGCGGGCCATGGCCGGACTGGATTGGGAGCTCAGCGCCTCCACCTGTTCGATGCGGACCTTGATCTGGGCCAGGTCGTGCTGTGCGGCGTTCAGCTGCGTACGCACCGCGGTCAGTTCCGTACGCAGCGCTTCCCGACGTTTCATCGACTCGCAGGCATCCTCGGCGTACAGTCGCGCCTGAGCGTCACGCAGGCTGATCTGGATGCTGTCGGCCCGTCGGGAGATACGCGCCTGTCTGCCGAGCGGTCCGAGCTGACGGCGGATCTCGCCGAGCAGGTCGTCCAACCGGGACAGGTTGGTTTCGGTGTTCGCCAGCTTGCGCAGCGCACGCTCCTTGCGTTTGCGGTGTTTGAGGATGCCGGCCGCCTCCTCGATGAAGGCGCGGTGGCCGCTCGGATCGGCCTTGAGGATGGCGTCGAGACGCCCCTGGCCCACGATGACGTGCATCTGCTGGCCCAGCCCCGTATCGCTCAACAGCTCCTGGATGTCCAGCAGGCGGCATGGCGAGCCGTTGATGGCGTATTCGGAGCCGCCGTTGCGCCAGATCGTGCGTGAGATCGTGACCTCGGTGTAGTCGATGTCCAGCGTGCGATCGGTGTTGTCGATGGTCAGGCTCACCTGGGCGCGGCCCAACGGCGGACGGCTCGACGTGCCCGCGAAGATCACGTCCTCCATCGAGCTGCCGCGCAGGTTCTTGGCGCCCTGCTCGCCCATGACCCACGTCAGCGCGTCCACGATGTTCGACTTGCCCGACCCGTTCGGACCGACCACGGCGGTGATGCCGGGCTCGAACCGCAGGGTCGTGGCCGAGGCGAACGACTTGAAGCCGCGCAGCGTGAGTTCCTTCAGATACATGTCAGCGGCCCTCTCCTGGCCCTGACGGCCTGCGCCGGCGCATCATGACTCATCCTTGGCGCCGCCGGACACCTTGTCCACAATCGCCTGCGCGTCCTGTTCCAGTTCGGCCTGCGCCTTGGCCACGTCGAAGATGCCGAAATCGGAGTCGGCGAAGTCCGGATTCGCGTCGGTGGCGAAATCCTCGTCGGCGTCGAGGGCCGGACCGGCGGTCTCGTCCCCGTCGTCCTCGTCGTCCCCGGACTCGGTCGCGACGGCGCCTTCGGGCGTAAGGTCGGCGGGGTTCACGCGCTCGGCCTTCGGCCTGGCCAGATCGCCCAGCGCATGCTCCTTGAGCATCGTGCGGGCGTCGCCGGCGGTCACGAAACTGCCGCAGATCAGCACGCCATGCCCATAGCCGACGCCCAGCTCGTCCTCGGCGTCCACCATGTTCACGGCGGTCTGGATGGCGTCGGGCAGATCCGGTTCGCAGGTCACCCGGTCGCGGCCGAACACGCGCACGGCCACCTGTTCCAGATCCTTGGCCGACATGACGCGTTCGCGCCACGAGTTCTCGGTCACCACCACATGGCTGAGCAGCGGTTCGAGCACACCCAGGTACTCCTCCACCTGCTTGTCGCCCATCATGGCGATGACGCCGACCAGCTGCGTGAAGTCGTAGTTCTCCTCGATGGCGGCACGCAGCGCCTCGGCGGCATTCACGTTATGTCCGCCGTCGATGATGATCGTCGGCGAGGTGCGCACCTGCTCGATGCGGCCCGGCACCTTCACGCCGCCCAACGCCTCGGACACGATATCCGCGTTCAGCTGTCCGGAAACCGGGATCACCGCCTCGGCGGCGGCGAGCGCGGCCAGCGCGTTGTGCGCCTGATGCTCACCGAACTTGGCGACCGGGATCTCCGCGTACTCCCCCAACGGGGTGCGCAGCGTGACCAGTTGTCCGCCGACGGCCGGGGCGCGCGAGACGACCTCCATCTCGTACCCGTCGCGCAGCATCCTGGCGTGGTTGCGTTCGGCCGCCTCCTCCAGGATCGGCATCACGGCCTGCTCGTGCGGCTGCGGTCCGATCACGGCGGTGCAGCCGGGCTTGATGATGCCGGCCTTCTCGGCGGCGATCTGCTCGACCGTATCGCCCAGCCACTGCATGTGGTCCATATCCACCGGTCCGATGACGGCCGCGTCGGCGTTCAGCACGTTGGTGGCGTCCCAGGCACCCCCCATGCCCACCTCCACGACGGCCACGTCCACCGGCGCGTCGGCGAACTTCCAGATCGCCATGGCGGTCAGCACCTCGAAGAAGCTCATCCTCGGCTTGCCGGCCTGTTCCATCTTCATGTCCACCAGATCGACCAGATCCTTGATCTGATCCCAGGTGTCCACGAAGTCGTCGTCGCTCAGCGACTGGCCGTCGATGGCGATGCGTTCGTTGATGCGTTCCAGATGCGGCGAGGTGTACAGGCCGGTGCGCATGCCGTAGGCGCGGCAGATGGCCTCCGCCATGCGGGCCGTGGAGCCCTTGCCGTTGGTGCCGGTGACGTGGATGACGCGGAACGACTCCTCCGGATGACCCAGCACGTCGAGCATCAGGTTCATCCGGTCCAAATCCAGGTTGGTGGTGTTGTGTTCCGGCGGCCGGCGCATGATCTCGCGCTCGACCTCGTGGATGGATGCGTTGCTCCGGTTCGGATGCTCGAATGACATGCCGTGTTCCCTCGTGTTCCTCTTGACGATGCAAACTCCACTCATTCTAGGCGAACGGGGCAACCGGGGACAGCGGCCCCACTGTCCACTTTACGTTGCAATCCAGCAACAGCGCAAAAGTCGCCTCACGTCAACCGCCAAACGCCGAATCAAACAGTTCAGAGTTCGCGATGCAAACACTCACATCCTCCTAGGAAGAACACTTCACGAACTTGGCAGCAGCGTAAGTATTCGGACTACTTAATCGAGAGCAATATTCCGGGGCACGATGGTTCTGAAGCGAATAAACTAACAGTAAAACTGTGGGGCAAAGGCGTGGTCGAGAAAGAGACGGTGACAGCAGGCAGCAATGCAACGAAATATTATATTCGGCATACCGGGCAACTGATGTATGGGAAGCTAGATTTCCTTCATGCGGCTTTTGGATTAGTGCCACCCGAACTTGACGGGTACGAGTCCACAGCGGATTCGCCAGCCTTTGACATTTTACCATCTGCTGATCCGAATTTCATTTTAATGACATGCCTCAGCAAACATACTTATTTATATCAAGGTAATCTTGCGGACGGTTCAAGAAAAGCAAAGCGAGTTCATGTTCCTACGTTTTTGGATATGTCCCTTAATATCCCAAATATTGAAGAACAATATCGCATTGTTTTGTTTCTCCATACAATTGACAAGCTTATCGCTGCCGCCAAGAAAAAGGCCGACCTGCTCAAACTCAAGAAACGCTACTATTTGCAGGCCATCTTCAGCCAGCAACTCCGCTTCAAAGGATTCACAGAACCCTGGCAGCAGCGTAAGTTAGGGGATTTACTCAAATTTGAGCGGCCAGATCGTTATATCGAGCCCGATGGAGACTATTTATCCGAGGGAACCACACCGGTGCTTACTGCGAACAAAGGATTCGTGTTGGGGTATACCAATAACTCCGAAGGGATATATGACAAAGGAGCATGCATTATATTCGACGATTTCACTCTCGATCGCAAATTAGTGCGGCGTCCGTTCAAAGTACGGTCTTCAGCGATCAAGATTTTGACCGCGAATCCGTCCATGGATTTGTATTTCATATTTGAGCTACTCGAATTCCAGAAATTCCCCTCTCTTGGTCATGCGCGTCATTATATATCCGTGGTTGAACCATGGCGCGCACCCGTTCCGGATTGCTCCGAACAGACCCACATCGGTGAGATGTTCCGTATGATGGACGATCTTATTGTTGCCGTGACGCGAAAGATCGAGTTGCTTGAGCGGCGAAAGACCGCTTACCTGCAACGTTTGTTCGTATGAGGTTTAGCCTGTTTCCACTGTCGCCGTGTGGGTGACGGTGGAAAGGTAATCATGCATAAGAACCAGTATCTGCCGACGTACTTCCATAACTGGATGGAGATGTACAAGAAAGGAGCGGTGACTGATATCACCTTCCGTAAATACGAGCTGACATACCAGCATCTGTTGAAGCTTGCGCCCAGATTGTCTCTGGGCAGCATCACGCGAATCGAATATCAGCAGCTACTCAATGTCTTCGCGGAAGACCATGAGCGCCAGACAGTCATGGATTTCCACCATCAGGTCAAGGCTGCTCTGCTTGATGCGGTGGAGGAAGGCGTCATCCCACGGGATCCCACGCGCAAGGTCGTGATCAAGGGAACCGTGTCTCGAAAGCATAAACCCAAATTCCTCAACCAGCACGAACTGCAGAAGTTTCTAGACCAACTGGAACTACGTGGAGTTCCCAACGTCGATTATTTGCTGTTGCTAATTGCAAAGACTGGACTGCGTTTCGCGGAAGCCCTTGCCGTCACACCGCAGGACGTCGACTTCCATAGGCAAATGCTCAATGTCAGTAAGACCTGGAGCTACAAGGATTCCTTCGGACGTTTCGCCAAGACAAAGAACAAATCTTCCAACAGGAAGATTCGGATCGATTGGATGCTGTGCATGCAACTCAAACAGCTATCCGAAGGGCGTCCCGAAGACAAACCGCTGTTCATACACGAGGGGAAACGTATCTACAACTCCACGGTCAACGACCGGCTCGCCCGACTCTGTGCACAGGCCGACGTTCCTGTAATCTCCGTCCACGGATTGAGACACACACATGCCTCGCTGCTGCTTTACGCGGGAGTTTCCGTTGCATCGGTGGCACGACGCCTCGGTCATGCCAACATGAGCACCACGCAAAGCACCTACCTGCACATCATCAAAGAACTGGAAAACCAAGACAATGACCGTGTGATGCAATTCCTCAGCACATTACAGTAATTAGGCAATTGCTTTACACAAATAGTTGTTGGAGATAATATGACTTTATCTTCTGCAAATCTTCAGCTTTCTTCTTGACAAGAGCAGTTAGCTCATCATTTAGAACGAGGAATTCGCTTATCCGCTCCTGTTCGGCCAATGAAGGTATTGTTACTCGAATTTCCGAAAGGAGCGGATACTTCAGATTCCACGTATCGGAAGTTAACCCTTGCGAATAACGTTGGAACAAATGAAGCATCCTTACCAGCTTGAACATCTGAGCGAAGAAGGAGGACGAAACTTCTGAACTCGGGATAAGTACGGTATATGCCGGACTCAGGATTCCGGAATAGGGAGATACACCACTTGCCCCTTGCCACATCCGCATTGTGTTATATGCGATGTCACCTGTCTTCACTTGCTTGTAATTCGATTTATCCTCGCTGGAATTATCTTTACGTTCAAGCGAAGAAGCTGGTACGACTCCATTGGTAATGGTGACGGATATAAGTTCACCTTGGTTACTTCGTTCAGACCTTTCCTTGAATAGTTCTCCCAACTTACGCTGCTGCCATGGCTCTGTGAATCCTTTGAAGCGGAGTTGCTGGCTGAAGATGGCCTGCAAATAGTAGCGTTTCTTGAGTTTGAGCAGGTCGGCCTTTTTCTTGGCGGCAGCGATAAAATCATCCAACACGCGAAAGAACTCTCCAATGCGAATTTGTTCGCTTAATGAAGGGAAAGTTGAAATCAGCTCCATAACCTTCTTTTTTGAGATATTGAATCGAGATATTCCTTGTGCAAGAAGCTGAATTTTGGATCTGAATTGCGGAGAACGTAATGAATAGGCCATGAAGATTGAATTATGATTGGCGGTCATTCGATAACCGAAGCAGAAGCTGTTAAGGTACAAGTTGTCTTGTGCGCCAAGCCATAAAGAAGTCATTCCGACGTCTTCGGGAGTTTCTGAACTTGCAGTAAAAAATATATCACCTGTAATAACTTTATGTTGTTTGTCATCTATTTCAACGGCCTCAATCCCATAGCAATCTGCTATTGGATTTGAAAATACATTAAGATAGGTGACGAAATATGCACTTCCATGTCCAAAATCCGATTTATTTTTCCCAGACAAGCCCGAATACGTAAAACCAAGCTCTCCCAACTTACGCTGCTGCCAAGGGTCAGCAAAGCCTTTGAAACGGAGTTTCGGCTGCAATATCTTCCCTTGCGGGAGCTTTCGCTGCATTTCAGCGTTCAGCATGCCATCGTCGTTCATATCGTCGCTCTTTGTAGATTGGTTGCTCATCGATGCTCCGTGGTATTCTCTGTAGTAGATAACTCGTGAAGGATTACAGCTGGGTCCCAGAATGGGGTAGGCGTTTGCCGAGCATTCCTATGCTCCTGGGGTTATCTGCCTCTTAAGGCTCCCGATGATTTCATCGGGAGCCTTTACGATTTCTCCGACGATGAAATCAATCATATGCTGCGAATAGGTCCATCGCGGTGCCTCGTCGCCGATTACATACTTGTATGCATAACGTTCATCGCTTTTCAAATCATAGAACCTGATGAACAGCTGAAGCGTATAGCTGTTGAATTCGGTATGTTCCCTTCCTCCCGATACATAGTGCATGACAGTTCCGGAAGCCGCCAATCTAGTATTCACTGCGTCGATGACGTTATGGTACGTATAACGATGTGTATCGGCAGGATTTTTGATGTCTTTCACTATTGCAACGGGGTTCGCGGATTCTTTTTCCACGCGCACAGTGAAATCGGCATCTTTCTTGCTTCGGACAATGTATAGGTTCTGCCGTACCGGTATGGTGAATCTATCGGATGCTGTCTGTTCCTGATCAACATTGATGGCATTGGCTTGCCTGATGAATCGCTCAGCAATCTCAGCGGGATACTTCAGTCGAATCTGCTCATTGGTTAACGGCTCAGCCGTAGCCGACAACATAAGGAAATTCTGCTGTATGTAATCGGAAATCTCCCGTTTATGAAAACGATTTAATTCTCCAGCGAAATTCAATACGCACGCTTGGAACAGCGGCGCATATGCCGCTTCATAATCTTCAGTAATGAAATGTGTACTGGTATTGCGCAGTTCGATGATTCGTTCCAGATTGAGGCGCAGAGGCTGTCGTTTATCCGTATAAATACGGCGAATCACCTCATTTACCGACAACGTGCGTTCGGGGTTATCGCGATAATAAATCGGCTCACCACGTTGTATCAGTTCTGCTTTCAACATCAGTTCCCATGCGTTGATAATGAAGAACGAGAATCCTTCAACGCGGTATCTGATTGTGGGTTTGTTATAAATTTCCAAACCCACGAGAAATGCCTCGATACTTTTATCGACAAGTTTGCCTATGATCTCTTGTTCACTAAGCACAGGCATCCCCTTCCGTTGGCACCAAATCAGCCACCATGGCGTCGAATTGCGCTTGTAGCCGCGCAATTTCCGCATCGACTTCGGCAAGCTGACGATTCACTTCATCAATATCGATGGGCTCCTCTTCCTCGAAGGTGTCGACGTACCGCGGAATGTTGAGGTTGTATTCGTTCTCCTTGATCTCGTCTGGCGAAGCGACATGCGCGTACTTGTCAACGTCCTTGCGATTGATATAGGTTTCGAAGATCAGGTCGATGTCCTCATCGCGTAGATGATTCTGATTCTTGCCCTTTTCGAAGTGTTGCGAAGCATCGATAAACAGTATGTCTCGGATTTTCCTGTCTTTCCGGAAAACCAGCACGACGGTCGGGATCGATGTGGAATAGAACAGATTGGCGGGCAATCCGATCACGGCATCGAGATAGTTCTTCTCGATCAACGCTTTACGAATGACCCCTTCAGCCGCGCCACGGAACAGGACTCCATGCGGCAGGACAATCGCCATACGACCGGAATCCTTGAGATGGTAGACACAGTGCTCCACAAACGCGAAATCAGCTTTCGACTTTGGCGCAAGCTTACCAAAGTCCTTAAAACGCGGGTCCTTCAGCTTGGTCTCGGTGTTGTCCCAATGCTGAGAATACGGAGGATTAGCGACTACGGCATCGAATGCCCGGGGATGATCAATACCATTCTCATCGACGCCATCCGGCCAATCCTGTTCCAATGTATCCGCATTGCGCAGCTTCATGTACTTGTAGTCAACGCCGTGCATCATGAGATTCATTCGTGCCAAGTTGTAGGTCGTACGATTCAGTTCCTGGCCATGGAATCGGACCCGCCCCTCACGCTCAGAACCCGGCAGTTCCTTCTGTACGGTCAACAACAACGAACCCGAGCCGCAGGTCGGGTCATACACGCTGAAATCCTTGTTCGTATCAAGAATGACATCCGCACCTTCGGAGGTTGGATCCGCGTAGGTCACCAATTTGGCCAGTACACGGGACACTTCGTGCGGCGTATAGAATTCACCAGCCTTCTTACCGGAATTGCTGGCGAACTGCGCAATAAGGTACTCGTAGACATCGCCGAGAATATCGTGGCCGGATTCATCCTTGAAGTCGATGGAGTCCACCTTCTCCGCCAAGTTGGACAGACTCTTGGCACGAGCCGCCGTGGAGTTGCCCAGCGAGGAATCAGCGAGATTGATGTCGGAGAACACCTCTCGGAAATCTTTCTCTGCAGTGGCGTTCAACTCGGCGTTCTGCCGGAACGAATCGAACATCGCCTGAAAATAGTCGGGGCGAAGAGACTGGTCACGAATCCTGGCTATCAAAGACGCCCATGTGTATTCCGGATCAATGACGTATCCAAGGCTTTGAGAGATGTCCTCGCGCCAAGCCTCAATACCATCCGATTGTGTCTGACGAGCATATGCGTCATTAAGCGTCTCACCCTCATAGGTCTCGATGACATTCTGGTTCCTCAAATCCTCCAGATACATCTCCTGTCGTTCGGACAAATAACGATAGAAAATGAATCCGAGGATGTAATCGCGAAACTCGTCAGCGGACATCTTGCCGCGCAGATCGTTCGCCATCGCCCACAACTGAGATGTGAGCTGCCTTGCCGTATTCTGTTCTGCCATGGGATAATTCTTTCTCAGTAATGGGATACTACATAATCGGCAAACTCATACAAAGCCTGCCGAAGGGAATTACGGTACTTAATCGGGCTTAGTCTGCGAATCTCCTCATCCTGCGCATCCTGCTGATAGAGACGTTCCGCAACGGCATCCGCCAATAACTGAGACAATTCTCCGCCATCCGCAAGATCCTCCTTATGCAGGATATGCCGGTCCAGCATCCTGTCGATCAGCAGCTTGGCCGTTGCCACATCAACCAACCCCCATTTTTCGCGGAACCGCAATGAGGCCTGCCGACGGTCCCGTGCCGTATGGCCTCGGACAATCTCCGAGACCGATTCCGGGACCACTGGATACGTGACGCCTTCAAGCTCTCCGACTTCCATTGCCTCATCAGCCGTAGCCACCATCTGATCAGCCAAACGGCGATCCTCAAGTTGATCAGTCGCACGTTTGAAGTTGTCATACGTTGCCCGAACAGTTGCAGCACCCTCCTTAACCTCGTTCAGCAATTTAGCCAACAGCTCGTTGATGTAATCGTAATTAATGCGAATCTCGGCGATATGCTCCACGCCGAAATCCAGCATCGATACATCAATCAGGCTTTTCCGCTCTTCGGCAAGCTTTTTCAGTTCGCTACGCGCCGGACCATTCAACCATTTTTCCTGGTCATCGGACAGCTTGAGTTCTTTCAATAACTGTTCCGGCTGATCGTAATCGAATTCGGTATATTGTTTAAGCTGTGAGACCCCGCTATTGAACCGACTGATCAGATTGGCCATTTCCTGCTGTTCGTTTTCACTCGCCGGCAGTACGGTAAACCCATCCGATAGTTCGCGCAGATTCTCGACAATCTGTTTGGTGTTCTCCTTCACCTCGCTGAATGGTTTGGCAAGGATGCCACTATCCTGCAGGTCCTTGAACGAATCCTGCACCATCGCCGAATCCCGATTCGCGTAAATGCTCAGTGCCTCATCCATCAATCTCTTCGAGGTTTCCGGCCAGCGGTAGTTGACAATATGGCCCCACGGCTTAGCATGCATGTCCTGAATGCGATTCGTACGTGAATATGCCTGAATCAAATTGGCTCCGGCCAGCGTGCGATCCACGTACAACGTATTCACGTTGGGCGCATCATATCCGGTAAGCAACTGATCGATCACAATGACGATATCCAGTTTCTCGCCTTCGGCCTCGCCACGCAGACGGTCCATGACATCGTTGAAATACTCCCCTACGGTCCGATCGTCAAACGATGTGCCAAATGCCGTGTTGTACGCCATCATGGCAGCCCGCAATCCACGGTTCTTATCCAATTGATACTCGGAATTATCCGTACCATAGGAAAACGTCAAGGCGATATTGAGAGGACGCTTCCCCTCTCCAATCAATTGTTCGTTTCGCCTCTGAAACTCCTCGAAATACTGTATCGCCATTGGTGCAGACGATTTCCCGCCACCGACATGTGTGGTCAGAATCGCGCTATACCGCCCCTCCTTCGATCGGTTGCGCCAATGAACGACAATGTCATCCACAACCTGCTCAACATGTTTCTGGTTATTGTCATATACGCCGGAATCGATATATTTGTCCACTTCCTCGGGACTCATGCGCGCCACTTTGCGGCTGATGTCCTTATCGGACCAGTGTGGATACCGTTGCCTCAACAAATCAGGCAGCAATTGACCAGTGATTTCCGTATTGGGAATCGTATTCTCAAAATCTACGTTGAATCCCAATACGTTCCTGTCAGCTATCGCCTCACGAATGGTATATGCATGAATCAGATCGCCGAATGCGGCATGCGTCATATCACCCTCAAACGCCGGAGTACCCGTGTACCCAACCCATGCCGACCGCGGGAAAGCCTTTTTGATACGCTTGAGCATCTCTCCGTTCGTGGAACGATGTGCCTCATCCACGACGAACACGAAATTCATATCCGGTGCTTTGAATGAGTCACGCTTGCACAAGCGATCCAACTTCTGAATGGATGTCACCACAATCGAGTTGTTCCGGCTGCGACTACGCAGTTTAGCTCGCAATACACCGGTGTTCGCGGTCTCCGAAACCACACCGGCATTGTCCTCATCGGCATCGGGATCATAGGCGGAATACTTCTCGAACGTCTGTCTCGTCAAAGCCACACGATCGACCACGAACACCACTTTGTCCACATTGGGCAAGCGGGAGGCCAACCATGCTGTCTTAAAACTGCTGATCGTCTTTCCCGATCCGGTGGTATGCCAGATATACCCGGATTCCTGCGCATCCGTACCAAATACGTGAGTACGCAACCGTTCGATTACACGACGAGTGGCATATACCTGATACGGGCGCATGACGATAAGATTCTTATGCTTCGGGTCTCCATCCAAAATCATGTAGCTCGTTGACATCTGATGAGCCATCGGAATCGACAACATCAGATCCGCAAATTCACGCCAATCCCAAACCGGTTTGCTGTCCTCCTCCCGTTGCCAGTGAAATGCAAACGCCGGATTGAACGAATCAGCATCCGTATTTGCCATGTACAACGCCTGATACGGAGTCATACCGACCAGGATCTGCACTGTCGAATAAATGTCATGAAACAATCCCTCATCAATATACTGGCGGATCTGATTCAGTCCCTCCATAGCGTCGTGCTTGTCATACTTCTCCTCGATATGGATGATTGGCAGACCGTTGATCAGCAATGTCGTATCGAATCGGCGATTTTTACGTCCCGCCATAACATGCGGTCTCTCGATTTGATTGACGATCTGATACACCGTGTTTCCAGCGCCAACCTGAGCCTGATCGAACACGGTCAGAAATATATGGTTCCCGCCAGTACCATCCTCTGCCTCGTCCCGATCAACCTCGATCTGAGTCACACCGTTCAGACCATACAGCCAACAGCCCGCTTCATAAGGAGAGCGTAGGCCACAGATCACAGCTTTGACCTGGGCAAACTCGGTGTCCGTCAGAGGTCGCCCACCAAGTTTATCCGCGTTGTTCCGTTCGAGAATTGCCCGGAAATTAGCCCATAACGCTGGAATCGTCTTAATGGAAGGCTCATACTTCCATTGCTTTGACCCACCAATCCTCTCCAGATGATGGATCAGTTCATTCTCAAAATCCAGCTCACCAGCCATATATGCCAACCATCCCTTCACCACAGCGTAAGGCTGTAATCATTGTACGCATACAAGAAGGCCGCAGAACCGTTGGCATATAAATTCTCAATCGCATGTCGGAGATAACTCAAACAGTGCGTCAAACACTCTCGATAATTCCGACGTCGGCCGCAAAGAATTGAACGAGACGGAAACATGATGCTGAACTGAGTCGAGGATGCCACGGCATGCATACGCAAAGACCTCCGAACGGACTACGATGGGATGCGGTATATCCGCATACGCATCATCAACGAGGAGTCTCACCTATGAGCGAAGTCGTGACCGACAAGGACAAGGAGTACGAGGCGCGTGAGGCGGCGGCCGCGCCGGGAGACGCGCAGCCGAACGCCGACCGTGTGAACAACCGCACGCTGCGGCCGACCGGCGAGACGTTCAGGCATTTCATGACCACGGGCTGGGATGATCAGGAGCCCGAGATCGAGCCGCTGGAGTCCAGCAGGTACATCCAGGCCCGCATCGACGCGCTGGGCGCGCAGTTCCCGGGCGAACGCATCGTGATTCCGGCCGGCACACCGAAGGTGCGTTCCAACGACTGTGATTACGCCTTCCGTCCGGACACCACCTTCGCCTATTACACCGGCCTGGGCCAGGATTACGAGGCGGGCGCCGTGCTGGTGCTCAACCCGGTGGACCCGGATTCCGAGGAGGCCAAGGCCGGCAGGACGCATACGGCCGAGCTGTTCGTGGCGCCGCGCGCCGACAACAGCACCGAGGAGTACTACACCTCCGCCCAGTACGGCGAGTACTGGGTCGGCCCGCGCGCCGGTCTGAAGGAGCTGGCCGCGATGACCGGTCTGGAGACCCATGACATCGCCCAGCTGGCCGATGCGATCGGCAAGGACGTCGGCGCCGAGGCCGGCGCGGTGCGCGTGCGCGTGATCCGCGAGACCGATGCCGCGATCACCGAGCTGGTCGAGGGCGTGCGAGAGGCGAACGGCTTCGCCGATCCGGATTCCAACACCGCCGCCGACGACAAGCTGCACGAGGTGGCCGCCGAGGCGCGCATGATCAAGGACGCCTACGAGATCGGCGAGATGCGCAAGGCCGTGGCCGCCACGAAGAAGGGCTTCGACCGGATCCTCAAGACCCTGCCGCATGTGATCGACAAGGAGCGTTCCGAGCGCATGCTTGAGGGCGCGTTCAACTCGGTTTCGCGCGAGGAGGGCAACGAGGTCGGCTATGACACGATCATCGCCTCCGGCCCGCACGCCCCGATCCTGCATTGGATGCGCAACACCGGTGTGGTGCGCAACGGCGACCTGCTGCTCATCGATGCGGGCGTGGAGACCGACAGCCTGTACACGGCCGACATCACCCGCACCTTCCCGGTCAACGGCCACTTCACCGAGTTGCAGCGCGACATCTACGAGACCGTGCTGCGCGCGCAGGCCGCGGGCTTCGAGGCCGCGCAAGTGGGCGCCACCTATTCGGACATCCACCACGCCTGCATGCGCGTGCTGGCCGAGCGTCTGCACGACTGGGGCATCCTGCCGGTGAGCGTGGAGGAGTCGCTCTCCCCCGAGGGCCAGCAGCACCGCCGCTGGCACGCCTGCGGCTGCGCGCATCACCTGGGTCTGGACGTGCATGACTGCGCGCAGGCCCGCTATGAGTCGTACCAGGGCGCCGAGATCCGCCCGGGCATGATCTTCACAATCGAGCCGGGACTGTACTTCAAGGAGAACGACCTGCTGGTGCCGCCGGAGTTCCGCGGCATCGGCGTGCGCATCGAGGATGACGTGCTGATGACCGAGCACGGCCCCGAGTGGATCTCCGTGGACATTCCGAAGACCGTGGAGGATGTGGAGGCCTGGATGGCCGCCATGGCCGAGTAGGCTGGAATCATCCCTACCGATGGATCGTGTGCGGGTCTGCGCCGGCGGAGGTTGGCACAGACCCGCATGATTAAGGAGATGAACGATGGCGACTCCGGAATTCGTGCTGAAGCTGCGTGAGAAAATCGGCCATGACCTGCTGTGGATGATGGGCATCACCGCCTATGTGCACGATGCCGAGGGACATGTGCTGCTCGGGCAGCGTGCCGACAACGGCAAGTGGGCGCTGGTGTGCGGCATCGTGGAGCCTGGTGAGGAGCCCGCTGACACGGCCGTGCGCGAGATCAGGGAGGAGACCGGCATTGACGCGCTCGTCACCGACATGGTGGCGGTCAAGTCCTCGGATCGGGTGCTCACCTACGACAACGGCGACCGGACGATGTACATGGACCACCTGTTCCTGTGCGAGGTCGATCCGCAGGGCAACGCCGACCCGTTCGTCGGCGACGACGAGAGCCTGAAGGTCGGCTGGTTCGACCCGGACGACCTGCCCGAGCCGATTGCGGCGAGCACGGTGGAGCGCATCGGCTACGTGCACGAGTATCTGCGCAACAAGGCCGCAGGCGACAACCACGCGCTGTTCGCCTGCAACGGCAAGCTGCACTGATTCCGACCCGTCGTTCCGATCCGGCTCTGATTCGGCACCGACGACAACGCCCGACGTCACCATCGTTCATGGTGCCGCCGGGCGTTGTCATGTCCGGTGTTGCGCGCCGGTGCACTGCGCTACCGCAGCTTCACCGCCAACACGGTGTCGACCGGATCGGGCAGGACCGGATCGGCTCCCAGATCGGCGAATACGATATCCGGGTAGTCGCTGTGGGTCCAGCTCGTGGAGATCGGCACCTCCGCCCCACTGGCCAGGTAGCGGATCGAATCGATCTGCTCCTTGCGCACTCCGATCAGGGGCAGTGCGCCGATGCTGTTCTCGTAGACGTGGAAGTAGAGCGTCTTGGTTTCGGCGTTCGCGGTGATGCGGCCGTATTCGGGCTTCGGCAGGTCGCTGCGCCCGCAACCGTAGATGCTGTCATGGTTCTCGTCCATCCATGCGCCGATCTGGCTGAGAATCTCCACGGATTGCTTCGGGAACCGGCCGCGGGCGTCCGGACCGACGTTGAGCAGCATATTCCCGCCCTTGGAGACGCATTCCACCAGTTTGCGGATGAGCATCGGCGCGGGCTTGAACGCATGGTCGTCGGCCGTGTAGCCCCAGCTGCCGTTCATCGTCACGCACGCCTCCCATGCCAGGTCGTTGCCGTGGACGTCCTGGATGCCGTTCGGCGGAATCATCTGCTCGGGGCTAACGAAATCGCCATGGTACGGCGTCGGCTCGCCAGCCGCCAGCGACCCGTATCCCTCGCCGCTGACCTCCAGACGGTTGTCCACGATGACGTCGGGCTGCAGCGAACGTACCATGTGCATCAGCTCGGTGCCCCGCCAGGCCTCGCCGCGCAGGTTGTCGTAGGAGAAGTCGAACCAGAGCACGTCGATCTTGCCGTAGTTCGTGCACAGCTCCCTGACCTGCGCGTGCATGTAGTCCAGATACCGGTCGAAGTCGCGGCCCTCGTCGCTTACGGACTCGTTGTTGCGATCGGGATGGTTGGCGTCGTGCCGATGCGGATAGTCGGGATGATGCCAGTCCAGCAGCGAGTAATACAAGCCCACGCGCAGCCCTTCGGCCCGGACCGCGTCCACGAATTCGCGCACGATATCCCGCCCGAACGGCGTGTTGGTCGATTTCCAGTCCGTGTACTGCGAGTCGAACAGGCAGAAGCCGTCATGGTGCTTGGCGGTCAGCACCACGTACTGCATACCCGCCTCCTTGGCGGCGCGGGCCCAACGGCGGGCGTCGAAATCCACCGGATTGAACTCCTCGAAGTACCGGCGGTACGGTTCCTCGGGCATCTGCTCCACGCTGCGGATCCATTCGCCACGCGCCGGAATCGCGTACAGTCCCCAATGCAGGAACATGCCGAATCGGGCGTGTCGGTACCAGGTCACGCGACGCTCGTAGGCGTCCCTGTCGAAAACGAACAACGTAATGCTCCTCCTGTGCGGTTGATGATCGGAATGGTCACATGGTATCGAAATCGGGCGGAGGCACGCGAGCGCCCTCTCATGCCGGGACCTGACTGCGGCGCACCTCGTCGGCCAACGCCCACACCACATCGGTCACATGTCGCAGTTCGGACTCGCGGCTGGACTCCCGCCACGCGTCCGCCATCGCCTCGCCCCACTCCTCCAGGCGGTATGCGGTCTCCTCCGCGGACGGCGCGCATCCCTCGCCGTCCGTGTCGCCGCCGATGCCATGCATGCGCAGCAGATGCCAACCGGCCCAATTCATGGCGGCAACGCCCTCGATGGCCAGCATCGCAGAACCGCCGAACCGCACACGGTCACCCCTCATCCCGCCCAGCAGACGGCCCAGCCGCTCCCGGACCGACATCAGCTCCGCGTCGCGCACCCCGGCATCGCCGACGCGCGCCGCGAACGCCTTCAACAACCGCCCGCGCTCCTGACGTACGTCCGCCGCATCGGCAACGCGCTCCGCCGGGCCGGATCCGACGCACGCATCGCAGAACGCGGCCACGTCCCCGTTCAGCACCGGCCGATGGTCGGCATGGTCATACACGTGCATATCCAATTCCAGATACCGCACGGCGTCATCCCAGCCGAAGGTCGTGCATGCCGAGGCCTGCCGCAACGCTTCCACGAATCCGCCCTCCACGCCGTATTCCAGCCGGTCGATCGCGCGATCGACGGCCGCCTGGCCGCAGTCCCCTCCCCCGTTCCAGCCGCACTGCGCCCCGTAGCACAGGCCCGGCAGACTCATCACCGGATCGTTGACATGCCCGTAGTCGCCCCAGTCGGTCACGAGGATGCCTTCGGCGCGGTGCGCCGCACCGTACGCGGCCATGCGGGAGATGTTGGCCCACGCCGTGTCGATGCGCGGCAGCAGCGCGTTCCAGCAGTGCACCGCGGGGCACACATACTGCGCGGCACCGGTCGAGGCCACCAGGGCGGTGCGCGACTCGTCCACGTCGGGCTCGTACTGCCAGTTCAGCAGGACGGCCTTGTCGCGCAGCCGTTCCAACGCCTCCGGATGGCCGACCGCGATGTCGGCCCACATCATCGGCTGCAGGCCGCGCTCCTCCAGATACGAGCACAGCTCGGTCAGGTATCCGGCGTACAGCGTGCCGACGCCCACAGCGCGGGCCTGCGCCGCCGAGCGGCCCTTGCCCAGGTCGAAGGTCTCGTCGGCGCAGATGTTGAACCTCCGCGACCGGAACAGCGGCGCGTACTGGTCGATCAGGCGTTTCGCCAACGCCAGCGACTCGTCCATCAGCGGATTGAGCGTATGATGCTCCATCCGTTCGATGAGGCTGAACGGACGCCCCGCCTGTTCCGGGAATTCGCCGAGCCCCGCGTAGCGGTCCGTGCGCAGCGCCATGTACTGATGCCCGAAGGTGGAGATGGACGGCACCAGTTCGATGCCGGCCTTCGCGCAGTATTCGTCCAGTTCGAGGATGTCGTCGGCGTCGAGCGCGCCCGTGCCACGCCAGGCCTGGCTCAACCCGTCGAAGCGGAACGTGTGCTCCACGTACAGCTGCAGTTGGTTGTACTTGTGCAGCTCCAGGACATCGACCAGGGCCTTCAGCGATGCGGGCGTGGGCACCCGCCCGCGGGTCACGTCCAGATAGTATCCGCGCACCGGCAGCACGGGGGCGTCCTCGATGTGCACCACGGGGACGGCCGGCCCCGCGTAGCGCACCAGCTGGCGGAACGTCTGCACGCCGTACCGCAGGCCATCCGCATCCCCGCCCACGATGACCACCGAGGCGGAGCCATCGGCCCGCCGGCCGACATCCAGACGGTAGGATTGGGCGGCCATCGCGGCATCGACGTCCAGCCGGATGGCGCACTCCCCGACATCGCCCCGGCCCGCGCGCCAACGCAGACCGGCGCACGCTTCGAGATCCCGCCGGATCAGCCGCATCAGGCGGCCCGATGCGTCGCAGGCCGCCGCGGCCGCCCCCTCCCCGATGCACCCGATCGCCGCCAGCACCGCGATGGAGCCGTCCGCCCGCAACAGACGCGGCGTCGGAATCAGCGGGATATCGGCACGGTTCGTTACAGAGGTCATGGATGCTCCGATCAGCGGTTCGCCGTCATCGCCGACGGCTGTGTTCTGGACTGCTCCCGAGTTTACCGCCCATCGGCGTGTTAACTTCGTTAATCAACGATACTATTATTCATTAACAAAGTTTACATATATGCGAAGGAGCATCATGCCATACCAGACCGTGCCGGACTCCGTCCGCCGTTTCATGGACCGCATCACCGAGCTGTGCGGCACCGAACACGCCGACTGGGCCGAGAACTTCAACGCCGCGTTCGCCAACACGCTCACCACCACCGTGCACCGCCACGCCGACGGCACGACCTTCCTGCTGACCGGCGACATCCCCGCCATGTGGCTGCGCGACTCCACCGCCCAGGTGCGCCCGTACCTGCCGATCGCCGCCGAGGACGACGACCTGGCCGACATGATCGAGGGCCTGGTGCGCCTGCAGTTCCGCTACATCGGCATCGACCCGTACGCCAACGCCTTCAACGAGGAGCCGAACGGCGCCACTTGGGATCCGGACGACCGCTCCGACTTCTCCAGCCCGTGGCTGTGGGAGCGCAAGTACGAGCTCGACTCGTTGTGCTACCCGATCCAGCTGGCATGGCTGCTGTACGTCAACACCGGTCGCGTCTCACAGTTCGACGACACATTCATCTCCGGCATGCGGCGCGTCCTCGACGTGCTGGAGACCGAGCAGGACCACGCCCGCTCGCCGTACTTCTTCATCCGCGACTGCGACATCCCCACCGAAAGCCTGGACGACGACGGCAGGGGCACGCCCGTGGCCCCCACGGGGATGACCTGGTCGGGGTTCCGCCCCAGCGACGACGCCTGCACCTACCACTATCTGGTGCCCGCCAACATGTTCGCCGCGGTCGTCATGGGCTATGCGGAACGCATCTTCACCGAGATCGTCGACGACGCCGCCTTGGCCGCCCGTGCGCGTGCGCTGCGCGAATCGATCGACGCGGGTCTGCGCTCCCACGGCACGATGACCAACGTCGCCGGCGAGACGATCTGGGCGTACGAGGTCGACGGGCTCGGGCATGCGCTGCTGATGGACGACAGCAACGTGCCCAGCCTGATGGCCGCGCCCTACCTGGGGTACTGCGCGGCGGACGACCCGCTCTACCTCAGCACCCGCCGCGCTACGTCTGGCCGATCGCCCTGTCCATCCAGGGGCTCACTTCGCCCGACAAGGCCGAGAAGGCCGCGATCCTGGACAACCTGGTGGCCATCGACGCGGGCACGCATCTGATGCACGATGGCGTGTGCGTGGACGATCCGACGCAGTATACGCGCGAATGGTTCTCCTGGTCGAACATGATGTTCTGCGAGCTGGTGATGGACTACTTCGACATCAGGGTCAGGCACTGAGGGCGTCAAGGCGGACGGGTCGGGCGGCCCGCACATCCGCCCCGATACGGGACGAGGGTGGCAACGGACGACGATTCGTCCGCGGCCACCCTCGTTCCGTTGGATGGGGTATCCGGCTGCGTTGCGATCCGCTCAGCCCTGCGCCAGCAGCGCGTGCAGCTGTTCGCGGTGCGCCCGCTGCTCGCGCGGATCCGGCACCGGCAGGGAGGCCAGCAGCTTGCGGGTGTACGGATCCTGCGGATGCTGCATGATGTCCTCGGTGTCGCCGTGCTCCACGATCCGGCCCTTGTGCATCACCATCACCCGATCGGCCAGCATATCCACCACGGCCAGATCGTGGGTGATGAACAGGCAGGCGAAGCCGATCTCGGCCTGCAGGCGCTTGAACAGCTCCAGCACCTTGGCCTGCACGGACACGTCCAGGGCGGAGGTGGGCTCGTCGGCGATCAGCAGCGAGGGCTTCAACGCCAAGGCCCGCGCCAGCGAGGCGCGCTGACGCTGGCCGCCGGACAGCTCATGCGGGAAACGGTTCATATACACGCGCGGCAGCTGCACCATCTCCAGCAGATCGCCTACGTACTCACGGGCCTCCGCCACGTCACGGTATTTGCCGTGCACGATCAGCGGCTCGGCCACGTTCTGCGCGATGGTCATCAGCGGGTTGAACGAGCTGCCCGGATCCTGGAACACGAAGCCGATGTCGGCGCGCTTGGGCTTGAAGTCGCGTTCCTTGACGCCGTTCATCTCCACGCCCAGCACCTTGAGCGAGCCGCCGGAGACCTTCTGCAGGCCGGCGATCGCACGACCGGTGGTGGACTTGCCGGAGCCGGACTCGCCGACCAGGCCGAGCACCTCGGAGCGGCGGATCGTGAAGTCGATGCCGTCCACGGCCACGAAATCGGGCTGCATGAGGTGGCCCGGATACGTGATCGTCAGTCCCTTGGCCTCGACGGCGATCGGCTGGTCGCGCCAGTCGTCCTCGCGCTCGATGGCGCGGCCGTCCAGATCGCGCACGACCAGCTGCTGGCCGATGCGCGGCACCGAGGCGAGCAGCCGCTTGGTGTAGTCGTGGTTCGGATGATAAAAGACCTGTTCCACGTCGCCCTGCTCCACCACATGCCCGCGGTACATCACCACCACCTGGTCGGCCAGGTCGGCGATGACGCCCATGTTGTGGGTGATGATCAGCACGCTGGCGCCGAACTCGTCCTTGGCCAGGCGCAGCAGATCCAGGATCTCGGCCTGCACGGTCACATCCAGTGCGGTGGTCGGCTCGTCGGCCAGGATCAGGCCGGGGTTGAGCACCAGCGCCATCGCGATGACGATGCGCTGCTTCTGGCCGCCCGAGAACTGGTGCGGATAGTAGTCCACGCGGGTTTCCGCGTCGGGGATGCCGACCTTCTTCAGGATGTCGATGGCCTTGGCGCGCAGCTGCTTCTTGTCCTTCATGCCGTGCGCGCGCAGGCCCTCCTCGATCTGCCAGCCGATGGTGTACACCGGGTTGAGCACCGAGTTCGGCTCCTGGAAGACCATGGCCGCCTCGCTGCCGCGCATGCGCTGCAGGTCCTCGCCGCTCAGGGAGAGCACGTCGAGTTCGCCGGTGCCGTCTCGCTTGGAGAGCATCACGGCGCCGGAGGTGGTGGCGGTTTCGGGCAGCAGCTTGATGATCGAGCGTGCGGTCACCGACTTGCCGGAGCCGGATTCGCCGACCACGCCGACCACGGTGCCGCGCGGGATCGTGAAGCTCACGCCGTCCACGGCCTTGATGGATCCGGCGTCGGTGATGAAGGAGACGCTCAGATCCTTGATCTCGGCGAGATTCGTGGACGGGGATGCGCTGGATGCGTTCGGCTCACTCATGGTCCGGTTCCTTTCCGTCGGCGTCCGCCGCGCCCGGCGCGGCGGACATCAGGCTCATCGCGTATTCGTTGTCGGCGCTCGGCTCGACGTTCGGCTCCACCGACGTGTCCTCGATCGAGCCGATGACCTCGCCGGCGGACTTGCGGGCGCGCAGACGCGGGTCGGCCAGATCGTTGAGCGATTCGCCCACCAGCGTGATGCCCAGCACGATCAGCACGATCGCCAGGCCGGGGAATACGGCGGTCCACCAGATGCCGGCGGTCACGTCCGCCACCGAACGGTTCAGGTCGTAGCCCCATTCGGCGGCCGCGGTGGGCTCGATGCCGAACCCGAGGAAGCCCAGGCCGGCCAGGGTCAGGATGGCCTCCGACGAATTGAGCGTCAGGATCACCGGCAGCGTACGCGTGGAGTTGCGCAGCAGGTGCACGGTCATGATGCGCCAGGTGGAGGCGCCGACCACCTTGGCCGATTCCACGTAGGCCGAGTTCTTGATGCGCATGACCTCGGCGCGGATGGTGCGGAAGTACTGCGGGATGTAGACCACGGTGATCGATACGCCGGAGGCGAGGATGCCGCCCCACAGGCTGGACTGGCCGCCGGAGATCATGATGGCCATGAGGATGGCCAGCAGCAGCGAGGGGAACGAGTAAATCGCGTCGGCGATCACCACCAGCACGCGGTCGACCCAGCCGCCGAAGTAGCCGGAGACCAGGCCGAGGAACACGCCGATGAAGATCGAGAGCACCACCGCCACGATGATGGCGATGACCGCGGTGCGTGCGCCCCACACGGTGCGGCTGAACACGTCGAAGCCGCCGACGGTGGTGCCCCAGATATGCTCGGCGCTGGGCGGCGCCTGCGTGGGGAAGGCCACGCCGTCGTCGCCACGGATCTGCGAATACCCGTAAGGGGCGATCACCGGCGCGAAGATCGCGACGAGGATGAAGAAGGCGGTGATGACCAGACCGGTGATCAGCATGGCCTTCTGCCAGCCGACCGCGATCTTGAGGTCGCGCACGATCGGCAGGCGGGAGAACACGGACGGCTTCTTGCTGACCTCAAGGTTGGCCAACCGGTTGTCGCCGGGGACGGTGACCTTGGTTGCGGTGCTTTCACCCATGTCAGTACCTCACTCTCGGATCGATGAGCGCGCTGATCACGTCGACGATGAAGTTGGCCACCGAAACGATGATCGCAATCAGGATGACGATGCCCTGCACGGCCACGAAGTCGCGGGCCTTCAGATAGTTGGACAGCATGAATCCCAGGCCCTTCCACTCGAAGGTGGTCTCCGTGAGCACGGCGCCGGCCAGCATGACGGCGATCTGCATGCCCATGACGGTGATGATCGGGATCAGGGCCGGGCGCCAGGCGTGCTTGGACAACAGCCGCTTCTCGCTGACGCCGCGGGAGCGGGCGGCCTCCACGTATCCGGAGTTGTAGGTGGAGATGACGTTCGTGCGCACCAGGCGGATGAACACGCCGGCGGTGAGCAGGCCCAGCGCCAGCGCCGGCAGCACGGCGTGCCGGAGCACGTCGGCCAGCACGGTCATGTCGCCGAGCTGCAGGGCGTCGATGATGTAGAAGCCGGTGGGTTGGACCAGGCGGTCGAACTGCGCCATGCTGCTCAGGTCGGCGCGACCGGACGAGGGCAGCCATCCCAGCCATACGGCGAAGATCAGCTTGAGCATCAGTCCCAAGAAGAACACCGGCGTGGCGTAGCACAGGATCGCGAAGGTGCGGATGCCCGCGTCGGCCAGACGGTCGCGGTGGTGCGCGGCGATGCGGCCGAACGCGATGCCGACGACCATGGCCACGATCAGCGCGAGGATCGCCAGTTCGAAGGTGGCGGCGCCGTACCGGGTCAGGATGGAGATCACCGGCTGGTTGTCGGTGACGGTGGTGCCCAGGTCGCCGTGCAGCAGGTCGCCCAGATAGTCGACGTACTGCACGATGAGCGGACGGTCGTAGCCGGCCTCATGGATGCGCCGCTGCAGCTCCTCTGGGCTGAGGCGTCCGCCCTGCGCCGCGGTGATCGGATCGCCGGTGGCGCGCATGACGAAGAAGACGACGGTGACCAGGATGAACACCGTGGGGATGATAAGCAGGAAACGGGTGATGACGAAGCGGAAGAACCCTCCCGACAGCCTGTTTTTCTTGGCTTTCGTCGGGCGCGTGGACGCGCTCTGCGTCGGGGGCTCCGCCGTTGCGTCCTGGGTGCTGGTTTGGGACACGCGAAAACTCCTTGGGGGAGGATGGCGGAATACGGTTGAGTGTCCGGCATCAGCGATGTCGGACGTATGATGGTAAGGCCGTCGGACCCGTCAAGAATAGGAGACACGGGTCCGACGGCGTTTTTGGAGGATGATGGCATCCTCCTTCAGGCGACCTCAGGACTTGGTCACCGAGGCGTAACGGAAGCGGAACGACGCGTCGAGCACGACACCGTCGATGTTGTTGCGGGTCACCGCTACCTGGGCGCCCTGCAGCAGCGGGATGGTCGGCAGTTCGTCGGTGACGATGTCCTGGATCTGGCCGAGCATCTCCATGCGCTTGTCGTGGTCCTGCTCACCGGCCTGGTTGGTGATGAGCGTGTTGACCTCTTCGTTCGAGTAGCCGTTCATCACGAAGTTGCCGTCGCGGAAGAACGGGGACAGGTAGTTGTCCGGATCCGAGTAGTCCGGGAACCAGCCGAGCTGGTAGGCCGGGTAGGAGCCGTCGGACTCGTCGGTGACGAGGCGCTGCTCGCTGTACTGGGTCCATTCGGTCTGCTGCAGGTCGACGGTGAACAGGCCGTCCGCCTCCAGCTGCGACTTGATGGCCGCGTACTCGTCGGCGGAGCTGGAGCCGTAGTGGTCGCCGTTGTACTGCAGGTTCAGGGTCACCGGGGTCTCGACGCCGGCGTCGGCCAGGATCTGCGCGGCCTGCTCGGCGTCCGGGCCGCCGTTGCCGTCGCCGTAGGCGGCCTTCAGCGTGTCCTCATGGCCTTCCAGACCATCCGGGATGTAGGAGTACATCGGCGTGTAGGTGCCCTTGTACACGCGGTCGGACAGCTCCTCGCGGTCAATCAGCGCGGCCACGGCCTGGCGCACGGCCTTGGCCTTGGCGGGGTCGGCATCCGGCTGGGACTCGCCGAACGGCTGGATCTTGAAGTTGAAGGACAGGAAGCGCTCCTCGCCGCCCGGCCCCTCGACGACCTTGAGGTCGTCATTGCCGGAGAGGTCCTCGATGTCGGTGGCGGTCAGCGAACGGAACGCCACATCCACGGTGCCCTGTTCGATGGCCATCTTCAGGTTGGAGGCGTCGGCGAAGTACTGCACCTGCACGGTCTCGTTCTGCGCGGGGGTCAGGCCCTCGTAGTCCTCGTTCGCGGCGTAGGCCACGTTCTCGTTGAGCGTGAACGAGGTCAGCTTGTACGGGCCGGCGAAGGCGTCGCCATCGACGATCGTGTCCGCATCGGTCAGGGCGTCGGCGCTGAACACGTCCTCGTCGACGATCGGGCCCGCGGGGCTGGAGAGCACCTGCTTGAGCGTCACGTCGAACGGCACGGCCGCGTTGAACACCACGGTGGTGTCATCCGGGGTCTCGACAGACTCGATGTTGGCCAGCAGCGACACCGGGCCGTTCGGGTCGTCGATCGTCTTGATGCGGTCGAACGAGAACTTGACGTCCGAGGAGGTCAGGTCGTTGCCGTTGGCGAACTTCAGGCCTTCCTTGATCTTGACGGTGAACTGGGAGCCGTCCTCGTTCCAGGTGCCGTCGTCGGCGGCGATGTCCGGGCTCAGCTCGGAGGTGTTGTAGTCCTGGGCGTACAGGAACGGGAACACGTTGATCTGCACGGCGTAGGAGCCGTTGTCGTACGATCCCGCGGGATCGAGGCTGACGATCTTGTCCGTGGTGCCGATGGTGATGGTGCTGCTGTCGGCGGCCGGTGCGGCCTCATCCTTCACGCCGCAGGCCGCGAGCGATGCCACTGCGGCCACGGAGGCGATGACGGCGGTGATCTTCTTGCGATTCACGTTTGAATCCTCTCTCTGTCAACATTCGGACCCGCCTGCATTCCACATTCGCTTTTGGCATCGCGCTCGGCGGGCGTCCAAGTCACGACCGTAGACGCGGCATGTTACGAAATCGCCCTGCCCATGGCCCGTCCTGCCCCACGAACCACGTCGCCCAATCCCCGTTTTTCCTTGGAATGACGCCGTTTTCTGACGTATCACAGGTCGTAACAAAAAATCCGTATAGTGAGACGCCATAGGCTGTCATCTCACTATACGGACTTTTGTCGCCTCGTCCGAGGCACGCCCGGTTACTTGAGCTTGCGGCCCGCGCACCAGACCTCACCGACCGCCCAGGTCTCGGGATCGGTCAGGAGCAGGTCGGCGGCATACCCGGGAGCCAGCAGACCCAGCGGCGCACCGGTAACCGGATTCGGACGGTCGTATCCGAACGTCCTGGCCGGGGTCAGCGTGGCGGCCTCGACGGCGTCGACCGGCGAGATGCCGAGCACGGTGACCGCGCGGCGCACGGCGACCTCCAGTAGCAGCGTCGACCCGGCAATCGCGCCGTTGGAGACCAGTCGGGCGTGCCCGTCCACCACGTTCACATCCAACGCACCCAGCTTGTACGGGCCGTCCGGGCAGTCGGTGGCGGCCATCGCATCGGTGATGAACGCCGTGCGGTGCGGCGCGAAGCCGAACCCGAGCCGGACCATCGGATCCTGGACGTGGAAGCCGTCGTTGATGATCTCGATGGTGACGCGGGGGTCCTCCACCGCCGCCGGGATCGGGCCCGGCTCACGGTGGTGCAGGCCGTTCATCGCGTTGAACATATGCGTGATGATGCCCGCGCCGGCGTCGAAACCGCGCTTGGCCATGTCATAGTCGGCGTCGCAGTGGCCGACCGCGGGCACGACGCCCGCGGCCGCGAACCGCCCGATGGCGTCAATGCCATGCGGCAGCTCGGGCGCGATGGTGATCTGGCGCAGGCTGCCGTCGGCGGCGTCCAGCAGCTGCTCCACCAGCTCCGGCACCGGATCCTTCAGGCACTCCGGGTCATGGGCGCCCTTGCGGGCGAGCGCCAGGAACGGCCCCTCCAGATGCGAGCCCAGCACATCCGGACGGCGGTCCATCGCGGCGCGCACGTTGCGCAGGTTCTCGCACATCACGTCGATCGGGTTGGTGATCAGCGAGCACACCTGCCGCGTCGTGCCGTGCACGGCGTGGCCGGCCCGGGCGATGTCGATGCCGTCCGGGCCGTCGTCGAAGGACCGCTCCCACGAGCCGTGCGCGTGGATGTCCACGTACCCCGGGGTCAGCAGATGGCCGGCGGCGTCGATGATCCGCGTATCATCGGCCGGATCGATGGCGATGGAGCGGCAGGCGTGTTCGAACTCCTCCTCGTCGGTGCCGGTGGCCGTGATGACCCCGTCGGCCGAGGTCAGCCAGAAATGCTCCCGTACGCCGCGGGCGTCGATCTTCCGCGCGCCGCGGATGGCGATGCAGGAGGGGGCCCCGGTGATGGCCGAGGTGACCCGCTTGACGGTTTCCATCCTGTTGGAATCCATGATCACTCCTTCGCAGTCTTGGGACTTGGGGCGGGGCTCAGATGCCCTGCCAGGCCGGCTTATGGGCGTAGGCGTACTCGTAGTAGTCCTTGTGGCTCAGCTTGCTGGCCGCCGCCTCATCCACGATGATCGTGGCATGCGGGTGCATCTGCAGCGCCGAGGCCGGGCAGAACGCGGAGATGCCGCCTTCGCAGGTCTGGCGGATCGCCTCGGCCTTGCCCTCGCCGAAGGCCAGCAGCACCAGGTGACGGGCGCGCATGATGGTGCCGATGCCCTGGGTGATGCAATGGGTGGGCACCTGGTTGATGTCGTCGTCGAAGAAGCGGGCGTTGTCCGCGCGCGTCTGCTCGACGAGGGTTTTGACACGCGTGCCCGAGGCCAGCGAGGAGCCCGGCTCGTTGAACCCGACATGGCCGTCGGTGCCGATGCCCAGGATCTGCACGTCGATGCCGCCTGCGGCCTCGATCGCCGCGTCATAGGCCGCACCGGCGCCGGCGATGCGTTCGCCGTCCTCCAGCGGGCAGCCGTTCAGCGCGTCGCCGGGCACATGCACCTTGGCCGGGTCGAGGCCCAGCGGCGCGGTGACCGTGCGGTTGATGGTGGAGTGGTACGACTCCGGATGATCCAGCGGCAGACCCAGGTATTCGTCGAGGGCGAAGCCCTAGACCTGGCTGACGTCGATGCCCTCGGCGTCGATGACCTTGGCCAGCGCCTGATAGGCGGCCAGCGGGCTGGAACCGGTGGCCAGGCCCAGCACGGCGTTCGGCTTGGACTTGATGAGGTCGGCGACGCAACGAGCGTAGATCTCGCCAGCTTCGGCTTCGTTCTTAACAATGATGATTTCCGGCATGATATCTACTTTCTTCAGGGTGAGCGACGTAACTGTGCAGTTAAATCGTTAACTTCCTTGTCATAAATAATCCTAGCGCGTCGTCTCCCCAAAAACGCCGTCCGCCACCCCCTCTATGCCAACGGCCGCCTCCCATGGCTTGGTGCACACGGAAGGCGGCCGTCATGACGGAAACGACGACTGCGAATCAGTCGCGCGGGGCGGCGAGCGCGGCGCCGATCGCACCGATCGGCTGCTCGACCGGCGCCAGGCGCAGACGCTCGGGCAGATGCAGCGACGTGATGAAATGGCTGGTCTCCTCGCGGCGGCGCATCTCCTCGACGATCATGTCCAGCAGCGGGCGGCCGGTCTTGGCCATGCCGCCGCCCAGCACGATCAGCTTCGGGTCATACGCCTGGCCGACCACCTGGATGGTGTCCGCCAGGCCGTGCTGCACGATGCCGTACACCTCCATGGCGCGGGGCTCGCCGGCCTTGGCCTTCTCAATCAGGTCCGGCAGCGGCGGCTGGCCCGGCCACAGCTTGGCCACCGAGCCGCCCGAGGTGACGGTCTCCAGGCAGCCGCGCTGGCCGCAGTTGCACAGGAACTTGTTCGGGTCGACCGGGATGTGTCCGATCTCGCCGTAGGAGCCGCTGTACCCGCGTTCCACATGGCCGTCGCGCACCACGCCGGCGGCCAGGCCGGTGCCGAAGTTCAGGAACACCACGGTATCGCCGGCGGAGACCTGGTCATCGATCAGGGCCACGGCACCCAGCGCGGCCGCATTGACATCGTTTTCAACCTGCACCGGGATCCCCAGCGCCTTGCTGGCCTCGCGGCCCAGCTCCAGCTTGACGATGTCAAGGTTGACGATGTCGCGCACCACGCCGGTCACCGAATCGACCTGTCCGGGCAGGCCCACGCCGACGGCCACCGGCTCTCCGCCGAGCCTGCGGGTGATGCCGATGACGTCGTCGAGCACGTTCTGCGCACCCGGCCGGGCGGGGATGCGGCAGGTGTTGAGCACGGTGTTGCGTTCATCGACCAGCACGGCCTCGATCTTGGTGCCACCGATATCGATGCCAACGTATTCATTCATGCGGGTTTCCTCTCCTGACGGTGTTTCCTTCGCTTTCCTCCGACCACAGGCGTGCGGCACATCATCGCCCGCACAACACCTGCGTCACTAGGCAGATTACCACCCGAACCGCCCGCGCCCCGTCACGGTACCAGCGGCGTCGTACAGTACTGCCGTATCCATCCCGCCGTCACAAGGACACACCCATGCGCGAGAACCTCCTGTCCCCCGCACTGCACGACTACGCCGACAACCGGTATCGCGACCGCAAGGCGTCACTGGGCGGCCTGACGATCCCCGCCGACACGCTTATCGGCAGGCTCGACGGCGACCGACGCGCCCTGATGCATCTGCTCGTCGGCACCCTGCCGACCACCGATATCCTCGAATGCGAGCCGGCGACGCTGCTGGACTACGTGGACCACGCCCTGGAGCTGCGCCGGAGCCGCGCATGGACCGCGGCACTGCCGGAGGACGTCTTCATCCACTACGTGTTCTGGCCGCGGGTCAACAACGAGCGTCTCGAACCGTGCCGCAGCCGCATCGCAGGCGAGCTGGACGCACGGGTTACGCCGCTTGACATGGAATGCGCCGCGATCGAGACCAATTACTGGTGCGCCGAGCATGTGACCTACGCCCCCTCCGACATCCGCACGATCGGCCCGGTCGGCGCGCTGAACCGCGGCACGGGCCGCTGCGGAGAGGAATCCACGCTGCTGGTGAGCGCCTTGCGAGCCGTCGGCATCCCGGCGCGTCAGGTGTACACCCCGCGCTGGGCGCATTGCGACGACAACCACGCCTGGGTTGAGGCGATGGTCGACGGCGTCTGGCGGTTCATGGGGGCCTGCGAGCCCGAGGAGCGTCTGGACCGCGGATGGTTCGACTGCGCGGCGGCCCGCGCGATGCTGATTCACGCCCGCGTGTTCTGCGACTACACGACCGGATCGGTCGATGTTGCGCCGTCGGCCGGCAGGCAGGGCGCCGCGATACTGCAGAACCTCACGGCCTCCTACGCGCCGACCACCCGACTGGCCGTCACGGTGACCGACACCGACGGCGCCCCCGTGCCCGGTGCCGACGTGCGCTTCGAACTGCTCAATATGGCCGAATTCGCGCCGATCGCCCAACTGGCCGCCGACGAGGACGGCCGTGCCGCCATCGAGCTCGGGCTCGGCACCGTGCTGGTGCACGCCTCGACGCCGGATGGGTTCGGCGAGGCGCTGGTCGACACCGCATCCACCACCGCGGTGACCGTGACGCTGGATGCCGGACGCCGAGACGACGATGCGTGGACGCCGCTGGCGGTGTCCGCGCCCGCCGCCGGCGGGTCCCGCGCCGCGGCGCTGACGCCGGAGCAGAAGGCCGTGGGCGCGGACAGGGCGCGGCATGCGGAGACCATGCGCGTCGAACGCCTTGAGTCATTCGCCCGGCAGTCGGCCACCGGCGACGCCGACACCGATGCGATCCTCCGTCTGGCCGGCGGCAACTGGCCGGTTATCGCCCGTTTCCTGGAGGCGGGGAGCGAACCCGACCGGATGCTGCTGTTGCAGGCGCTCTCCGACAAGGATCTGGCCGACGTCCACGCCGAGACGCTCGACGACGCGCTGGCCGCGGCCGCGGCGATCCGGGACCATACGATGCGGATGCTGGCCGATCTCGACGAACGCACCCGCACGGATCTGTGGCGTGACACCGTGCTCAATCCGCGCGTGGACGGCGAGGAGCTCGCCGGCGACCACCGCGCGCTGCAGCAGCGGTTCGGCGCCGACCGCATCGCGCTGTTCCGTTCCGATCCGCGGACACTGTGGCAGGAGATGCTGCGCGGCGTGCGCGACGCCGAGGACGACGAGCCCTACACCGGCACGGCGGCGCTGCTGTCCCGCGGATACGGCGACGGCCCGCACCGCGGCATCGCGTTCGTCACCGTCTGCCGCTGCCTGGGCATCCCGGCGCGCCTGAATCCCGAAACCCGCAGCCCGCAGTATTTCGACGGCGCGCGGTTCGTCGACGTTCAGGCCCGCGAAAGCGACCGGCTGGTCGCCTGCACGCTCACGGCCCCCGGACGGGACGACACCCCCCGCTACGGCGTGGACTGGACCATCGGCCGGCTGCAGCGCACCCCGTACGGCATGGATTTCTCCACCATCGACCTGGGCGACGTCCCGTGGACGGACGGCGCGACCCATATCCGCCTAGAGCCGGGCACGTATCGCGTCATCACCACCACGCGTCTGCCCAACGGCAGCCAGCTGGCCGCCTCGCGGACGCTCCGGGTGGCGGATGGGGACCGCACCATCGCCTTGGACTGGCGCCGGCCGGCGCAGTCCGACCTGCTGGCGCATCTGCCGCTGGAGGACCTGCCGCTCATCGCCGACGACGGGACCGACACCCCCTTGAGCGAGGTCCTGCACGGCCGGCGCGGCGTGGTGTTCATCCTCGACGCCCACGGTTCCGAACCGAGCATCCACGTGCTGGACGAATTGCGCGAGTCGCTGGCGGAACGCCCCGACCCCGATGCCGAGCCCGTCATCGCCCTCTGCCCGCATGATACGCCCGTCAGCGCCCCGATCACGGCCATGCTCGACCGTCTGCCCCGGCGGTTCCGGCTCTGGCGGTGCGCCGAGCCGACGGCGGCCCGCCTGGCGCGCATCACCTTCGTGGATCCGGACAAGTCGCCGGTCATCGTGGCCATCCGCCCCGGCCGGGCACAGGACGACCCCCTGACCGGCATCTACGCGTGCAGCGGGTACAACGTGGGCTCCGTGGAGCTCGCCCTGAGGCTCAATCGCGTATGATCACGGGCGACCGTCTACAATGGAGAACCAATACAATGAAGTATCCACGGTAACGGCCAACCGTTCCCCAGCACACTTAGAAGGAACGCTATGAATCCTTCCACCCCGCCCGTCGCCTTCCTCGCGCCGGGACATACGTCCAAAGCGGACCCGTCCGACGTACGGCGGAACAACCGTGCGCTGATCTTCGGGCTGCTGTTCCCCGCCACCGAGCTCTCCCGCGCGCAGATCGGGAGGCGAACGGGGCTCTCCCGCGTGGCGGTGTCCGACGTGGTCGGATCGATGCTGGACGAAGGACTGATCAGGGAGGGCGGGCTGGCCCACAACCCCGGCAAGGGCAAACGCGGCACGCTGCTCGGGATCGACACCCAGCGGCTCCACATCGTCAGCATCGACCTGTCGCAGTCGCGGTTCATCCAGGGTGCGGTCACCGATCTGCTGGGCACGATACTGTACCGGTCCGAACTGGCGCTGGGCGCCGAGGACACCATCGCCATCGACGACATCGAGCAGTTGGCGGCCCAGCTCATGGACCACACCGACCATGTCATCGGCATCGGCGTGGCCGCCCCCGGCGTCATCGTGGACGGCACGGTGCGGCGCTCCACCGCCCTGGGCTGGCATGACGTCGATCTGCGCACGCCGCTGGAGCAGCGGTTCGCCGTGCCGGTCAGCGTGGACAACGATTCGACCAGCGGCATGCTCGCCGAGCGGTTCTTCGGCCAGGGCGGCCCCAATCTCATGTTCGTCTGGTTCCGCCGCGGCATCGGCACCTCGGTGCTCATCGACGATGTGCCGGTGGTCGGCGAGAACCACGCCGGCGGCGAGATCGGCCACATCTCCATCGACCCGGAGGGCCCGCCCTGCCCGTGCGGCAAACGCGGGTGCCTCGAACGGCTGATCTCCTCCCAGGTGCTTGAGGCGCGGATGCGCGACCATCCCGAGTCGCGCCAGACCATCCTCGAACAGGCCGGCGTCCACCTGGCCAATGCCCTGGCCATGCCGGCCGGCATGCTCGACATCACCGACATCTGCGTGTATGGGCCGCCGGATATCGTCAACTCCGATTTCATCAACGCCGCGCAACGCTATCTGGACCAGACCACGGCATCGTCATTCCACGCCCAGACGCGCATCCGACGGTGCGAGATCGGCAGCGACATCGCGATCCGCGGCGAATCGACCGCCGTGCTGCGCGACTATCTGGCGCGGTGACGGCCGCTCAGCGGTGATACGGCGGGGCGTGGCGCCGACGACACGTCACCGTGCGGCGAGCACCGCGGCGCGCACGATGGCACGGTCGGTCCGCTCCACGGGGTTCTGGCCACCGCCACCGGGACCGCCCGATGCGGCGACCAGCGTCTTGCCGGACAGGTGGATGGCGTCCACCCCCGCCGCACGAATCGCGCCGATGCTTTCGGGCGTCACCCCGCCGCCGGCCTGGATCTCGATGCGTCCGGCGGCGTGCCTCACCAGATCGCGCAGCCGGTCAAGGCCTTCGGGCACCGTCGGAGCCCCGCCCGAGGTGAGCACACGCGTATAGCCCAGTTCGATCAGCACGTCCAGCGCGGCGAACTGGTCGGGCACCATGTCGAACGCACGGTGGAAGGTCACCTGCACGTCGCGGTTGCAGCGGCGGCCCTCGTCTCGGGCGCATTCGATCAGGGCGGCGGCGAAGGGCACATCGATGGTGTTGTCCTCATTGAGCCCGCCGACCACCACGCCGCTCGCGCCGGCGAGGATGGCGGAGCGCACGTCGCCCAACTGCACCATCCGTTCCGTCTTGCCGAACACGAACGAGCCGGAACGCGGGCGCACCAGCACCTGCACGCCGCGCGGCAGACCCACGTGCGAGCACGCCTGGATCAGCGCGAAACTCGGCGTCAGACCACCGGTGGCGCCCAATGCCACACACAGCTCGATGCGGTCGGCCCCTTCCTCCAGGGCGATCCTCGCGCCTTCGACATCCTGTACGGCGATTTCCACGGTCACGGGCATCTCCTTTGATTCTCCTGCCTTGCCACGCCACCACGGTACCATCTCCGCGCCGGGCACCACGCCGTGTCACGGATCCCCGACGGGCGGCAGCGGCCTTGGCCGTCGGCGACACGCTGTAAAACGATTGACATATACATTAACCATGTTAATATATAAACAATCGTTGGAAGTCAAAGACGGACCGACAACCGCACCCAAGGAGGCGTCGATGCCCACGTCCACAACCGTCGCATCGCAGGCGACCGTGTCCGAGTCGAACCGCTCGCGCATCCTCCAGCACCTGTACTACCACGGCATCTGCTCGCGGGCGCAGATCGCCAAGGCCCTGGGACTGACGCCCGCCGCCATCACCAAGATCACCGCACGCCTCATCGAGGCCGGCATCATCGAGGAGACCGGGGACATGGAGGGACGGCTGAACCGTCGCTCCATCGGCCTGAACCTGGACCCCACGCGGTTCCACGTCATCGGCGTCAAATTCGCACGCAGCCTGGTGGAGATCGGCGTCTTCGACCTGAGCGGCACCGCGCTGTCCATCGAGGACCTGCCCACGGTCAGCGAGGACACCATCCCGCAGACCATCGCCGACATCCACACCAAGGTCGGCGCGCTGCTCGACGCCGACCCGGCCATCATCGCCATCGGCATGGCCGTCCCCGGACCGTACCTGCGCGAGGCGGGGTACACCACCGTCGTCTCCTCCATGCAGGGATGGCGCACCATCAACTTCCTCGACGAATTCGACACGGCCTTCCGCGTACCGGTGTTCGTCGAGCAGGACGCCCGCGCCGGCGTGCTGGCCCAGCACCTGTTCTCCGACGACGGCCACTGCAACAACCTCGCCTACTACCTGCTCGGCGAAGGCGTCGGGCTCGGGGTCATCGACCACGGCAACCTCATCAACGGCGCCCAGGGCACGGCCACCGAACTCGGCCACACCAGCGTGGACGTCAACGGCCTGCCCTGCGACTGCGGCAACGTCGGATGCCTGGAACGCTACTGCTCCGCCAACGCCATCCACGAGCGCATCAACGCCGCCGGCATCATCGCGGACAGCCCATTGATGACCCACCGGCAGGCATGCAACGCCCTGTTCGGGCTCGTGTGCGACGGCGACCGGCAGGCCACGGCCATCCTCGACGAGGCAAGCCGCTACATCGCCTACGGATGCGTGACGATCTGCAACATGTTCAACCCGGAGCGCATCATCCTCGGCGACATCGTCTCCGGAGCCGGGCAACGGCTGCTCGACATCGTGCGCGACATCACCAGCCGCCGCGTCAGCGCCGAAGTCATCGAGGCCACGGACATCCGCCTGTCGCAACTGCCCGCCGACGCCACCGTCGCCGGCGCGGCGGCCGTGGCCATCACCCAGTTCCTCACCACCCCGTCGAGATTCTTCGACATCTCCTGACGGCAGGCGGTCCCTGACGTCAATCGACAACCCAACATATCAACCAAGGAAAGGAATCACCATGACCAAACCCACCGTGCTCTCCCTCGGCGAACTGCTGTGGGACATGCTCCCCACCGGCAAGCGCGCCGGCGGCGCCCCGGTCAACTTCATCTACCACGCCTCCATGAACGGCGCCGAGGGCGTGGCCATCAGCGCCGTGGGCGAGGACGAGCTCGGCGACGAGCTGCTGGCCGCCACCCAGGCCGCCGGCATCAACTCGATGATCCAGCGCAACGCCTGGCCGACCGGCACCGTGGACGTGGCGCTCAAGAACGGCATCCCCGAGTACACAATCGTGAAGAACGTGGCCTGGGACCACATCCTGTACACTCGCCAGCTCATCGAGGTCGTCGAAAGCGCCGACGCGATCTGCTTCGGCACGCTGGGCCTGCGCTCCCCCGAATCGCATGACACCATCATCGAACTGCTCAAGCACGCCAAGCCCGGCACGATGAAGTTCTTCGACATCAACCTGCGCGGCGACCACTATTCCAAGGAGCTGATCGAGGAACTGCTCGGATACGCCACCGTGTTCAAGATCAACGACGACGAACTGTTCCTCCTGCGCGACATGTTCGACATCCGCGGCACCTCCGACGACGAGGCCTGCCGTTGGTTCATCAACGAATACGGCCTCGACTACATCATCCTGACCGGCGGCGCCGCCTTCAGCACCGTCATGTCGAAGACGGGCAAGAGCTCCACGATCTCCACGCCGCGGGTCGAGGTGGCCGACACCGTGGGCGCAGGCGACTCGTTCTCCGGCACCTTCACCGGCAAGCTGCTCAACGGCGCCACGATGGAGGAGGCGCACCGCGCGGCCGTCAACACATCCGCCTTCGTCTGCACGCAGGAAGGCGCCTGGCCCGCCTATCCCGAGGAGGGCATCCCGGACTACTGCAAGATCATCAACGGCGAGTGAGCGTTATGGCCCATATGTCACATGAGCATAGTGTTTGTGCGACATATGGGCCATTGCATGTGCCCCTCGAGGTCCTGTTGCCGCAGCACCACCAGACCGCTGCGGCAACAGGGCCGGTTCACCGGGAACGCATCGAGTTGCATTCATCGGGCAACAGGGTTATTGTGGAAAGTCCGGCCACGCGCCGGCATGGTTTGACAATTCAAAAGGGGCCGATCGGTTTCGACGATGACCTGTTCGCTGCAGGGAAGCGTGCCGAGAATGCGGGGTCCACTCGTGGATGTCCCCCGCAAAACAATAAGTGCTAAATCTAACCGCACTGAGTTCGCTCTCGCTGCCTGAGCTTCGCGCCAGGACTAATCCAGCGAGCAGCCGCTCCGTCCGTTCTTCTGCGTCTCCGGGAAGAAATCGGGCGTCGTTAAGGAGACTCGCCTCACTCGCCGAGCCGCAGGGCGTCTGAGGGACTTACACTGTGGATAGGCCTGCCACCGGTTGTCCGCGATATAGGTGGAGGCAGAACAATAGCTGAAAAGCCAGCGGACTACGCACGTAGAAGACTGTGGGTACGGTCATCGGACCGGGGTTCGATTCCCCGCGGCTCCACTTGTTCAGGGTTCCGGGCATACGCCCGGAACCCTTTTTTGTTGCCCTCACACCGTCATATCCACCACACCCGGCGTGTCTTAAGCGGTTTAGTATTAACATTGTTAACGTATTAACGCAGTTACCGTCGATGTCGACGGACGTCTGGAAGGACATCGCATATGACCGCCGCCTACGCGCCCGAAGCCTATGTCTTCGGCTCGCCGGAGAACCACGACCTGCTTGAGGCCGAAAGCAACGAACTGCTGCATTTCGGACACCGCTTCCCCGCCCCGAACGGCGGTTCCACCTGGCTGGACGATCGCGGCAACCCCGACCCCTCCCACGGCATCCAGACCTGGATCACCTGCCGCATGGCGCACGTCTACACGCTCGGCGCCATCCACGGCGAGCCAGATGCCGAGAAGCTCGTTGACAAGGCGCTCGACGGCCTGCGCGGGCCGCTGCATGATGATGTGAACGGCGGCTGGTATCCGTCCATCACCGCGGACGGCACCCCCGAGGCGGGCAAGGTCTGCTACACGCACGCCTTCGTCATCCTGGCCGCCACCTCGGCCACGCTGATCGGACGCCCGGGCGCCAAGGAACTGCTCTCCGAAGCGCTCGACACCTACAACGCGCACTTCTGGGACGAGGAGCACGGCCTGGCCGTGGACACCTGGAACACCGAGTTCACCGAGCTGGATCCGTACCGCGGCATCAACGCCAACATGCACACCGTCGAGGCGTTCCTGGCCGTGGCGGACGTGACCGGCGACGAGACCTATCGCACCCGCGCCGGCCGCATCATCGACCACGTCGTCGACTGGGCGTCGCACAACTCGTGGCGCATCCCGGAGCACTTCACCGCCGACTGGACACCGGACCTGGAGTTCAACCGCAGCAAGCCCGACGACCAGTTCAAGCCGTACGGCGCCACGCCCGGCCACGGCATCGAATGGGCCCGCCTGATCACCCAGTTCGCCACCAGCTGCAGCCGCACCGACGAGCAGAAGGCCGCGCTGATCGACGCCGCCGAACACCTGTTCGCTCGCGCGCTCGAGGACGCCTGGAACACCGACGGCACCGTGGGCCTGGCCTACACCACCGACTGGAACGGCCGCCCCGTGGTCACCGACCGCATGCACTGGACGCTCGCCGAATCCGTGAACACCTCCGCCGTGCTGGCCACCGTGACCGACAAGCAGGAGTACAAGGATTGGTACGCCACGTTCTGGCGGTACATCGACGAATACCTCATCGACCATGAGCACGGCTCCTGGTTCCACCAGCTGGACAAGGACAACCACGTCATCGGCACCGTGTGGCCCGGCAAGTCCGACCTGTACCACGCGCTGCAGTGCACGTTCATCCCGCGTCTGAATCCGGCCGTCTCCGTGGCCCCCGCCCTGAAGCAGGCCACCGAGACCCGTTAACACGTCCCTCCCTCCTTCCGAAAACAGCGGGCGCCCCGGTTCCTTCACGGACCGGGGCGCCCGCCTTATCCGCGCCGAAGCAGGTATGATGGCCGGTATGAGAGTGGTCATTCAACGCGTGAGTTCGGCGGGTGTGGACGTGATCGACGCGGCAACCGGCGAGCCGGACGCCTCCTTCGAGCCGCAGCGGATCGGACTTGGACTGGTGCTGCTGGTTGCGGTCAGCGATGACGACGGGCCCGAGCAGATCGACTGGACGGCCCGCAAGATCGCCAATCTGCGAATCTTCGATGACGACGAAGGCAAGATGAACCGCTCGGTGCTCGACGTGGGCGGCGAGGTGCTGTCCATCTCCCAGTTCACGCTGTACGGCGATGTGCGGCGGGGCAACCGTCCGAGTTTCGTGGCGGCCGGGCAGCCCGACCATGCGCGGGACGTCTGGCTACGCCTTGACGAGGCGCTGCGCGGCCATGGGCTCACTGTCCGGGAGGGCCGGTTCGCCGCCCATATGCGGGTGTCGCTGACCAACGACGGCCCGGTGACCATCCCGCTCGATACGGCGGTGATGGCCCGGCCCCGCTAAGGATTCGGCATCTTCCCTCCCCGGTCCCTTCCGGGGCGGGGCACGCCTGCCGGGCATGCCCCGCCAAAGCTACTTGATGATGGGGCGCAGCGGTGCGGAGACGTCCACCTGGTGCTTGTCCCCGATGACGTTGGGGTCGTTGATAATCTTGTCGACCACGGCCTTCTTCAGTTTCAGGTCGGAGGAGTCGCCCCAGACGATGGTGTAGTTGCCGCCGTCCAGCACCGTGGTGATCGAATCCTGCGTCTGCGCGCTCACCGAGGAGATGCGCTGCCGTATCGACTCGTCCAATCGTCCCAGGATCGACAGGGTCTCGTGCACCGCCTGGTCGGACAGCCCCTGGTCGACATCACCGACGTCCACCACCGGAATGCCTTCCACCGATACGTTCCCGACGGAATTGAGCACGCGCCCCTTGCTGTCGACCGCGGTCATGGACCCGTCCGAGGCGCGCAGCATGGCGGCGGGCCGCTGTGCCCGGACCGTCACGCGCAGACGGTTGGGGAACTGCTTGCTCACCTTGGCCTCGGTGACGCCGGGGATGTCGTCCAGCTGGTCGATGACGTCGTCGCTGGAGACCAGGAGCAGCGATTTGCCGGTCTGTTTGCCGGCGATCTGCATGATCTGCTCCTCGCTGACCCATTCGTTGCCGCCGGACACCTGGATGCCGCCGGTTTCCAGCCGGAACACCGGGGAGAAGAACAGCAGCCAGACCAAGGCGGCCACGGCGGCCAGCGCGGCGGTTATGACCACCGCCCGCAGGAGAATCACGCGCGCGGTCGCCTTGCGGCGCTCCTTCAGACGGGCGCGGAAATCCACGACCTTCGGACGCGTAACCACGCCGAGCGGCCCGCGGGTCTGGTTCAGCGTCTTGGCGACAAGGTCCTCGCCCTGCAGGCGCCTGACGTCGACGAATTCACCGGGATCGGATTGCCCGCTGCGTTTCGGGGACGACTCCGTCGAGCGCACGGAGCGCGCCGAGCGTGCGGGCGCCGCCGCCGGCTTGCGGTCCACCGCACCGGAGACGACCCGTCGCCCCGCCATCAGGATTCCATCCCGCCGACGCGCGCCGACAGCTCGCGCAGCAGCACGTCGTCCATCCGGTTGATGTCGCCGGCGCCGACGGTGATCACCACATCCCCCGTCCGGACGGTGTCGAGGATGCGCACGGCGGCCTGCCGCATATCCTCGACGGCGCGGATCCACTCCCCCGCATCCGCGCAACGGTCCGCGTCCGCGGCCTGGACGATGGTCGAGGCCGAGACGTCGGGGAAGTCCTCCTGCTTCTCGCGGGCGGGGAAGATACCGGCCACGATCACGTCGTCGGCCTTCGACAGCGCCTGTGCGAACTGCTCGGCGAAGATCCGGGTGCGCGAGTACAGGTGCGGCTGGAACAGCACATGGATGCGGGATTGCGGATACCGGCGCCGGGCCGCGTCGAGCAGCGCGGCGATCTCGGTGGGATGGTGGGCGTAGTCGTCCACGACGGTGACCCCGTTCACGCACCCGCACACCTGGAAGCGTCGCGCCGCACCCAGGAACGAGGCGGCGGCCCGTGCGGCCTGCTCGTACGGCATGCCCAGCATCCCCGCGGCGATGATGGCGGCGGCGGCGTTGCGCGCGTTATGGATGCCCGGGATGGACAGTTCCACGGGCACCTCCAGCTCCGCGCCGTCGGCCAACGCCGGAGGGATGCGCAGCGTGAAGCATTCGCGGCCGGTGCGCTCGCGTTCCCGCTCCGATTCGATGCGGACCGCAACCGCGCCGTTGAGGTCGCCCAGCGTATCGGGATCCTGGGTGGTGTAGACCACGACCCGTCCGGCGACGTCCGCGTCCACGGCCCGCAGGACCTCCAGGCAGCCTTCGTCGTCGGCGCACATGACGACCGCGTCCCTCGCGTGGCCGATGTGGTCGACGAAGGCCCGGTGGTATCGGTCCGCCGTGCCGTAATGGTCCAGATGGTCGGGTTCCGCATTGGTGACGATGGCGATGGAGGGACGGTACTTGGCGAAGCTGCCGTCGGATTCGTCGGCCTCCGCCACCAGCACCGCGCCGTGTCCGGCATGGCCGCCGTCACGGTTCGTGCCGTCCGGCGACTGGATGGAGCCGCCGATGGCGTAGCTGGGGTCGGCGAGCTCCCCGGTTCCCGCGTTGACCAGGATGTGGGCGAGCAGCGAGCTGGTGGTGGTCTTACCGTGCGCGCCAGCCACGGTGACGGCCCGTTTGGCGGCCATCAGCAGGGCGAGGATGTCGCTGCGGTGCACGATGCGGGCACCGGCCGCATGCGCCGCCACGATCTCCGGATTGTCCGGCTTGATGGCGCTCGAATAGACCACGGTTGCCGCGCCGGCCACGTTCTGCGCGCGCTGCCCGAACTGGACCGCGACGCCCAGCGACTGCAGCCGATCGGTTTTGGGGCTTGGCTCGCGGTCGGATCCGTCGACGACGACGCCCTGCTCGTGCAGCATCTCGGCCAGCACGCTCATGCCGGCGCCGCCGATGCCGATGAAATGGGTCCGGCCCAGATCGCCGATCCGTTCGTCGGGTCCGAAGGCCGGACGGGTCGGATCGAGCTCGATGGTTGTCTCGACGGCTGATTGTTCTGACACTGGGAGTCCTTCCTGCACTGTTTCTGGTTCTGCGTTTTCCCCTGCGCTACGCGGCCTGACGCTCCGCCGCCGCCAGCACGCGGCAGGCCATGGCCTCGGCGGCGTCGCGGATGCCGTAGCGCCATGCGGCTTCGGCGAATCCGGACAGACGGCCGCTGTCGGCCAGCAAGCCCGGCACATGGTCGATCACCCATTCCTTGGTGAATTCGCGGTCGGCCACCATCATGCCGCCTCCCGACTGCACGACGGGTTGCGCGTTGAAGCGTTGCTCGCCGTTACCGATCGGCAGCGGCACGTAGATCGCCGGCAGGCCCAACGCCGTCAGCTCGCTCACCGTGCCCGCGCCGGAACGGCAGATCACCAGGTCGGCGCAGGCGAACGCCAGGTCGATGCGTTCCAGATACTCGGCCACATGGTAGTCCCCGTCCCCGGCGTGCGAGGCGTCCAACCCGGTGACGGCCGCATCCCCCGCGCTGACCGAGACCAGTTCATGCACCTCGTCCGCCTTGCCGTTACCGGTCAGATGCACGATCTGCGCGTGCTGCAGCAACGATGAGGCCGAGGCCGCCACGGCGCGGTTGATGTTGGCGGCGCCCAGCGAGCCGCCGGTCACCACCACCACCGGACGATTCGCGTCCAGGCCCAGCTGTTCCGCCGCCTGACGGCGGGCGCCCTCACGGTCGGATTCCAGCCGCTCGCACAGCTGCGCGATGGCCGGCCGCAACGGGAGCCCCACCCGTTCGATCACGGCATCCCGACGCGCCTTCAGCCCCGTTCCCTCGTATGCGGTGCCGATGTAGTCGGCCCAACGGGCGCCCAGCTTGTTGGCCATGCCGGCGCGCGCGTTCTGCTCGTGGATCAGAATCGGGATCCGCATGACATGCGCCGACGCGTACACCGGGGCGGAGGCGTATCCGCCGAAACCCACCACCACCTGGGCCTGATGACGTTCCAGGATCTGTCTGGTCCTGGCCGTCTCCCGCTTCCAGGCCATCGGGAACCGCAGCGCGGCCATATTGGGGCGGCGAGGGAACGGCACCTTCTCGATGGTTTCCAGTTCGAATCCCGCCTGCGGGACCAGGTCGCGCTCCAGACCGACCGCCGTGCCGATCACCGCGATATCCGCCGAGGGATCCTTGGCCCTGATGGCGTTGGCCACCGCCAGCAGCGGGTTGACATGTCCGGCCGTACCGCCGCCGGCCAATACGATGCGGTGCATTCGATTGCTCATAGCATACGAGCTTAGTCCACGGGCAGGCCCCGGCAGGGCATTCGGCAGCGGTTCCTGCCCGCAATGTCCATGTCCGCGCGTCACGCCTTGACCCGCTCGGCCTTGACCTGCGGGTGCTCCCGCATCATGCTCACCGCGGCTCCCGCCGCCGCCAGACACATGATCAGCGAGGAGCCGCCCGCCGAGACGAACGGCATCGGCACGCCCATGACCGGCAGCAGGCCGACGACCACGGCGATGTTGACCAGCCCCTGCCCCACCAGCCAGGCGGCGATGCAGATCAGCACCATCGAGGCGTACCGGTCCCGCATCTGCAGCGCCATGGCGATCAGGCACCATCCGATGACCACGAACAGCAGGATCACCAGCGCCCCGCCGATGAATCCGGTCTCCTCGCAGATGATCGCGAAGATGAAATCATTATGGGCGGCGGGCAGGTAGTTCCATTTCTCGCGGGAGTTGCCGATGCCCACGCCGAGCAGCCCCCCCGAGGCGATGGCGTACCGGGCGTGGATGGACTGGTAGCACACGTCCTGCGCGTCCGAACCGGTGCATGCCGTGTAGGCGGCCAGGACGCGGTTCAATCGGTTCGGGCTCGAGATCACGAACGCCGCGGCGGCCGCACCGACCACGGCCATGCCGGCGAGCAGCCATTTCATCGGGAATCCGCCGATCAGGAACGCCACGATGCCGATGGCCACGATGATCATGCCGGTGCCCATATCCTTGCCCAGCATGACCAGTCCCAGGCATACGAAATACACGATCCCGGGAGCCAGATACGCCTTGACGCCCTCGCGCTCATACCGTTTGCGTGCGGCGATCATGGCGGAGGGAAGCCAGATGCACAGCGCGCATTTCATGACCTCGGCGGGCTGCAGCGTGAACACGCCGGGGATGCCGATCCAGCCGGTGTTGCCGTATTGGGTGATGCCCAGCGGCGTCAGCGTCAGCGCCTGCAGCACCATCGAAAAGCCTATGCCCGCAATGCCCAGTCGGCGGTAGATCGGGCAGCGCACGTGCATGGCGATGAAGGCCATCACCAATCCGATCACGCAGTACATGCCCTGGCTGAGCGCCTGCCGCCACGGGGACGCGCCTTGGGAGACCATATCCACGGACGAGCTGGAGAACACCATGATCACGCCGAAGCAGGTGAGCGCGAGCACCGCCACCCGGAAGCCGTGGTAGCACCACAGCGGGTTGAGCAGGCTGCGCCAGCCCGTATACCGCTGGAACCCCTCCGCCGCCTCTCGTTTCCTCGGTTTTCCCGTACCCTTCGAGCGGTCCGAGGATGCGGAACGAATCTGTCTAGGCTTCGGCATGGGTTCTCACCCATTCCCGAGCCTGCTCGGCGAACCGGTCGCCTCGGTCGGCGTAGGAGACGAACTGGTCCATGGATGCGCAGGCCGGGGCCATCAGCACCACATCACCCGGGGCGGCGTAGGCGCCGGCCGCCTCGACGGCACGCCGCATCACGGTCTCGTTGTCCGACGGGTCGATGAGGGTCAGCGGGATATCCGGGGCGCTGGCGGCAAAGGCCTCGGTCATCGGGAGCTGGTCCGCGCCGATGATGACGGCCGCCTTGATACGCGCCGCCTGATCGGCCACCAACTGTTCGAACCTTCCGCCCTTGGCCAGGCCTCCCGCGATCCACACCACGCTCTTGAAACCGAAACTGCCTAGGGACGCCGCGGCCGCGTGGGCGTTGGTCGCCTTGGAATCGTCCACGAAACGGATATCGCCTTCGGCGGTGTGCCGGACGGCCACGGTCTGGATGCGGTGGCCTCCGGGGGTGAAGTCGCGCAACGACTGCACGGCATGATCCGGATTGGCGCCCAAGCCCAGCACCAGCGCCAGAGCCGCCAGCGCGTCGGCCAGCAGATGCGGGTATACCGTACCGTCCGGCTCGCATAGATGAGGGAAGTCGCGGACCTGGGCGATGCGCAGCGCCTGTCCGGCGGGAGTACCCGCCACGCCGCTCATGTCCACAATCCAACCGTCGCTGATGCCGATCTGCCCCTCATCGGGCGCGTGCAGGGTGAACCCCACCATTCGGCATCCGTCGGCCGGCTGCGCCCGCCGGGCCAGTTCGGTGACGCGCGCGTCGTCGGCGTTGTAGACCAGGGCTCGCTTGACGCGGTGATAGACCTTCGCCTTATCGGCGGCGTACCGGTCCATGCCGCCGTGCCAATCCAGATGGTCCGCGGCCAGGTTGGTGATCACCGCGCAGTCCAGTTCCAGCGAATCGGTGAAATGCAGCTGGAACGAGCTTAATTCCACGCACAGCGCATCGTAGGAGGCGTCGACGGCGGCATGCGACACGGCCTTGCCGATGTTGCCCACGGCCGGCGCGTGCCACCCGCAGGCGTTGAGCATCTGCGAGGTCATCTCCGTGGTCGAGGTCTTGCCGTTGGTGCCGGTGATGCCGATCCATGCCGCGGGCGCGCCGGTCCGGTCGCTGTCCACGCGCAGCCGCCAGGCCAACTCCACCTCGCTGATCACCGGGATGGACCGGCGTTGCGCCTCCAGGATGAACGGGGTGCGCGGATTGAACACCGGCGAGGTCACCACCAGGTCGACCCCGGTCCAGTCCACGTCGTCGAACGCATGGACATCCGCCTCGGGCCGATGTTCGTCCACCGTAATCACCCGCGCCACGCGCGGTGCCAGCACCTCGGCCACGCTCCGCCCGGACACGCCCAGACCAGCCACGACCACCGTCATGCCCGACCAATCGTTCCTCTGCATATTCATTGTCCTCCCATGCCCGCGGCCCATTGCACGCACGGGCCTCACACCAGACCGGACCGTGCCACCCAGTCGCCGTAGAACACTACGAGGCCGACCAGCACGAAGATGAGTTCAACCATCCAGAACCGCACCACCACCTTGCCTTCGGTCCAGCCGAGCAGCTCGAAATGGTGGTGGATCGGCGCCATCTTGAACACGCGTTTGTGCGTCAGCTTGAAATAGCCGACCTGGATGACGTCGGACAGGGCTTCGATGACGTACAGACCGCCGACGATGATGGCCAGGAACTCGGTGTGCGTGGCGATGGACATCGCCGCGAACAGCCCGCCCAGAGCCAGCGAGCCGGTGTCCCCCATGAAGATGGTGGCGGGGTTCGAGTTGTACCAGAGGAAACCGAAGCAGGCCACTGCGGCGCACAGCGCGATGATGGTCAGGTCCAGCGGGTCGGAGACCGCGTAGGCGAACCCCTCATGGCCAGCTCCCTTGAGATGGTAGCTCTCCCAGAACGCGATCACGCCGTATCCGGCGAATGCGATCATCGACGAGCCGGTGGCCAGCCCGTCCAGCCCGTCGGTCAGGTTGACCGCATTCGTCCAGGCGGTCATCAGAAAGTTGACCCAGATGACGAACAAGACGGTCGCCACGATCCTGCCCGCGAATTCGAAGCTGAAGAACGGCTCCTCGATGAAGCTCATGCCCGCCTGGGCGCTGGGGAGCCCGGACCGGGTGGGGATGATGAGCGCCAGCACCGCGTACAGGGTGGCGAAGATGAACTGCCCAATGAACTTGCCCGCCACGGACAGGCCTTCGTTCTGCTTCTTGCGCACCTTGGCGAAGTCGTCGATGAAGCCCAGCACGCCCATGGAGAGCATGGCGAACAGCACGAGCATGGCCGACAGCGAGAACGCCTCGCCGGATACGATATGCCGGTAGATGGCCGAAGCCAGCCAGCCGCACACGATCGCCAGGTTGATCACCACGCCGCCCAGCGTCGGGGTGCCGCGCTTGACCTGATGCGACTGGGGACCATCCTGCCGGATGTACTGGCCGTAATGCAGTTTGTGGACCAGCCTGATCAGCAGTGGCGTGCCGACGATCGTCACCACCAGTGAGACCAGAATTCCGATAATGAGTGCAATCACCTGCGGTACTCCATTCGCGTCATATTCCCTTTCCCGGTCCGTCCGGCCGCTATGCGGCCCATCGTTCGGCCAACGCGCTCAACCCGGAGACGTGAGACCCCTTGAGCAGCACCACGGCATTCCCGTGCTCCCGCGCCAGACGAACGACCGCGGCATCGGCCTGATCGGCGTCATGCACCCAGTCTATCGACGGGTGCGCCGGGGTCGCGCCCGTTTGCGCGCGCTTTGCCCCCTGTGCGACCGCTTCGGCCAGCGCGTCGAGATGCGCGTCGGCGGTGCCGCCGACGGCCACGACGGCGTCCACGCCGCACCGGGCGGCGTATTCGCCCACGCCGCGATGCAGCTCTAGATCGTTCGCGCCCAGCTCCAGCATGGCGCCCAATACGGCCACACGGTACGGCGCGGTCTGTTCCCCGGCGCCCCACGCCATCAGGCCGTCCAGACCCGCGCGCATCGAATCGGGGTTCGCGTTGAACGAGTCGTCGATCAGGGTGAAGGAGGCGCCGCCGCGCTCGACGGTCGACACCGCCATGCGATGGGGGCTGATGCGCGTCAGGCCCTCCAGCACCTCGCCGATGCGTGCCGGCGGCATGCCCAGTCGGAATGCCACGCTGGCCGCCGCCAACGCGTTCATGACGTTGTGGCGTCCGCAGATGCCCAGGCGCACCGCCGTGGCGGCGCCATCGGGCGTGGACAACGTGAAGCGGGGACGGTCCAAGGCATCGGTGCCGATGTCACGCGCCGAGCAGCCGGAGGCCAGGGCCCGCTCGTCCTGCACGCCGAACCACAGCACCTCTCCCGGCGCCTGGGCGCTCATGGAGGCCACGCGCTCATCATCGGCATTGAGGATGGCCACGCCGCCGTCGGCCAGGCCGCGCACGATTTCGCTCTTGGCCTCCACGATGCGTTCCACCGAGCCGAACTCGCCCAGATGGGCCACGCCGACCTTCAGCACCACGGCGATGTCCGGAGGCGCGATGGTGGTCAGTCGGGCGATCTCCCCGACGTGATTGGCGCCCATCTCCGCCACCAGGTACCTGGTGTCCGGGCCGACCTTCAACGCGGTCAACGGCAGGCCGATCTCATTGTTGAACGAGCCGACGGGGGCGACCGTCTCCCCCATCGATCCAAGCAGCGCGGCCAGCATGTCCTTGGTGGTGGTCTTGCCCACCGAGCCGGTGATGCCGACGATGGTGAACGGCGTGTCCAGTGCGCGGCGACGCTCGATGTTGTGCTGCGCCAAGGTTCCCAGGGCGGCCACCGTATCCGGCACGACGATCTGCGCCATCGGAGCATCGACCTGATGCGCCACCAACGCCACAGCGGCGCCGCTCTGCGCGGCGCGCCCCACGAAATCGTGGCCATCCACCCGTTCCCCGGCGATGGCGACGAAGACGCCCGCCTCACCGACCTCGCGGGAATCGGTGACGGCACTGGTCGCCACGGTCTGCGGTGTGGCGGCAACGCCCTCCGGGATGACCAGACCGCCACCGACCGTCTCGGCGATCTCGGACAGCGTCATCGGCATCATCGTGGATTCCACAGCCATATTCGTTCCTCTCCCTCAGGACAGTTCCCTGGACACGCGCAACGCGCTCCTGATATTCGCACGGCGCACACCGGCCGCCATGGCCATGGCGATGGCCAATGACAGCACCTCCCACGATCCGCCGTGCTCGCCCTCGTCGGCCTGGCGCGCCAACGCATCGGACTCGGCGGTTCTGCCCACCGCCTTGCCGCGCTCGTCCATCACGCAACCGTACCGGTCGCACGCCGTCGCGCAGGCCTCGCGCAGACGGGAGTCGGGCACGTCATCGACACCGAACACGTCCAGATCCACCGCATGCAGCGCGCCGCGCCGCAACGTCCGCTCGTCCATGGACACGATCACGGCGTTCGCGCCATCCTCCGCGCACACCGACAGCACACGCTGCACATCCAGAACCCCCAACGGATAGTGCAACCCGATGTACTGCTCCAACGACTGCGTATCCGCCGCGCTGATCACGCCGACCGGATTGCCGAGCACATGCAGGAATTCGGACAACTGCTCCACCTGCCGTTGCACCTGCCCGGCCTCCTCGCCGTAGCAGGCGAACATCGCCAACGTCTTGGCGCCCGTCAGTTCCTGAGCCATCGCGGCCAGACGCGCGTCATCGCACTCCCCCAGCACCAGCGGCATCGACAACCTGTCGACCGCCCCGCGCAACGCCTGCGGCACCAAGGCCGCATACGCGCCGCGCATGGCGGCGTGCTCCAGCCGCTCCATATTCACCGACCCCGCAGGCACATACAACGAACCGGGGATCACCGAATCGACCTCATCCGCCAGCGAGGTCACCGTCACGCCCTCCGAGGACGGCGGCACCAGCTCATATCCGTACCGGGAAGCCAAGGTCCCCAACGTCATCCGGCATGCACCGGAACCGCTCACCACACTCATCGGTCCAGCCTTTCCTCCAGCGAATTCACCAATCCACCGGAATAGCATCGGTACGCGGAGACGAGGGAGCCACCTCATATTTCTGCATAAGGAATTCACCAATCCTGGCGAACAACGGGCCGGCGGTCAGACCGCCGAATCCGCCCTTCTGCGGATCCTTGATCACCACGGTGACCACGAAGCGGGGGTTGTCGGCGGGGATGATGCCGGACCAGTCGCACACGATCGAGGTCAGACGGCCGTCCGCGCCGGCGACCTCGGCGGTGCCGGTCTTCGAGGCCACGCGGTAGCCGTCCACCTTGGCAACGTTGTCGTATTCCTCGGCCACCGACTCCATGGCGTTGAGCACATCCGCCGCCACCTGCTCGTCGATCACGCGCACGGCGTCCCCGTGCTCCTCGGAGGTGACGCGCCCCTGCGCGTCGGTCACCGACTTGATCAGCGACTGCTGATGCCGCACGCCCTTGTTCGCGATGGTGGCCACCACGTTGGTCAGCTGCAGCGCGTTCACCGTGTACCCCTGGCCGAACAGCACCGTGTCCCGGGTACGGCCGTCCCAGGCGTCGGCGCCGGCCAGCATGCCATCGGATTCGCCGGGCAGGTCCAGCCCGGTGGACTGGCCGACGCCGAACTTGGTCAGGAACTCGTAGCGCTGCTCGTTGGTGTAGTTCTCCGCCGCCATCACCATGCCGACATTGGAGGAGTTCTGCAGGATGCCCGCCAGCGTCCAATGCTCGCTGCCATGGTTGGTGGCGTCGTGGAACTCCTGGCCGTTCTTGGTCATGCTGTACGGCACCGTGAACTGGTCGGTGGCCTTGTGCAGGCCGGTCTGCAGCAGTCCGGCCATGGTGATGACCTTGCCGATCGACCCGGGCTCGAAGGTCTCGCTCACCGCCTGGGAGACGTTGAGCTTGGCGTCGTCGCTGCCCGCCTCGATCTCGTCGGTGTCCTCCAGAGCGATGATCTCGTTGGTCTGAAGGTCATGCACCACGCCGATGGCCCAGGCCGCCCCGAACTCCTCCTTGCCTTCCCGCAGCACTTTCTTGACGTACCAGTTCACGTCCTGATCGATCGTCAGCGTCACATCGCTGCCGTCCACGGCCGCCTCGGAGTCGGTCATCGTGCCCGGAATCTGCTCGCCGCCGTTGCCCTGCTGATACACCTCGTATCCGTCGGTGCCGGTCAGCTCGTCGTTCATCATCTGTTCGATGCCGTTGACGCCGTTGCCCTCGTCGTCCACACCGCCCAGCAACGCGCCCAGCTGGGTGCCCGTGGAGTAGATGCGGTCGCTGCTCAGCTCGCACCACACCACGCCGGCCAGATGCAGGTCGTCGATCTTGCGCTTGAGCTCGGGGGTGATGTCCCGCTGGATCACCTGGTACCGGCTCACGCCATCCAGTTTGGCGCCGAGTTCCATGGCGTTCACACCGTCCAGCACCGTGGCCAGCAGACGCGCCACGGCGGCCGCGCCGGTGGCGCCGACGGGCTGGTCGTCGATCTGGTGGCAGTACCCCAGCGACTTGGCCTGGTTCGACCCGCAGGCCACCGGTTCGAACAGCGAGGCCGCATAGGGGTCGGCGAGCAGCGTGTACCGCTCGACGCTCTGGGCAAGCACGTTGCCGTTGGTGTCCAGGATCCGCCCGCGCTTGGCACTGATCGGCACCGTGGTGGTGCGGCTCTGGGTGGCCGCCTGCGCGGTGGAACGACCGTCCAGCAGCTGGATGCCGACGAGCCGGCCGAGGCATGCCACGGCCATGAACGCCAGAATGACACCGATGGCCATGCACCGCTTGGCGAACCCGCTATACCTGCCGGCCCTCATCTGTCCGCGTCTCATTGCGTTCCACCTTCACTGGGTTGATATCCGTTCAGATCGATGGAGATGGAACCCTCCTGCGGGACCATGCCCATCTCCTGCGCACGTTCCGGCAATGACGCCTTCAGCATGTCCAGCTGCGTCTGGCGCTCCTCCACGTCCTGGCTCAACCGCTCGATCCGAGTCTGCACCTGGCTGGATTCGAAGGAGATCTCGACCATCTGCGTGCGCAAGGCCAACGCCCCCAGCAGGGTGCCGACCAGGAACACGATGGCGATGGTGATGTGCAGCAGCGGTGTGGTCTTCGTCCTGGTCCATTCCAGCAGACGTTTGAAACCGCGCGCCGCCGAGCCGGCCCCGGCCCGCTGACCGTTGACCACGTGCAGTTGCGGACGCGACTGCGGCGCGCCGTCCCGGTCCGGGCGTCCCGCGGGCGCCGCCGAGGAATGCACGCTTCGTGCCTGTGCAGCCATCATCGTCCCCCTTCGTAGTGTCGCGGCTCCGCGGCGGACGCGAAGGTGCGCCGCCATCGCTGCGGAATCGGTCGCGTCAGTTCCACGCCCCGCAACCGGACGGATGCGGAACGCGGGTTATGCGCGATCTCCCCCTCGTCGGCCTTGACCGCGCCTCGGGTCAGATCCCTGAAGAACGGCTGGGCGTCGGGAGGGATGACCGGCAGGCCCGGCGGCACATCGGCCGCCAGTCCCTGCGCCATGAACGTCTTGACGGTTTTGTCCTCCAGCGAATGGTACGACTCCACCACCAGACGGCCGCCCACGGCCAGCCGGTTCGCAGCCTGCGGCAGCGTGGACGCCAGCTTGTCCAGCTCGCCGTTCACCTCGATGCGCAATGCCTGGAACACCCGCTTGGCCGGATTGCCCGCGGGCCGATGCGCCTGCGGGATCACCTCGTCCACCAACGCGCTCAACTGCGCCGATGTGTGCAACGGCTCCCTGTCCCGCCGCTGGACGATCCGCCGGGCGATCTGCCGGGCGTACCGCTCCTCGCCGTACGTTCTGAAGATCCGCGTCAACGCCGGCTCGTCATACTCCGCGAGCACGCGTTCGGCCGTCAACGGCTGCGACACGTCCATCCTCATATCCAACGGCGCATCGTGGCTGTACGAGAACCCTCGCTCCGTCTCGTCGATCTGCAGGCTCGACAACCCCAGGTCCATGAACACGGCGTCCACGCGCCTCACGCCGACGTCGTCCAGCACCTGCGAGAACGCATCGAACGCGGCATGCACCGGGGTGAACCGGTCCGCCAGGCCCTCCGCGCGCACGCGTTCGGTGGCCATCGCCAGCGCCTGGGCGTCCCGGTCGATGCCGATCAGACGCGCCCGGGGCGAGGCCTTGAGGAACGCGATGGTATGTCCGGCCAATCCCAGGGTGCAGTCCACGGCCACGGCGCCGTCATGGTCCAGCGCCGGCGCGACCAGCTCGACGCAGCGTTCGAGCAGCACGGGTTGATGGATGGTTGCATAGTCGTTCATCAGAATTCCACCGCCGGTAGTACGTCGTTCTCGATATCGGAGTAGCGCTGCTCCTTCTCCGCCAGATACGTCTGCCACGCCTCGCGGTTCCAGATCTCGGCACGCGTGCCCACGCCAATCACCACAATGTCCTCCCCCAGATCCGCATAATCCCGCAGAATCTGCGGCACCAGCACACGGCCTTGCTTGTCGGGCACCTGGTCGGACGCGCCCGACAGGAACACGCGCAGGTAGTCGCGGGTGTCCTTGTCCCCCACCGACGCACGCTGGATCTGCATGGCCATATGCCGAAACTGGCTGATCGGCAGCAGATACACGCACCGTTCCTGGCCTCGGGCCAGCACCACGCCGCGGCCGAGCATGGAACGGAACTTGGCCGGCAACGCCATGCGTCCCTTCGCGTCGATCTTCGGCGTGAACGTGCCCAGCAGCAACGGCGGCAGCTGCAGCATATCCATGTCATCCCCGCCTGCGGGAGGTTGCTGCTGTGCAAAGACGTCGTCATTCACAGCCCCACCTCCTTCAGCCTGGCATTGGGTACACTCCGACCTGGGTCGCTTCACCACTTTACCCCACGACTTTCCACAAAACCCCACTTATCCACAAAACACTTACCCTTTTCCGATGGTTTTCCCACTTGAGGACGCATATCGACGAGACAGACGCCGCGGCGGTCCGCCTCACAGGCGTCGCTCGCCGCAATCCGGACGATTCGTAGCGGCCTTGCGGTACATTGGATTGCCTGAGTTTTCGGAGGAAGGGACAGTACATATGCCGGGTTACGCCGAACAGTTGCAGGAGGAGCAGCACGCCGTCGACCGCGCCTACGGTCGCCTCGACGCCCTGCGCGCGCAGGCTCGCGCACGGCTTGACGCCGTCAGGGCCGCCGGTTCGCACGGCTCCCCCACCCAGCGCACCGAGCGCGATTCGTTCGCCACCATGTACGAGGACCGTCTGACGCAGCTGCGTGCCGTGGAGGACCGCCTGATCTTCGGCCGGCTCGACAACACCGCCGGCGAGCGCCGCTACATCGGGCGCATCGGCCTGTCCAGCGAGACGCATGAGCCGATCCTGACGGATTGGCGAGCGGAGGCCGCCCGCCCGTTCTACGAGGCGACCCCATCGCACCACGGTGACATCGTCATGCGTCGCCATATCACGCTGAACTTCCGCGAGGTGGTGGGCGTAGAGGATGAGGTGCTCGACGTGCATTCCGAGCAGGTCGGCAAGGCCTCGTCCGCCGGCACGCTGACCGGCGAGGGCGCGCTGCTGGCCTCGCTGAGCTCGCGGCGCACCGGCAAGATGACCGATATCGTGGCCACCATCCAGGCCGAACAGGACCGCATCATCCGTTCCGACCTCGGCCATGCCGTCGTCGTCCAGGGCGGACCGGGCACCGGCAAGACCGCGGTGGCGCTTCACCGCGCCGCCTACCTGCTGTACACCCACCGCAGCATGCTCGACCGCTCCGGCGTGCTGGTCATCGGCCCCAGCTCGGCGTTCCTACACTACATCGATCAGGTCCTGCCCTCGCTCGGCGAGACCGGTGTGGTCAGCCGCACCATCGCCGACCTGATCCCCGGATTCAACGCCACCGCCACCGATACGCCCCGGGCCGCCCAACTCAAGGGCGAGCAGCGCATGGCCAAGGCCATCGCCAACGCCGTCGCCGCGCGCGAACGCGTGCCCCGTACCCTGCCGGTGGTCCGTATCAACGGGTTCGCGGTCGCCATGAAGCCCTCCGACGTCGAACAGGCCATCGCTGACGCGCGGCGCACACGCCAGCCGCACAACAAGGCGCGCGAGACCTTCGTCCGCAGCATGCTGGAGGCCTTGCGCGCCCGATACGTCGAACAGCTCGACTACACCCCGGAGCAGCCGGAGCTCACCGACGTCATGCAGCAGCTGCGCATGAACGACACCGTCAGGCACACGTTGAATCTGGCCTGGCTGCCGATGACCGGCCCGTGGCTGATTGACCAGCTGTTCTCCAAGCCTGCCCAGTTGCGGCGGTTCGCACCCTGGTTGTCCGATGACGACATCGCCGCGCTGACCCGAGACAAGGGTGCCGCGCTGACCCAGTCGGACATCCCGCTGCTGGACGAGGCCATGGAGCTGCTGGGTCCCGATCCGCGTGCGGCGGCCCGCAAGGCGGCCGCCGACGCGCAGCGCGCCGAAGAGGAGCAGTACGCGCGGGACACCTTGGCCCAGGCCGGCATCGGCTCCGGCATCGTGACCTCGCAGATGCTCGTCGACCAGATCAACGGCATGGATGCGGAGCTCACCGCACAGCGCGCCGCGGCCGACCGCGAATGGACGTACGGGCACATCGTGGTGGATGAGGCACAGGAGCTCACCGCGATGGACTGGCGTATGCTGATCCGCCGCTGCCCTTCGCGCTCATTCACGATCGTGGGCGATGTGGCGCAGACCTCGGCGCTGGGCGGCACACGCGCCTGGCGGCACACGATGGACCGGCTCTTCGGCGAGGACAACTGGGACCTCAACGAGCTGACGATCAACTACCGCAACCCGCAGGAGGTTTCGGACCTGGCGTCTCGATTCGCCCGTTCCGAAGGCCTGTACATCTCCACGGTGAACGCGGTGCGCACGATGCCCGACTCGGTCGAGCGGCTGACCGTGCCGACCGAAGCCGAGCTGCATGCCGCCGTGGCACGGCAGGTGGTGGCCCTGACCGACCGCTTCGTCTCGTCGGACGGCACGGGCCGGGTGGCGGTTATCGTGCCGCAGACACGGCTCGCCGATTTCCGCGGCACGGTGCGCACGGCGCTGCAGGAGGCGTTCAGCGATCAGGAGTTCGCGCGTCTTGACGCGCAGAGCGCGTGGGACGAGCAGGTCTGCGTCTGCACCACACAGGACGTCAAGGGTCTGGAATACGACGCGGTTATGGTGGTCCAGCCCGCGGCGATCGACCAGGAGGCCCCCTCGCGCCTGACCGCGGCGGCCGACCTGTATGTGGCGATGACCCGACCGACCCAGCGTCTGCTTATACTGCGGACAAACGCGGACGAATCCGAACTGCCGCTATAGCATGGGGTTATGCCTCAAGCACTGTTATTGGAGAATATTCATCCGTTCGCGGCCGAGTCCCTGCGCAAGCATGGGTTCGATGTCGTCACGCTCAAGGGCGCACTGAACGAGGACGAGCTGATCGACGCGCTGGACGGCGTGGATCTGCTCGGCATCCGCTCCAAGACCTCGGTGACGCGCAAGGTCATCGACGCCCGCCCCGGTCTCTCGGCGGTCGGCTGCTTCTGCATCGGCACCAACCAGGTCGATCTGGAGTATGCGGGCACGCACGGCGTGGCCGTGTTCAACGCGCCGTATTCGAACACGCGTTCCGTGGTCGAGCTGGTGATCTGCGACATCATCTGCCTGATGCGGCGCGTACCCGCCCACACCCATCATCTCAAGCACGGGCTGTGGGACAAGTCGGCGTCCGGATCGCATGAAGTGCGGGGCAAGACGCTGGGCATCATCGGCTACGGCAACATCGGCGCACAGCTGTCGGTGCTGGCCGAAGCGCTGGGCATGCGCGTGGTGTTCTATGACATTGACGAGAAGCTGGCGTTGGGCAACGCCCACCGCTGCGACACCCTGGAGGAATTGCTCGAACAGTCCGATGCGGTCACGTTGCATGTGGACGGGCGCAAGTCGAACATCGGGTTCTTCGGCGAGGACCAGTTCGCCGCCATGAAGCAGGACGCGATCTTCATCAACTGCTCCCGGGGGTTCGTGGCCGATCTCGATGCGCTGAAGCGGCATCTGGATTCGGGGCATCTGTCCGGCGCCGCGGTGGATGTGTGGCCGGTGGAGCCCAAGAAGACCGGCGATCCGTTCATCACGCCGCTGGCCGATATGGACAATATGGTGCTGACGCCGCATATCGGCGGCTCCACGCTGGAGGCCCAGGAATCCATCGGCCATTTCGTGACGCAGCGGCTTGAGGATTACTGGACCAGGGGGGCCACGTCGCTGTCGGTGAATTTCCCACAGCTGGCCCTCGGCGACTGCGCCGGCGCAGCCCGCATCATCCACCTCCACGCCAACCTGCCCGGCGTGCTGGCCGATATGAACAACGTGCTCGGCGACGCGAACATCAACATCTCCGCGCAGTCGCTCGGCACGCAGGGCTCGCTGGGTTATGTGGTCACCGACGTGTCACAGGTGCCGGACGACGCGACAATGGACGCCATCGCGGCGATCGAGGGCACGATTCGCACACGCGTGATTCGCTGATCGCTGCCGGCGATCGGCGTCATTCCGCCTGATGCATCCTCAATTGATCGATGGCCTGCTGGAAATCCTCCAGGCCATCGAAATTCTGGTAGACGCTGGCGAACCGCAGGTACGCCACAACGTCGAGTTCGCGTAGCGGTTCCAGGATCGCACGGCCCACGTCCTCGGACCTGACCTGGGCCAGCCCCCTGGAGCGCAGGTCCTCCTCCACGCGTTGTCCCAATGCCTTGAGATCGTCCTCGTTGATCGGGCGCCCCTGACAGGCCTTGCGCACTCCGGAGATGACCTTGTTGCGGTCGAATGGCTCCACATTGCCGGAATTCTTCAATACCAGCAACATGGTGGATTCAACGGTGGTGAACCGCTTCCCGCAATGCGTGCATTCACGACGGCGGCGAATCGAGTGGCCGTCATCGCTGATACGCGTATCGACGACCTTCGTATCGGGGTTTTGGCAAAACGGACAGTGCATGGCCTCAAGAATACCCCGAACGGGTGGATTCCAAGCGTGTCGCTATGCCAACGGCACCACGATGCGCTGCCCTGTCTGCAACGCGGACGACGGGAGGTTGTTCAGCGCCTTCAGCTGTTCCACCGTTTCCGACACGTCGCCGCCTTCCGGCGTGATCGACGAGGCATAGACCCACAGCGTATCCCCCGGGCGAACCGTGTACGTCGTCACCTGCATGGCGCCCAAGTCCGACCGCGCGTCCCGTGCGCCGATCATGCCGAGGCAGCCCCATGCCAGAAGAGCGGACAGTACCACCGCAATCACGCGTCCGCGCACCGTCAACCGCCCATGCCGCGCAGCCGCAGCGCCACGCGTATGATGTTCCGCCCCCACAGTGGCACGACGCCCCGCCGCAGCATTGGTGTCTGCAATCCTTGTTTCGATCACCATGACTACCACCATTCCTTTCGAACATGTGTTCTATCGAACATCTGTTCTGATTCTCGCACAGATGTTCGACAACCACAACCCACAAACTCGAACAGATGTTTGATTTCACATGGTTTTCACGTTATGCTGGAAACAACCGCAACGAAAGGAGCAGCCATGGGCACCGCCCCCTCCACCCCGAAACCCCCTGCGCCCGAGTCGGACAGCGCACAGCTGACCGACCGCCAGCGCAAGGTGCTGGACGCCATCAAGGCGCATGTCGCCGCCCACGGCTTCGCCCCATCCTTTCGGGAGATCGGCGAGGCATCCGGACTGAAAAGCCCCTCGTCGGTGAAGCATCAGCTCCAGGTGCTCGCCGACAAGGGCCTTATCCGCATGAACGCCAACAAGGGCCGCGCCATCGAACTGGTCGAGGAGGAGTCCCCCACACCGACGGCCACCATCGTGCCGTTCCCGCTGCCGCAGGGCAACCCGGAATCCATCACGGCGTCGCGCGACGTGCCGCTGGTCGGACGCATCGCCGCAGGCGTGCCCATCACCGCGGAACAGCATGTCGACGACGTCATGCGCCTGCCCGAACGCCTGACCGGCACCGGCAACCTGTTCATGCTGGAGGTGCATGGCGATTCGATGGTGGACGCCGCGATCTGCGACGGCGACTTCGTGGTCATTCGCGAACAGAACACGGCCCAGAACGGAGACATCGTCGCGGCGCTGCTGGATGACGAGGCCACCGTCAAGACCTTCCGCAAGGACAACGGCCACATCTGGCTCATCCCGCACAACCCCGCCTACTCCCCCATCGACGGCACCCACGCCCAGATCATGGGCAAGGTCGTCACCGTGCTGCGCAAGCTGTAGGGCAGCCGACGGCCCGCATGGGCATCGAGCGGCCATACGGGCCCCACGCGTATCGCAAGCCCGCCCGAACGCCTTGCAGACTATGCGTGCAGCTGTTCGGCACTCGGGGAATCGTAGCCCTCCGGCTCCAACTGGAAGGTCGTGTGTCCGATCGACACCGGGAAATGCTCGCGCAGGCAATCCTGCATCCGCTCCAACACATCACCGGCCTGCCGCATCGTCACATCGCGGTCCACCACCACATGCGCCGTCAGGATCGGCATGCCGGTCGCCACGGTGCTGGCGTGCAGGTCATGCACGGCCACCACATGCGGCACCCCCTCCAGATGACGGCGCACCTCATCCAGGTCCAGCCCCTCGGGCGTCTCCTCCAACAACACGCGTCCGGCCGAAACCAGCAGCCGCACGGCACGGGGAATCATCAACAACGCGATCAGGCCACCGGCCATCGCATCGAACCCGGACCAGCCGGTCGCCATCATCACCACGGCGGACACCACCACGGCCACGGAACCCAACGCATCGTTGAGCACCTCCAGGAACGCCGCCTTCATGTTCATGTTGTCCTCGCGGTTCGACGCCAAAACCAACATCGACCCGCAGTTGGCCGCCAAGCCGAGAATGCCGAAGCACAGCAGCAGGCGCGCATCGTGCACATCCTCGCCGCGTCCGCCGAACAGGCGCATGCCGGCCTCCACCAACGCGTACACCCCCACGAACAGCAGCACCGTGGCGCCCTCGGCCGCCGTGATGACCTCCAGTCTGGACCAACCCCACGTGCGCGTGCCATTCGGCCGGCGCCGCATCAGCACCGCGGTGACCGCCGACGCCGCCAGCACGGACATATCGGTGAGCATGTGGCCGGCGTCCACCAGCAACGCCAATGACCCGGTGACGATTGCGCCGACCACCTCCGCCACGAATACCGATCCGGTCAGCGCCAGCGTCGCCATCAGACGGCGCTGATGCCCCCTGCCATCAGGCGAGACCCCATCGGGCACGCTTCCACTTCCATGCACATGCGCCATTCCCGTTCCTCCAATCCACCTCCCACCATAGACGGCTTTATTGAGAATTGCAATATATCGATAACGGTTTTCGTTGATATAAAGCCAATTCAACATGCTTATCATTCTCAATAAGCGGGATACGAAACGGCAGGAACCCCATACCGCCACACCAACGACGCGTTGTCATCACCCCGCGACAGCATGCACACCAAGACCGCCATCCTCGTGGACTGGACAGGCCACCGCGCAGTGGGACCGACGGCATGCAGCCCGAGCTTCGCCCGGTACGCCCATGCTTCAACGCGGAAAGCCCCGACATATGTCGGGGCTTTCTCGGGAAACGGATAACGGACGGCCTGTCAGAAGCCGAACTTGGCCGCGGTTTCCTTCAGCGTCTCGGCGGAGCGCTTCAGCGCGGCGAGCTCGCGGTCGGACACCGGGGTGTTGATGCGCGAGTTCACGCCCTGGCGGTTGATCAGAGTCGGCACGGACATGCACACATCGGAGATGCCGTGGAAGTCGTCCAGCATCGAGCTGACCGGCAGGATGCGGTTCGCGTCGTGCAGCACGGCCTCGATGATGTCCACGCCGGACATGGCGATGGCGTAGTTGGTCGCACCCTTGCCCTGGATGATGCGGTAGGCCGCGTTCTTGACCTCCTGATGGATCTCCTCGCGCTTGTCGGCGTCAAGCGGCTCATGGCCGGGCAGCGGCTTCCAGTCGCACATCGGCACGCCGCCGATGGTGGCCGACGCCCACAGCGGGACCTCGGAATCACCGTGCTCGCCGGCGATGTAGGCATGCACGTTCTTGACGTTGACGCCGGTCTGCTGCGCGATCAGGAAGCGCAGACGGGCGGAGTCCAGATTGGTGCCGGAACCGAACATCTGGTTGGACGGCAGGCCGGACAGCTTGAGCGAGACATGGGTGACGACATCCACCGGGTTGGTGATGAGCATATAGATGGCGTTGGGCGCCACATTCACCACGCTCGGGATGATGGACTTCATGATGTTGATGGTTGCACCGGCAAGATCGAGACGGGTCTGCCCGGGCTTCTGACGGGCGCCTGCGGTGATGACGACCATGTCGGCGTCACGGCAGATCTCCACGTCGTCGGAACCCTGCAGGGAGACGGTCGGGAAGAAGCTGGAGCCGTGCTGCATATCGAGCACCTCGGCCTCGACGCGGTCCTTGGCGATGTCCTCGAGGACGATCTCTCGAGCCACACCGCGCTGGGCGGCGGCGAAGGCCAGCGTGGAGCCGACGGCTCCGGCACCGATGATGGCGAGCTTTGTGGGCTTAATGGGGGAATCCACCATGTTGCGACCTCTCTTAGCGGAATGCAAACCCCCGGGGAGCGCCCGGGTTTCTTCTAGACAACACCTTTACTTTATCCACACTACGTGACGTTTCAAAAACGACATACGATACCACGAATTGTGATGTTGCTCACGTTCACGGGCATAATCGGTACGTTCCGACGCATAACGAGCACCCCACCCATGCGGTCGCACGTCAGCCGATCGACTGCTCCACGATCTGCGCGGCCAGCACGCCGTCGACCTCGGCCTCAAGCATGACGCCGTCACCGCGGTATTCCACGCTCTCGACCTTGCCGTACTCCCTGACGCGGGACAGCAGCGAACCGGCCGTATACGGCAGAAGCGCGGAAACGTGCACGTTCGGCGTCGGCAGCATCGACTCGACCTGCGTCCGCAGCGCCTCGATGCCCTCCCCCGTGGCGGCGGAGACGATATGCGCCTCGGGCGCGAGCGCGGCGATGCGTTCGCGCGCGGCCTCGTCCATCATATCGGCCTTGTTGAACGCGATGACGACGGGGATGTTCCCCACGCCTTCGATGTCGGAGAGCACCTCGTTGACCGCGTCGATCTGCGAGAACGGATCGGGATGCGAGCCGTCCACGACATGGAGGATCAGATCGGCCTCGCCGACCTCCTCCAGCGTGGATTTGAACGCCTCGATGAGCTGGGTGGGCAGCCGGCGCACGAAGCCGACCGTATCCACATAGGCGTAGAGACGGCCGTCCTTGGCCCGCGCCCGGCGCACGGCCGTGTCCAGGGTGGCGAACAGCGCGTTCTCCACGAGTTCCGCGGATCCGGTCAGGCGGTTCGTCAATGACGATTTCCCGGCATTCGTGTATCCGACGACGGCGACCGTGGGCAGTCCGAACCGGCGGCGGGACCCGCGCTTGACGTCGCGCGTCGGGGCCATCTGGGCGATTTGCTTGCGCAGCCGGGCGATGCGGTTGCGGATCACGCGGCGGTCCATCTCGATCTTCGTCTCGCCCGGGCCACGGGAGCCGATGCCGCCGTCGGCGCCCGCCGCCCGTCCGCCGGCCTGCCGGGACAGCGAGGCGCCCCAGCCGCGCAGTCGCGGCAGCATGTACTGCAACTGGGCGAGCTCCACCTGCGCCTTGCCCTCACGGCTGGTGGCGTGCTGGGCGAAGATGTCGAGGATCACGGCGGTGCGGTCCACCACCTTGACCTTGGTGACGTCCTCCAGCGCGCGGCGCTGGCTCGGCGGCAGGTCGTCGTCCACGATGATGGTGTCGGCCTCCTCGCGCGCCACGATGCCCGCGATCTCCTTGGCCTTGCCGGAACCGACGTATGTGGCCGCATCGGGGCGGTACCGATGCTGCAGCAGACCGTCGCAGACCTCGGCGCCCGCGGTTTCGGCGAGCGCGGCGAGCTCGCGCAGCGACTCCTCGGCCTGGGCCTGCGTGGTGACGGCGCTCGACCAGACGCCGACCAGCACCACGCGTTCCAGCCGCACCTTGCGGTATTCGACCTCGGTGACGTCCTGCATCTCGCCCAAGCCGACGACGTGCCTCAGGGCGTTGCGCCCCTCGCGCTCCTCCCACAGCTCGTCGGAGTCGGCGGCGGCACCCGAGCCGCGCCGGTCATCGTCGAGCAGCACCTCCGATTGTTCGGACAGCACGTCGCGGCGCGCGTCGGGACGCCCGTCTTCCGCGGACGCCTGGCCGCTGTCGATCATCGCTTCGTTGAGTTCAGTCAAACATCCACCCATCGTCGTCGAGTCATGGTTCAGGTCAACGCCCCATTATCCGTATTCACGCCGACAACATCGGGGCCCTGCACGGCGACGGCCCGCATGCCACCGCCACCGCCGCCGGCCGTGCAACCCGGCGACCGCCGATGCGGCCTCCCCTCACCGGCGTACAATCGGCTAGACGGATGTCCGGGCCGGCATCGCCCACGACACGACAAGGATGGATCGACGACAATGAGCGAACAGTACTTCTCGGCGGCACCCGCCTCGCAGGATGCGCGCCGCATGCTGCATGTGACGCTGCGCGGGTTCGAGGCCGCCATGGAAACCTCGAACGGCGTGTTCTCCGGCTCCCGGCTTGATCTGGGGACCTCGGTGCTGCTGCGCCACGCACCCGAGCTGCCCGAACACGGCACGTTCCTGGATCTGGGCTGCGGCTGGGGCCCCGTGGCGGTTGCGATGGCCCAGGAGTCGCCCGAAGCCGACGTATGGGCCGTGGACGTGAACGGACGCGCGCTGGATTTGACGGCCGGCAACGCCAGACGCAACGGCTGCGGGCGCGTGCACGTCGTGCAGACCGACGAGTCCGGCGCACCACTGCCCGACCAGCAGGCGCCCGGCGCGGAACCGATGCCCGAGGGGACGACCTTCGACGCGATCTGGTCGAACCCGCCGATCCACATCGGCAAGGAAGCGCTGCACACGCTGCTGATGGCCTGGCTGCCACGGCTCAACGCCGGCGGCGCGGCATATCTGGTAGTGCAGCGGAACCTGGGCGCCGATTCGCTGATCCCCTGGCTGGCCGGAGCGTTGGGCAGCGGGTTCGCGGTGAGCAAATACGCCAGCTCCAAGGGCTTCCGTATCATTGAGATTTTGCGGCAGGCCTGAATCCCGGTCCCGTATGCCGCACGGAACGTAGGACGCGCGGGATGCGCGTGCAGAGGTGAGCGGAAGCGGAAGAAGGGTTATGAGGTTCGAGTATCCGAAGGAGCTGCCGGTCAGCACGGCCAAGGACCAGATCGCGCAGGCCGTGCGCACCTCGCAGGTCGTCATCGTCTCCGGCCAGACCGGTTCCGGCAAGACCACACAGCTGCCGAAGATCCTGCTCGAACTCGGCCGCGGCTCGCACGGCCATCAGATCGTGCACACGCAGCCCCGCCGCTTGGCCGCACGCACCGTCGCCGAACGCATCGCCTCTGAGATGGGGGTCAGGCTCGGCGACGAGATCGGCTATCAGGTGCGGTTCACCGACGAAAGCTCCCCGAAGACCCGACTGCGCGTGGTCACCGACGGCATCCTGCTCGCGCAGATCCAGCGCGACCCGCAGCTGAGCCGGTACGACACCATCATCATCGACGAGGCACATGAGCGCAGCCTCAACATCGACTTCCTGCTCGGCTACCTGACGGCGCTGCTCCCCCGCCGCCGGGATCTGAAGCTCATCATCACCTCCGCCACCATCGACTCGGTCAAGTTCCAGGAGCATTTCGAACACGCGCTGCACGCGCCGGTGCCGGTGATCGAGGTGTCCGGACGCACCTACCCGGTGCAGATCGTCTACGAGCCATTGGGCACCGCGCCCGCGCTGATGCGGTCCGTGCCCGGGTTCGAAACCGGCGCGATGCCCGGCGAACAGGCGTATGCGGAGCTGTCGGCCGCACCGACCGCCTCCGAACGGGAGGGCCGGGGCCGCGAGCGCGAAACCCCAATCGACATGCCCACCGCCGTGGCCCGCGCCTGCGCCGAGCTGGTCATCCATTCCAGCCATGCGGCCGGTCCCCGCGACATCCTGGTCTTCGCCTCCGGCGAGCGCGACATCCACGAGTTCGAGGCCGCCCTGAGGCACCATTACGGGCCGCGCGCCGCCGATATGCGCCGCCCGGACGCCATCGAGATCGTGCCGTTGTTCGCGCGGCTGTCCGCCAAGGAGCAGCATCGGGTGTTCGAGGCGCACACGCATCAGCGCATCATCATCGCCACGAACGTGGCCGAGACCTCGCTGACGGTGCCGGGCATCCGGTATGTGGTCGATCCGGGCACGGCCCGCATCTCCCGGTATTCGAAAACCGCCAAGGTGCAGCGTCTGCCGATCGAGCCGATCAGCCAGGCCAGCGCCGACCAGCGGTCCGGCCGATGCGGCCGCGTGGCCGACGGCATCGCCATCCGCCTGTACAGCCGCGAGGACTACGAGACGCGGCCGCGGTTCACCGAGCCGGAGATCCTGCGCACCTCGCTGGGTGCGGTGGTGCTGCACATGCTCAGCGTGGGCGTGGCCCGCACCGCCGAGGACGTGACCACGTTCGGGTTCATCGACCCGCCGGATATGAAGGCCGTCTCCGACGGCTTCAACGAGCTGGTGGAGCTCAAGGCCATCGCCCGCCGTCAGGGCGGCGTGATGCTGACGCATATCGGCCGCCAGCTGGCCCGCATCCCGATCGATGTGCGTCTGGGACGCATGGTGATCGAGGCGGCGCGCTCGACCACGCCGAACACGCTGGCCGCCGTGCTGGTGGTGGTGGCGTTCCTGAGCCTGCAGGATCCGCGCGAGCGCCCGGAGGAGAACCGCGACGAGGCCGACCGCATCCACAACCGTTACGCCGACCCGTTCAGCGACTTCCTGACCGCGTTGAACATCTGGGACCGCGTGTTCCAGGCCGACGGCAACCCCAGCAACTCGGCGTTGCGGCGCATCTGCAAAACCGAGTATTTCAGCTGGCTGCGCATGCGCCAGTGGAAGGATCTGGTCACGCAGCTGACCGAGATGTGCCGCGAGTTCAAGTTCAAGGTTGGCGAGCCGATCCCGATCTCCCGCCCGGATCTGAAGATCCGCCAGCTGCCGATCAACCAGCAGGCGGCGCACGCGTTGTGCTGCTCCTGGGATGCGCAGGGCATCCACACCTCCATGCTGGCCGGTCTGCTTTCGATGATGGGCATGCAGGTGCTGCGCGAGCCGAAGGCCTCGGATTTCGCCGGTCTCAAGGGTGCGGCGAAGGCGCGGGCGATGAAGCGCGCGCAGAAGATGGCGAAGAACGACTATCAGGGCGCGCGCGGCACGCGGTTCGCGCTGTTCCCGGCCTCCAGCGTGGCCAAGTCCACGCCGCCGTGGGTCATGAGCACCGAGTTGGTGGAGACCAGCCGCCTGTGGGCGCGGTATTCGGCCGCCATCGACCCGGCGTGGGCGGAGCCGCTGGCGGGCAACCTGACCCGTACCACCTACGCCGAGCCGCACTGGTCCGGTTCGCGCGGTTCGGCCGTGGCGAGCGCGAAGGTGCTGCTGTACGGCCTGCCGATCGTGCAGGACCGCACCGTGCAGTGGGGGCGGATCAACCCGCCCGAGGCGCGCGACTTCCTGATCCGCCAGGGACTGGTGGAGGGCGACATCCAGCAGCGGTTCCAGCACGACGCATTCGTCCAGCGCAACCTGGAGGTGTTGGAGGAGGCCGCGGAGGATGCGAGCCGCACGCGTCAGCTGGCCGGCACGGTGAGCGATGAGGACCTGTTCGACTTCTACAACGCGCGGATTCCCAACGACGTGACCTCGGTGGCCGATCTGGGCAAATGGTGGAAGACCGCGTATGACGACGATCCGCACCTGCTGGATTTCGATCCGGAGAAGGTGGAGCGCCTGGCCGATACGGAGTCGGTGAGTCTGGCCGACTACCCGGATCAGTGGCATACGCTCGGCACCGATGGCACGCCGATCGACCTGAAGCTGAGCTATGTGTATGATCCGCAGGCGCAGGACGACGGAGTGACCGTGCACATCCCGTTGAAGGCGCTCTCCCGCCTGACGCCGGAGCAGTTCAGCTGGAATGTGCCGGGCCTGTTGGATGAGCTGATTGTGGGGCTGATCAAGGCGCTGCCCAAGGCGCTGCGCGTGCAGTTCGTGCCGGCGCCGGACACGGCCCGCAAGATCCGCATGTGGATCGACGAGCATTATCCGGATCTGCCCGGTTCGGGCGACCGGCAGAAGCCGAATCTGCCGCCCGAGGACGCGCCGGTGGAGGTGGTCCCCGGCACGGGTGGCGCCGCCTGGCCGGATTTCGCGCATGTGTTCACGCAGGCCGCCATCCACACGGTCGGCGCGCAGATTCACCCCGAGGTGCTGGGACCGGATCTCATGGCCAGGCTCACGCCGTATCTGCGGATGACGTTTGCCGTGGAGCAGCAGCTGCCGCCGGCGAAGAACCAACGCGGTCGCCGGCATGCCCGCGGGCCGGTCAAGACGTTGGGCACCGGCAAGGATCTCAACGCCCTGCAACGCCGGTTCGCGCAGGAGGCCGAGTCCTCCGCCCGGCAGATGGTGCAGCGCAAGGCTCGGGCCGCCGGCGATCAGGGCAAGCTGGTCGAGCAGGCGAACCTGCTGCAGAAGGCCGGGGCGACCACCGAGTCCCGGGCCGCCATGCTGTGGCGCGGCGCGTTGGACGCGCTGCGGCTGCCTTCCGAGCGCGTCTCCTCGCGCTGGCTGGGGGCCGAGGCGCTGATGCTGGCCTCCGCGCCGTATCGGTCCACCAAGGACCTTGTCGAGGATCTGCAGCTTGCCGCCGTCAAACGGCTGCTGCCGCACATCGACGACCTCACCGATGACGCCGCGCTGGCCGAAGCCGTGGCGGACATCGCTCAGGTGTTCGAGGATACCGTATACGCGGTTGCGCATGATGTGATCGCCGTGCTCAAGCGCTACGCCGAGATCGACAAGGCCGTCTCCGGTCCCGCCGACCTGCCGATGCTCTCGGTGCTGCAGTCCATCCGCGAACACATCGCCACACTCGTGCACCCCGGGTTCGTCGGCGCCACGCCCCCGGCCTCGCTGCCGCGCCTGGCCACGTATCTGCAGGCCGACCTGCTGCGCCTGAACAAGGCCAAGGCCGACAAGAACCGTGATGTGCGCTGGGCTTGGGAGGCCGACGAGGCCCGGCAGCTCGTGGATGCCGCTGTGTCCAGGGCCAAGGCCGAACCGGCCGGCCCGCGGCATGAGTCGCTGACCAAGCAGGCGGACGCCGCCCGTTGGATGCTGGAGGAGTTCTACGTCTCGCTCTGGGCGCAGGAGCTCGGCACCTCCGGTCCCGTGAGCCTGCAACGCATCCGCAAGGCGCTTCAGTAGGGAACGCCGATGAATCAACGCTCATCCTCCAAACGACGCCGCCCCAAGACGACACGGAAAAAATCCGTTGCCCGCAAGCCCCTCCGCAGATGGCTGCGCACATGGAAGCGTGCCCGGTTCAAACAACGACTGGCGATGATTCTGGTGCCGCTGGTGGCCGTCATCTGCGTCATCGCCCTGGTCGTCGGCCTGACGACGTTCGTCCGGTGGCGCCGTGAGGTGGATGCCGCCGCGGCGGCGCAGGACGCCACCGCGCAACGCTACGGCTTCAATCCGGGCAATATCATCTCCGACGGCCAGTTCTTCAACGAACATGCGATGAGCCAGGCCGAGGTGCAGGCCTTCCTGGACCAGCAGGGCGGCGCCTTGGCCTCGATGCGCTTCGATACCGAATCCCATCCAGCCGACGAACTGTGTGAAGCCTATGAGGGCGCAACCGACGAATCGGCCGCAGCCGTCATCGACAAATCCGCCCGGGCCTGCGGCATCAGCCAGAAGGTGCTGCTGACCATGCTGCAGAAGGAACAGCATCTGGTCACCGCCACCGCCCCCACCGACTTTCAGATCCGCGCCGCCATGGGGCTGAGCTGCCCAGACGACGCGAACTGCGATCCGGCGTACGCCGGATTCTTCAACCAGGTATACGGCGCCGCCCGACGCTACCGCTATTACCTGAACCATCCCGACGACTACGCCTACCACGCCGGACGGTTCAACTACGTGCAGTACAGCCCCATCCCATCCTGCGGCGGCAGCCAGGTCTACATCGAGAACAACGCGACCGCACTGCTCTACGTCTACACACCCTATCAGCCGAATCAGGCCGCATTGGAGGCCGGAACCGGCGAGGGCGACGCCTGTTCCTCCTATGGCAACCGCAACTTCTCGCTGATCTACACCGACTGGTTCGGCAATCCACGCCAGTAATGCGATTCCATGCCCCGCTCCCCCGTACAATGGGGGTGTAACCGCTCGGCGATGAGGGAGGGCAGCACCCATGGGCCTGTTCGGCAATCGCAACACCGATGACTATGTCTCGCCATTCGACGTGGACGAAGCTCCGGACTACGTCGACCCCAGCACCGTGGTCGAACGCGAATCGCAGATCGACGCCAGACAGCACCAGCGCGAGGAACGCCGCCGCAAGGCGCAGAAGCGAGCCGAGCACCGCAAGCAGGAGCATATCGAGCAGGCCTACTACCACACGGGCCAGCCTCCGGCATCACATCAGCGGCCGAACATCCCGCCATCGCAGCCGGCCGGCGCCGCACGCCCCACCACCAATCCCGTGGTCAACGCGGCGAACCAGCCCAAGCCGCAGACCAAGAGGCCGCTGGCCGCCAAGCTGGGCGTTGCGATCCTCCTGTTGGTCGTCGCCACGATACTCGGCAACACGTTCAGCGCCCTGCTGGTCATTGGAGCGGTCATCATCCTGATCCAATCCATCCGTTTGCCGAAACCGGATGCCGCCAACGGCACCGGCCGCCCCACGCCAACGGCATCCCGCACCCCGTCCGCCGCATCATCGCGGACGACATCCTCCCGTCGCACAGTCACCGTTGCCATCACGGTAGCGGTGGTCGTCGCGATCATCGTGGCGGCCTCGGTGATCGGCGTCATCATGGCGCAGCACAACACATCCTCCGGCTCGCTGCGGGGGTCGTTCTCGTGGTCCCCCGATGACGAGGACGACCACGACTACACGGAGCCGGAACCGGAGACGTTCGAGCGAACAGGCACGCTGGCCGATGACTACGATGACGAACGCATGTCGTTCACGATCACCCGGGCGTACGCAGGCATCCACGACGACCTCGACGCCCGCACCGTCGTCATCGAGCTGGAGGCCTCCAACGAGGGATCGGTCGCCACATCGCTCAGTTCGATGGGCGATCTTGAGGTGTTCCAGAACGGCGTGGGGCTCCGCGATACCTATCTGTATATCGGCGACGACGCCGACGTGCTGGCCGGATACGACCCGTCGGCATCGATCAACGAGATCCTGCCCGATGCCACGGCGACCATCACCATGGCCTACACGTTGCGTGACGACACCACGCCGTTGGATGTCAGGCTCAGCGACTATTCCGGCGACACCACCATCCGATCGGCGTTCGAGATCGGCGAGGACACGCCCGATGCGCCGTTCACGCAGATCGATTCCTCCGAGCTGCCGGAGGTGCCGGAGGCCACGGACACCGATGGCATGACGACGGTCCGCGACTGGGACGACACCGTCATCGCCGACGTGCGGGTCGACGACATCGCGCTGGGGCCTCAAACCTACGAGGGACAGCCCACGGTCATCGTCACCTATCGGTGGATCAACCGCTCCGACGACCCCATCTCGCTGTCCTGGCTCGGCGACATCCAGGCCCGGCTCGACGGCACCGAGCTTGAGACCGCCTATCTGAGCGAACCACCGACGGGATACGAGGACGGTTCGAAGTACCTTTCGGTGCTGCCGGGTGCACAGGCCACCGTCACGATCGCCTACGAGCTGCCGCGCACCGCCGGAACGGTGAACGCGCGCATCGTCGACTACGACGACACCGTGCTGGTGGAGGGTTCGTCCGAACTGGGCTGAGCCCGCTACCCAGACGTCGCCCTCCCGTCGATTCTCGTTCATCTTTCCGCGGTATCATGCGGAATGCCGGCCATTGACGCCACGGAAAGAGAAGAACATGGCGCTGTTCAGACACCACACGAACGATTCCCAATCACCCTTTGACGTCGATGACGCCCCCGCCTACGTCGCCCTCAACGCCGACATCGTCCCCGACGAGGAGGAGCCCTCGCCACCGGCTTCCCGGCGACGGACCGGCGTCTCTCCCCGAACGGGGCGTCCGCTTCGGCTCGCATCCATTCCGCAACCGGCACCCCGCACACTCGCACCGAATACCGCCAAGGCGAGTACCCGTCAGGCCCGGCCCGTGACCAAGAGCCGGACGACCGATGATGACGATCCGCGGCCCATCAGCGGCGCGGCCGTTGCCGCCCTGCTGCTGATGATCGTCTCGTTCTTCATACCGGGAACGATACCGGCCATCGTAGCCGCCGCCCTCGGCGCGACCATCGGCCTGGTCACGGCGATCAGGATCGAGCCCGCCCTGCGGCGCGGACGCGCGATGGCGCTGATCGCCGTGGTCTGCAGCGTACTGATCCTCTTCGATCATGTGCCCATGCTCATGCTCGAATACCGCATCCGCACGATGGATGTCGATGCCGTGGTCTCCCGTAGCGCCACCGACGACGACCGGTCACAGAACGAGGAACCCCAGCCCAGCGTTTTCGAAGATTCGGGCACCTTGACCGATGAGGACGAATCCCTCGAACTCGCCATCACCCGCGCGTTCGCCGGACCGCACGACGAAGACGGCGAACGCACCGTATTCGTCTGCGTCGACGCCCGGAACACCGGCAGCGTCACCACCTCGCTCTCGCAACTCGCCACGGCCGACGTCTATCAGAACGGCGTGGCCCTCCCCCACCCGATCTTCGACGGGAACCAGGCGGAATCCTGGGGGTACGAAGGCAACGCGCACGGCATGGAGATCCTGCCCGACGGCACCGCCACGCTGACGTTCGCGTTTGTGCTGCGCGACGAGACCACGCCGGTCGATGTACGGCTGACCGCGCACGATGACATGACGATCATCGAATCGGGATTCACGATCGGCGCGGACACGGCCGGCACGGATCTCACCCGCATGCCGGTGGCCGACCTGCCCGAACCCGAACGGACTACGCAGACGGAGCTCTCGCAGATGCATACCGTGGAGTCATACGACGGCAAGCCGCGCGCCGCCGTTCGCGTGACGGGATTGCGGCGCGGGCCGGACCGGTACGACGGCGCGCATACCGTCATCGCGAGTTTCGACTGGTCCAACCAATCGCAGGTGCCGATATCCCTGACCGACTGCTGCGAGATGAAGGCATTCCGCAACGGGGTTGAGATTCAACGCACCGCTCTCGTCGACCCGGTGGAGGGGTATGAGCAGTCCTCCGATCAGATCGACGTGCTGCCCGGGTCGGGGATGACGGTGACGGTGGCCTACGAGGTGCCCTCCTGGGACGGCGACTATACGGTGCAGCTCACGCAGATCAATGACGCCTCCGTCGTCCACGACGAGATGGCCGTCACCGACCCGCAGTAGTCGATACGCGTGTGCCCCGCCGCCAAAAGGCGATGGGGCACAACGGTCCGAGGGCGGCGAATGTGAACGACTGGGAGACGTTACCCGGCTCGTTGACCGCCTGCACCTGGTCGTCGCTTTCGAACGTGGACAGCGCCGAGGTCGGCACGGTATCCATCGAGTCGAGGTTGCCGGCCTCCACGTCGGCGTACGCCGGCTGCGGATCGGTGTAGACCATGAACCAGACGCCGTCGTTCTTGGCCGGGAAGCTGCCCTTGTAGTCGGGGTTCTTCGACAGCTTGATGCTCTGGTTGTGGTCCCACGAGTCGAACTTGTATGCGCCGTTGCCCACCGGATTCTCTCCGAACGCCTTCGGATCGTCGAAGAACGAATCCGGTAGCGGGGCATACCCGGAGTACCCGAGCATCGTCTTGAACACCGAGCTCGGCGCGTTGAGCTTGACCGTGAACGTGTAGTCATCCACCACGGTCAGGCCGGAAAGCTGCTCATCGCCCTTCAGCCCGTCCTTCTGCAGATCCTCGAAGCCCTGGATCGGTGCGAAGAAGCTGGCGCCCAGCTGTGCGTTCTTGGCGTTCGCGCCATAGCTCCAGGCCCGGGTGAAGTTCTCGGCCTTCACCTCGGTGCCGTCGGTGAACTTCCACCCCTTCTTCAGCTTGATCGTGTATTCGGTGTTGTCTCCGTTCGCCTCGATGGAGTCGGCGACCTCGTTCTTGGGGTTCCCCTTGGCGTCGAAGCCGATCAGCTAGGAGAACAGCAGGGTTTCGGGGTTGCCGCCGCACACCTCGTTCGTATCCGTAGGAATCAACGGATTCTGCGGCTCGCACCCATATACGCGGACAATATTGTCATCCGACCCCCCGGCCGATGAACTCCCGCATGCGGCCAACGGCAGAACCAACGCGCCACAGGCCACCATGACGGTCAACGTCTTCCATCGTGCATTCATGATGCATCCTCCCCTTAGTTTTGTTCGTATACGACGACGTTCCGGTACGGAGCCCGGCTACACCGCCGTATTCACTATGGGAGGCCAACATGCGATGCGGATGTCGTGTAGGTAAACGGCAGGTTATCCATTACGCGGCAAGAGAAAACCATACGATTGCCCGTAACATTCGGGGCGTATGTTGTGATGTGGGATATATATGCACATACCTGAAACCGTGGGGAAAGCGCACACATACTTGGAACGGAGCGTATATCATGCGCCCCGTTCCAAGTATGGTATATCGCTGTATTACAGCCGTGGCAGATAGGTCTTCAGCTCGTACGGGGTGACCTGGTGGCTGTACTCGTTCCACTCCTGGCGCTTGTTGCGCAGGAAGTACTCGAACGCGTGCTCGCCGATCACGCCGGCCACGAAGTCGGACTTCTCCATAATCTTCAACGCCTCGTCCAGCGATTCGGGCAGCGGCTGGATGCCCATCGCGCGACGTTCGGCGTCGGTGAGCTCCCAGACGTCGTCGCTGGTCGGCTCGCCCAGCGTCAGCTGCTGCTCGATGCCGTCCAGGCCGGCGGCCAGCAGCACCGAGTACGCCAGGTACGGGTTGGCCACCGGGTCGAGCGCACGGAACTCCATGCGGGCCGAATTGCCCTTGCCCGGCTTGTACTGCGGGATGCGCAGCAGCGCGGAACGGTTGTTGTGCCCCCAGCAGATGTAGCTCGGCGCCTCGTTGCCGCCCCACAGGCGCTTGTAGGAATTGACGTACTGGTCGGTGATCGCGCAGATCTCCGCCGCATGGTACAGGATGCCGGCGGCGAACTGCCGGGCCGTCAGCGACATGTTGAATTCCTGGCCGGCCTCGTAGAAGGCGTTGGAATCCCCTTCGAACAGGCTCAGATGGGTGTGCATGCCGGAACCCGGCTGATCGGCCATCGGCTTGGGCATGAAGCTGGCGTAGATGCCGCGTTCGAGCGAGATCTCCTTGACCACGGTGCGGAAGGTCATGATGTTGTCCGCCGCGGTGAGCGCGTCGGCGTACCGCAGGTCGATCTCGTTCTGGCCGGGGCCGCCCTCATGGTGCGAGTATTCCACCGAGATGCCCATCTGTTCGAGCATGTTCACGGTGGCCCGGCGGAAATCCATGCCGGAGCTGCGCGGCACATGATCGAAGTATCCGCCGCCGTCGATCGGGGTCGGCGGCTGCGACCAATCCTCCTGGTTCTCGAACAGATAGAACTCGATCTCGGGGTGCACGTAGAACGTGAACCCCTTCTCCTTGGCCTTGGCCAGCGACTGCTTGAGCACATGGCGCGGGTCGCCCAGCGAGGGCTCGCCGTCCGGGGTCAGCACGTCGCAGAACATGCGGGCGGTGCCCTGCGGGCCGCCGCGCCACGGCAGGATCTGGAACGTGGAGGGATCCGGCTTGACGATCATATCGTCCTCGGAGACACGCGTCATGCCCTCGATGGCGGAACCGTCGAACCCGAGACCCTCCTCGAACGCCGCCTCCAGCTCCGCCGGGGCGATCGCCACCGATTTCAACGTGCCGAGCACATCGGTGAACCACAGGCGGATGAACCGCACATCGCGCTCCTCAACGGTGCGCAGCGCAAACTCTTGCTGTCTATCCATGTCCACCATCCTCCCACGGGTTTGTGTCACATCGTGTTAACACGCGTCGCCGGCGCGATTGCGTCAGGCCGCGGCGACCTCCAGCGCCTCCTGCAGCGTGAAGGCGCGCGCGTACAGCGATTTGCCGAGAATCGCCGAATCCACACCCAACGGCGCGAGCTGTCTGATGGCCTTCAGATCCTCCAGCGAGGAGATGCCGCCGGACGCCGTGACCTTGGCCTCGGTGCGTTCGGCCACCTCGCGCAGCAGGTCGAGGTTCGGCCCGCTCATCATGCCGTCGCGGGCCACGTCGGTCACCACGTACCGCGAGCAGCCCACGGAGTCGAGGAACGCCATCGTCTCGAACAGATCGCCGCCCTCCTTGACCCAGCCGCGGGCGGCCAGCGTGTGCCCGCGCACGTCCAGCCCCACGGCCACGCGGTCGCCGTAGCGGCGGATCACGTCGGCGGTCCACTCCGGGTTCTCCAGTGCGGCGGTGCCGATGTTCACGCGCGCGGCCCCGGCCTCCAACGCGGCCTTGAGGCTGTCGTCGTCGCGGATGCCGCCGCTCATCTCGATATGGACGCGCTCCCCCAGTTCAGCCACGATCGCCTTGAGCTGGTCGCGGTTGTCCCCCGTGCCGAAGGCGGCGTCGAGATCGACCAGATGGATCCACTCGGCACCGGATTCCACCCATGCGCGGGCGGCTTCCAGCGGGGAGCCGTAGTCGGTTTCCGAGCCGGACGCGCCCTGGCGCAGGCGCACGGCCTTGCCGTCGCGGACGTCGACGGCGGGAAGCAGGGTCAAAGCCATGATGTGATCCTTTCGATAAGGGGTCTGATCCACAATGCGATCGGTGCCGGCCGACGGCCGTTACAGGATGCCCACCCAGTTGCGCAGCAACCGGGCGCCGGCCTCCGCCGATTTCTCGGGATGGAACTGCGTGGCGAACAGCGGCCCGCGCTCATAGGAGGCCACGAACCGGCTGCGGCCGTACGTGCACCATCCCACATGCTGGGGGGCGTCGCCGAAATCGACCGGCGCGGCATCCGGCCCCAGCGGCGTGGCCTCGGCGGCGGCATACGAATGCACGAAATAGAACCGCGCCCCATCCAGCCCGTCCAGCAGCGTGCTGTTCTCGGGGGCCTCAACCGTGTCCCATCCCATATGGGGCACCACATCCGCATCCAACGGCCCCACCGCGCCGCCGACCAGCCCCAGGCCTGCGGCCGGCACACCGTGCTCGCTGCCATGCTGGAACATCACCTGTTCGCCCACGCATACGCCCAGCACCGGGCGTCCGAGGCGCAGACGGTCAGTCACCACGCGGTCACCACGCACCTTGTGCAGGCCCTCCATGCAGGCGGCGAACGCGCCGACGCCCGGCACCACCAGCCCGTCGGCCTCCAGCGACTGCCGGTAATCCGACGTGAGCGTCACGTCCAGATCCAGATTCGCCAACGCGCGCACCATCGACCGGACATTGCCGAAGCCGTAGTCGAACACCACCACCGAAGTCATGCTTCATCCTTTCACTGTCCACGCCGATGGAGCCACCCACCGTGCGCGTGCCACGGTTATTGAATCTTCGAGGAGCCGCGCCCGAACCGCGTATGCTGGGCGATCACCTTCATGGCGGTCTCACGGTCCAAGCTGCCCGAGTCCACGGTGTGTACGCCCTGCGCGATTACGCCGTCCACCGTGCCGATGCCCAGCATCAGGTCCTCCACGAACGGCGGAGTCTGGGTGAACAGGATCGGCGGGGCGAAGGTCTGCCCGGGCTGTCCCTTCACGTAGAGTGTGGCTTCGAGCTTGTCGGCGCGGTTGACGGCCAGGATGACCGGCATGCCGGCCACCACGCAGGTCAGATCCTTGGCGGCCGCCTCGGGGCCGTCGCCGTCCAGATTGCGCAGCACCGCCACCGCGCCCTGCGCGTCCTCCAGACAGGTGGCCGAGACATCGGCCAGCTGGCAGAACGCGGCCAGCAGGTCGGCGGAGGCCAGCTGCGTGATGATCATGGCGGTTTTGGCCTTGTTGCCGAGCAGTCCCTCCAGCTCGTCATCGAACGAGCCGGTCAGTTCGGAGGCGTCATCGGGAACCGTCACGCCGTCGGGCAGCGGACCGCCATCCGCATCCTTAACAGCGGGGTCCGCGCCGGAGGCCTCATCCCGGAATTCCGCCTCGAATCCGGCCAGGGCCGCCTCCAGTTCCTCATCGCTGAACGAGGGGCCGTCGTCCTTGAACTCGTCGGGATTCGATTCGCTCATCACAGCGCCCCCTTCGTGCTCGGGATGCCGTCCACGCGCGGGTCGGGCTCGATGGCGAAGCGCAACGCGCGGGCCACGGCCTTGAACTCCGCTTCGGCGATGTGGTGCGGATCGCGGCCGGCCAGCAGCTGCAGATGCAGGCAGATGCCGGCATGCAGCGCGATCGACTCCATGACGTGACGGACCAGCGAACCGGTGAAATGGCCGCCGATCATCGCGTACTCGAAGCCTTCTGGCTCGCCGGAGCACACCACGTACGGCCGTCCGGAGATGTCGACGACAGCCTTGGCGAGCGCCTCGTCCAACGGCACGGTGGCGTCGGCGAACCGGCGGATGCCGCGCTTGTCTCCAAGTGCCTGGCGCAACGCCTCGCCGAAGACGATGGCCGTATCCTCCACGGTGTGGTGCACATCGATGTCGGTGTCGCCGGTGGCGCGGATCCTCAGGTCGATCAGCGAATGCTTGCCGAGCGCGGTCATCATGTGATCGTAGAACGGCACGGAGGTGCTGATGTCGGTCTTGCCGGTGCCGTCCAGGTTCAGCGTCAGTTCAATGCGCGACTCGCTGGTTTCGCGCACGATTGTTGCGGTACGTGCCATCGTTGCTCCTTCCGGGTTGCCGGCATGCGCCGAGCCCTTGCCCATCGGCCGTGTACGGTGCTTCCTTCAGCATAGTGCGGTGTGTGTGCCGTCGGCGTAACGTTGACCGGGTCGGACTGGAATCAGTCCGCGTCCTGGGGTTCCGCCAGCACCTCGGCGAGCGCCGTGCGGAAGCGGGCCATCTCCTCGTCGGTGCCCATGCAGACGCGCAGCCACCCTTCGGGACCGACCACGCGGATCAGCACGCCGCGGTCCAGCAGCTCCCGGAAGATGCGGTCGCGGTCGGCGAAGTGACCGCCGAACAGCAGGAAATTCGACTCGGACTCGGCCACCTCAAGCGGCCGCCCCTGATACGTCTGGGTTTTCAGCCATGCCGCGGTCTGCTGACGGATATCACGCAGATGGCCCACGCGGCTCAGCTGCTCGTCGGTGTGTTCGAACGCGGCGAGCGCGGCCGCCTGGGTGATGGCCGACAGATGGTAGGGCATGCGCACGATGCGCAGGCAGTCGATGATGCCCTTGCTGGCGGCCATATAGCCGACACGGGCGCCGGCGAAGGCGAAGGCCTTGCTCATCGTGCGGCTGACGGCCAGGTTCGGATGCTCGCCGATCAGGGTCACTGCCGACGGGGTGCCGAGGTTGCGGAATTCGATGTAGGCCTCGTCCACCACCACCACCGGATGCACGCCTTCGGCCGCTCCCGCCACGGGTGCGGTCTCGCAGGCGGCGAGGATCCGTTTGAGGTCGGCCATGTTGAGCGGGGTGCCGGTCGGGTTGTTCGGGCTGGTCAGCAGTACGATCGCCGGATGCACCTCGTTGATGGCCGCGATGGTGCGCTCGACGTTCAACGTGAAGTCCTCGTTGCGGTGCGCGACCCGCCAGGCGGTGAACGTGTCGCGCGCGTACTCGGGGTACATCGAGTACGTCGGATCGCAGCCCAGGGCCGTGCGGCCGGGGCCGCCGAATGCCTGGAAGACCTGCAGCATGATCTCGTTGGAGCCGTTCGCGCCCCACAGCTGGTCCACGCTCAGGTCCACGCCGGATTCACGCTTGAGATACGTGGCGAACGCCTGACGCAGCTCGATGTGCTCGCGGTCCGGATACCGGTTCAGCGTGGGCGCGATCCGGCGCACCCGCGCGGCGATCGAATCGCAGACGGCCGGGTCGGGCGCGTACGGGTTCTCGTTGACGTTGAGGCACACCGGCACGTCGAGCTGCGGGGCGCCGTACGGTTCCTCGCCGATCAGATCGTTGCGCAGCGGCAGGCTTGCGGGGATCGACTCGCTCATTTCAGGCCGGCCTCGATTTCCTGCTGGTCCAGCGTCGCCTTGTCGTACGGGTCGGCGACGAAACGGGTGAGCACGCACTCGCCGTGGCCGGGCAGATCCTCGGAGACGGCGAAGGTGTTGATACGTGCAGCGAGCGCCTTGAGGCCCTCCTCGTCATATTCGATGACCTCCACCGGCTTCATGAACGTGTGCACGCCGAGGCCCGCGGCGAAACGCGCGGTGCCGGAAGTGGGCAGCACGTGGTTGGAGCCGGACATGTAGTCGCCCAGCGGCACCGGCGAATACGGGCCGCGGAAGATGGCGCCCGCGTTGCGGATGCGCTTGACGACGGCGTCCGCGTCGGCGGTCTGGATCTCCAGGTGTTCGGCGGCGTATGCGTTGGCCGCGTCGATGGACTGGCCGAGGCCGTCGGTCAGGATGATGCCGGACTGGCGGCCGGTCAGCGAGGTGGCGACGCGTTCGGCGTGCTTGGTGCGCGGCACGCGGCGGTTCAGGCTCTCCTGGGTCTTGGTGGCGATCTCCTCGCTGTCGGTGATCAGGACGGAGCCGGCGAGTTCGTCATGCTCGGCCTGGCCGATCAGGTCGGCGGCCAGGTATTCGGGGTTCGCGCCGGCGTCGGCGATGATGGCGATCTCGGTGGGGCCGGCGACCGCGTCGATGCCGACGATGCCGGAGACCATGCGCTTGGCGGTGGCCACGAAGATGTTGCCGGGGCCGGTGATCTTATCGACCGGCTCGCACAGCACCTCGCCGTCCTGCGGCTCGGTGCCCCTGGCGCCGTAGGCGAACATGGCGATGGCCTGGGCGCCGCCGACCGCGTACACCTCATCGACGCCGAGGATGGCGCAGGTGGCCAGGATGGTCTTGTCCGGCAGGCCGTCCGCCGTCTTCGGCGGGGTGGCGATGGCCAGCGATTCGACGCCGGCGGCCTGGGCGGGCACCGCGTTCATGATGACCGAGCTCGGGTACACGGCCTTGCCGCCCGGCACGTACAGGCCGACGCGCTGCACGGGGATCCAGCGTTCGGCCACGCGGGCGCCGGGTGCCAGATCGGTGTGGAAGTCCTCGGGAACCTGCGATGCGGCGACGGCGCGCGAGCGGCGCACGGACTCCTCGATGGAGGCGCGCACGGCCGGGTCGAGCTCCTCAAGCGCGGCGGTCATCGCCTCGGCGGGCACGCGCAGATGCTCGGGACGCACATGGTCGAACTTCTCCTCGAAGTCGCGCAGCGCCGCGGCGCCGCGGGCCTTGACATCGTCGAGGATCGGCTGGACCAGTTCGGTGGCCTCGTCGGTGCCCATCTCGGCACGCGGCATGGCAGCCAGCATCTCGGCACGGGTGAGGCGCTTGCCTCGCAGATCAATGATTCGCATCGTAGGGGTATTCATACCTGCCTATCGTAACAACCGGCTTGCCGTGGGCGTTTTACCAGCCGAATCGTGAGATGAGCCCACGGACCGGAGCCGATTATCGGCCGTAGGCCCGGATTCGATACCCGACATACCGGCATGATGGCGAAATACCCCCCCCCCAAAAAAAAGTTTGCCGACTTCGGCCAGGTTCCGCCGAAGTCGGCAAACTTTCGGGGTGGATCCGCCACCATGTCGGTATGTCGGATACGAAAGGAGGCGTCCGGAACGCCCGAACGCCTCCTTCATATCACTGTCAGTGCCGCTTGGCGCGCCTGACGAACACCAACGTGACGCCGGCGGCGATCAGCACCACCGCGGCCACGGCCGGAACGATCATGGCCGAGCCGGTCTTGGCGATCGTCTTCGGCTGGTCGGCGGCCGTCGGCTTCTTGGTGGAATCCGACGGACCGGTAACGCCGTCACCGGTGTTCTGGTTCTGGTCGCCGGCGTTGCCGTCCTGCTGCTGATCGCCCGAGGTGCCGGTCTCGACCGTGATGGTCGGTTCCTCGGTGGACGGGATACGCTTACCGTCCACACCCAGGCAGCTCTTCAGCTCGGATTCCTTGTACCAGGTGGAGCCTTCGGCCACCGGGGTGCAGGAGGACAGTCCGCGCGTCAGCGTGTTGGTGCCGCCGAATGCAACCTCCTCCTCGTTGTACAGCATGCGGATCAGCGGGGTGTAGGCCTTGCCGGTCTCCGGATCGATGCCGTCCCTGGTGGCCACGTCCCACTGGATGTTGGCCGCCATTGGGGTGACGGACTCGCCGCGCCATTCGTTGTTCTGGTAGTTGTACACATCGGCGACGGACTGCGGATTCTCGACCGCCGGAGCCTGCTGCGTGGAGCCCGGTGCGCCGATCAGTGCGGCGAACGGCATGATGGTCTCGGCGTGCGCGAAGCGGAAGGTTGCGGCGGTTGTGCCGCCGGCCACGCGCTCGTCGATCGACTTGAAGAAGTCGTCAAGCAGCGGCTGGGCGATACGGTAGGTCTCATCCTGACCGGCGTAGCTCGGCCCCTTCTCGTAGAAGTCCTCCATATCCAGGATCCAGGCGAAGACGTCGCCGTCCTCGGGGCTGATGGTCGTGAAGTACTGGTCGAAGTCGAAGGTGTGATCGCCAGTGTTTTCCTCCTGCATGTCCGCGGCGATGATGTACAGGTTGTACAGGTCCATCGCAGCGTCGACCACCGAGGAGATGTGTTTGCCGGTCTCGCCGCAGATGTCCTCGCCGTACTCGGCCATCAGCTCGTCGGGATCACCCTCGATGGCGCAGTTGCGGATGTCCGTTCCGGATCCATCATCGGCCTTACCATCCTCATCCGAGTCCTTCTCTCCGGTGGTGGTGTTGTACCAGGAGTAGGTGCCGTCGTCGACCTTCTCCAGGAAGTCCTCGGTGAAGATCTGGGAGAGCAGGTCGTAGGAGACCGTGACCGACGCATCGACGTTCTCGATGTAGTCCTCGGCGTTGGCGATCGTCTCATCGTTCTCGACAAAGCTCTCATAATGGGACGCGATGTCGGCGGCCTCGCCGGTCTTCTCGGAGCCGTCGGGGTTGTCGGTCTTATGGAAGTACAGGGTGTCCGGGGATTTCTGGAACGGTGCCGCATCGCCCTCACCGGCGGGGTCGGTCGGGGTCTCATAGGAGTCCGACAGCGTGTTGCCGGAGGCCTGGTCGAACCCCTTCTTGAAGTTCTCGCCGGATTCGGTGGCGCGGGCCTCGCCTGAGGATTCGTATTCGATCGTCTCGCCATCGGCTGTGGCCTGGTCGAACAGCTGCTTGTTGCGCTGGTAGGCGCGCGAGCCTATGCCCTGATGCTGGGTGGCGCCCTGGCCGGTCAGCATGCCGTAGCCGTTCTCCACGTTGGCATCGATGATGGCCTGCACATTCGCCATGAACGCCTGTTCGGCCTCCTCGCTGACGAAGCCGCCCACCTCGGAGGCGGTCTGCCCCATCATCTTGAGCAGCGCGTCGTACTTGTAGCTGGACAGGCCGCGGGAACCGTGGCGGGCGAGCATCTCGGTGTAGGTGATCGTGTACCCTTCCGGCGCTGCGGAGTAGCTCATGTCAAGTGCCTGCTGGGGAACGATGTACGGCTGCTTGCTGCTGTAGTAGGTGCCGTTCGCAGCATGGGCCGTGCCCGTCGCCAACATCGCCAGGGCGGCCACACCGGCCACGCCCGAGCCCAACGCCCGACGCATCTTCGACTGCTTGTTCACAATGGTCTCCTTGTGTCCCTCTTTCCGGGCGCACATCACGCCCGCACCCGTCGGATCATCGAATCGAACCGCGGCCCCTGTCGGCTGGGCCGCGCAACGGACAACCCAGTTCTATCAGCGAACCGGTTCGAGGAACGCGGGATAGGGGTTACGCCATGGTGAACAGTTCATGATATCCACGAAGCATTACGCTTACTTCCCGGGAGTAACAACGTGATGGCGTCCCGCAAGGAAACGATCCTCGCGGGACGCCATCTTCGCAACAGGCCGCCGTATCACGGTTTCCTAAGACGGATATCACTCCCCCATGCGGATATTGGCCACGGTGCGATGCTCGATCGACAGGTGCTCGTAGCGACGCTCGCCACCCTCGCCGGTCGGCGCCTGCGCCAGCAGACCGACCTTGGCCACCTTGCCGGCGTCGAGCGTGAAGAAGCGCATCATGTAGAAGTGTTCGCCGTCCAGCGAATAGTGGAAGGCGAAGGCGTCGCCCTTGCGACACATCTGCAGCCAGACCGCGTCGGCGTCCACGTTGGGGCCATTGGCGTCGTCGGAGACGTCCTTGGTGACCACGCTGACCATGGCGCGGGTGCCGAAGTCGGTCAGTTCGAAACAGGCCTTGGCCCAGTGAGTCAGGTCCTTGAACACCATGATCGAGCAGGAGTCATAGGTCTGCTTGAAATCGTGCGACACCTTGACGCGCAGCACGAAATCGCCTTCGACCTCGGTGTAGTAGAACGGCGCGTTGCACAGCGAGTCGGGCACCGCGTCGCCCTCTTCCGCCTCCGCACCGCTGTTGCAGAAGAAATCGGTGTGTTCCGGGGCGAGGATGCTGATCATGCCGTCTCGCTCGGTCACCGTCGACTCATTGATCCACTGGAATTCCATGTCGGCTCCTTTCGTATGGCTGCGCCATGCCATCATCCGCGACGGTGACGCATATCTAATACATGTTAGATAATATCGCCGGCGATGAACCGACACGCCATCGCCCCGGCACTGCAACCGCTCGGATCGGAACGCCGGGGCGCCGGACCGCACGTGGTCGACGCCCCGTCAGCGTATGCCGTCAGGCCGCCGGCAGGCAGCTGGGACCGAAGAGGATCTTGATCTCGGCGAACAGCGAGGTGTCGCGTTTGACGCGGAACCGGTCGCCGAAGGTCAGCACCTGCGCGTTGCCCTTGTCGTCCACGATGGCGAGCTTGACCTCGCAGTATCCGGGGTGATTGGTCAGGATCTGCCCCAGCTGCATGACATGGGCGCGGTTGAGCGCCACCTGCGGCAGCGTGATGACGAGCGGACGTTCGTCCACCGCCTCCAACGTCGGCACATCCATCTCGGTGGCTCGCAGGCTCACGCTCTCGTCGCGCACCTCCACCATGCCACGGATGCGCACCACGGTGTCGATGGCCAGATCGGCGGCCGCCGCCTCGTACACCTTGCCGAAGAACATGCATTGGATCGAGCTTTCCATGTCCTCGATCGTGACGATGGCCCATGCATTGCCCTTCTTGGACACACGCCGGTCCACGCCGGTCACGAGGCCCGCGATGGTGACCTGCATGCGATCGGGCATGGTCTTGGCGCGGTCAATCAGATGCGCGATCGACATCTCGCGCAGACTGGCAAGCACGGCCTGCATGCCGCTCAGGGGATGGTCGGACACATACAGGCCCAGCATCTCGCGCTCGAAGTTGAGCTTGGTCTTCTTGTCCCACTCCTCCACGTCCGGCACGGTGACACCGGCATCGCCCATGTCCTCGGCATCACCACCGTCGACATCGGAGAACAGGTCGAACTGACCCTCCGCCTGCTTGCGCTTGAGCCCGACCACCGAGTCGATGGCCGCCTCGTGAATCTGGTAGAGCGCCCGCCGGTTCGGGTCGATGGAGTCGAAGGCGCCGGCCTTGATCAGGGATTCGACCAGACGCCGGTTCAACGCGCTCAACGGTACGCGACGGATGAAGTCCATGAAGTTGACGAACTTGCCCCGCGGGCCGCTGCGTTCGGCGATGATGTCGGCCACCGGCTGGTCGCCGACGTTGCGGATCGCACCCAGGCCGAAACGCACGACATCGCCGACGGCGGAGTATTCCAGTACAGATTCGTTCACGTCGGGCGGCAGCACCTGGATGCCCATACGCCTGGCCTCGCCCAGATACAGCGCCGTCTTGTCCTTGTTGGTGCGTTCGTTCTGCAGCAGGGCCGCCATGAACTCCACCGGATAATGGGTCTTCAGATACGCGGTCCAGTAGGAGATCAGACCGTATGCGGCGGAGTGCGATTTGTTGAACGCGTACCCGGCGAACGGCACGAAGATGTCCCAGACGGCCTGCGCCGCCTCCTCGGAATAGCCGTGCTCCTTCATGCCGGCGAAGAACGGCACCTGCTCCTTGGCCAGCACCTCGGGCTTCTTCTTGCCCATGGCTCGGCGCAGCACGTCGGCTCGACCGAGCGAGTAGCCGGCCAGGATACGCGCGGACGACTGCACCTGCTCCTGGTAGACGATCAGACCATAGGTCTCGTCCAGCACGGGGGCCAACGCCTCGGCCACCTCCGGGTGGATCGGCGTGATCTTCTGCAGGCCGTTCTTGCGCTTGGCATAGTTGTTGTGTGAATCGACATCCATCGGGCCCGGTCGGTATAGGGCGATCAGTGCCGAGATGTCATTGAAGTTATCCGGCTTGAGGCTTTTGAGCAGCGAGCGCATGCCGTCGGAATCGAGCTGGAAGACGCCCAGCGTATCGCCGCGCGACAGCAGCTGGTAGGTCTCCTTGTCGTCCAGCGGAATCTCTCGGTAGTCGATGGCCGGCTTGCCGTTGCGTTCGATGTTGCGCAGCGTATCTCGGATGACCGTGAGATTGGACAGGCCCAGGAAGTCCATCTTGACCAGACCCAGCGTTTCGCAGGTGTGGTATTCGAAGGTGGTGGTGACCGTGCCGTCGGTGCGTTCCAGCAACGGGGACGTGTCGGTGATCGGCTCGGAACCCATGATGGTGGCGCAGGCATGCACACCGGTCTGACGGATCAGGCCCTCGATGCCTTTGGCCTCATCGATGATGCGGTGCGCGTCCGGTTCGGACTCGTACATCTCACGGAACTCGCGCGCCTCCGCGTACCGCTTCGATGTCGGGTCGAAGATCTCCTTGAGGCTGGCGTCCTTGCCGTTCTTGCTCGGCGGAAGTGCCTTGGTGACATGCTCGCCGACGGAGAATTCGTACCCCATGATGCGGGCCGAATCCTTCAACGCCTGCTTGGTCTTGATGGTGCCATAGATCACACACTGGGCCACCTTGTCATGACCGTACTTGTCGGCCACGTATTCCAGCACACGCATGCGTCCTTCCGGGTCGAAATCGGTATCGATATCCGGCAGGGACACACGTTCGGGGTTCAGGAACCGTTCGAAGATCAGGCCGTGCTGCAACGGGTCGAGTTCGGTGATGCCCATGGCGTAGGCGACCATCGAGCCTGCGGCGGAGCCACGGCCGGGGCCGACCATCACGCCGTTGTTCTTCGCCCAGTTGATGTAGTCGGAGACAACCAGGAAGTAGCCGCAGAACTGCATCTGGCAGATCACGCCGCACTCGTAGTCGGCCTGCTTCAGCACATCCATCGGCACATTGCCCTTGTAGCGCTTCTCCAGGCCCTCCTCCACCTGCTTGAGGAACAGCGAGGTCTCGTCCCAGCCTTCCGGACAGGCGAACTGCGGCATGAAAGCGCCGTCCTCGCCGTCGTCGAACATCACGTTGCAGCGTTCGGCCACCTCGATCGTATTGTCACAGGCCTCGGGCAGGTCCTTGAACAGCGCACGCATCTCCTCGGCGGATTTCAGGTAGTAGCCGGAACCGTCGAATTTGAAACGGTCGGGGTCATCCAGCCGCGAACCGGAGTTGATGCACAGCATCGCGTCCTGTGCGCCGCGATCCTCCTCCAGCACGTAATGGGAGTCGTTCGTGGCCAACAGCGGCGCGTTGAGCCGTTTGGCGATGTCCAGGAGTTCATTGGTCACCTGGGTTTCGATCTTCAGACCGTGGTCCATCAGTTCGATGTAGAAGTTGTCACGGCCGTAGATGTCCTGCAGTTCGCCGGCGTAGCGCAATGCCTCATCGAACTGACCGAGGCGCAGACGGGTCTGGATGATGCCCGAGGGGCAGCCCGAACCGCAGATCACGCCCTTGGAATAGGTGGAGAGCACCTCGTTGTCCATACGCGGATAGCGCATCACGCGGCCTTCGAGATTGGCCACCGAGGATGCCTTCAACAGGTTCTTCAGGCCTTCATCGGTTTCCGCCCACAACGTCAGATGGGCGATCAGGCCGCCGCCGGACACGTCGTCGGAGCGCTGCGCCTCGGTGCCCCAATGCACGCGGGTCTTGTCCTGCCTGGCGGTTTCCGGCGTGGTATAGGCCTCGATGCCGATGATCGGTTTGACGCCGACCTTGACGGCCTCGCTCCACATCTCGTACGCACCGTGCATGTTGCCGTGGTCGGCGATGCCGACGGCCGTCATACCCAGTTCCTTGGTGCGCCGCACCAGATCGGGAATCTTGGACGCACCATCCAGCAACGAGTAATGCGTATGGTTGTGCAGTTGCACGAAGTCACTACCTGATCCAGCCATAGGTTCCACCTTACCTCAGTAGGTCCACGATAACCGTTGCTCCAGTCTCCACCCGACACGCACCGATGGTAGATATGTACCGATTCCGCGTGTGTGAGTCAACAATGGTGCGCACCATACAGCGCCACGACCGCGGGCATGCGGCAGAACGGAAAGGAGTTGGTCACGATGACGACGGCACCTATGAATCAACACGGGAGCGTCCCTGCTCCCCATCCATGGTCTCCCATGGATCCGGAGACGCATCTGAATAAGAATGCGACGTTCGACACGTTCGTGCCCGGCGACTCCAACCGCTTCGCACGCACCGTCGCCCTCGCCGTCGCCGAAGGATCAGGACAGGACTTCAACCCCCTATGCATCTACGGCGGATCAGGCCTGGGCAAAACCCACCTGCTCAACGCCATCGGCAACTACGCCCTCGTCAAGGACCCCACCCTCAAGGTCCGCTACGTCACATCAGAGGAATTCACCAACGAATTCATCGACGCCCTCCAGAACCCCAACCAAAGCCAGGGCCGCATCGCCGAATTCAACCGACGCTACCGCCAGGTCGACGTCCTCCTGATCGACGACATCCAATTCCTCGGCGGCAAGGAAGCCACCCTCGAACAGTTCTTCCACACCTTCAACAGCCTCTACCAAGCCAGCAAACGCATCGTCATCGCCAGCGACGTCGCACCCAAAAACCTCAAAGGATTCACGCAGCCCCTCATCACCCGTCTGCAATCCGGCATCGTGGTGAGTCTCAACGCCCCATCGCTCGAAACCAGAACGGCGATCCTGCGCATGACGGCCACCATGCACGGATACGACATCCCCGCCGAGGCCATTGATCTGCTCGTCGAGCAGTACCCCGACGACATCCGCACCCTCAAAGGCGCCCTCACCCGACTTGCCGTCATCGCCACGCTCACCGGACAATCCATGACAGCCCAGTTCACCAAACGGGAACTCGGCATCATGGCATAGCATGCCACGCAAACGGAAGCGTTCGCAGCGGCGCCCTCCCGCTTCTGGCGCTTCCGCCGCATGGCATATCCACCGGCATCCCGTCAGACGTCATCTTCACCGGAGCGGCTGCCGTATCGTTCGACCAGACGTCGGCCCACGGCGGCCATGGCGTCGCGCAACGACTGGGGCTGCACAATATCGATGTCGACGTTATCGGAGTATTGTAGGGCCCACCACAAGACGGTCTGCGGGTCGGCGTGCACGGCGACCTCATACGTGCGCGCATCCACTCGGCTGACCGAGGGGCGCTCGAACCAGTCATAGATGCATGACAGGCTGCTGACATGCATCAGGATGTCCTCGGCCTGGCCGGTCCATGGATATAGGCGTTCCGCCAGATAATCCGCCAACGAGAACGGGGAGCCATCCGGCGCGTGCAACTCCTCCAACGGGCACTCCTGCCGTACACCCTCCACAATCCGCAGGTCGCGAATCCTATCGACATGCGCGAATGCCACGCCGTTCTTGCCATGCATATGGCAGAGCAGGTAGTACATGCCGTTGCGGTACGTCATCTGATACGGGTCGGCACGGTATTCCCGCGGTTTGCCGCTTTCCGGATCGATACGCAGCGTCAGACTGCCATCCACCGCGTAATCGCACATCCGGAAGGACACCACGCGTTTCCCGCTGATGGCCTCGTCCAGATTCTCGACATTCGACAGGAACTCACGATTGTACGGTCTGGGTACCCGTATGTTCCGCAACCCCTGTGAATGCGCGCCGGCGAATCCCGCAAGAACGCGCAATCGGTCATAGGACTCCCGCGCATACTCCTCATCGATGCGGGACAATGCCAGCCCGTCACCGAACAGGCGCAGCTCGGCCACATCGATCGCAGGCTCCATGCACCATCCGGGGCGTGCATCGGCACTGTCCGCCTGACGCATATCGGCTGCGGTCAGACGCCGAACCGTCCGACCCATAGGACGCTGAGCCTCCAATAGCTGCAGATGAGCATGCACCGTTTTCTCGGTTGCCCCGACACGATCGCTCAGCTCCTTGACCGTCAGGCCGTGTTCCGAATCGGTATGCTCGGCCAGTTCGTTCAGGATATCCACCAGAATCTCGTTGGTGCTACGCGTTTTCCTGCCTGCCATGCCGCCCTCCCGGACTCGACGCCTACCCTCATCATAGCCGCGACGACACGCCGGACATGTGGATAACCGGTATCGTTCGACCACATTGTCCGAATCATCTGGACATCGGCGGCACGTCCCGTCTACCGTCATCATCATGACCAGACAACACATATCGCCCGGTAAACCAAATATCATCACCATAGCGACGTTGGTGGCGGCCGTGTGCACCACGCTCGGCCTGCTGGGTACAGCGTTTCAGACGTGGATGTTGCTCTCCGGCGAATACTCCCCCTGGGGCGCGCTGCTCATGGTGTCGATGCTGGCCACCGGCTGGCTGACGGTGGTTACGGCCCTGGCATCCCTCGTCCTGGGCGTCATCAGTCTCTGCCGCCGTTCGTGCAGCCGTTGGATATCGATATACGCCATCACCGTGGGCGCGGTGCCGTTACTCGGCGTGCTGGGCACGCAGCTGCTCTAGCGCATGCTCCAAATCGGCGGGATACGTCGACGTGACGGTGGTCCATACGTGCGTGCGGGGATGCCGGAACTCCAACTGCACCGCATGCAGCCATTGGCGTTCCAGACCCAGCTCGGCCGCCATCACCGGATTCGCCCCATACATCGGGTCGCCCACCAGCGGATGCCCGATGGAGGAGAAATGTACACGGATCTGATGGGTACGCCCGGTCTCCAGGTTCACGCTCACCAGCGTGGCCTCGCCGAAACGCTCCATCACATCCCAATGCGTGACCGCCTCCTTGCCGGCAGGGGTTACGGTGAAGCGGAAATCGGACACCTTGGCACGCCCGATCGGCGCATCGATAGTGGCCCTATCCTCCTTGAGGTTGCCCTGAACCAAGGCATGATAGGTCTTCACCACCTCATGTTCGGCGAACTGACGCCGCATCTCCTTGTACGCCAGCTCCGACTTGCACACCAGCATCAGACCGGAGGTGCCGACGTCCAGCCGGCTTACGATCCCCTGCCGCCCCGGCGCACCGTACGAGGTGATATGCACCCCGCGGTCCAGCAAACTGCCCAGCACCGTGGGGCCGGTCCATCCCACCGAGGCGTGTGCGGCGACGCCGACCGGCTTGTCCACCACCACAACGTCATCGTCCTCATAGACGACACGCATGTCGTCGGCGATGGGTTCAGGCTCGTGGCGTTCCTCCTGCAGGTCGAACTCCACCATGTCGCCGGCCTGCAATATCCCCGATTTCGCCACGTCACGCCCCAATACGTGCGCCTGTCCGCTGGCAACCAGGTCGGACGCCTTCGCCCGTGAGATGCCAAGCATCTTGGCCACGGCAACGTCGAACCGCTTGCCGATCAGCGCATCAGGAGCCGGTGCCAGATGGGTCATCGTCGCTCCTCGCCAAGATCCGATTCGCTGAAGGGCACCCCCAGCACCAACAGCAGCACCACCGCAATGCCGGCGCCCACAAGCAGGATGTCCGCCACATTCCCCACGGACCACCCGTAGTTGATGAAATCCACCACCTTGCCGTTGAGGAAACCATCCGCGTACACCACGCGGTCGATCAGATTGCCCAAGGCACCTGAGAACGCCACGGACAGCACCACGGTCCACGCCAGTCTGACGGTCTTCAACGCGCCGACGACCAGGAGTACACATGCCACGGCGGCCAGCAGTGAGATGGCCCAGGTGGCGGAGGAGAACAGCCCCAATGACATACCCGGGTTGAACACCAGCGTGAACGACAGCAGTCCGGGAATCACCGGCACCGTACCGGCATCGGCCAGCGCCTGCAGCGCCCACAGCTTGGTGCCCTGGTCAAGGATCAGTCCGACAATCGCAATACACGCAAAGACGGCCACGCGTGTGCGCAGCCGTCTTTGTTGACTCACAGTCATACGGTATCAGCTCCGGTCAGGTCAGTTCTGCTCGACCTGATTGAAGTTGTTCGTATCCGAGACCTGGGAGACCAGCTGGCCGAGGAACTCGGTCAAGCGGGCGCGGTATTCGCTCTCGAAATGCTTCAGGCTCTGGATGTTGCCCTCGATGACCTTGCTCTGGGTCTCCAGGTTGTTGCGAACCTCCTCGGCGTAGGCATCGGCACCGTTGCGGGTCTTCTGATCGTACTCGGCGGCGCGGCGCTGGACCTCGGCCTCGTACTGGTCGGCCGCCTGATGCTTGGCCTCGGAGTACTGGTCGCCCTCCACATGCTTGTTCTGCATGTAGGTGTCGGCATCCTGACGGGTCTTGACCGCATAGCTATCGGCCTCGGCACGGGTGCGATCAGAGTACTCGTCGGCATCGGCGTGCACGCGCTGGCTGTAATCGTCGGCCTCGGTGCGGGTGCGGGTGGAGTAGTCGTTGGCCTTGGCCACGGTCTCCTCGTAACGGTTCTGGGCCGTGTCGGTGATCTCCTTGGCCTTGGCCTTGCCCTTGTCGACGTACTGGTCGTGCAGCTGCATAGCCAGCGTCAGCATGGCGGTGGCGCGCTCCGGTTCGGTGGTGGCGGCCGCGGCGGCACCGGCGATCTTCTGCAGGCTGCCGGTCTCCGCGGCGGGCTCCACCTTGGCCATCTGCTCGCGCAGCTGCGCCTCACGATCCTGCGATTCCCGCAGCTGGCGCGCCAGCTCGTCAACCTGCTGGGCCTGCTGGGCGGCGGCGCCGGCCTGCTGCTGGGCGGCGGCCAGCTGGCGGGAGAGATCCTCGACGCGGGAGCGGAACTCATCACGCTCGCGCTGCACGGAAACCAGTTGCGCGGCAACATCCTCGTTGCCGGAAGCCTGCGCGGCCTGGGCGGTCAGCTGATCGACCTGAGCGCTCAGACGATCCACCTGTCCCTTGAGCTGCTCGTTCTGGGCGGAGAGTGCACGGTTGCTCTCCTGGGCCTCGGTCAGCTGCGCGGCATCGACCTGCGCCGACTGGGCACCGGCGTTCGCCGCGGCGGTCTTCAGGCCCTCGTTCTCCTCCTGCAGCGACTGCACCTGCGCGGTCAGCTCGGAGATCTTGGTGTTCAGGCTGGCAACATCCGGACCGAGCGACTGCGTGGACTGGCTGCCCTGCATGGCCTGACGGCCCAGCGCTTCAACGGTTTCGGTGACCTGATCCAGGAAGTCGTCGACCTCGTCGACATCATAGCCTTCCTTCAGGCGAACGGTTCGGAACGTATGCTCCCTAATGTCCTTCGGCGTCAACAGAGCCATAAATCTTGCACCTCGCTTCAGGCATAGTGCCTCGCTATGTACGTACTCAACCTACGATGCTAGCACGCCCCCTGTGCAGAACGCCATTACACATGCCATTAAAGGAGAATCCGCAACACGATCAGAGCGAAATACAGCACGATGAAGCTGACATCGAAATATATCGGCCCCATGGGAATCGGCGGAATATAGCGCCTCAACCACCTCAGGGGCGGATCGGTGAGCGTATAGACCGCCCCGATCAGCGACAACACCACGCCACGCGGACGCCACCGCGGGGCCAGCACCGCCACCCAATCCAGCACCATCCGGATCAGCAATACGGTGATATACGCACCGATCAGCCAATCGATGATGCGTGCGAGGACAAATAACAGCATGTCCCCAGCCTACCAAGAGAACCGGGGACAAGCTGATAACGAACAGTGAGCCGTCAGTCCGAGAACAGGTCGTGGGTCGACTTGGACGTCTGTGGTTCGTCCACCTTGATGTTCGCCGGGCTCAGCAGGAACACGCGCGGGGTCACCCGTTCGATCGAGCCGCGCACGCCGAACACCACGCCGGCGGAGAAATCGACGATCCGGTAGGCAACGGCCTCCGGCACACCGGTCAGGTTGAGCACCACCGGCACGCCGTCGCGCAACGCACGCCCCACCATCTGCGCCTCGTCGTAGGTCTTGGGGTGAATCGTCGTGATGCGGCTGACCCGCCCCGGGAACGGGCTGGTGGACGATTCACGGGAGGCCCCGGAGGTACCGGACGACGCGTTCGAAGTCATCGGCGTGACCGAATGATCCGAATCGAACGACGATTCGGCAGGCTCCTCGTCAAGCACCGGATCGTCGTCGTCAACGACATCCGTCATGCCCAGATAGGACATCGCGTTCTTCATAAACCCAGCCATCACGGTTCCTTTCGTTACAGTCCGTCGATTCAGCGCAGGAAGTCAGGGATGTCGAGATCGCTGGGGTCGTTGGACGAGATGACGTCATGCTCGGTCGTCTCGTCGAAGGACCGCGACGCCGCATCCCCGGTGGACGGCGCGAACGCCGGGGTCGTCTGCTCGGTGACGACCGGGGCCTGCGGCTGCGCAGGCGTAACGGAGATCGGGGAAGGCTGGGCGGACGCCACAGCCGGCGCCAGCGTGATCTTCTCCTGCGTATCCTGCTTCTTGCTGGCGGAGTCGAAGCCGGCCGCGATGACGGTGACCTTGACCTCGTCCCCGTAGGAATCGTCGAGCGCCAAACCCCAGATAATCTGCGCCTCCGGATGGATGGCGTCGCGCACCAGCTGCGTGGCCGCGGCCGCCTCCTGCAGACCGATGTCGCTCGGGCCTGCGATGTTGATCAGCGCGCCATGAGCGCCCTCGATGCTCTCCTCCAGCAGCGGCGAGCTGATGGCGATCTCCGCGGCCTTGGTGGCGCGGTCCTCGCCGCGTGCCGAACCGATGCCGAACAGCGCCGTGCCCGCCCCGCGCAGGATGGCGGTGACATCGGCGAAGTCCACATGGATGTACGAGTTCAGCGTGATCAGATCCGTGATGCCCTGCACGCCCGCCAGCAACGCGCTGTCCGCGGTCTTGAACGCCTCCACGATGCCGATGGAGCGATCGGACAGCTCCAGCAGACGGTCGTTCGGGATGACGATCAGCGCATCGACCTCCTTGCGCAGGTTCTCGATGCCGAGCTCCGCCTTGTTGGCACGCTGCGGGCCTTCGAACGCAAACGGTCGCGTGACCACGGCGATGGTCAGAGCCCCCTGCTGGTGCGCCGCGCGGGCCACGATCGGGCTGGCGCCGGTACCGGTGCCGCCGCCCTCGCCGCAGGTGACGAACACCATATCGGCGCCCTTGAGGGCCTCCTCGATATCCGACTGATGGTCCTGGGCGGCCTTCATGCCACGCTCGGGATCGGCACCGGCGCCGAGTCCACGATTCTGGTTGTCCCCCAAAGAGATCTTCACATCCGCATCGGAACGCAGCAAATCCTTGGCGTCGGTGTTGACGGCCACGAATTCCACGTTCTGCAGGCCTTCGGCGATCATGCGATTGACGGCGTTGCCGCCGGCTCCACCGACACCGACGACCTTGATGTTGGTCTTGTCGTTGAATTCAGTCTGGGCGATCTCGCTCACCATAGTCTCCTGTCACTCACGGTTACGCATAACTCTATCGCAGTCGGCCTGACAATCAACGCAGATTCTCAAGCGTGTACCGCTTTTTGACAACTCTTTTGCAGTCCCCGGCGATTCCCGTGCTCCATCAGTAGCTGGCGTCCATCGGATCGTCGCCGAACAGCGCCTCGCGCTCCTCGTGCGTGGTCGTCCGCGAGTCCAGCCAGCCGTACGGCAGATGCACCTTCTTCTGGAAGCGGACCCGGCCGCGCGGCTTGTCCACCACGCGCTCCGGATAGGGCGCGTCCTGATCCAGCTGCGCCACCTCGCGCTCCACATCCGCCAGCGATTCGCATTCCATGAACGCCCGACGGGTGGCCCCGCCGACCGGGAACCCCTTGAGATACCACGCCACATGCTTGCGCAGGTCGTGCACGGCCATCCGCTCGTCACCGTCATAGAACTCGGTCAGCAGCTGCGCATGGCGTACGATGATGCGCCCGACCTCACCCAGTGTGGGATTCGTACGCTCCCCGCTGCCGGCGAACGCATGCTTGATGTCGGCGAACAGCCACGGTCGCCCCTGACAGCCGCGGCCGATGGCCACGCCGGCGCACCCGGTCTGCTCGACCATGGCCAGCGCGTCGTCGGCGCCCCAGATGTCGCCGTTGCCGAACACCGGGATGTCCAGTTCGCTCACCAGCTCGCCGATCCGGGACCAGTCGGAATGCCCGCCGTAGTATTCGGCGGTGGTCCGGGCGTGCAGGGTCACCGCCTTGCACCCCTCCTCCTGGGCGATATGGCCGGCCTCGTGGAAGGTCTCGTGGTCGTGGTCGATCCCGACGCGGATCTTGGCGGTCACCGGAATGTTCGCCTCGTCGCAGACGCGTACGACCCGCTGGATGATCTCACGGAACAGATCGGTTTTCCACGGCAGGGCGGAACCGCCGCCGCGGCGCGTGACCTTCGGCACCGGACAGCCGAAGTTGAGGTCCACATGGTCGGCCATGTCCTCGTCCACCACGATGCGCGCCGCCTGCTCCACGATGCCGGGGTTCACCCCGTACAGCTGCAGCGAGCGGATCCTCTCCCCCGGCGCGAACCGGCACAGCCGCAACGCCTTGGGATTGCGCGCCACCAGCGCACGGGCCGTGATCATCTCGGCCACGTACAGTCCGTCCGGACCGTATTCCTCGCACAGCACGCGGAACGGCCAGTTGGTCACGCCCGCCATCGGCGAGAGCACCACCGGGGTCTCGACATGCACCGGCCCCAGATCGACCGGGGCGATGCGCACGGCGGACGTCGGCTTCGCGTCGGTACGTGGATCGACCGAAACGGTTTCGTCGGCACAATCGATCACGGCTTCCTCTGACATATCCGGATTCCCATCCCCTTATTCACGGAGACGGGACCCAGACCGGACGCCTGCCGGACTGGATCCCGTCATCTCATTATCGTTCGAACGTGTTCGACTCAGTACTGCCCGCCGGCTTCGGCCACCTTCACCGGCTCGCTCTCGTCGACGCCCTGCTCCTTGGCCACGTCCTGACCACCATCCGCGGCCTTGGTGCCGACGATGGAGACCGGGCCCTGCGGGTAGCGCACGCGCTTCTCGCCGACGCGCTCGGCCACGTATTCGGCCACCTTGTCCAGGCTGACTCGCTCCTGGGCCATCGTGTCGCGCTCGCGGACCGTCACGGCGTGATCGTCGATCGTGTCGAAGTCCACCGTCACGCACAGCGGGGTGCCGATCTCGTCCTCACGGCGGTAGCGGCGGCCGATCGCGCCGGCCTCGTCGTAGTCGATCATCCAGTCGTGCTGGCGCAGGTCGGCGGCCAGATCCTGGGCGATGCCCTGCAGCTCCGGCTTCTTGGACAGCGGCAGCACCGCGGCCTTGACCGGAGCCAGGCGCGGATCCAGACGCAGCACGGTGCGCTTGTCCACGCCGCCCTTGGTGTTCGGGGCCTCGTCCACGTCGTAGGCGTCCACCAGGAAGGCCATGAGGGAGCGGGTCAGGCCGGCGGCCGGCTCGATGACGTACGGGATGAAGCGCTCGCCGGTGGCCTGGTTGAAGTAGCTCAGGTCCTCGCCGGAGTGGTTCTGGTGCGCGGTCAGGTCGAAGTCGGTGCGGTTGGCGATGCCCTCCAGCTCGCCCCACTCGGAGCCCTGGAAACCGAAGCGGTATTCGATGTCCACGGTGCGCTTGGAATAGTGGCTCAGCTTCTCCTTCGGATGCTCGTAGTGGCGCAGGTTTTCCGGCTTGATGCCCAGATCGGTGTACCAGCGGGTGCGGGTGTCGATCCAGTACTGGTGCCATTCCTCGTCGGTGCCCGGCACCACGAAGAACTCCATCTCCATCTGCTCGAACTCGCGAGTGCGGAAGATGAAGTTGCCCGGGGTGATCTCGTTGCGGAAGCTCTTGCCCATGTTCGCAATGCCGAACGGCGGCTTGGAGCGCGAGGAGGTCATGACGTTCTTGAAGTCCACGAAGATGCCCTGCGCGGTCTCCGGGCGCAGGTAGTGCAGGCTGTTCTCGTCCTCCACCGGGCCCAGATGCGTGCGCAGCATCATGTTGAAGTCGCGCGGCTCGGTCCAATCGCCCTTCGTGCCGCAGTCGGGGCACACGATGTCCTTCAGGCCGTTCTCCGGCTCATGGCCGTGCTTCTCGGCATAGGATTCCTCGAGCTTGTCCGCGCGATGGCGCTTGTGGCAGTTCAGGCATTCGATCAGCGGGTCGTTGAACACGGAGACGTGTCCGGAGGCCACCCACACGGCCGGCGGCAGGATCACCGAGGTGTCCACGCCCACCACGTCGCCGCGGGTCACGACCATCGAGCGCCACCATTCACGCTTGATGTTGTCCTTGAGCGCCACGCCGAGCGGGCCGTAGTCCCACGCGGAACGGGTGCCGCCGTAGATCTCGCCGGCGGGGAAAACGAATCCGCGACGCTTCGCGAGGGATACCACTTCATCGAGTTTGCTTGCAGCCACAATGCACCTTCTGGTTTGAACGGTTTGGGGTCTTATCAAAGACCTCAGGATACCGATAGACGCTGACAGCACGGACCGCCGGTTTGATGCCCGGATTGTCCGCTTGACGGCGTAGCGTCGGAACCGACATGCAGGGGAACCCCGCACGGGGTTGAGATGGGCCACAAGCCCGACCCTTTGAACCTGTTGGTTAAGACCATCGTAGGGAGCAGATATGAGCATCGACTCGTCCATGGCATCGGCCGTAACATCCACCTCTCAGACCGGCAATCTACCCGCCGGCCATCCGCTGCGCACGCGCATTGCGGATGCGGTCCATGCCGTGCGCAGCACCACGCCACTGGCGCAATCGTTCACGAACTTCGTCACCATCAATCTGGTGGCGAACGCGCAGCTGGCCGCCGGCGGCACCGCCGCGATGAGCTATCTGCCGGACGACGTCCTGGATATCGCGGCCATTTGTGGCGCCACCTACATCAACGTCGGCACACTGCTGCCGTTCTACAAGGACGCCCTGGCGGACATCGCCCGCGGACTGCACGACCAGGGCAAGCCGTGGGTGCTCGACCCCGTGGCGGCGGGACTGGGCGCCACGCGCACCGCCATCCTCGAATCGTTCCGCGATGTGCCGCCGACCATCGTCCGCGGCAACGCCAGCGAGATCATCGTGCTCGACCGGATGTGGGGATTGACGGACACGGACGCCGCCGCGGATGACGGGACCCGTCCGGCCGGCGTGGAATCCGTCGACGAGGTGGATTCCGCGATTCCCGCGGCCCGCCGCCTCGCCCGCCACCTCGCCGCCCATTCGCCCAATGGACAGGGTGCGGTCGCCGTATCCGGCGCCATCGATTTCATCACCGACGGCACGCACGATTACCGGCTGCCCGGCGGCAGCGCGCTGATGACCAAGATCACCGGCGCCGGCTGCTCGCTCGGCGGCGTGGTCGGCACCTATCTGGCCGTCGCCGACCCGCTGACCGCGGCGATGGCCGCTTCGCTGCACTTCAACCGCGCCGGCGAGATCGCCGAAGCCGCCGCCCACGGCCCCGGCTCGTTCCAGACCGAATTCCTGGATGCGTTGTGGAACGTGACCGCCGAACAGATCGCCGACTCCACGATTCTGCAGTGAAACAGACGGCACAACGACATAGGCCGTTCGATGCAACGGTCCAATCACCACGGAAAGGATCGACGATGAACCGTTCCCCCTACCCCACAATGCGCGACCGCTTCGACCTGCGCGCCTACTTCGTCGTAGGCCCCGATGACACCAAGGGACGTCCGGTGGCCGATGTCGTCGCCACGGCTCTGCGTGGCGGCGCGACCTTCATCCAGCTGCGCGCCAAGCACGCCGACACCCGCGATCTGACCGCGATGGCCGAGGCGATCGCCGCCGTCATCGCGCAGGCCGGCAAGGCGGACACCGTGGCGTTCGTCATCGACGACCGCGTCGATGCGGCCTGGCAGTGCCGTGAACTCGGCATCAAGGTCGACGGCGTGCACATCGGCCAGGACGATATGGCTCCCGAACAGGCCCGCGCCCTGCTCGGCCCCGACGCCGTCATCGGCCTGTCCGCCGAAACCCTGCCGCACATCAAAGCCGCCAACGCGCTGTCCGACGGCACCATCGACTATATCGGCGCGGGACCACTGCACTACACCGCCACCAAGCCGGATGCGGCCGCGGTCGAAGCGGACGGCACCAAGCACGCGCTCGGCATCGCGGGGGCGCAACTGTTGTGCGAGGCGAGCCGGTATCCGGTAGTGGTCGGCGGCGGCGTGCACGCGGACGACGTGCCGGCGTTGGCCCGGACCGCGGCCGCCGGATGGTTCGTGGTCTCGGCGATCGCCGCCGCGGACGATCCGGAACGCGCCACCCGCGAACTGCTCCAGGCATGGACCGCCGTGCGCGGGGACGCCCGGCACGGCGTTGCGACGTCGGCGGCCTCCCATCCGCAATCGGATGTGGCCGCTCCCCTGCAATGCGGTGCCGCCATGTTCGACGTCAAGCAACCGCACGGCCTGCCGCCGGTGCTGACGGTCGCCGGATCGGATTCGTCGGGCGGTGCAGGCATTCAGGCCGATCTGAAGACGATGCTGGCCAATGGCGTGTTCGGCATGTCCGCCATCACGTCGCTGACGGCGCAGAACACCACCGGCGTGCGCGCCGTGCAGAACGCCGACCCGGCGATCCTGGCCGACCAGATCGATGCGGTGTTCGAGGACATCCCGCCGATGGCGGTCAAGATCGGCATGGTCTCCAGCGCGGCGCTTATCGAGACGATCGCCGACCGGCTGACCGCGCATCAGGCGCAGAACATCGTGCTCGACCCGGTGATGGTGGCCACCTCCGGCGCCAAGCTCATCGATGATGACGCCGTCGCCGCGCTCACCACACGGCTGTTCCCGCTGGCCACGGTCATCACACCGAACATGCCCGAGACCGAAGCGCTGCTGGAGCAGGCTCTGCAGGAGCGTTCGTCGGCGAATGATGACCCTGCCGCTCGACTGCTCAGCGAAGGGATTCGTGCCGAGGCGGATATGGAGACGGCCGGCCGCACACTGGCAGAACACTTCGGATGTGCGGTACTCGTCAAGGGCGGGCACGGCGTCAAGGACGCGAACGACGTGCTGGTCGAACCCGATGGTGCCGTGACATGGTTCACCAGCCCGCGCATCGACAATCCGAATACGCACGGTACCGGCTGCACGCTGTCCTCGGCGATCGCCTCCCATCTGGCGCTCGGCGAGACGCTGCCGCAGGCGGTACGCAGCGCCAAGGATTATCTGACCGGCGCGTTGGCCGAACAGCTCGACCTGGGGCACGGCGCCGGTCCAATGGACCACGCCTGGCGTTGGCGCTGAAGCCGGCACATCAGAAGAAGGAGTTTGACATGAACGAATCCAAGCAGATCAACCGCAACGCCGTCCGGCAGGAGGTGCCGACCGACCCCGAAACCGGCAAGCCGTATATCAACACGGTGGCGGCCGTGGCCATCGCCCCCAGCGGCGTGGGCGCGGAGCTCAGCGAATACGTCTCGCAGGCGGTGGCGGTGATCCGCGATTCCGGACTGCCGAACGAGACGAACGCGATGTTCACCAACATCGAAGGCGACCTGGACGACGTGCTGCGCGTGGTGCGCGACGCCACGATGAAGCTCGCCGAGCAGGGCTACCGCACCGGCGTGACCTTGAAGCTCGACATCCGGCCGGGCTTCAGCGGCCAGCTGACCGAGAAATCGAAACTGGTGGACGAGCTCCTGGCCGAGTAGCCGCCGGCATCCGCCGGGCATGCACGCTGACATCACAACGAAGCGGTCCGCAACGCCACCCACAGCGAGTGGGAGCGTTGCGGACCGCTTGCTATGTGCTATGTGATGAGGATTCGCGAAGAACGGTCAGGCCAGGCGGTCACTCCAAGCCGTTGGACTTCAGGTGGTGCAGGGTCACACCCGTGGCCTTGAGCGAGCCGGACTCGCTGATCAGCTTGACCGCACGCGGGCCTTCGGTCGGGAAGTCGTAGGAGCTCAGCACCTGATGGCCGTCGTTGACATAGACCTCCACCGAACCGCGGTCCACGAACACCCGCAACGTGAGCGTGTCAGCCGCCAGTTCCGCAGCGTCCAGCGGGGCGGCGCGGTAGCCGCCGTCGGTGCCGTGTCCGGCCTGGCGGTCGAGCACCACGCGGCCGAGCTGCGCGTCATACGCCACGTAGACGTATCCGCCATCCTCGGTGGCGTGCACCTTGAGCCCGCAGCGTTCCGCGGTGGTGGCCTTCAGGTCGATCGCCATCTCGATCTCCACGGCCTCGGCGTCGTCGCTGAGCACGCGTTCCTCACCGGCGGACAGATCGATCGCACCGTGGTCGTACGTGTCCTCGCGCAGGCCCGCCAGTTCGGGCACCGGCACGGTGTGCACGTCGCCGTCCTCGCCGAGGAACACCTCGCGCGGCAGGGTCAGCTGGCCGCACCAGCCGTCGTCGGCCATCGCGTACTTGTAGTCGAACGGGCTCATCCAGCCGTACATGATGCGCCGGCCGTCCTCGGTGTCGAAGGACTGCGGAGCGTAGTAGTTGTGGCCCCAGTCCCACAGGCGGAATTCGGTTTCGGGCTGGAACCGGCCGCCCGGCTCCCAGGAGCCGATCATGTAGCCGGCGTTGTTCTGGTTGCGGTTCATGAACCCGTTCGGCTTGGAACCCATGGCGGAGAAGCAGATGATCCACTTCTCGTTGCCGTCCTTGTCCTTGAGCGGGAAGAAGTCGGGACATTCGAGCATGAACACGTTCGGATCGGGATGTTCGAACAGCACGGTCTTGAACGTCCACTCGACCATGTCCTCGGAGGTGTACAGCCACATCTGGCCGCGCTGGTCGGCGGAGGAGACGCCGTGGATCATGTACCAGGTATCGCCGGTCTTCCAGACCTTCGGGTCGCGGAAGTGCCAGTGGACCTTCTCGCGCGGGCAGTCGACAACCATGCCGAGCTTGGTGACATGCGTGATCTCGTCATCGTCCGGCACGGCCATCAGCTGCACCTGCCATTCGCCGCCGGTGTTGTCCACGCCGTTGGCCCAGCGGTGGCCGGTGTAGTAGAAGCGGAGCTTGCCGTCGTCGCCGATGACGGCCGAGCCGGAGAACACGCCGTTCTTCTCCTGTTCGAGGCTCGGCGCCATCGTGATCGGTTCGCGGCGCCACGTGACCATGTCCTCGCTGGAGACATGTCCCCAGTGCATCGGGCCCCATGCGGTGCCGTACGGGTGCAGTTGGTAGAAGACGTGCCAGCGGCCCTTGTAGTAGCACAGGCCGTTCGGGTCGTTAATCCAGCCGCCGTTGGAGGCGATGTGGAATTTGGGGTACCAGCGGTCGTTGCGCGACGCCGCCAGTTTGGCCACGCCGAGTTCGGCCTTGGCCAGTTCGGCGTCGTGGTCTGCGATCGGGGTGAGGGTAGGAGTGAAGTCACTCATCGTTGCGTGCCTTTCTGATTACTTGGTGATGTTCGATGGTTGCGCTACGGAAGAGCGGGAGGAGGCGGGGCGGCCGGACCGTCGGCTCGGCCGCCCCGCCGCATCGTCAGGCCTTGGCGGCTTCCATGGCCTTGAGCTGCTTGTCGGTGTAGAACGGATCGCCGCCGACTTCCTGGTCGTCCTTCTTGATGACGAAGAAGCCGTAGATCAGTGCGACGAGCACGATTGCGGAGATCGTGAAGAAGGTCGGGCGGTCGCCCATCGCGTCATGCAGGGCGCCCAGCGGCACGGACAGCACCACCTGGCCGACCTGGGAGGCGATCTGGAAGCCCACCATGTACAGCGTGGCGGAGAGCTTGGTGTCGAAGTGCAGCGTGAAGTAGCGGAATGCCGGCAGGCAGAACAGCGGCACCTCGATGGAGTGGAACAGCTTGACGATCGACACGGAGATCGGGTCGTGGAACGCGCCGCACAGGCCGATGCGGGCGCACATCACGAACGCGCCGAGCAGCAGGGAGTTGCGCACGCCGATCTTGCGCATGATGATCGGGACCACGCCCATCATGGCGGACTCGAGGAAGACCTGGAAGCCGTTGAGCGTGCCGTAGGTGGCGTCGCCGATCTCGGTGGTCGGGAACAGGCTGGAGTAGTAGGTCGGGAACATCTGCTGGTCGAACACGGTGTAGAACGTGTTCGTGAAGATCATGAAGACGATGAGCACCCACAGGGTCGGCATGCCGAGGACGGAGACCATCTCCTTGAGCGTCGGGTTGGTGCGCTCGGTGGAGTCGGCTTCCTTCTTGAGTTCGGCCTTCTGCTCGGCGGGTACCCAGAACAGGTAGACGAGCAGCATGCCCAGGCCGCAGGCGGAACCGATCCAGAAGTTGATCAGCGGGTTGATGTTGAAGGTGTGGCCGGCGATGAGGGCCACGATGGCGTAGCCGAAGGAGCCCCAGGCGCGGGACTGGCCGTATTCGAAGCCGAACTTGCGGCTGTAGCGTTCGGTGAGCGCCTCGACCAGCGAGCAGCCGGACATGAAGCCCGCGGACAGCACGATGGAGCCGAGCAGCACACCTAGGAAGCGGGTGGTGCCGCCGGCGGTGAGCATCGGGGCGTAGATGAACTGGGCGAACGGGCCGACCAGCGCGGCGATGACCGAAACCGCGATGACGAGCTTGCGCTTGATGCCCAGCTGGTCCTGGATCACGCCGTAGACGAACATGATGATCAGCGTGGCCAGCGAGTTGATGGAGTAGATCTGCCCCTGTTCGGCGGCCGTCATGCCCAAACCCTTATCCGGGTCCAGCAGCCACCTGGAGAAGAACGACCACCAGATGCCCCACGAGCAGAAGAACATGAAGATGCCGAAGGAGCTCTGCAGATACGACGGGTTGCGCCATGCAGACCTTGATGCACTTGCCATGTGTGTCTCTTTTCTCTTTCGACGGACGCTGCCGTGCGACCGCCGCTGCCATTGCCTTGATATTCGATTGTGCCGCGGACGCGGCGGATCTCTGTCCGGCTGCCGTGCCGTCCGGGGACCGTGATGCCATCATAAAACGTCAATCGTTTTACGTCAAACGATTTACATTTGCCGTGCACCATACGAACATTAAACGATTGAAATAGCGCCGTTATTGGATTCCATGCCTACTGCACACCGGCGTGTCGCATCCAATATGTCGACCACACTACACGCAACCGCCGCACACAGTACGCTCAGCGGACCACGGACTCCTTCTCGATCAGCGTGCAATGGATCCTCGCAGGAATCGGCGAATCCAGCGGCGGAATCGGGGCTCGCGTCGCAGGCATCGGCACATCGTCCAGCGACCGCCCCTCGATCATCGAGATCAGCTTGCACGCCGCCCAATACCCCATCTCGTAATGCGGCAGTTCCACCGTGGTCAGCTGCGGGGAGAACGTCTCGGCGATGACGCGGTGGTTGTCCACGCCCACCACCGAAATATCCCTGCCCACGGTCAGCCCTTTGCGGGCCGCGCACTCGTACACCGGCCACGAACGCGCATCGTTGAAGCAGAAGAAGCCATCCGGATTCTCCCGGTCGAAGAGCTCCCGGACCTCATCCAACGCAGGCCGGTTGTTCAGCACATCGACGACCAGCCGCTCATCGTAGCCGATGCCGGCCTCCTCCAGGGCCCGACGGTACCCCTCCTTACGCAGGTCCTGCGCGATCATCGGCTCGCTGCACCCGATGTAGGCGATGCGCCGGCAGCCGGCCTAGATCAGCCGATTGGTGGCGTCCTTGGCGATCATGATCTCGTCCGGTTCCACGCTGGGAATCCGCCCCTCCGCGTCCGTGGCGTCCACCAGCACCACCGGGGAATCCTTCAACGCATCCGGCACATGCGTGATGCGGTTCGACATCTTGGCGTACATGAAACCGTCCACGCCGTAGCGCTTCAGCGCGGCGATCTCCGTACCCTCGTCGGACTCGCCGTCGGTGCTGACGGTGAGCATGATGTATCCCAATCGGCTGGCCGCGTCCTGCGCCCCGAGGATGATGCCGCCGGCGTACGGGGTTGTGGCGACCTCCTCGCTGATGAAGCCTAGGATATGGGTCCTGCTGGTACGCAGACTGCTGGCCAGCGGATTGGGCCGATACCCCAGCTCCTCCGCGGTTTTCCGCACCCGTTCGGCGATTTCGGCTTTCACACGGCCTGCGTCGCGATGGTTCAGCACCAACGACACCGTGGATACCGAGACTCCCGCCTTCTGCGCCACCTGCTTCATCGTCGTCATGCATCAAACGATACACGCCCATGCCCCTCGGCGCAGCAGAAACGCACGAAAGACCGCCTCGCCGACCTGCGCAGACCCCTCCGACGGACAGCGGCTTGAAACCTTATTTCTTCACGCCGCCGAACCGGCGATCGCGGTGGATGTAGTGGTCGATCGAACGCCACAGCACCTCGCGGCCGCAGTCGGGAAACAGTTCGGGCACGAAGTCGAGTTCGGCGTAGGCGGCCTCCCACGGCAGGAAGTTCGAGGTGCGCTGCTCGCCCGAGGTGCGGATCACCAGATCGCAGTCGGGGATGTCGGGGTTGTACAGATGCTCGGCCACCATCTTCTCGGTCACGCGGTCGCCGCTGATGCGGCCGTCACGCACCTCGCGCGCGATGGCGGCGCAGGCGTCGGCGATCTCCGCGCGCCCGCCGTAGTTGATGCAGAATACCACGTCGATGACCTTGTTGCGCTTGGTGCGCTCCATCGCCACCTCAAGTTCGTCGATCACCGATTTCCACAGCTTCGGACGGCGTCCCGACCAGCGCACGCGCACGCCCCATTCGTCCATCTGGGCCACGCGGCGGTGGATGATGTCACGCGAGAAGCCCATCAGGAACCGCACCTCCTGCGGGCTGCGCTTCCAGTTTTCGGTGGAGAACGTGTACAGGCTCAGGTAGCGCACGCCGGCCTCGATGGCGCCTGCGATGGTGTCGAACACCACCGGCTCGGCGGCCTGGTGGCCTTCGGTGCGGATCAGCCCGCGCTGCTGCGCCCAACGCCCGTTGCCGTCCATGATCACGCCGACGTGACGCGGCACCTTGCTCTTCGGAAAATCGGGGATGCGCGAGGGGTCGGAAAACGGCGCGGCAGGCACACTCAGCGACTGGTAATCAACGTTCTCAAAAGCCATACTACGCATCTTACCGTTTGCAGTCGTCTCCCGGACGCGCATCGAACACAGCAGCACTAGACGCGCATCGAACGCAGAGGACGCTCCAGATAGTACTCCGCCCAATCCCCCACCAGTCGGGTCACCCGGGCCTCGGGCGGGCGGTCGCCAAGCATCGTCCAGTCCCCCGCCAGCAGCGCGCACAGCTGCACCCGTTCCGCATCGGCCAGCGGACGCGCCTCGGGGGTGCGGTCGGCGGAGCACATCACGCCACCGGCCGGAATCGACAGATGCTGCAGCCGTTCACGGGTGCCGCAGACCACGCAGGATTGCAGTCGCGGCGTCCAGCCGGCCAACGCCAGGGCGCGCAATACGTACGAGTCGCTGATCGACTGCGCCGGATGGACCTGCTTGGACAGGGCGTGCAGGGCGCCGATCAGCAGCCGGTATTGCTCCGGCGCGGCCTCGCGCTCGGTGTCGATCAGCTTGTCCAGCGTCTCCGCCATGATCCCGGCCGCCATATACGCGTCATAATCCAGGCAGATCGACGACGCGTAGGCCGATATGGTCTCGGCCTGGGAGATGACGTCCAACGACCGGCCCTCGGCGATGAGCACATTCACGCGCATGAACGGTTCCAGACGCCCGCCGAACCGCGATTTGGTCCGTCGGACGCCTTTGGCCACGGCGCGCACCTTGCCGTGCATGCGGGTGAACAGTGTGATGATGCGGTCGGCCTCCCCCAGTTTGGCGGTGCGCAGGACCACGCCCTCATCCGTGTACAACGCCATCGCGCACCTCCATCCGGGTCTCAGTATACGAGCGGTTCGGCATACGAGAACAGGCCCCAGAACGCGAACACCAGTAGGACGGCGAACATGGCGGTTCCGGCCAGCCAGAACATCACGCGCCCCAATCGACGCGAGGCCAGCACCGGCTGCTCGCCGGTCACGATCTCCCGCACCGCCCCCTTGCGCGGCGGCACCCGCAGGATGCCGCGGGCCGAGGCCACCTCGATCAGCCGGGCGAGCACGCCCGACCATTCCCACACCACCAGCGCGCACACCACCTGCGCCACCGGCCAGCTCCAGTACATGATGCCCGGGTCATGCGCCGGCGTGCCGCCCCATGCCAGGTTCACCACCGACATGATGATGCGTCCCATGGCCGCCACGAACAACAGCAGGGTGAGCCCCGTGGCCATGACCAGCAACGCCAGCGACCTGCCGAAACCGTGGCTGAAGCCGAACACCGGCTCCTTGCGCCGCAGCCCCTGCCGTATCCGGCGCGTCGCACCCACCAGAGCGACCGCCGCCGAGGCGATCAGCAGCACCAGCGTCAGGATATGCAACACCACGCCGTAGATCGTGGCCACGCGTTGCGCCCGCAATGTCGGCACCGCGCTCGACTGCCGGATCGGCGCCCCCGCCACCTGTTCGCAGATCGGATCGAGCCCGGCCAGCGTGCCGCCGATCCAGTCGATCAGATCGTTCACGTAGTTGCCCGCATACGGGGTGCCGAGCGCCGTCAGGTCGCCGGGCCGGAGCACATGGTTGCCGCCGCGGTAGCTGCGTATCACCACGTCAGGGTTTCCCGCCCGCTCGCACATGTCCAGGATGGTGTGCAGACCGTCGACCTGCGCGGTCATCACATCCCGTGAACCGTACGCCACGAATGTGGGGATGGCGTACGCCTCCGGTGTGAGCGTCCGGATGTCCAGGTTCGTCAGTCCGAACAGCGCCGCGTCGATGTTGAACACGCGGCGGACGAAGGACTGGTAGCCGCCGTGGGCGCCGGCGAGCGTGAAATCCTGCGCGACGAAGAACGCCAGCGATTCCCGGGGCGTGAACACCATCGGGCTGAGCAGGATCTGGAAGGCCACGTCGGGGTCGTCCTGCAGCAGATAGCTGGAGATCCACGTGCCCTCGGAGGTGGCGTAGATGCCGACCTTGCCGTCGTCCACCGCGTCCAAGCCGCGGATGTAGTCGATGACCGCGTCATAGGCGTCCGCGGAGGCCGGATAGTCGCGGTTGATGTCGATGGTGGACCAGGCGGGCTTGTCCACCACGGCGGTCACGATGCCCGCCGTGCCCATCGCCTTCGCCACGTCGCTGAACGAGTTGTCGCAGGTGCCGTATCCCGCCCCGTGCAGGAACACGACGCCGGGCAGACCGTTTCCGGCATCGACCGGCTCGCGGACGTGCACGTTCAGCTTCTGGACCTCGCCGGTGGATGCGCGGGTGACGTCGATGGTCACGTAGCGGTCGCGGACCTCGTAGGTGCCGAGCGCGGGCAGCGGGACGTCGTCGGGGTTGGCGAAGGCGACGGCGGTGTTGGGGGTCGCTGGCGTGATGGTGCGTCCGGTGGCGTCGTCATGCCATTGGACGTCGGTCAACGTGGAGACGGTGACCAGGATGCCGAACAGCACGATGAATATCGGCAGCGTGGTCAGCAGACGCCGGCGACGGCTCCAGCCGCCCGGCCGCCGTGTGGACTTCCGATGATGCATCACGTCGGTTCATTGTAGTCACGCGACGGCCGGTGCATGAGCTCACGCGTGACGCGCGGTATGGGTGACCGGCACGACGACCGGCCCGGTGGAGCCGGCCGGCACCTGGCCCTCGGCCTCCATCTGTGCGGCGATCTCGTTGGCCTTCTCCAGCAGCGTGTCCACGATCCTGTCCTCGGGCACCGTTTCGATGACCTTGCCCTTGATGAAGATCTGCCCCTTGCCGTTGCCGGAGGCCACGCCCAGATCGGCCTCGCGCGCCTCGCCCGGACCGTTGACGATGCAGCCCATCACGGCCACGCGGATCGGCGCGGTCACATCCTTGAGCCCTTCGGTGACGGCGTTGGCCAGCTGGATCACATCCACCTGCGCGCGGCCGCAGCTCGGGCATGAGATGATGTCGAACCTGCGCGGGCGCAGTCCCAGGTATTCGAGGATCTTGCATCCCACCTTGACCTCCTCGACCGGCGGCGCCGACAGGGAGACGCGGATCGTGTCGCCGATGCCTTCGGCCAGCAGCGCGCCGAACGCCAGACAGGACTTGATCGTGCCCTGCCAGGCGGGTCCCGCTTCGGTGACGCCCAGATGCAGCGGCCAATCGCCCTTGGAGGCGAGCAGTCGGTAGGTCTGCACCATGGTGATCGGATCATGGTGTTTGACGGAGATCTTGAAGTCATGGAAGCCCACGTCCTCGAACATGCGGGCCTCCTTCAGCGCGGAGGCGACCAATGCCTCCGGGGTCGGCCCGCCGTACCTGGCGTACAGCTCCTTGTCCAGCGACCCGGCGTTCACGCCGATGCGCAGCGAGATGCCCGCGTCGGTGGCGGCCTTGCAGATGGCCGGTCCCACCTCGTCGAACTTGCGGATGTTGCCCGGGTTCACGCGCACCGCCGCGCATCCCGCGTCGATGGCCTGGAACACGTACCTGCTCTGGAAATGGATGTCGGCGATCACCGGGATCGGCGACTTCCTGACGATTTCGGGCAATGCGTCGGCATCATCCTGGCTGGGCACCGCCACGCGGACGATATCGCATCCGGCGGCGGTCAGCTCGGCGATCTGCTGGAGCGTGGCCGACACGTCCACGGTCGGAGTGTTGGTCATCGACTGCACGGAGATCGGCGCCCCGCCGCCGACCGGCACCGGCCCCACCATGATCCGGCGGGACTGGCGGCGCGGATGGAGCGGACTCTCGCTGATCGCGGCCTCGCCTGTTTTGCGGAACGGCTTGTCGTTGGTCATATCACCGGTCATGGTTTCGGCTGGGGTATCGTTCTGAATCACAACTGCTTGTCTATCAGATCATCGGCACGACGGCGAGCTTCGAGCTCGACTTCGCCCATTTCCTCCACGGAGGCGAACACCGGGTTGCCGCGCAATTCGGCGTCCATCTGGTCGATGACGGCCTTGACCGTATCCACGATGCCCAGGTAGGGCAGCCGATGGTCCAGGAACGCGTGCACGGCCTGCTCATTCGCCGCGTTGAGCACGGCGGTATGCTTCTGCGAGGCCTTGAGGCACTGGCGCGCCAGATTCACGGCCGGGAACGCCTCATCGTCCAGCGGCTCGAAGGTCCAGGTGGCGGCCGTCGTCCAATCGCAGGGCGCCGCGATGTCGTCCAGACGGTCCGGCGCGGACAGGCCCAGCGCGATCGGCAGACGCATATCCGGCGGCGAGGCCTGGGCGATGGTGGCGCCGTCACGGAACTCCACCATCGAGTGCACGATGGACTGCGGATGCACGGTCACCACGATCCGGTCAGGCTCGATGTCGAACAGACGGCTCGCCTCGATGACCTCAAGTCCCTTGTTCATCAGCGTGGACGAGTTGATGGTGACGACAGGCCCCATGTTCCACGTCGGATGATGCAGCGCCTGCTCGGGGGTGACGTCGGCCATCTGCTCGCGCGTCATGCCGCGGAACGGGCCTCCCGACGCGGTGACGATCAGGCGCGAGACCTCGGCGTGGGTGCCGGAGCGCAGCGACTGCCAGATCGCGGAATGCTCGGAATCCACCGGATTGATCTGATTGTCCCGGGTCTGGGCGGAGAACAGCAGGTTGCCGCCCGCCACCACCGATTCCTTGTTCGCCAGGGCCAGTTGGGAGCCGGCCTTCAGCGCGGCGATGGACGGCTTCAGACCGATCGAGCCGGTGATGCCGTTGAGCACCACCGCGGCACCGCATCCGGCGACGGCCTCCACCGCATCCGGTCCGGCTTGAATCTGCGTGGTCACGGCACCGGCGCGGTCCAACGCCTCCCGCAGCGCAGGCACCACGTCGGCCCGGTATACGGCCACCTGCGGCACCTGGAACTCCGCGGCCTGCTTGGCCAACAGCTCCACATGGGCGCCGCCCGCCGCCAATCCGACGACGGTGAACCGGTCACGGTGGCGCGCGATGACGTCCAATCCCTGGGTGCCGATGGAACCGGTCGAACCAAGGATGACCACGGTGAGGTTCTGATTCACTGTTCCGGCTTCTTCCGCGTCGGTTCGTCATTGTCGAACGTGGGGAACGACAGATCGGGGATGTCCAGCGACGGCATGGCGTCCAGATTCAGCGAGCGCACCGTCGGCACGCTGGGGACGTCCAATGACGGCACCACCGGATCGGAGGCCGTCGGCATCGGCTGGGTCTGCTGCACGGCGGCGGCCAGATGCGCCAGCCCCGCCAGCGGATCCTCGCTCTTCTCCGGAGTGTTCTGTTCGGGAGTACTCCGTTCGGGCTGCTGCGCCACGGCTGCCGGCTCGGTCTTCCGGGCGTAATCCCACGCGACCGGTGCCGGCGCCGCAGGAGTCGTGTATTCGGGCGTGGGGGCCGGAGCAGGCATGGCGGTCGTCGTCACCGGGGACGCCGTCTCGGCAGTCGGTGCGGACGGTGCGGGAGCCGGGGCAGGCGGCACGGGCGCCACCGCGGGCTCACGCGGGGCGGCGGGTGCCGGAACGGCGAAGATCTGCTGCTCGACGCGATGCAGTTCGGCGAAATCGTCGTCCATCACCGTGGGGGACGCGGCCGTATCGAGCGGCTGGCTCTCCCCCCTCGGCGGGAACAGCGCCGGAGCCGCGGCCGTCTCGGCCACCGCACTGCGCTGCTGCGTGGTGGCGGGGTCATGGACGTAATCCGACACGCGGGCATAGGACTCGATGCGGCTCAGCAGCCGCACGCAGGCGTTCAGGTAGTTGTCCACCTGGCGTTCGTCATAGCCGCGCTTGCCCTTGCGCTGGGTGAAGATCACATTGGCCACGCTGGTGGAGTTCACATCCACCAGATCCTTCACGTCGTCGGCTGTCACCCCGTCCACGCCCAGTTCCGCGGCGGCCTTGTCGATGACCTGATCCACCAGACGGTCGACCTGCTTGCGATCGTAGGACGGAGCCTTGGCGTCACCCGGGCGGAAACGCTGACGCGCCGCGCGGTCGGCGTGAGCGGCCAGGCTGCGGTACAGATCCTCGGTCTGGGCCTTCCACACCACACGTCCGTGACGTGCGATCTCCCGGGTGGTCTGCTGATCCACCACGGCGCGTTCGAGCCGGCCCAACGCGGCGTCCACCTGGCTGATGACGTAGCCACCCTTGCTCAGGTCGAACGACACGTTCTGGATGTCCTGCTGCGTCAGCTGGGCGTCTTCGCTGTCATACAACGCGTGGGTACGTTCGAGGAACTCATCCACCTGTTCGGGGTTATATCCCCACTTGCGCTTGCCCGCCCGGGCGATGCCCGAAGCGTTCCTGCCGGATTCAGGTTGCTGCGCCATGGCTCTTGACCTCCTACGGTTACAACTCTGTAGTCCAGATTACGTGACCGTTGCGACGCGCCCGAGCACCAACACACGCCACGCGCTCGCCATACGGTCGAGGCATACGGTACAGTAGGTCGATGCGGGCGATTAGCTCAGTTGGTTAGAGCGCCACCTTTACACGGTGGATGTCGGGGGTTCGAGTCCCTCATCGCCCACACGAATCGTTATGGCCGCCGCGGCAATGCGGCGGCCATACGTCGTATTCAGCGCCCCTTGCCGAAGGCGCGCAGTCGGATGCCGTTCCAATCGGAGCTGACCGTCAACGGCGTCGCGGCGTTCATGCCTGCGGTTTTGGCCGCGGACTGCACCGTGCTGGAGCTGGCGGCGCCCGGACGCCCCGGCTTCGGGGTCAGCACCCACAGCGGCCCGTCCTCCCCCAGCACCGCATACGCGTCCACAATCGTGTCGGACAGTGCGTCCTCATCGTCGCCATCCCTCCACCAGATGATGACGCCATCAACGGCGGAATCGTATTCCTCGTCGACGAGATCCTCACCGGTCAGTTCCTCGATGGATGCACGGATGGAATCGTCTACATCGTCATCCCATAGCCATTCCTGAATGATGTCCCCACGGCTGAAACCGAATTCTTCAGCGTGTCGTGATGCTGTTTGGTTCACGTTGCACAATATAGCAAACCGGTGTGAACTCACGGGGTCTTTCCGCGCCGATTCGCGATTCCTCCCACATTCCGGACGCCCGTTGCCGCGCCGGGCAACGCCCTGTCCTACCGCGCCTTACAATGCGGCAGGCCATCCCCCCCTGCCCTGGCCGATGGCCGTCAGCGCATCGTACGCCTCGGACAGCGTGGATACGCATACGTCGCGTAACCCCTCGGGAACATTGCCCGCCACCTCGGCGGCGTTTGCCTCCGGCGCGAGGAACCAGGTGGCGCCGTCGCGCTTGGCCCCAAGCATCTTCAGGCGCACGCCGCCGATGGCGCCCACGTTGCCCTCGGCATCGATGGTTCCGGTGCCCGCGATCGTCCGCCCGCCGGTCTCGCTTTCGGGCGTCAGCTTATCGATCAGACCCAGCGCGTACATCATGCCGGCCGAGGGGCCGCCGATGCCTTCCACATGCATCTCCACGTCAACGCCCGACACATCCACGCCCCGGTCCTGCAGGAACGCCAGCGCGGCGTCGACCGCCTCCTGCTGGGATTGGTCCATCTCCTGCTGGCTCTCGCCGGCGTACTCCTCGGCGGTCTGCCCGATCGGCACCACGGCCTCGTTCGGCATGACCACGGTATCCGGGTCGAACCAGCCGATCAGCGCCACGATATTCGACACCGGATATCCGGGCACGCCCGACGCGTTGACGGTGGTCAGTAGCAGTTCGCCCTCGTCCGTGTAGGTGTCGGCGCCTTCGACCGCAATAACCTCGCCACCGGACCGCCCCGTCAGCTTCCCCAGCACATCCTGCGTGGGCCCGGGGGTTTCGATGCAGTAGGGGCTGGGGGCCGCCAGCGCGACCAGTCCCAGCAGCACGGCGAGCAGCCCGGCGCAGTACCGCAGCGAACGGGTTTCGAAGTACCGCCTCAGACGTTGGAATGCGCCTTTGGCGTGAAAACGGCGCGTGGAGTGCATATTCGGCATACCTCCCATACTATGGATACAACCGACGTTATCCTCACAGCGCGAAGGCGGAGACCGATATGGACGAGAATGCTATCCGGCAATGGCTGATCGAATGCTTCGGACCGATTCAGGGTGAGATGGCCTGGAGCCAGATCGCGAATCTGCCCGAGCCGATTCGCGAGCAGCTGCTCAGCCAGGATCCGAGCCGGTTGCCCAAACCCGCCGAGGTGCAGTCGATGATGCAGGCGTTCACCGCCGGGGGGCTGAACACCATGGACGATATGCAGCGCACCGTGCAGGAGGGGCCCATCAACGTCAAGCTCGCCACCTCCATAGCGTTGCAGCAGGCGAACGGCGAGGGCAGCGACCGCACCGTGAACGCCGAGCAGGGCCAGCTGGCCCGCAGGGCCGTCAGCGAGGCGAACCTATGGCTGGATACGGTCTGCCGGTTCGACCCGGTGCCCGGCGAGGTGCAGCTGCTGACCCGCTCCGGCTGGGTGGAGGGCACGCTGGACGCGTGGGCGGAGTTCGCCGCGCCGGTGGCCCAGTCGATGAACGACGCGGTGGCCTCCGTGATGTCCGAACGGCTCGGCGATGCCTTCGGCGACGGCGAGGTGGCCGGCATGTTCGCTGGCCCCGTGCCGATTCCGATTCCCGAGGGGATGAAGGACCCCGCCCAGCTGATACGGCTGCTGGCGAACACCTCGTTCGCCATGCAGCTGGGGAAGGCCGCCGGCGCCATGTCGCACGAGGTGCGCGGCAGCTTCGATCAAGGGCTGGCCCTGCTGAAGAATCCCGCAGGCGCGCTTATCGTGCAGAACATCATGGCGTATGCGGATTCGCTGGATATCCCGGTCGCCGAGGTCATGGCGTTCATCGCCTTGCAGGAGCTGGCCCATGCCCGGCTCTTCGCGGCCGTGCCGTGGCTGATGCCGCGGTTCGAGGCCCTGATCGGCAAGTATGCGCGCGGCATCACCATCGACCTGGACGCCATGGAGGAACAGCTGCGCGACGCCGCTTCGATGGATCCGGATTCCCTGTCCGGGGCGGTGAATCTGACCAAGGTGGGCATCCCCGACACCCCCGAACAGCAGGAGGCGCTGGCCAGTCTGGAGAATCTGCTGGCCCTGGTCGAGGGATGGGTCGATTGCGTGACCTGGAAGGCGGGCATGGCCCATATCCCGCATATCGAACAGCTCCGTGAGATGTCCCGCAGGGAGCGCGCCACCGGAGGCCCCGCGGAACGCACCTTCGCTCAGCTGCTCGGGATGCATCTGCGCCCCAAGCGCATGCGCGAGGCCGCCGCGCTGTGGGAACGCATCGGCTTGGAGGACGGCGACGACGCGCGCGACACCCGCTGGTCGCACCCCGATCTGCTGCCCGTCATGCCCACCGACGACGATCGCTCCATCGCCTCGGCCCCGGACGACGCCGAGGTGGACGCGCGTCCCGCCAACACCGATGCCGGCTCCGGCGACGACGGCACCACCGGCATCGACTGGGACGCCGAGCTCAGCAAACTGCTGGATGAGGGGCTGCCCGACGACGGGACGTCCGACGGCGACTCCTCCGGCACCGAACCGTCCGACAATTACGACAATTAAACAAGGAAACGACTGGCGCTGCGCTGCATGGCCGCAGCGCCGTCCTTGCCCCGCGCGTAGGACAGGTGCAGCGAATCCTCGGCGCGCGTGATGCCGACATACATCAGCCGCCGCTCCTCCTCCAACAGATCGCCCGGGGCGGGCGAACCGTACGGCAGCAGTCCCTCCGAGCAGCCGATCAGGAACACGTGCTTGAACTCCAGGCCCTTGGCGGCATGGATCGTGGACACGGTCACACCCGCGTCATCGCCCGAAACCCCCAACGTCTCCAGCATGGCCTGCCGCCCGGCCTGCCCGTCGTCCAATGCCGAACGCTGCCATCCGGCATCGCGACGCACCCGGAACCGCAACCCCTCACGCCGCAACGCCGCGCACACCACCTGCTGCTGCGCGTTGAGCCGCGTCAGCACCGCGCAGTCCTGCGGCGCCACCCCGCGCGCCGCCAGACGGGCAATCGCAGCGGCCACGCCGGCAGCCTCGTCGGCGTCCGTGCCGTACACGGTGCGGCTGATCCGCACGCCATCCCGGCGGCCGGAATCCAGCTTCAGGTAATCGGCCCGGTTCGGCGACGCCCCCAGGACACGGTTCGCGCACCGTACGATCTGCGGGGTCGAACGGTAATCCACAGCCAGATTGATGTCGGCCGACAGCGGGGCGAACTCATCGGCGAACCCCAGCAGATCGTAACTGCTCGCCCCCGCGAACGAGTAGATCGTCTGCGCGGGATCGCCCACCACGCACACGTTCCTGTTATCCCCCAACCACAGCCGCATCAGCCGATGCTGCAGCGGCGACACATCCTGGTACTCGTCCACCGTCAGCCATCGGATCGAGGAGCGGATGGCGGCGCCGACCTCCGGGAACCCGTCCAGCAGGTGGCAGGCAATCAGCAGGATGTCGTTGAAATCGATCTCCCCCTGTGAGGTCTTCACCGTCTCGTAGGCGCGGTAGACCTCCACGAACCGATCCGGCTCCATCCCCGCCGGCGGGCGGCGGTGCAACGCCGCGCACACCCGCGGATAGTCATCCGGGGCGATCAGCGACACCTTGGCCCAGTTGATCTCGGCGTGGATGTCGCGCAGATCGCTCTCCTGCGGCTGCAGTTCGCTGATCCGCGCGAAGGCCTTGGCCACCAACCCGCGCTGGTCGTCCGTGATATGCGGGAACGGGGTCTCGCACACCTCATCCCACACGCGCAGCAGCTGGTGCAACGCGGCGGAGTGGAAGGTGGCGGCGGTCACGGCCTCCCCGACGCCGAGTTTGGACAGCCGCACCCGCATCTCGGCGGCGGCCTTCACCGAGAAGGTGACCGCCAGCGTCCGCGCCGGATCCCAGGCGCCCGACGCGCAGGCGTAGGCGATGCGGCGCGTCACCGTGCGGGTTTTGCCCGCACCGGCCACGGCCACGATGCGCACCGGGCCGTCCACCGCCATCGCGGCGGCACGCTGCGCCTCGTCCAAACCGTCCAGAATCGCATCCGCCGAAGTTGCCATGCACCCATTGTGCCATGCTTCGCTTTGCACCATCCGTGTATTAGTGTGGAACTGTGACTCAGCGAAGCAAGTTCCAATTGGCGGCGTTGGCCTCGGCGGCCATGCCGAACATCGTCGTATCCGGAGTGCGCGGCGTGAACCAGGTAGCCCCGGCGGACGTGTCCTGCGACATCAGCCAGACCGTGGTACAGGATGCGTCAGGCAAACTGTACGACGTGTTCGTCACCGACACCGAAGCCGGACGGAAGCGGCTTCAGGACCGTGTGCGCGCCGCCGACACGCTGAGCAAGGCGCATGTGCCCGCGGGCCTGGGGTTCGCCGTGGATCGGGTGGCGGCGTTCGAATCCGGTGATAACGCCCACGGACCGACCGGCAGCACCGCGGTTATGATATGCCCCCATGTCATCGGGGACGCCCGGCCGCTGAATATGCTCACCATCGACGACTGCACGGCCATCGGCACGGCCATCGGCGCCATCCATCGCCTGCATGGGGCGTTCCTGACCGACAACGGCTATCCGGCATTCGCCACCGGGCAGATCCGCGCCCAGCTGACCGCCTGGATCAAGCGGCTGCGTCAGGCCGGGCACATCCCCGCCGAGATCACCACCAGCTGGTCGCAGGTGCTGGAGACCGAAGGGCTCTGGTCGTTCGCCACATGCCCCGTGCACGGTGGATTCGACGACGGCGACATCCTCTTCTCCGGTTCCACCATCACCGCCATCACCAATTGGCAGGATATGCAGATCAACGATCCCGCGCGCGATCTGGCGTGGATCTTCGCCAAGCTCGACGAAGCCCACCGCAACGCCGTGCTCGCCGCCTACGGCAGGATGCTCGGCAACCGACTGGACGACCTCATCATGCTGCGCGCGAACCTGTGGCTGCAGATGGAGCAGGTCGGCGAATTCGTTCAGGCGCTGAGCCGCGCGGACAACGCCAAGATCCTGCAGTTCAAGGCGCAGGTGGAGCGGCTCGCCCACCAGCTCGGAGTGATGACGCAGCGCGCCAAGAGCACCGCCGCCCCCGCCCAGCGTTCCGGCACGAAGCCGCCGAGCACCATCACCGTGGGCACCCTTCTCAATGACGCGGAACGCCGGCGCGCATCCGAAACGTCCACCGGACGGCCCCCCGCCGAAACCGTCGCCAGTGAGACCGCCGTCAACGACGACACCGGAGAGACCGACAAGACCGGTTCGTCGCAGATCGAGGCGGTCGGCGAGGCCGACGTCGATTCCACCGCCGATCACCCGGTGACCGCGCACACGTCGGGTTCCACCGCACAGACGGTCGTGTTCTCCGGCTCGATCGACACGGACGACGACACCGACGAGGCGGAGGTCCGGGACGTGACGGCACAGACCGAGGCCGCCCCGTCACATGACGCCGAATCGACCGCCACCATCGTCATCCCCCTGCTGGAACGTGAGGAGCGGGCGATGCGCGACGCGCAGGCCGGCCTTCACCCGGACGAGAACGACGACACGGGCGAGCGCACGCCGCGAGCGTAATCGGCCATGTCCCGGCGCAGGACGGGGCACAATACAATCGGAACACGTCAACTCACGGTATATCCGTATATCCGTCCTCCGGCCGAGCGGAGGACATAAGGAGGAAGCATGGACATCGAACTGGGCATCCGCGATGTGGCGCGCACGGTGAACTTCAGCACCGAGCAGAGCGCCGACGAGGTCGGCCAGGTCATCGCCGCCGCGGTGGCGGACGGCCGCACCATCGACCTGGTGGACGACAAGGGCCGCCATATCATCGTGCCGGCCGGTTCCCTGGGGTACGCGATCATCGGATCCGAAACCAAGCACGCCGTCGGCTTCGGCGCACTGTGACGCCGGGTCTGCCGGCCGTCCGCACCATCAGCGGATGACCGGCAAACAGCCGTAGCGGATGATCTCCTCCGCTACGGCGTCCTCGGTAAGATTCTCCCCCAGCGCATTCGGCTTGCCCGCACCGTGCCAGTCCGAGCCGCCGGTGACCAGCAGATCGAACCGATGCGCCAGACGCAGCAGACGTTCACGCTGTTCCGGCGGATTGCCACGGTGCCATACCTCAAGACCGCCCAGACCGGCTCGCGCCAGACGTTCGATCTGCGTGTCGGACAGCAGCACACGGTTGCGCCCGGGATCCCCCGCGTGGGCCACGACGCTCACGCCGCCGGCGGCTTTCACCGCCTCCACCACCTGCATCGCCGTGGGCGAGGGCGTGGGGATGTAGTACCGGCTGGAAGCACTCACCGCCCCCGCGAACGCGTCGGATCGCGTCGGGTAGACGCCCGCCGCCACCAGCGCATCGGCAATATGCGGGCGGCCGATGGTGGTGCGCTCCCCCTGTTTGGTCTGCGCCAGCACATCCTCCCACGTGATCGGGTAATCCTTGGCTATCATCTCCACCATCCGGCGGGTACGGCGCAGGCGGGCGCGCCGCGTGGCGGCGAACAGTTCGCGAATGCCCGCGTTCCCCGGATCGTATTGCAGCCCCAGCATGTGTACGGACACACCGTCGTCCACCGCGGTGATCTCCGTGCCGCGCAGCAGCGTCATCGACAATTCCCGAGCCGCCTGCTCGGCCTCCCGCCAGCCGGCGGTCGTGTCGTGATCGGCGATCGCCACGCCGTGCAATCCCCGGCGCACGGCCTCACGCACCAGGGTCCGCGGGGCCTCGGTGCCGTCGGAGTACACGGTATGGCAGTGGATATCCCAACCGGCCTGCGGCGGGGTATCGGCATAGGCAACAAGGGTCATACACCCATCGTAATCTGGTGAGCGGTATGGCGAACGCCATGAGTGGCGTCCACGCGGACACGAAGGATGATGATGAACGATTCGATGCAGTCTCCGACAACCGCAACCGATTATGACGCGGATACGACCACGGCGCGTTCCGGGCTGACGATTCCGGGGCGCAGCCTGCTGGGCGGCTGGCGGCATACCGCGCAGTGGACGTACCTGATCATGCTGATCGCCTCCGCGGTGGCGTTGTTCGCCTCGTTCGTGCTTTCGGCCGAAACCCTGCAGCTCGCCCGGCATCCGGGTCAGACGCTCGGCTGCGATATCAACGGCGTGCTCTCCTGCTCCACGGTGGCGCAGTCCTGGCAGGCGGAGATCGTCAAGTTCGGCGGGCTGAGCTATCCGAACGCGTTCTTCGGCATCGCCGCCGAGTCGGTGTTCGTGACCGTGGCCGTCATCGGCCTGTGTCAGGTGCGCGTGCCGCGCTGGTTCGCCGCCTGCACCTGGTTCGGCGGGCTGGCGGCGCTGGCCTACGCCTACTGGCTGTTCAGCCAGTCGATGTTCGTCATCAACGCGCTGTGCCCATGGTGCATGGTGCTGATGTTCTCCACCACCATCCAGTTCATGGCGCTGTCACATGCCACGGTGGTGGTGCAGGGGCTGCCGCCGAAGGCCGATGGGCTGCGCACCTACTACCGACTCCATATCGACCTGATGATGGACGCGGTATGGGTACTCGCCGTCATCACGCTGATCCTGGTGGTCGACGGACCGGCGCTGTTCGCCTAGCGCACCCTGGCGTATCCCGCTTCACCGGTGGCCCGTGCATGAATGCACGGGCCACCGCGTATCCGCCGACGATGCCCGGATTGGCCGCGGCGACGCTGTTACTGCAGGCTGATTCGGCCCACGATGGTGGCGGGACCGGTGAGCACGACCTCGGTGTCATCCACGTCGACGCGCACGATACCGCCGCGCACCGTGATATCCCAATGGTCGATCCGCGTCCGCCCGCGCAGTACCACGCCCGTGGCACACAGGCCGGTGCCGCAGGACAGCGTCTCCCCGCAGCCGCGTTCATGCACGCGCATCGTGGCCTTGCCGATGCCGTCCGGGTCGGACGCGTCATCGATCCGGACGAACTCCACATTCTGATCGGTTTCGATCGTCGGCGTCACCACCGGTTTGACGGTCAGGTCCAGGTCCTCCACGTCCGGCAGCGTCGCCACGGGTCGCCACAACGGCACCACCACATGCGGGTTGCCCATATCCACGAACGTTCCGCGCCCCTCGCCCGGCATGCCGGGGATCGTGACCGTATACGCATCGTCCGCGCCCCTGGACCAGGCGCCCATCCGCACCTGGAACACATCCCTGCCGTATGGCGCCACATCGCCCAGCGAGGTCAGCACCTTCACCCCGGCGCGCGTGCCCAGTCGGAACGGTTCGCCGCCGGGGCCATCGGCGATGCCTTGGCGCTGGGCGAACAGCGTGATCGCCCGCGTGCCGTTGCCGCACATCTCCGCCAGCGACCCGTCGGCGTTGCGGTAGTCCATGAACCATGCGGCGTCGCCGTCCGCGCATTCGGCAATCTGCTCCGCGTTCAGATCGGACACCATCGCGGGATGGGTCAGACGGATCAGGCCGTCGCCGCCGATGCCGAAATGCCGGTCGCACAGGAACCGCACCTCGTCGGCGGTCGGCTCGTACCGGCCGTCAGGGTCCAGATACACCACGAAATCGTTGCCGGTGGCGTGCGCCTTGAAAACGTCATGGGGAATGCTCATGGCTTCGAGCCTACCGCCACCCCGGGGCGGGACGGTATTCTGGAGAGGACACCGTGTGCGACCGCACGCGCACGGACGGTATACAGACAACACAGGAGGCGGCATGGCATCAACGGCACCGATCGGCGTGTTCGATTCCGGCTTGGGCGGCATCTCGGTGGCGCATGAGATCCGTCGCGCCATGCCGCATGAGCGGGTGCTGTACTTCGGCGATTCCGCCAACGCCCCCTACGGTACGAAGACGCCGGAACAGGTGCGCGAGCTCTCGTTCGCCATCGTGGAACACTTCGTGAAACAGGGAGTCAAGGCGGTGGTGATCGCCTGCAACACCGCCACCTCGGCCGCGGTCAACGAGCTGCGGGACACGTATGAGATCCCGATCATCGGCATGGAGCCGGCGCTCAAGGTGGCCTGCGACCGCGGACACGGGGAACGTCAGCGGGTGATTGTGGCCGCCACGCCGCTGACGCTGCGGGAACGCAAGTTCGCCGCGCTGATGGACCGGTTCAAGGCCGATCACACGATTCACCCGGAGCCGTGTCCTGATTTGGTGTCGATTGTGGAGAGCGGACGGCTGGACGATCACGATCTGGTGATGCGCACGTTGCACGGGTATTTCGACCACTACGACCTGGATTCGATCGACGCCGTGGTGCTCGGCTGCACGCACTTCGTGTTCTACCGCGGGTATTTCCGCGAGTTGCTGCCCGATTCGGCGGCCATCATCGACGGCAACGAGGGCACGGTGCGGCATCTGCATGTGGTGCTGGAATCATTGGGCAAACTGGCGCCCGAGGACGCCGTAGGCGGTGTGGAGCTGGCGAATTCCGACCCGTCACCGCGCGTCGCCGCCCTGGCACGGGACCTCCTGCAGCGTCCATAGCGCTCTTCCCGGGATCTCCCGCGGCACCCGTCAGACTCCCTCCTGCAGTCCGCAAGCCCCTTCCCGCACCAACACGCCCGGCTTCTGCGGACTCTGATGCATCGTGACTCTGACACAAGGTGCAAAACGGCGGAATATCAAGGGTCTGAACTCGTATCACAGTCACAGAAGTGTCACAGTCCGCACAAACCGGATGTGTCGGGAAACTAGCAGCCGCCGGCGGAAATGTCGAGGCCGGGCGCGTAAGCTCGCCAATCATAGCGCGAAAGGGGTTTGACGATGACGCAGACAGCACAGACGGCACAGGCAACACAAACGGTACAAGCAACGCAGACGGTACAGGCAACACAACCGACGGCGCATAAGACGGCCATCATCGACGTGGGCGGCGGTTATCGCGCGATCTTCGGCGCGGGCGTGCTCGACCGGTGTCTGGAGGACGGCATCACCTTCGACAGCTGCTACGGCGTTTCGGCCGGCAGCGCGAACCTGACCTCGTTCCTGGCCGGCCAGCATGGCCGCAACCACACGTTCTACACCCAGTACGCGTTCCGCAAGGAGTACGCGAGCACCGAGAACTTCCTCAAGGACCGCAACTTCGTGGACCTGGACTACGTGTACAGCACGCTGAGCAACCACGACGGCGAGAACCCGTTGGACTATGAGGCGTTCCTCGGCAATCCCGCCAAGTTCACCGTGGTGGCCTGCGACGCGCGCGACGGATCCACCAAGTACTTCACCCGTTCCGACATGGGCTACGAGTCGATCGACCCGATCAAGGCCTCCAGCTCGGTGCCGGTGGCCAACGAACCGTACGTGATCGACGGCGTGCCGTACTACGACGGGGGCATCGCCGATCCGGTGCCGGTGCAGAAGGCGGTGGACGACGGCTGCGACCGCATTGTGGTGGTGCTGACCCGGCTGAAGGACGAGCTGCGCGAGCAGAAGAAGGACGTCGCCCCCGCGCGCGTGCTCAAGCATCTGTATCCGGCGGCCGCCGAACGCCTGCTCAACCGGTACAAGACCTACAACGACGAGGTGGCGCTGGCCAAGGAGTACGAGAAGCAGGGCATCGCGATGATTCTGGCCCCCGACGACCTGTGCGGGCTGAGCACGCTGACCAAGACCTACGAGGGGTTGGAGCGCATGTACCGCAAGGGGTATGCGGCCGCCGCCCGGATCGGCGACTTCCTGAACAGCTGACCGCACGGCCGCCAGATTCGGCGGATCCCGCATGTCCGCGGACCCATTCCACACCGAGAACACTCAGCCGTACCCTCCGAAACGAGGCCGGGCAACTCCTACAACGGGGGGTGTCCCGGCCTCGTTCAGTTTCCAGGCGTAGACTCGCTTCCAGCCGACGAAAGCGAGGACGCCATGGATCTGTATGTCAATGCCAGGTTTCTGCCGATGACCGGCGAGCACGATACCTTTGAGGCCATGCTGGTGGGCGATGACGGCACCATCGCCTTCACCGGATCATTGGAGCAGGCCCGCGACCGCGCCGCACAGCTGCGGCGCACCGCGTCCGGTTCCCCAGTTCGACAGATCGATTGCGAAGGCCATTGCGTCATGCCCGGCCTGATCGACCCCCATTCACACTTCAGTGGCGCCACGCAGTACTTCACCGCGGCGGACCTGAGCGACGCACGGAGTTTCGACGACGTGACCCGGCTGCTCACCGATTTCGCGCGGCGCCGCGGCTGGCTCACGGCCACCGATGAGGCGGCACCAGCGCACGCCGACGACGGCGTGATCCTGATCGGCGTGGGATTGGACGACACCCATCTGGACGAGCACCGGATGCCGGACCGCGTGGTACTCGACCGGGTGAGCGCCACCCTGCCGGTGGTCGTCAACCATGTCTCCGGTCACAATCTGGCCTGCAACACCCGCATGCTGCAACTCGCCGACGTCACCGCCGACACTCCCGATCCGACCGGCGGCCGTTATCTGCGGGATGCGGACGGCAGGCCGGACGGCCGTTGCGTGGAGCCGCCGGCCATGTCGCCGGTGTTCACCTATATCCAGTCGCATCAGCGGTTGGATATGCATGCGCTGGTCGGCGACATGCAGGATCTCTACGCTTCGCATGGCATCACCACCGTGCAGGATGGCGCCACCACCGCGCATGACGTCGCCGCGTTCGCCGGCATCGCCGATCACGACGGCTTCCGCGTGGATCTGGTCTCCTATCCGATGTTCGGCGAGGATGTGGATGGCGTGTTCCGTGAATTCGCACGGTACGATTCCGCCACCTACCATGGCGGTTTCCGGTTTGGCGGGCGCAAGCTGTTCATGGATGGCTCCCCGCAGGCACGCACCGCATGGCTGACCGAACCGTATACGCCCGGCGCGGAAGGCGCGGGCTACCGCGGCCACGCTACCGTGGATCTCGATGCCGCCTACCGGTTCGCGTTGGCGGCGTTCGACGAGGGCCATCAGCTGCTGTGCCACTGCAACGGCGATGCCGCGTCGGACGCGTATCTGGATCTGGTGGAGCGGGCGATGCACGAATCAACGAATCCACGCAAGCGGGAGTTGAAACCGGTGATGGTCCACTGCCAGTTCGCGCGACGCGACCAATACGAGCGCATGCGCACGCTGGGGGTGATTCCGTCGATTTTTGTGGCGCATACCTGGTATTGGGGAGACACGCACATCGCCAATATGGGAATGGGGCGTGCCTCGGAAATCAGCCGGGTGCACGATGCGCTTGAACTGGGTCTGCCGTTCACCTTCCACACCGATTCCCCGGTGATCGAACCGAACCTGTTCGAATCGGTATGGTGCGCGGCCACACGCATAACAAGGGCCGGCGTACAGCTCGACCCGGCTCAACGCGTGGGCATCTACGACGGTTTGCAGGCCGTGACCGTGAACGCGGCCGCCCAATACGGCGAGCTCAACCGCAAGGGCACGTTGGAGGTCGGCAAACTGGCCGATTTGGCGATTGTGGCGCGCAATCCGCTGGATTGCGATGTCTCCCCGGATTCCGCGGACTCCCCCACCGCCCTACGCAACCTGCAGGTTCTGGCCACCATCAAGGCCGGACGCCTGATCTGGCAGCATAGCTAAAGGAATGCGTATCAACCACCCATACGATAGTCGGCCGCATACACGAAAGGTTCCCCACCTTCGGGTTCCGCCCAATCGTAGGGTTGGAACGCGGCGGAGGGGAACCTTCGCACTAGTCGTTCGGGAGTGTGCCGTCACAGCACGCAACTCCCCGATCGCACATTACCTATCGGCTTCGCGCATTACTTACCGACTTCGCCGGCGGTGAGCATGGCCTTGGTGACCTGCTCATAGAGATCCTGGTAGCCGCCGGGGGTCGAGGCGGGCAGCACCACGGTCTTGGCGTTGTTCGATTCGGACAGCGAGCGCATGACGTCCAGATACTGGTTGAACAGCACGACGTTGTTCACGTTGTTGATGTCCATGCCCACGGCCTGGAGGCTCTTGATCTGGTCGACGATACCGTTGGCGATCTCACGGCGGTAGTTCGCCTGGCCTTCACCCTGCAGGCGGGTCTTCTCGGCCTCGGCGGCGGCCTGGGTCTCGATCTGGATGCGCTGGGCCTCGGCGCGCTGACGGGTGGCTTCCTTCTCGCGCTGGGCGGCGTTGATGGAGTCCATCGCGCTCTTGACCTGCGGGCTCGGGTCGATCGCGGTGATCAGCGTCTTGACCACGGTGAAGCCGAAGCGCGCCATCTCGGCGCCGACGGTCTTCTGCACGTCGGAGGCCACATCGTCCTTGCGGGCGAACGCGTCATCCAGGCTCAGGGCCGGGATCGCGGAACGCAGCGCGTCCTCCATATAGGAGCGCAGCTGGCCCGCCGGATCGCGCAGCTCGTAGTAGGCGGTGGCCACGTCCTGCGGGTTCACACGGAACTGCGTGGAGGCCACCACCGTCACGAACACGTTGTCGAGCGTCTTGGTTTCCAGCTGCACGTTGATCTGCGAGACGCGCATATTCGTCTTCATGGCGATGCGGTCCACGAACGGGATCTTCAAGTGGATACCCGCGAACTGCACCTTGTTGAACTTGCCGAATCGCTCGATGATGTACGCCTGCTGCTGCGGCACGATGAACAGCGCTGCGCCAAGCACGGCGACAATGATGACCAGCACGACGATCAGCGTTATCCATGCCCCCACTGCGACGTCGAACATGATGACTCCTTCCATCATCGACACGGCACCACTTGCCGCATCCTGTGGCACCATCTTACCAATCGCGGCCTTTCCGCACGTCATGTGCCACCGACGCCCAGATGAACTTCCTGTGTCGGTTCGCCGACGATCCGGACATGCACAGGACGATGGGTCTACTACAGTGATGCCCATGAGAATCCGACATGCGACATTGGACGACGCCGCGGCGATCGCATTGGTGGAGGCCGCCTGCTTCCCGGCAGCCGAGGCGGCGAGCGAGCGCGAGGTGCGCGCGCGACTGGCCGTGTATCCGAATCACTTCTGGCTGATGGTGGATACCGCGGCGACCGAGCATGGCAACGAGGCGGACGACGCCGGGGTTGCTAGCGACACAGTCCGGGATGGTCGACTCGTCGCGTTCGTCAACGGGTTCGTGACCGATGAGGCGGATCTGACCGACGAGATGTACGAGGACGCCTCGATGCATGACGAGCACGGCGCCTGGCAGATGATCTTCGGCGTGGACACCGCGCCCGAATACCGACACCATGGGTATGCGAGCATGCTGCTGCGCGCGGCTATCGAGGATGCCCGTGCCGCGGGACGCGCGGGACTGGTGCTGACCTGCAAGGACCGGCTCATCGGGTTCTATGAGCGGCTGGGATTCGTGAACGAGGGCGTGTCCGGTTCCACGCACGGCGACGTGACCTGGTACCAGATGCGGCTGCGATTCTAAGCCGCGACAGGTGACGGCGGGACGGCCCCGAACCACGCCGCGACCTGCTCCTCACTTACCGGCTTCAATCCCCACGAATCCAGCCCGACGTGCAGCGAGTCCGTCTGCCGACCGGCTTTCGTGTGCTGATGCGTATGCCCGAACAGCAGACGGTGGCCATCCCGCGGCAACGCGTCGGGCGCGTAACCGGGGTCGTAGGCGTTGTCGGACACGTCGCCGGTCGGATCGCGGAAGCCGTCCATATCCTCCCGGTACGGGAAGTGGCTGAGATGGTACTCGACACCGCCGATGGTGACAGTCGCCGAATCCTGGATGGTGGCGAAGGCGTGATGCCATTCGCCGTCCAACTCCCGGTGATGGAAGTTCACGTCATGGTTGCCGACGACCAGATGCAGCCGGCGCGCGTGGATGGCGTGCAGGCAGTGGCGGATATGCTCCATCGACGTGCGGTAGCCGACATCGCCCATGACCCACAGCTCGTCCACCGGGGTTAGCGTGGCGTTGATCGAGGCGATGACGGCGGTGTCGTGTGCATCGGTGTCGGCGATATCCGCCATCCGCAGATGCCGCTTGTTGGCGGCCCGCTTGACGTACTGCGCCGCCGCGGCAATCCCCTGCTCCGCAACGGCATGGTCGTACCCGGCCTTGATGTCGGCATCGGCGATGAACCCGCGCAACGCCGACACCAACGGATGTCCGAAGTGCGTATCGGTCGTGAAATACATCGCCATCGTCGGCTCCTCTCTTCCTACAGCAGAAGCCTACCCGATTCTTCACGCCGCCGCACCGCCGTATGGCGCCGCACCGGCTACGACGTCCGGGGTCGCGCCTCTGGATCCACCGGCTCCAACGCCTTATGCTCCCCGTGGACGAGGACCCCATCGGACAGCAACTGTTTGACCGCGGCGCGAATCTGAGCGCTCGTGGCATGCGGCGCGGAACCATAGCCATCGACCCGGTCCAATCCGCAACCGGTAACGTTCAGGCTCCGCGACCCCTGGATCGCGTTGACGATTTTCGCGACGCCATACCCATGCCCCTGTTCGGCATAGATATTGCGCACATACGCCGCAATCCGCGTCTTCAACTGCGGATCGACGACCATCGACTCGACGACCACCGTGCGGGATGACGCCCGACCGCCGTGCCCATCGGTACGCGACCTGACATCCGCTGCGGCTTGTCGCCTTGTGCAATACCCGCAGGCACCGCACGATGCCGATTCCGGACGGTCGCCGAAATATCGCAGAATCTGTCCGCGCAGACATGCGGAGGCATCGCAATACCGTTCCATCGCGCGGCTTCGGGCCAATGCCGCCTCCTTGGCCCGCTTGCGGTCGTTCTCATCCGCGAGCGCGGTGCCGACGGAGTCCTTGATACGCCGCCGGTGCAGTTCGAAATCGAATTCGCTCCACAACAGCGTACAGGTGGCCGGCTGCCCGTCCCTTCCGGCACGTCCGGCCTCCTGGTAGTACTCCTCCATGCTGGATGGAACGCTGTCGTTGATCACCCAGCGCACATCGGGCTTGTCGACACCCATGCCGAACGCGGTGGTGGCTGTGATGACATCGATGTCGTCGTTGAGGAACCCGTCCTGCACCCGTGTTTTGCGCGCCTCATCCATCCGTGCGTGGAAGTATTCGGCGTTGACTCCGGCATCCTTCAACGCTTCAGCCAGTTCCTCGGTCCGGTCCCGCGACATGCAGTAGACGATGCCGCTCTCCCCCGGATGCCGACGGGCATAGTCTATGACGTATTCGGTGCGTTCCGTCTTGCCGTTCACCCGACGCCTGTCGAAGAACAGGTTCGGCCGGTCGAAACCGGCGGCAGCGGATAGCGGGTCCCGCAATCGCAGGTTGCGTATGATACCGGTCCGGGTTTCCGACGTGGCGGTGGCGGTGAACGCGGCGACGACCGGACGTTCCGGCAGCTGCTCGATGAAATCCGCAATGCCCAGATAGTCGGGGCGAAAATCCTGTCCCCATTGGAATACGCAGTGCGCCTCATCGACGGCGATCAGACGGATGCGAATGGATTGGCAGAACCGCACGAATCCGGGCGAGGTCAACCGCTCGGGCGAGACATACAGCAGACGCACCGCCCCGTTGCGAATCTCCTGCTCGATACGAATGTGCTCCTCCCGCCCGGTGGCGGAGTCGATCAGCGCGGCGGGAATACCGCGGGCATTCAGCTGGTTGACCTGATCGTGCATGAGCGCCCGCAGCGGGGTGATGACCAGAACCAGGGCGGGGCGACCGCCTTTGCCGGCCGCGCAGGCGGGAATCTGGTAACAGACGGATTTGCCGGCGCCCGTCGGCATGACGGCCAGCACATCGCGACGATTGAGGATGGCAGTGATGACCTCCAACTGCCGACCACGGAAGGAATCGTATCCGTAGAAGCGCTGGAGCGTACGCAGCGCCCACGGGGTGTAATCGGGGGCGGCCTGCGGCGAGACATCTGGCATGATGTCCACGGTACACCGATTGCGCCGGAACGGGAATGGGTGAAGTCACCGTGTAGGTCGCCAGCCTGTGCGGATGCGAATCGCATGATGCCATGGTTCTTGGGTTTGTGCGGGCTCGCAGTCCCGTACGGCAGTACGCGTTCCACGCCGACGGTGGATAATGGCGGTATGACTGCAACATATATGATTCGACCGATTACGCCGGCCGTCTTCGCGGCGCCGGGCGTCTCGGAGACGCTCTGCCCCGCGATCCCCAGCGATCCGGCCATCGCGCGTCCGGACAGGCCCTACCCGTCCAGACGGAGGACCGCCTTGGCCTTGATTTTCCTTACCATGCTGGCAGCTCCTTTCACCACACGTGCCCCGCATGGTGAAAGGAGCCCAACAACCGGTGGCCCTGAACGGCAATAACGCCGGCCTTGAACCGCAATAACCCCCAAAAGCCCGATCGGCCTCCTACGACAATAACAACGGCCCTAAAACAAGCAAATATTCATTCATGCCTCGTGCGGAGCCGTTTGTTCTGTTGTGGCTTCATTGTAGGCGTACCTCTGGTGTGAAGTCTCGCCGGTTTCGTCGCTTCTTTTGTATTTTCATCTGGTGAACAGAAGTAAATGCTTGTGACGGAGACGGATTGCATATGCATGGCGCTTTGTGGAAGCTGATTCTATGTGGAATTCGGATGCTATCCGCATATCTCGGTTGCCGAGATACATGAAGAGGTGTGTGCAAGTATTAGATGCACACACCTCTTCATCTTATCTTATTCTATCTATGTAACGCGCCTTCGATTACTGTTTCTCGTCAACAATCGTGGTGCGGTACAGTCGGCGGGACTATGGTTCCGTTTATTCTTTGACGGCGCCGGCGGCGAGGCCGGACTGCCAGTACTTCTGCAGCAGGAGGAACGCGATGACCAGGGGGATGATCGTGATCAGCGAGCCGGTGATCACGAGGTTCTGGATCGCGGTGCCGCCCGCGGTGTTGGCCTGGTCCTTCCACTGGTTCAGACCGATCGTCAGCGGGTACCAGTCCGCGTCCTTGAGCATGATCAACGGCAGGAAGTAGTTGTTCCACGTCGCCACGATCGTGAACAGGCTCGTGGTCACGATGCCCGGCGCCAGCAGGGGCAGGCTGACCTGGAAGAACGTGCGGAACTCGCCCGCACCGTCCACCCTGGCGGCCTCCAACAGCTCGGTCGGGACGGCCTGCTCGCTGAAGATCCACATCAGGTACAGGCCGAACGGGCTGATCAGGCTCGGGATGATCATCGACCAGGGCGTGTTCGTCAGGCCCAGCTGGGCGAACAGGAGGAACTGCGGGACCGCCAGCGCGGTGCCCGGCACGCTGATCGAGCCGATGATGACGGCGAACACGGCCTTGCGGCCCGGGAAGCGGAACTTGGCCAGCGCGTAGCCGCCCATGATCGCCAGCAGGGTCGCGCCGCCCGCGCCCACGACCACGTACAGGATCGTGTTCAGGAACCAGCGGCCGAAGATCCCGTCCTGGTAGGTGAACACCGTCACGATGTTGTCCCACAGGTTGAACTCGCCGCCGAACCACAGGCCGAACGTGCTGGTGAAGTCCGCCTGGGACTTGGTCGCGTTGATCAGCAGGTACACGAACGGGAACAGGCAGTAGATCGCGAAGATCGAGCACAGCACGGTCATCAGGGTCGAACGCCGCGGGTTGGCCACGTTCGCGAACCCGGACTTCGCGGCCCGCCTGCGCTCCGCGGCCTCGTCGCGAGCCACGCGCTTCTGCCGCTCCTTCTCCGCCTTCCTGGCGGCCTTCTCCTGGGCCTTGAGCTCCTGCATGGCCAGACGATGATTGGTTGCGCTCGTCATTTCATCTGCTCCTTCATGCTGTTGAGCTGCACCGCGTACGCGATCGCCATCGTGATCACGGCCATCACGATCGCCATGGCCGCCGCGTAGTTGCTCTGGTTGCCCGAGAAGCTCAGGTTGTACGCGTACATGTTCGGCGTGTAGTACGTCGTGATCGCGTTGCCCGGCACCATGTTCTGCAGGATGTTCGGCTCGTTGAACAGCTGGAACGAGCCGATGATCGAGAAGATCACCGTGATCGCCAGCGAGCCCTTGAGCTCCGGGATCTTGATGCTCTTGACGATCTGCCACTCCGACGCGCCATCAATGCTCGCGGCCTCGTACAGCGAATGCGGGATCGTGGACAGCGAGCTGTAGAAGATCAGCATGTTGTAGCCCACGAACTCCCACGTCACGATGTTGCCGATCGAGGCCAGCAGCACGCTCGGCGACAACACGTCCAGGCTCGTGCCCAACAGGTCGTTCAGCGACCCGACCAGGCCGTACTTCGCGCCGTACATGAAGCCCCAGATCAGGGTCGACACGACCGCCGGCACCGCGTACGGCAGGAACGTGCTGATGCGGAAGAACTTCGCGCCGTGCAGCTTCATGGAATCCAACGCCAGGGCCATCGCCGCCGACAGGAACAGCATGATCGGCACCTGCACGATCGTGAACAAAGCCACCCTGCCGACCGAGCTCCAGAACTGCTGGTCGTGCAACAGGCGCGCGTAGTTCGCGAACCCCACGAACTGGGTGCCCCCGACCATGCGCTTCTGGAAGAAGCTGATATAGACCGCGTACACGACCGGGACGATGAACACCAACGTGAACACCAGGGCGAACGGCCACATGAACTTCCAACCACGCCAATCCGCCCGATGCCTGTTCACACGCACCGACGAACTTTTTGTTCCCGTAATCTGATTCAAGCTTCGCTGTTTTATCATTAATCTTCTTCCTTTGTTATCGATATCCCAATCCGAGTAGTTGCATATTAGTTATATGCGAATCGTTCCGGACACCATCGTTCCGGCATTAAGTATTTTTGGGTATGTATGTCGGATAAATTGTGTTTCACAACTGGATTGTTATCGCCTCCCACGGACCAAGTACACCATCATGCATAGATTTGAAAGCGTGATCTGTCGAGTAATTGGAGAGCAGCACTTGTTGTTTGTTGTCATTAATTCTGAGTGATTCCGATATGGTTGTCTTTTTTGAAGACAAATTGCAGATCACCATGATGGTTGCATCTCCCAGATGCCGTTGGAAAGCAATGACATCGTCGTTTCCCGCATCCATTGGAGAAAAATCGCCGACAGCAATTATCGGCATGTTGTGGCGCATGGCGATGAGCTTCTTGTAGAACGTGTACACGGAATCCGGATCGTCGAATTCCTCGACCGCGTTGATCTCCACATGGTTCGGGTTCACGCCGATCCACGGCTCGGTGGCCGCGTCCGGCGCGGTGAAGCCGGCGTACCTGGAAGCGTCCCACTGCATCGGAGTGCGCGAATTGTCACGGCCGATGAGAGCGAGGGCCGCCATCATGGATTCCGGCGACTGGCACTTGGCCTCCTCCACGCGCTGGCGGTAGGCGTTGATGGCCTCCAAATCGCGGTACTGCTCCAGCTTGGTGAAGTGGGCGTTGGTCATGCCCAGCTCCTCGCCCTCGTAGATGTACGGGGTGCCGCGGTGCATGTGCAGCAGCATGCCGAACGCCTTGGCACCCAGCTCGCGTGATTCGCGGTCGGAGTCGTCGCCCCAACGGGAGACGACGCGCGGCTGGTCGTGGTTGCAGAAGAACAGGCTGGCCCAGCCGGCGTTCCTCACGGCCTCCTGCTGGTCGACAAGGCGCGCACGCAGATTCTTGACTTCGAACGGGACGGTGTTCCACTTGGAGCCTTCCTGGTCAATGCCCACGTGGTCGAACAGGAACAGCATGTCAAGCTCACCGTTCTTCGGATCGGTGATGAACTCGTTGCGTTCCGGAGTGATGCCCGGCGCCTCGCCGACGTTCATGTAGCCTTCACGGCCCTCGAACACCTCACGGCGCATTTCGGCGAGGAACTCGTCGAGCCGCGGGCCATCGGAACAGAATGGGCTCGCGTCCGTGTATCCCTCTTCGCCCATCTCGCCCTCGGATAATTCCGAGCCGATCTCTCCGGGCAGCCGCCCGCGGCCATCGAGATATTTCGAGATCAAGGTGATCACGTCCATGCGGAAGCCGTCGATGCCGCGATCCATCCACCAGTTCATCATCCTGTACACGGCCTTGCGCACCTCCGGATTCTCCCAGTTGAGGTCGGGCTGCTTTTTGGAGAACTGGTGGAGGTAGTATTCGCCGCGCTTCGGGTCGTACTGCCAAGCGGACCCGCCGAAATAGGAGCCCCACCGGTTCGGTTCGGCGCCCGGGGTGCCCGGCTCGTGGCCCGGTTTGGCGGGACGCCACCAGTACCAGTCGGCGTGCGGATCGTCCTTGTCGCGGGAGGCCTGGAACCAGTCGTGCTCGTCGGACGTGTGGTTCACGACCAGGTCCATCACGATCTTCAGTCCGCGCCTGTGCGCCTCGGCGAGCAGCTCGTCCATGTCCTCGAGCGTGCCGAACAGCGGGTCGATGTCCTGGTAGTCGGAGATGTCGTAGCCGTTGTCGTCCTGCGGGGACCTGTAGACCGGGGACAGCCACAGCACGTCCACGCCGAGGTCGGCGAGATAGTCGAGACGGCTGGTGATGCCCTTCAGGTCGCCGATGCCGTCGCCGTTGGAATCCTGGAAGGAACGCGGGTAGATCTGGTAGACGACCGCGTTGGCCCACCACGGGTTCGGGGTCGCGCCGTTGGAACGGACGGTGTCGGGCAGGGCGGAACGATTGAAATCAGTCATATCTTGTTTCCTTAGTAAATCACGTTCTTCAGCAAAGCGATGCTATAGATCCACGTTGCTTATATATGGGATGGATTAGTGTAGCTTTTTCCTTTCGCTTTATGGTTCCGTCGATGAGATGAACCAATATACTCATGCCTAGTTGGCACAATTCAGCTGGCATAAGGGGGGTGGTGACGTTTTGTTGGACTCCGGTGTCCTTGTTCTTTGATTATGCCATGAGTCCGAGCTCGCGTCTTCGTTTGGCGATGCTGGTGCCGAAGGCGAGCTTGATCCGCTCGTCCCGATACCAGCGCATGTACCCGTCCAACTGTTCGACGAACCCTTCGATGGTGACGCCCGTGAAGCTCCGGCCGTGGAAGAACTCCTGCTTGAGATGCCCGAAGAACCCTTCCGCGGCCGCGTTGTCCGGACTGCAGCCCTTCGCGCTCATCGACCGGGTCAACCCGTTCTCCCTGCAGATGCTGATCCACCCGGGCCACCGGTAGTGGCAACCGCGGTCGGAGTGGATGACGGGACGCTCCCCGTCCCCGAGCGTGGCGCACGCGTCGCGGAGCATCCGGTTGGCCAGCTCGGCGTTCGGGCTCGTGCCGATCGTCCAGGCCACCGGCATCCCGTCGTAGCAGTCGATCACCGGGCTGAGGTAGACCTTGCCCGCGGGGATGGAGAACTCCGTCAGGTCCGTGACCCACAGCCGGTTCGGTTCCTCGGCATGGAAAACGCGATTGACGAGGTTGTCCGGCGCCTTGGTCAGCTCGCCCTTGTACGAGCTGTAGCGGCGGGCCCGCTTGAGCAAGGGGACGAGCCCGTGCCGCGTCATCAGCCGCATGACCCTTTTGGCGGACACGACGATCCCGGCGTTTCTCAGTTCGAGCCACACCCGCCGGTAGCCGTAGCGGCGCAGGCTGTTCTCGAACACGTCGCGCACCAGGGCGAGCAGCCCCTCGTCCCTGTCCGGCCTGTTCATCGCGTTCAACTGATGGTAGTAGGTGCTGCGCGCCAGACCGACCCGGGCGAGCAGACGCTCCGCGGGGATGCCATGTCCGGCACTGACGGCCTTGACGAGGATTGTCTTCTCCCTATTGGTCAGGTTGTCCGGGTCTGCGCCCCGCTCTTTTCCCACCAGATCCAACGCCCCCTTGAGGATCGCCAGCTCGATCTCCGCCTCCCGTTTCTCCCTGCGCAGCCGCTCGACCTCCGCGCGTACACGATCACGCTCCGCGACCAGCCCCTCCAGGTCCGGCACGTCATGATCCGGACGGGCCGCGCCATCATTCCTCTTCCCCGGCTTGTCTGGTGTCACTGGATCGCCCTCCGATACCGGTTCTCGCAGCAGTTGACGCTACCCGGTTTCTCACGACCGACGCCTCCACGCCCACCTCGGCCGCGACCTGCCGCGACGTCACACCGCCCGCGACCAGCCGCGCCACCGCCATACGCCTGACCTCGTCCGCCACCGGGCCGCGCTTGACCGCGCGCTCCCCGGGCGCCAGCTCGTCAATCCACGCCGCCAGCACCTCACGGCTGGGATACCCCATTTGGCGTATGGTCCTGCTCAGACGCCTGCCATGTGTCAGGTAATGCTCCACCGCCGCGCGCCTCTGACCATCCGTGTACCTCGAATAATGCTCGCCACGACTGGAGGGGATCCCCGTGCGCCGTTCCTCCAGCCAGTCGCGATGCCACATGCGCAACGCCTCCTTGCTGGGATACCCCAGCTCCCGGATCACGTCCGCCGCGCTGTGCTCGTACCGCTCGTACAACTCCGCCGCGCGCCTGCGCTGCTCCCTCGAATACCTCGCCATGATGACGACTCCTCCCCGCTCAAGGAGTCCAACATTTCGTCACCACCCCGAAACCGAAACACCAACTTGACTAAAAACAGGCCGTTGGCCACGCAGACGTTCACGGCCGACCCGACCGGCTACGAAAGGCTGGCCGCCATGATCGGCGATCCCGATGCCTGCCTGGGCATCGGGGTGGAAGGCACCAACTCGTACGGGGCCGCGCTCACCAGGCGGCTCGTCGAGGCCGGGTACGACGTATACGAGGTGCTCCGGCCCAAACGCTCGGTGCGACGCAGGGACGGCAAGTCCGATCCCGTCGACGCCCTCGCCGCGGCCCGCAGCGTGCTCGCGGGCGACGGGACCAGTGTGCCGAAAAGCGCGGATGGGTGGGTCGAGGCGCTACGCGCCCTGAACGCGGAACGTGCGCAGCTGGTCACGGCGATGACCGCGCTGTCCAACTCCGCGACGGGACTGCTGACCACCGCCCCGGAACACATCCGGGAACGCTACCGCGGGCTGCGCACCCCGATCAGGATGCGCAGGCTCGCCGCATGCCGTCCCAGCGGGAACATGGTGGAACAGGGCATGCTCGTTGCGCTGAAGGCCGCGGGCAAGGCATGGAAGGCCCTCAAGGAGCAGGCGGACCTGCTGGAGAAGAACATGAGACTCATCCTGGAGGAGCACGCCCGCCCGCTGCTTGACATCTACTGCGCCAGCACGGTGACCGCCGCGACCCTGGCCATCGTCGCCGGCGACAATCCCGAACGCATCCGCAGCGAGGCCGCGTTTGCCAAACTCTGCGGCGCCTGCCCCATCCCTGCCTCCAGCGGCAAGACCAACCGGCACCGGCTCAACAAAGGCGGCAACAGGCAGGGCAACTCCGCCCTGCACCACATCGCCATCGTCCGCATGCGCTACCACCAGCCCACCCGCGACTACGTGGACAGGAAGACCGGGGAAGGCAAAGGCAAGATGGAGATCATCCGCTGCCTGAAACGCTTTATCGCTCGCGAGGCCTACCGGGCCCTCGTCTCCATCCGCCGGGGACGGACGCCCCTGAACAAGCCACCGGCCGAACGCGGACGACGGCTTCGCGAGCTACGCGTCGCGCACGGCATCACCCAGCAACAGATCGGCGACGCCCTCGGCGTCCACTCCAGCCGCATCAGCGAGATCGAACGCGGCACCCGCAACCTACCCGAACTCGAACGACGCGCCGCACTCTGGATCCAAACCATCACCACCCCGAACCAACCAACCCAACACACCGAAACCTTTGACAATGTATAGGAGCATCAAAATACAAAAAAGCCGACGCCGTCGTCAAAATCTCGTTCGCCCGCCGCAGCTCCGCGTTCTCCGCCCGCAGACGCTTGAGCTCGGCCATCGCCTCCTGCGCGGACTGTTCCGACTGTTCCGCGGCCGACGCATCCGACTGGTTCCGCCAACGCCGCAGCGTCTCGGACGAGACGCCCGGATCCCTGGCCACCTCGGCGATCGCCTTCGTCTCCGACGAATACGAGGGACGGGACTCCGTCAACAGCCTGACGGCCTTCGCCTTGAACTCATCCGTGTATCTCGTGCCCTTGGACATGATTCCATCATCTCCCATCGAGTTAGGTGAAATGCGGAACAAAAACCAGGCCATATCAGGAAGGATGTCTGGGTTACGTGTAAATGCTGTGGGGCACATGTCTTCGTGGAGGCGAAATGGGCTCTTTTCATAAATCAAGCCCATTTCGTCACTGTTCAAGACACCTGCCTCTGTATGGTTGCTAGTTCCGCTATCTTTGCGGCTATTTCTTTCATCGGTTCCTCAGATGTGCTTAAGCCGCTTCTTGACCCTAATAAGGGGCTTACTTCTCGAAGCTCTTCAAAAGTTGTTTCATGCACTACGGGAACGAGTAAATCTCGAGAAAGCAGTGCAGAGAGTTCTTTTTCCGCCACTCCTTCGTGTTCCACGCGCTTAAGGAAAGCAGGGGTTACTAGAACTATGCCAAAGCGAGATTTGGTCAGACCTTTGTCGATCTCTTTCAATAATTGTGACCCAAGGGGAACATTTTCCTCGCTAAACCATACAGACACACCGCGTGACTTTAAAGATTCGTATAGTTCTTTTGCCGCGCCTTTTCGATCGTCCCATGTATGGCACAGGAATACATCATGTAAACCTTGTATAGTGGCTCGTTCAACTATCTTGTTTCGCACGGGTGTTAGCGCTCGTATCTCTGCGGGGGAGTACAGAATCGTAGAGCCGTGCGGCGACCATTTTGCCTGCATCTTATTCTGTTTCTGTCTTTTCGCAGTCTTGTAGGGATAGGGGGACAATGCGCGGCTTGGATGATACGAGTATGGCGTACCGCCATAACTATAACCTCTTGTACCGCACACGGGACAATTATCTCGGCCGCTAGCTGTGCGGTGGCCCAGAATCGGAGCTGTGCATCCAGTCATAACTTGTAGATCCTTTCGTGGTCTAGGCATACGCTTCAAAGCGTTAGCGTATTGGCGGTGTCTTGAGCTAGACTGGCGCAGTCGTTCTCGACGATGCGCGAGTCCTAGGGCTCGGTTCTATGCTCTGGCCTGCTGCAACAGGCCAGAGCTTTTTCTTTGGTGCCGTGGCGGCGCCTGGTTATACCATAACACTTGAGTCAATAAAAGACAAATAAGTTGATGTTTGGGACATAGATATCTATAAATAAATGTATAATCATAATATAGAAGGAACTTTTGAATGGATTGTGAGGGCGCATAAACCATGAAGAAAAAAGACGTGCTGAACCTGATTCGGTATCATGCCGAGCACAACGATGCAGCCTTCCGTAACGTGGCGTATGACATCGCCAAAGATTTCGACCGCTCCGGCGATGTGCAGTTGGCCGCGCATATCATCGCGCTGCTGTCTGATGCCAACGTTTTTGTGCCGCAAAGCGTAGAACCCTCTATACGGTCGGAGTTTCTCTCAAAGCGTCCTGTAGTGAAAGCGTCACTACCGTTGCCAGAAGTCATTACGGATGACATTCAGGGCATTCTCAACGCGATTAGCCGGAACATCGGCATCCACCGGTTCCTGTTCCACGGTCCGGCGGGTACAGGCAAAACGGAATCGGTACGGCAGATTTCGGCCATCCTGCAGCGGGACCTATACATGGTGGATTTCAACGCGGTTGTCGATAGCCGCTTGGGGCAAACAGCAAAGAACATTTCGAAGTTGTTCGCGGAAATCAACGGCTTTGCGCAGCCGGACCGCATAGTCGTGCTGTTCGATGAGATCGACGCCTTGGCGCTGGATCGCATTGATTCCCATGATGTACGCGAGATGGGAAGAGCGACATCCGCGCTATTGCATCAGATGGAAGAGCTGTCAGAGCAGGTCATCGTGTTCGCCACTACCAACTTGTTCGCGAAATTTGACAGGGCATTCGTACGCCGGTTCGACGCTGTTGTTGACTTTGGCCGATATACGCGCGATGACCTCATCGAGGTGTCTGAAGCCATTTTGAGTGACTACGCAGGGCAATTCTCGTTCATCGGCAGGAACATGCGACTGTTCCATAAGATCCTCACCCTGACCGAGCGGGTGCCCTATCCGGGTGAGATGAAGAACCTGATCCGCTCGGCCATAGCATTCAGCAAATCTGATGACGAGTACGACTACCTGCGGCGTCTCTACATTGCATTGGTTCCTAACGGGTCCGCAAACATTCAAGATGTTAAGGCGCTCTATGGGCAAGGATTCACCATACGCGAGGTGGAAACGCTGACCGGTGTATCGCGCAGCACCGTCGCCCGGGAAGTGAGGGGGAATGACAATGAATAATGTGCTGAAGCTCAAAGGCAAATTGCAGACGGCAAAAGCCCGACGTCCCGGTCCCCCTGCATTGCCGGCACGGGCGGCGGTCACCACAGCTGATGTACAGAGCAAAATCGCGCAGTTGGAGAAAGTTCGTGCGTTCTGGCAGAAAGAAAAGACGCCTATAGACCCACTGGTTGAAGTTCACTACAGAACCGTGGTGGCCAAGAGCAATCGTGTACGGCAACTGCTGAGTGGGACCAGGAAAAAACCCAATGACTATATCGTCGGAGCCTACTTCGAAACGATTGATGGCCATCAGTGCCATGTCATCACGTACTACGTGACTATGGAAATCATAGAATCGACGTTGTCGAATCTGGAGGCGTGCCGAACAATTCTCGAACGGCACGGTGGCAGCATTGACGCAGCCGGGCTGGCTTCGCTCGCCAAAGACGGTCTCGATCGTATTGATGCAACAGCTGGTTTGACCAAAACGGTCTTCGCGCAAATCCTCCGCGACGTCTACTATGTCACCCGCTTCGATGTCAAACGGCAGGCGGAAGAACAGCCGGGGCGCTCACTAATCACCATCTATAACACTGGGCGAACCATCTCCCAGACGGTGACGTTGTTGAATTCCCTTGGCGTGGATGTGATTTCGGCAAACCTGCTCGATCCCACCACTATCAATATGATTCCGGATCAGTATCGTCGGCTTGCCCAAACCGCACCGTATCTGGTAGCCATGTCGACCAAAGATTTGACAGAATTGGAGTTCGAGCCTGATACAGTGCGTGACGAATATACGCTGAGTATTCCCCAGCCGGGTAACGAGCCAATCATTGGAGTCATCGATACCAGATTCGACGCCAGCGTGTATTTCTCTGACTGGGTGGAATACCACAACGTAATCAATCCGGAACTGGGCGATGACCCGGAAGATTACACACATGGTACGGAAGTTACGTCACTCATCGTTGACGGGCCGACGCTAAACCCCCGACTCGATGATGGGTGCGGGCGTTTCCGTGTGCGCCACTTCGCCGTCGCCAAAGAAGGAGGCAACAGTTCGTTTACCATACTGTCCGAAATACGGCGAATCGTCAGCACGAATTCGGATATTACCGTGTGGAATCTGAGCCTTGGTTCTGTGGTGGAAGCCCCCGAGAACACCATCTCGCCAGAGGCGGCCATCTTGGATGAGTTGCAACACGAGTACGGAGTGATATTCGTTGTGGCCGGAACCAATAAATCGGTGCATGACGATCCTGATACACCCAAACGAATCGGATCACCTGCAGACTCCATCAACGCACTGGTCGTCAACGCTACTTCCATATTGAGAGAACCTGCAAGCTACACGCGCGAGGGACCGGTGCTGCAGTTCTTCCGTAAACCGGATATCTCGTGTTTCGGCGGAGATGATACTGAACGAATGGCTGTATGCAAGCCAGATAGCGTCATTGCGTTGACTGCCGGCACATCATTCGCGGCACCGTGGATTGCCCGCAAAATGGCGTACCTCATTCATATCATGAACCTATCTCGCGAAGCAGCCAAGGCGTTGCTGATTGATTCCGCTTCAGGATGGGGGGCTGCGCCGACTGATAACATTCGTCTTGGCTACGGTATCGTGCCCACACGCATCGAGGATATACTGACTACGCCTTCCAATGAAATACGGTTCATTATAGAAGGCGCCGTCAATGCTTTCGAAACGTTCAATTGGCGTATTCCTGTGCCAATTGTGAATGGGAAATATCCTTATATGGCTCGGGCGACGCTCTGCTATTTCCCGAAGTGCAATAAAAATCAAGGTGTCGACTATACGGACACTGAATTGGATTTTCATTTTGGTCGTATGAGTCAGAAAGGTATCGACTCCCTCAACAGTAACGTACAAGATGATCCGACAGCAAAAACATACGAAGGGGACGCTCGTCGGATGTATCGAAAATGGGACAATGTCAAGCACGTCAGCGACGTCGAGAAGACTCGTTTCGTGCCCCGCACCACCCATGGTCAACGGTTTTGGGGGTTTAAAATTCGCAAAATCGAACGATTCGATCCCCCCGTCGACGAGAATGGCATCATCGGCAAAAACGCGGGCGATGATATGCGTTTCGGAATCGTGGTAACGCTGCGTGGCATGGACGGCCGCAATCATTTCGATGAGTTCAAGCAGCACTGTCAATTTCAAGAGGAACCGTGGATTGTTGAGGAAATCGATATGCAAGCCAATATTGAGCTTTATCGTGAAGCGGATGTCGAAATCGATTTTGAAGATGATGATAACGACGACGGAAGCTTATAGCGATAAGGCTGATACCTAAGAGTATCGGGAGCAAGGGAGGTGCACGGCAATGTGGTACGACATCATGAGTGCCGTCAGCAATCTGGTCATGGCAGCGTTCGCGGTGATTGCCGGCATCTATGCCAAGGGACAGTATGACGAGGCCAAGCATCAGCGTGAGCTGGCGTTGCGGCAGGAGCAGGAGGAGCGTCGGAAGGAAGCCAAGCAGGACGAGTTGGCGCTGCAGCAACAGCAGCAGCATGAACGGGAGCTGATTGAGGCGCGCAACCGTGCGCTGTTTCTGGAACGGCAACGTGAAATCGCCCATGTGGAGGCATTCGCCGTCAAGAACGGCAGGAACTATGCGGTGGAACTCAGCGTGCCGACCGAAGCCTCCATCTATGAGGTCCGGGTGTGGGCGCAATGGCCCGATACGGAGTTCGCATACGGTCATGGTACCGGCAACCGCGATGCCTGCCGTAACGGTAATCCACATGTCGCTCCAAGCAAGAGCCGACCGTGGCGGATGATCCGCCCCGGCAACTGGCTGGTGGGCACCACCCGTACGCGCTACCCTTGGACGCAACCGGAGCCGGTGGCTGCAAACGCATTGGCATGGAAACCCGTATACGCGGACGAGCGGCATGAGGTCGTCGAACTTGAATTCACCGACTGCTACGGCAACAAGTGGCGTCGTTGCTACGACAGGAACAAGGAAGGCCAGTACGTGCAGTCCTTCGTCCTGATTGCCGCCAAAGAGCCCGAGCTCGCCGACTACGTGGAAGCCTGACATATTGATGCGTGAATCCGGCTTCTGATTCCTTTACGTTAAGCTGAACCTTATCAATCACATCATGACGAGGAGCGTGGAATTCATGGTCGACCAACCCAGCAGCAAACCGATCGCCACCAATCCCATCCCGGATCTCAACACCGTCGCCTTCGCCGTCGAAGGCCCGGCCTACAGCAGCGAGAGCGAAACCCACGTCGCGTATCGCCCTCAGTCGCTGTATCTCGTCGGCACCGACGGCGTCATCGCGGCCGTCCTCACCCCGGACGACCCGCAGTACCACGCCATCCGCGCCGAACTGGCCCGACTCAACCGGCTCACCAGCCTCGCCGACGGCCAGGTCCTGCTCCCAGGCTTCTCCGACCTGCACCTGCACGCCCCGCAGTGGGCGCAGGCCGGTGCCGCGCTCGACGAACCGCTCGAACGCTGGCTCGGCCGCTACACGTTCCCCACGGAGGCCCGCTTCGCCGACCTTGCGTACGCCGACCGCGCCCATCGCCATCTCGTCCAAGCCACGCTCGCCCGCGGCACCACCAGCGTCCTGTACTATGACACCATCGACCGCGCCGCCGCCGTCAACCTGGCGCACGTTTGCACCGAACTCGGCCAGCGCGGCTTCATCGGCAAGGTCGTGATGGACGACCCGGAATCCAACCCCGAGTACTACCGCGAGGACACCGCCACGGCGTTGGCCGAAACCGAACGGTTCATCAACGAGGTGCGTGAGTTCGCGCCTGACAGCGGTCTTGACGCGGCACCGCCGATCGTCCAACCGGTCATCACCCCGCGATTCATCCCCAGCTGCACCGACGCGGCCCTGGAGGGACTGGGCGAGCTGGCGTTACGCTACCACTGCTTCACCCAATCGCACTGTTCGGAAAGCGATTGGGAACACCACACGGTCTTCGACCGCTACGGACGGTCGGACACCGAAGCGCTCGACATGTTCGGCCTGTTGACGGACCGCACGGTCATGCATCACTGCGTGTACCTGTCCGAATCCGATGCCGACTTGTTCGCCCGGCGCGGCGCGGCCGTGGCGCACTGCCCGCTGTCCAACGCGTACTTCGCCAACGCGGTGGCGCCGGTGCGTCGGTATCGCCGTCAGGGCGTGACGGTCGGCCTGGGCACCGACATCTCCGGCGGCTACGATCCGAGCGTGCACGCGATGGTCCGTTTGGCGGCGATCGTCTCCCGTAATCTGGAATCCGGAGTGGACGCCTCGCGTGAGGCGGCGGAACGCGGGGGAGTGGCGGATGCTCTGGTCACCCTCGACCGGGCGTTCTACCTGGCCACCGTCGGTGGCACGGAGGCGCTGGGCGTGCGCGCCGGTCGACTGGAGGCCGGCTACGCGTGGGATGTGCAGCTGATCGACGTGCACGCGCCGGGCAACGATCTGCCGATTTTCGAGAACGACGAGGATCCGGCGATCACATTCCAGAAGATCATGAACCTCTCGACACCGGCGAATATCCGTGCCGTGTGGGTGCAGGGCCGCCTTGCCCACGGCACCCTGGCGTGAGGTCATAAACGGTCACCCCCCAACCTCAACACGCCCGGCCTCTGCGGACTCTGATGCAACGTGACCGTGATCTAAGTCTCAAAAATGGCGGAATTTCAGCCTTTTGCAACTTAGTTCACGGTCACGAAAGTGTCAGAGTCCGCAGAGGCCGGGCGTGTTTGTGGAGCCCGTGGCCTCCGGTGCGGAGTCCGGATTTTCCGGTGGGGAGTCCGGGCCTTTGGCGCGGGGTTACTCCTCGGCGGGGGCCAGCGCCTTGACGGCGACGTCGAGATCGTTGGTGGCGGCGCGCAGATCGTTCGCGTATGTCTTGATTTCCTCGGTCGCGGCCTCGATGTCCTTGGCCGAACCGTCCGTCGGACACGCCGGCATCTCGCCCAAGGCGTCGACGGCCTCCTGCGCGGCTTCCAGATCCGTGAGCGCGGCCTCGTCGGCGCCGTCCAGATCGAGCGCATCGGCCTGCTCCTGCACGGCGGCCAGCGAATTCTGATGCACTTCGATCGCGGCGGCGTTGCGTTCGCACACTGACAGGGCCTCTTCGGTGTTGCCTCCGCCCCGGTTCATCATCAGGAACGCCGCAATCGCGGCGATGACGACCACGACGACCACGATGGCGCCGATGATCAGCGGGGTTTTGGACTTCGCACCATTCGATTGTGTCGATTCGGCGGGGGTCTTCTTCTCTGCTTCGGTCATGGGATTACTCCTATGGTATGCAATCGGTATGCATTGGTTATGCATTGGTTGTTTGCCGAAGCGAGTATACGCTGACCGCTGACGTTCCAAGGATTGCACGCCGGTATGTGTGTCGCGCCCGAAGGTGAGATATGCAATCCGGTGCATAACGATATGCGATGTCGCGGGCGGAGACAGCAATGTTCATTCGTATCGTACGGGGGTACTTGGGGCGGAAACGCCGAAGACGGGAACGCCAAAATACGAGCGACAAATGAGGCACCGGAAACGGGACACTAGGATGAGACACCGGGAACGAGACATTAGAATGAGACACCGGGAACGGGACACCGAGGAAGCCCGAACCCGATGGGTTGTCAGCACCCTTTGCGCACGGTCGAACGGAAGGCTGACCGCGGTACGCAACGAGGATGACATCCCCGTTGCTCAAAACTGGCCTATCGGACGGATGGCCCGCTCACGCGTAGATGTTGCGCGGGCGCATGTCCTCGGGCAGGCCGTTGAGCAGCGTGCTGACCGAACCGGATTCGAACACGGAGCGGATGCCGGCGGCCAGCAGCGGCGCCACGGATAGCACGGTCATATTCGGCAGGCGCTTGCTCTCGGGCACCGGCACGGTGTCCATGAGTACGATCTCGCGCGCGCCGCACTGGCTCAGGCGTTCCACGGCCGGACCGGAGAGCAGGCCGTGCGTGGCCACCAGGGTCACGGAGGCTGCTCCGGCGTTGTTCAGGGTACGCACGGCCTCGCAGATGGTGCCGGCGGTATCGATCATGTCGTCCACCACCACGCAGTCGCGGCCGGCCACATCGCCGATGATGCCGTGCGCTTCCGCGCAGTTCGGGCGCGTGGTGTCACGGGTCTTGTGGATGAAGGCCAGCGGCAATCCACCGAGCTTGGCGGCCCACTGCTCGGAGACCTTGATGCGGCCCGCATCGGGGGAGACGATGGTGGTGTTCTCCAGCGGCAGGTGGCCGCGGACGTAGTCGAGCAGCACCGGCATGGCGGTGAGATGGTCGACGGGACCGTTGAAGAAGCCCTGCTCCTGCGCGGCGTGCAGGTCCACGGTCATGATGCGGTCAGCTCCGGCGGTGCGGAACAGATCGAAGATCAGGCGGGCGGTGATCGGCTCACGACCCTGATGCTTCTTGTCCTGGCGGGAGTAGCCCATGAACGGGCAGACGGCCGTGATGGAGCGGGCGGAGGCGCGTTTGAGCGCGTCGATCATGATGAGCTGCTCCATCACCCACGTGTTGATCGGTTCGGTGTGCGACTGCATCACGAACACGTCGGCGCCGCGCACCGGCTCGGTGAAGCGGATGTACATCTCGCCGTTCGCAAAGTCGTAGGCGGTGGTTTCGAGCACGGTGGTGCCCAGGTATTTGGCGGTTTCCTCGGCTTGTTCGGGGTAGGCGCGTCCCGTCACCAGCGCCAGTCGCTTATCCGGTGTGCCTTCGAGAATCGCCGACATGTTCCGCCTTTCTCCGTAGCCTCTATGTGGCCTGTGCGGTTGCGCGACCCAGTCTGACATATATGTTCTGGCGTCGCCGCGTTACAACCGTATCCAATATACAGGCAACCCGTCACCCAGGAGCGGATGGCGGGTTGCCTCGCATCGACGGCGACGAACTGTTGCCGCGACGCCGATGGCGCGAATGGCACCGAACCGGCGTCGCTTGGATTAGTTCATCTCGGTGATGGTCACCTTATCGCCGTCGATTTCGAACGAACCGTACACGTAGAACGAGCAGTCGTAGTCGTCCGGCTCCCAACTGTCGTCGTACTTCTGGCGCTCGAAGGTCACCGTGGCCTCGCCGTAGGAGTCGGTCGTGAACGAGTTGTCGTAGAGGCTGACGTAATCGACCGTGGGGATGTCGGTGAGGGTCCACGCGAAGTTGCGGTAACTGTCACTGTCGGCACCCCAGAAATAGAACGGGCAACCTTCCGGTTCGCCTTCGGTGGAGGCTGCGCAGGCCTGCAACTGTGCATCGAGCTCATCCTGGATTGCCTGAACGAGTGCGTCGGTTGCCTCGACGCTCGTGTAGGCATAGGTAGAGCCGTTCGTGCTTACGGTGGTCGGTCCGTCGCCGGATTCGGTGATGAACTCGGTTTCCGTGACCGCGATGCGGTAGGTGCCCGGATAGACCTTGAACACCAGATCCGAGCCGAAGGAGCCGCTGACGGCGTTCTCCTCACCGACCTCAACGCCGTTGATGGTCAATCCCGGTGTGGCGGCATCGGTGGAGACCGTGATCTCCTTGAGCAGCGGCGTGGTGACGGTCCAGTCGCGGAAGATCAGGAACTGCGAGCCGGACGGTGCCATGGTGAAGGTGTCGTTCACCGGTTCGCCGCCGATGGTGTAGGTCACGTTCACGAGCTTGGAGCCGTCCGCGCTGTCGGTGATACCGGTGACTCGGGCGTTGGTGATGGTTGCGTTCTCGGTCTGCGCGGCCTTGTTCGTCAGCAGCAGACGCTGGTCCTGGTCGAGCTGCGGGTCGGCGATGTTGTTCGCCTCCTCGTAGTCGCCGCTGGACAGCGCCGCCACGTAGCGGTCGGCGACAGACTGGGGGCTGAACACCGTGGCATTCAGCACCGCATAGGCGATGCCAAGCACGGCGATCACGCCTACCACAACCGCGCCGATGATGATGCCGGTCTTCTGCTTGGCAGTCAGCGGCTTACCCTTCGGCGCAGCCGGAGCGGCCGGCGGTATGACGGGCGGCATCTGCGCAGTGGCGGACGTGGTGGGCGGCACCTGATCGGTGGGCGCCGGCATGGCGGCAGCTGTCGGAATCTGCTGTGTCGGCGTTGTCTGCTGCGCAGGTGTTACCGGAATCGGTTGCGTCGCGTTGGCGGCATTGGGGGTATCCGGCCCCGTCGGGGCGGACATCGGAACAGCAGTCGGGGGCTGCCATGTCTGCGTTGTGGCTGCCGGCGTGGTTCTGACGGAATCGACAGAAGCCTGTTCCGAGGCGGTATCGAATCCGGACGGCTGCTGCGCTGGCTGCTGCGCCGGCTGCTGCGCGGCGTTGGCCTTCTTCGGCGAGCAGGCCGCCACATAATCCGCCACGTTCTGAGGCGTCTGCTGCACGGTGCCACCTACGAACACCTTCCATAGGCCCCGCATGGAAGTCACCAGAGTCGGACCGAAGGTCAGTGCAACCACCTCAACCAGGAAGGCCCAGATGGCCGCCACCAGGAAGAACCACATGGCCGGGCCGAACGCCGCCGAGAACGAGCCCTGGGTCGAAACCGAAGCCGTGACGTTCATGGATGCGACGGCGAAATCAATCACCAGCCAAGCGACCAATGCCGCGACCGGCGACTTCCAGGAATGCTTCCACTCGGCGTAGGCGCGGTCATACATGTTGCGGGCGGCGGCACGCAGCGCGATGTACAGTGTGGCGACGATGAACACGACTACGAGTGCCACGAACACCCAGCGCGCATTCCCCATGCCGGAGGCGAATACCGAAATGCCGGTAGACTGCTGGCCGGTGATCGTTACATCCAACGATCCGAGAGCGCCGATGACGAAGGTGGCGATCGGCAGGAACGGGAACAGGAAGAAGACCAGCGCCAACGCGGACGGATCCTTGCCGGAGATGGCCATGGCAATCAGTGCAATGACGCCGATGACGGTGAACACCACAGCGTACACCATGACGGACTCCGCAATGGTGCGCACGAAGCCACGCGTGCGGTGCATCCAACGCCAGGCGGCGATGAACACGTTGCTGGAATCAGGGGCGAACTGGGCCAGCGCGTAGCCGGCCAGTGCGCCGAGTCCCGCGATGAGGAACGTCATCAGGAAGGTTCGGAAGGTCGCACCCACCAACGAGGCGGAAGCGCCGTATCCTCCGCTGGCCACACTGAGGCTGAGCGGGAAGACCGCACCCAGCACCAGATACAGGATGGAGGTCACCAGGCCGACGGCCGCGGCGCTGATTGCGCCGGTCCACGCGAACCGGATGCCGGATTTCCGGGCGAACCAGTAGGCGCCGAACGCCGCGCCGACCATCAGGGCGACGCCGGACAGCCCAACGGGCATGGACAGGGAGGCATTCGCCAGTGAATCCAGAGAGATTCCCGCGGCGGACGCGCTCAGGGAGAACGCGCCGGAGACTCCCATAATCAGCGACATGACCAGCAGCTGGAAGAAATTCAGGCCGGAAACCATCGAACCGAGGTCGCCCATACCGCTATACGACATGACAGAGGAGAACTGGCCCATGCCGGAGAACGCCTGACTGGAGCCGGCTAGGCAGACAATGGCGCTGATCAGCGCGATGACAACGGCCGACCCCAGGCCGATGCCGAGGGAAACGCCGGCGGTCTGCAACACTGCGGGAGCAGTGAGCTCCTTGACCGTGGCATTGGAGGTAATGGCCTGCGTGTTGATAATCGGTGCCTGGGTCGGCTGAATGGGTGGCACCTGCTGAACAAGTGGCACCGGTCCGGCGGCGGACTGGTCCTGGAAATCGGGGGTCTGCGGTGCCTCCGGCTGTTCGGGCGCGGGTTGATAATTCGTCGGCGTCGGCTCCGCTTGTGCCGGCTCTGCTTGTGCCGGCTCCGCCGGCATCGGTATGGCCATGGTCGGCTGCTCCTGAGCGGGGATTGCCGTTGTCGGAGCGTCGTCGGGAGCCGGCGCCTCTGCGGGTTCATCAAGGGGAGCCTGCGGAGTGGCCGTGGTGTTGTCCCCTGCATTGTCTTCGACTTCGTGCTCGGCGTTCGACGTCGGTGCAAGGGATTCTCCGGCCTCAGCGAATCCGTCGACGGGTGCCGGCGCTGCGTCGGGTGCCGGCACCGCGATGGCTGTCTCGGCCGTCGTCGGTTGCGCTGCTGCCGGCTCGGCTGCCATCGGTTCAGTTACCATCGGCTCGGTCGCCGTCGGTTCCTCGGAAACCGGCTGGGAGGAGTCGGAGAACTGAGGCATGGGCATCGTTGCTTCCACCGCAGGCTCTTCCATATTGGTAGGCGCGGCGGTTGGGGTGGGGAGCGTGGGCATCGGCTGGCCACATTGCGCGCAGAACCTTGCCCCCTCCCTCATTTGCGCTCCACAGTGAGGACAGAACATGATGACTCCCTTCGGGAATGGGTTGTTCTCTTCTTGTATCCCATGCTAGCCACACTTTTCAGGAGACGGTACATATCTACCGACATGAGAGAAGCGGTCTTATACTGGCACCGTCAGCCGGTGGACAATCGGATGAAAGGGGATGCAATGATGCCATGTCAATCCTGCGGCGCTCCCATGGGGGAGCAAGATAAATTCTGCATGCGGTGCGGCGCTGCCAGACAGGAGCCTGCTCGGCCGGCGGCTACGAATCCGTCTACGGTCTGTCCGGCGTGCGGTGCCGCGATTGATGATTCGATGCGCTTCTGCATGCATTGCGGCGCGAAGCTGTTTCCGCTTCCCGCTGCGGTTGCTTCGGCGGTCCCTGTCGAACCTGAACCGCAGCGGAAACGCGGAATGACTAGGGGTGCCGTGGCGGCGATCGTGGCTGTGACTGTGGCGGTTATTGCGATTGCCGCATTCGGCGTCTGGTGGTTCGTGCTGCGCGACGATGCCTCGGCACAGTCCGGTGCCGTCGGAACACCGCTGTCCGGTGAATCATCTGAATCGTCGGACTCAAATGACGCGGGGGATACGGCCGATTCCGGTGACGCCGATGCACGGGGGCACGCTTCGGCGGGGGATGAATCGCGGACAGTTGTCTGCACGGTGCCGGATGCGTCACTGTCGGATGTGAGACTCAGGGGGACCTTGCTGATCGCCAGTGTGGATTTCGAATCGGAATCATGTGAGGACTCTGCATATTCCGCCGCTGGGGTGCAGGTCACGATACAGGATGACGGCAACGTTGTGGCTGCAGCCGTCTACGACTTTGGAGACGCTCCACTGGAATTCGATGACGGAACGGCACAGGCCGATCTGGCATTCACCACGGTGCAGTATTGGCGTCCGTATGATCAGATCGATGCTTCAAACGCGAGCGTTGAACTTATCGAGGATGCTACGGCGTCAGGTGCTTCCGCGGCTGCCGTCGGCGGGGCGCTGGGCGGGGCGAACGTTGCGGACACGGATATCGAACGGTATGCGCAGCTGGCCATGAGCTGGCAGCTTGATCATGATACGACCGCGGCGAACACCTTCTACTCCACGTTTACCACGCAGTTGTCCAGCAAACAGTACGGCATGCAGGTGGAAGGGAAAACCTGGAAGTATCGGGATATCTACGAACAGTTCCTGCAGCGGCGTGCGAAGCATCCGAATGCGCTGTTCATCTGGTCAGGCGACTATCCGACCTACCAGGAGAATGGCACCACGGACTTCTACGTCATTCTGTCGGGCGAAGGATTCGGCAGCGCCGCGGACGCCACCGCATGGTGCCCGGCCAACGGGTACAGCACCGATGACTGCATAGCCGTGGATCTGCAGTAGCGGGTGGCACTCTATGCGGAAGCAGTGCGGGGACGCCGGTATCGGGCATGCCTCAATGTCTGCGCCGCGGGTTATCCTTGCACGGTTGCCCGCAGAGTATCTGCGGATAACGCGTAAACACACTCCTGCCACGGAAGGTCCGTGGCCGAATAGTCCGAAGGAGGTGGGTGATGTCTGCGCATAAGTACGAACTGATGTTCATTGCCGATCCTGAGCTGGATGAGCGCGGTCTGAAGAAGCTGACCGAGCAGTATCTGGAGATCGTCACCAACGAGGGCGGTTCCGTCGAGAATATCGACATCTGGGGCCGTCGCAAGCTCGCCTATGAGATCGCCGGCAAGACCGAGGGCAACTACGTGGTGGTCAACTACACCTGCGAGCCCGCCACGAGCAACGAGCTCGATCGTGTGCTCAACCTCAACGAATCCGTGATCCGTACGAAGATCCTTCGTAAGGACGTCAAGTAAGTCGTCAATACGGCGCAACCAAGCTGGAATATTTAGGTATTAGGTAAGAAGGCACGACATGGCAGGCGAGACCGTCATCACCGTCATCGGTAACCTCACCGCGGACCCCGAGCTGCGCACCATCGGCAGCGGTGCTTCCGTGGCGAGCTTCACCATCGCCTCGACCCCGCGCACGTTCAACCGGCAGTCCGGACAGTGGGAGGACGGGCAGGCGCTCTTTATGCGCTGCTCGGCCTGGCGTGAGCTCGCCGACCACTGCGCCCAGTCGCTGACCAAGGGCATGCGCGTCATCGCACAGGGCCGTCTGCAGCAGCGTTCGTATCAGGCGAACGATGGCACCAACCGCACCGTCGTGGAGATGCAGGTCGACGAGATCGGCCCGTCGCTGCGTTACGCCACCGCCCAGGTCACCCGTCAGAGCTCCGGCTTCTCGGGCGGCAATCGCGGCGGATTCGGCGGAGGCAACAACGGCGGATTCCAGAACAACGGTGGGTATCAGGGCGGTGCCGGGTACTCCGGCGGAGCCTCCTACCAGAGCGGTGGGTACCAGGGTGGTGCCTCTTCGGCACCCATGGCCGCACAGTCCGGTCCGGCCGTCGATCCGTGGAGCGATGCCGGTTCCGGCTCCTCCTTCTCGTCATTCGGGGGCACGACCGATTTCGGTGGCGACTCCGAGGAACCCGAGTTCTAAACCGTACCTTTCCAATACGCATCATTGCGCTGAATCAGTTGTAAGGAGAACATCACAATGTCACGCAAGAGGCCGCAGCCGCCGGTCAAGCCGTTCAAGAAGAAGCCGAACCCGCTGAAGGCTGCCAAGGTTACCGAGATCGATTACAAGGACGTTGCGCTGCTGCGCAAGTTCATCTCCGATCGCGGCAAGATCCGTTCCCGTCGTATCACCGGTGTCACCGTGCAGGAGCAGCGCGAGATCTCGAAGGCCATCAAGAACGCCCGCGAGATGGCTCTGCTGCCGTACGCCACTTCGGGTCGCTGATCTGGATTAGGAGGATTGCATCATGGCTGAAACCAAGGTTATTCTCACCCAGACCGTCTCCAACCTCGGCCAGTCCGGTGACGTGGTCACCGTCAAGGCCGGCTACGCGCGCAACTACCTGATCCCGCAGGGCATGGCCTTCGCGTGGACCAAGGGTGCCGCCGCCCAGATCGAGGCCATGCGCCGCGCCCGTCTGGCCAAGGCCGTCGCCACCCGCGAGGATGCCGTCGCCGCCAAGGCCGCCATCGAGGGCACGACCGTTGAGATCGCCGCCAAGGTGTCCGAGTCCGGCAAGCTGTTCGGTGGCATCTCCGCCGACGCGATCGCCAAGGCTCTGGCCGACAAGGCTGCCGTCGATCCGAAGGCCATCGAGGTCGAGGTCATCAAGACCACCGGCGAGTTCCCCGCCACCGTGGCTCTGCACCCGGAGATCACCGCTTCCTTCACCGTGAAGGTTGTGGCTGAGTAACACCGGTCACCAGGCTGAAACGAGTCTGAGCTTAAGCATTCGACCCCGCCGTTCGCCGCCTTTGGGCGGTGTGCGGCGGGGTTTTGCTGTTTTCTCCGGGCTGGAAACAGGCGCGACACGCCGAAGCTTGCGAGTCGGTGAATTCTGAGTATAGTAATCACTCGGCTCAAGAAAACAGATGAGCCGCTGAGCAAGCCCCTTTAGCTCAGTTGGTTAGAGCAGCTGACTCTTAATCAGCGTGTCCAGGGTTCGAATCCCTGAGGGGGCACCCGCAAGGTCCCGACCGTTCGCGGTCGGGACCTTTTCGTATTCATGTACCATACGAGCCCTGGGCTCTCGTCCAACATGAGTATGAGCAACGTGCGGGCGATGGATTGGAGCGTCTATGAGCAGACTTGTGGATTGGCTGGTGCGGGAGCGCAGCGAACGGGTGTCTCATGGGTTGTACTACAACACGCAGATCGCCATGGGGTACAATTCGAACCACATGGAGGGCTCCACGCTGACCCCGGAGCAGACGGCCCAGCTGTTCACTACCGGTTCGGTGCTGGCGGATGGGCCGGATGACATCATCCGCGCCGATGACGTCATCGAGATGGGCAATCACTTCCGCATGTTTGACTGGATGCTTGATCATGTCGACGATCCGGTTGATAAGACCATGGTCTGCACGATGCAGTCGATCCTGAAACGTGGCACCAGCCAGGAATCGAATCCGGACAGGAATATCGGCGGATACAAGATTCTGCCGAATGTGATCAGTGAGATCGAACAGATCCATACCGTTCTCCCCGCTGACGTGCCGGCCGCCATGAATGTGGTCTACGAGCTATACCGGAATCTTACGGATGACCCCTATGCGATCGCGAAGGCCCACTGGATGTTCGAATCCACGCACCCGTTGTCGGACGGCAACGGTCGCATCGGCAGGATGATCATGTTCAAGGAACTGCTGCGTATCGATACGGTGCCGGTTGTGGTTCGCGACTCGCAGAAGCTGCTGTACTATCGCGGTCTGCGTAACTTTTCTGGTGAGCCTGGCTATCTGGTCGATACGCTGCTGTCCGAGCGCGATTACTATCGGGACCGATTCATCGAGCAACTTGCCCCCGGCCGCATCGAGTACACGTATGTGGACACCTGGGATCGGACTCCCATCGAGCGGCGTCATACTGCGCAGCCGGCGCATAACCCCTTCGTCAAGGATCACTGGGATACCGTTGATGTGTACCAGCGGGTTGACCCGTCTTCCATCGAGCCGGATGCCGCCTGACGGCCAGGTTGTGCCTCGTACAGCGGGCGAGGTAAGGTAATCGATGTTCTTTAGGCGCCGAACGAAGTCTCGTCGCCTGTAATACGAGAGTATCGAGAGAAGACAAGGGATCCGCATGGAATACTCGCTCTTTACCAAATTGGCAGCCGAATTCATCGGCACGGCCGTCCTCATGGTGTTCGGCAACGGCGCCGTGGCGAACGTGGAACTGAAAAACACCAAGGGCCATCATGCCGGCTGGCTGACCATCGCCATGGGCTATGGCTTCGGCGTCATGTTCCCCGTGCTCATGTTCGGCGGCGTCTCCGGCGCGCACATCAACCCGGCCATGACGCTGGCCCAGGCCATCAACGGCATGTTCCCCTGGGACGAAGTGCTCCCGTATATCATCGCCCAGCTGCTCGGTGCGCTTGTGGGCCAGCTGATCGTGTTCGTGACCTATTACCCGCACTATCGCGACACCGAGGAGGCGGAGGCCATCTTCGGCACCTTCAGCACCACCGACGCCTATAACTCGAAGGTCAACTACTTCGTCAACGAGTTCTTCGGCACGCTGATGCTCGTGCTCGGCGCGCTGTGCTGCCTGAGCCTGCCGTGGGGTGCTGCGAATCCGGCCGCCGCGTCGATTGTGGTCGGCTTCATCGTGTGGGGTCTGGTGACCTCGATGGGTGGCCCGACCGGCCCCGGCCTGAACCCCGCTCGCGACCTGATGCCGCGACTGCTGCACCAGCTGCTGCCGATCCCGCACAAGGGCTCCTCGCGTTGGGGCGAGGCCTGGATTCCGGTGGTCGCCCCGATCCTGGGCGCGATCGTCGGCGCGTGGCTGTTCTGCATGCTGTTCGCCTGATCGAACAGATTCCTGTTATGGTGGCCTGGCGGGGCTGCCGTGTCCAACGTGCAATGCACATCCGGCGCGGCATCCCCGCCAGGCAATATAATTTCCGAGGAGGTGTATGGCGTGAACGCTGACAAGCTCACAAACGGAGGCAACAAGTCCAACGGCAAGCCCGGTAGCGGCAAGCCCGGTTCCAACGCCAGCACCGTTATTCGAGCTATCCGCGATTGGTTCGCCGGCGCCCTGCATGTGCTGGCCCATAAGGTGTGGCCCGCCGTCCGCTCCTTCACAACCCGTATGGTCGGCGCCATCGGTCGTGCCCTGCGATGGGGAGCGGCCCAGCTGGGGCCGATAGCAGTCCGTGCGGCTGGGGCCATCCGTTCCGCCGCGATCCGCGCGGCCGGCGCCATCGCTCGCGCTGCTCGACACCTCGTCTCGTTGGGATCTCAAGTGATCGGGGACCTGCGCCCGTCGGCCACGTCCGCGGACCCCGCAGCCACGTCCGACGGTGCGACGTCCGATGGTGTGATGTCCGCCGGTAATGCCAAGTCGTCTGCTGCCAACAACGCCGCTAAATCATCCGCCGGCACGGCGCACGTCTACCTGGTCCGCCGCATCGTGGTCTTCGGTTCGGCCGCGCTGATCGTTCTCGCCATAGCACTCGGCATCGTATTCGGCGTACACGCCCTGGTCGGCAACGGCGGCGCCGGTGCCGACGATGCCGGATCTTCAACGCAGTCGCAGGCCGCCGGTGGCGCGGGCGACCACGGCTCCGGTTCCGGCAAGGACGGAGCCTCCGGCAAGGACACCGCCGCGGAATCGCAGTCGGATAACACGGACGGCAAGGACAACGCAGACAACAAGAACAACGAGGGCTCCTCCGACCAGCAGTCCACTCCCGAACCGCTGAGTGCCGACGAGCGCTCCGCCATCCTCGCCAAAGCCGAGCAAACCGCATCCGAAAGCGGCAACGGGCTCATCACGTACACGTATTGCGTCGCCTCCAAAGGCGATGTCGGCGACCTGACCGAGTTCGCCAACACGGTCTTCTCCACCCTCAACGACCCCCGTGGCTGGCCCCGCGCCGGCGCCGTCTTCCAGGAAGCCGACGGTACCGACCCCAACGCCTGCAGCATGACCCTCACTCTGGCCGCCGCCGACCAGATGACGTCGTTCTCCACCGAATGCAGCGACGAGTACAGCTGCCGCGTCGGCAACGACGTGATCATCAACATCGACCGCTGGAACAACGCCACCGAGGGCTGGCGCAACGCCGGCGGCACCGTGGAACGCTACCGTACGATGGTCATCAACCACGAGGTCGGCCATCGCCTGGGGCACCTCGACAACGAACTGACCTGCCCCGCCGTCAACCAACCCGCCCCGCTCATGCAGCAGCAGTCGATGGACCTGCTCGGCTGCGTGCCCAACGAATGGCCGTTGGACGAGGAATTGTGGGTGAGCGAGTGAGCGCCGCCCCCGTAACCGGCCGCCTGGCCCCCTCGCCGACGGGTCGCATGCATCTGGGCAATGCGTATGCGGCGCTCGCCGCCTGGCTGGGCGTGCGGGCCACGGGGGGGCCGTGTGCTGCTGCGCATCGAGGACATCGACGCCCCGCGCGTGGTCAAGGACGCGGACCGTTGGATTATGGACGATCTGACGTGGCTCGGTCTGGACTGGGATGGCGAGCCGGTCTACCAGTCGCAGCGGCTGGATGCGTATGAGGAGGCGCTGCGGCGGCTGCGGGAACAGGGGCTGGTGTACCCGTGCTTCTGCTCGCGCGCGGACATCCGCGCCGCATCCGCGCCGAATGAGGGCGACGGGTTCCTGATCTACCCGGGCACATGCCGCAGGCTGCCTGCGGCGGAGCGGGAGTCGCGCGTGGCCCGAGGTGATCGGCATTCCTGGCGTCTGGCCGTGCCGGATGCATATGCGGACCCGGACCCTGCCTCCTGTGCGGCCCCGGACCCTGACACATCCGTCATGTCGGAACACGCGGACTCTGACATATCTCGTGTGGACCGCGCTGCGTGCGATGCGCCGACCGAGGGATTGCCGCGCGTGGTATGTTTCGACGATCGCGTGTTCGGGCCGCAACGTTTCGATCTGCCGCGGCAGTTGGGCGACGTGGTGGTGCGTCGTTCCGACGGGTTGTTCGCCTACCAGCTGGCGGTGAGCGTGGATGACATGGCGATGGGCGTCACGCAGATTGTGCGCGGGCGCGACCTGCTGCGGTCCACGGCGATTCAGTTGTATGTGCGGCGATGCTTGGGGGCGACCGATACGCCGGAGTTCGCGCACCTGCCGTTGATCGATGCGGCCGATGGCCGACGGATGGCGAAGCGGCTGAACTCGCTGGATTTGGGGGCGATGCGCGAGCGTGGCGACGACCCGCGTGCCGTGGTCGGCTACTGCGCGTGGCTGCTGCGATTGGTGGGCGAGCCGCGGCCGATGACGCCGCAGGAGCTGCTGCCGTTGTTCTCCTGGGAAGCGGTGGCAGCGGATACCGCCGACCGCGTGGCGGATGGTGGGTCGCTGTTCCGCTGAGCTCTCGTGTGGCGCGGTCGGGACACGCCCGGTCTGTACGGACTCTGACACTTTGTGACCGTGATCTAAGTCTCAGAACGGCGGATTATAGCCATTCCTGAACTTGTGTCACAGTCGTGTTGCATCAGAGTCCGTAGAGGCCGGGTGAACTGGCCTGGTTTTTGTTCCGTCCTTACAGTGAGGCGGCTTGTGCCGTCTGGTGTTCATAGTACTCGTTCTCGACCTGCTGTGGTGTCTTGTGATCCAGGGAAGCGTGCAGCCGCTTCGTGTTCCACCACGAGACCCACTGGAACGTGGCCAGTTCCAGCTCGCCCAGAGTACGGAACGGCTTGCTGCGCCAGACGAGCTTGGTCTTGTACGCGCCGTTGACGCTCTCGGCCATGGCGTTGTCGTACGAGTCGCCGACCGTGCCGGTGGACGGGAGCATCCCGTACTCCGGAACGCGCGTGGTGCACACCGTGCCGATGTACCGCGCACCGTGATCGCCGTGGCGCACGAGTCCCTGCGTGCCGCCGTGCCTCGACGCCCGGGAGATCGCCTGCCCCGACGCCTGCAGGGGCGGTTCCCGCGTGCCCATGCCCGTGGCGCACGCCCATCCGACGATGCTGCGCGCGTACACGTCGGTGACGAACGCCGTATACGCGAACCGGCCGTCGGCCATGCGCGCGTAGGTGATGTCGGCTACGTGCAGCCGGTTCGGCGCGCACGCCCGGAACCTGCGCTCCACGAGGTCGGGCCTGCCGCCCGTGCCCTTGGCGGGACGCGTGGTCACGGGCGCGCGTCCGCGGCACCGCCGGCCTGGTTGCGCCAGCGGCGCAGTGTCTCGGGAGCCACGCCCAGGTTCCCGGCGACCTGTGCCAGGGCTCGTGTCCCGGATGAATGCGAGTCCCGTGACTCCGCCAGCAGCCCGACGGCCCTCTCCCGGAACTCCGGTGTATAACGCACGCCCTTGCCCATGATTCCATCAACTCCCATCGAGTCAGGGGAAACACGGAACAAAAAACAGGTCATATCAGGGAACCACGGGAACGAGGTGCGAACATGGCTCAGCATAAAGGCTCGCTGGGAGGCGGCGTCTTCAGCATCCGCGAGGTCGAGTATCTGGAATCCCTGCCGGCCGTGGATCGTGTGCGCAGCGGTCGCATCGTCTACAATGACGCCTTCAAGCGCGACTGCATCCGTCGGTACCGTAACGGCGAATCGCCCGCCGAGATCTTCCGTAGCGCGGGCCTCGACTCCGCACTGATCGGCTACAAGCGGATCGAGCGCAGCATCGCCCGCTGGAAGGCCGCCCTGGGCGACGACGGTGCCCCCGCCCACGGTCCCCTCGCCCTTCATCGTTGCAACCGGCAGCCGCTGGAACCCGTCGCAGCGCCGTCGTCTCAATTCCGTGTCCGCCCATCCGGACCGTCGCTACCGGTATGTCGACGACACTGCCGACACCGTGTCCATCGGCCCGTCCGAATCGCGGCAGCCGAGCGTGCCCGAGCCGGACCCGCGCAACCTCATCATCGCCCAGCAGGCCCGCCGCATCCCGGAACTCGAAATCGAAATCAGCGAACTGAAACGCGCGCGCCACGACGCGGCCGAAAACGTTATAGGGGGGGGGGTATTCTATCTTGCCCTGTTCCGGTTCCGAGGCAGCGGCGGGGGTATCGGGGGATCCTCGATTGGCGCAAACCGTCTGACGGTTGGCACTATGCTTGCAGTCGAAGGACGACCGCCACGTCGCGTCATATACGGGGGAAGCGGGGTGCGACGCGTCGGAACACGTTCGGTCTGGAAGGAGCGGTATGCGCGGCTCACATCACAGGAGGAACGCCGACATCCGGCGGCGCGCGTCGCATGATCGCGGCGACGTCGCCAAGATAGGGGGAATTGACGGGGACCACGCCGCGGGAACGTCGGCATCGGGGGAGTTCGTGCCGACGCCGTTCATGGAAGCGATTGATATATCCGATCTGGTGAAGCGGCAGCGCAGCCTGCGCCGGTCGATGTGGGGGCTGCGGATCCTGTCGGCGCTGCTGCTCGTGCTGGCGCTGTGCGTGATCGGATACCCGATGGTGCTGCAATACCAGTCGGATGTGCGGCTGGCACACACCACGTCGGCCGCGGCGGAACGTGTGGCGGGCTGGCCATACCCGCAGGCCGAGGAATCGCTGGCCGCCGCCCGGGCATACAATGAACGGCTCGCCGCGTCGGGCCAGCCGATCCTGGGCGAGGCGCACGACCCGTTCTCCGCCGAATCGGGCGGCTCGCGCGCCGCGGGCGAGGACTCCGCATCCGCGCAGGACGAGGAATACCAGTCGCTGTTGGACGCGGGCGGCGGCGTGATGGGGGCGATCCGCATCCCGGAGATTTCGGTGGACCTGCCGATCTACCACGGCACCTCGGAGTCGGCGCTGGCCTCGGGCGCGGGGCACCTGTACGGGTCGAGCCTGCCGGTCGGCGGCGCATCCACCCACTCGGTGATCACCGGGCATCGAGGTCTGGTGGAAGCCATGATGTTCACCCGACTCGATGAGATGAAGGTCGGCGACTACTTCTACATCGATGTGATGGGCGAGACGTTGGGCTACCGGGTCGACCGGATCGAGGTCATCGAGCCCGACGACACCTCGCGGCTGAAAATCGTGGAGGGCGAGGACCGGGTCACGCTGATGACCTGCACCCCGTACGGCGTGAACACGCACCGACTGCTCGTTTCCGGCGTTCGGGCGGCGATTCCGGGCGATATCCCGCCCATCGAGGAAGCGCCGCATGACCCGCGTGTGGCCGCGGCGATCGCCGTATCCGGCACGTTGCTGCCGTTGCTGATCCTGGTTGCGTTCTTGCGGCGGGGGCCGTGGAACCCGATGCGGCACGGGGCGCGCTGGCCGAAGCACTGGTAGATTTCGGGTTTCGGGTGATGCGCTTCCAAATGGACAACGGGCGACGGGGCGACGGGTGTTGACGTGGTCCTGTTGACCTGGTCCCATTGACCTGGTCCGCCGGCGGACTACGATGGACTGGGAATCGTGGCGGAACGCAGAACGCGAATCGGCGGGGAGCTGGCTATGGCTGCATATATGGAACACAAGGATCTGGCGAACGAGTCGATCGGCCCGGAGCGGACGCGGCAGATTACGGACGGGGTGCATCGGGTGCTCGACCGCATCGCGTCGGCCGAACGCGCCGCCGGGCGCGAAGCCGGATCCGTGCGGCTGCTCGCGGCCACCAAAACCCGCGACGTCGGGGAGATCGTGGCGGCAATCGACGCCGGCGTGCGGATGATAGGGGAGAACCGGCCGCAGGAGGTTGTAGCCAAGGTCGAGGGCTTGCGGCGGCTGTGCCGGGAGCGCGGATATGCGTTGGGCGCGGACGGCGGTGACGCGGCTGACGGCGGCGCGTCGGCCGTGGCCGGGCATATTCCGTTCCATCTCATTGGACAGTTGCAATCGAACAAGATCAACAAGGTCCTGCCGGTTGTGGACACCATCGAATCGGTCGATTCCGTCGAACTCGCGGAGAAGATTGCACGGCGGGCGGTGGCCGCCGGAATCACCGTCGGCGTGCTGCTTGAGGTCAACGAATCCGGCGAAGCCTCCAAATCCGGGTGCGATCCGGCGCTCGCGCTCGATATCGCTCGGCGGATCGGCGCGATGGGCGGCGTGGAGCTGCAGGGGCTTATGACCATCGGCGCGCATGTGGATGATGAGCGGGTTATCCGGGCCGGATTCGCGCATCTGCGACGGTTGCGCGAGCAGATCCTGGCCTCCGGGGACCCCGGAACGGGGCATTGCCTTGAGCTTTCGATGGGCATGACGCAGGATATGGAACTGGCTATTGCGGAAGGATCGACCATCGTGCGTGTGGGCACGGCCATCTTCGGCGAGCGTGCGTTCAAGTGAGGCAGGCGCATGGCCTAGACTGTGAAGCATGAGAATCGCACGTTTTTCGCATGATGATGTTCCGCAGTATGCCTTTGTGCAGTATGACGAGGCCGAGGAGAAGGATTACCTGGTGGCGCTCGACGGGTATCCGCTCGGCGGCTCGCGCGTGAACCCGACCGGCGAGCGGTATGCGCTGGATGCTGACGGCATCCGGCTGCTGGCGCCGATCATCCCCTCGAAGATCTACGGGCTGGCCAAGAACTATGAGGCGCATGCGCAGTTCATGCATGAGGCCGGGCATTCGGAGATCGCCCATGCTCCCGAGGACATGATGATTTTCATGAAGCCGTCCACCTCGGTCATCGGGCCGGATGACCCGATTGTCATGCCGGGCGCTTCGCATGACATGAACTATGAGCCGGAGGTGGCGGTGGTGATTGGGCGGATCGCCAAGAACGTGCCGGTGGAGCGGGCCATGGACTATGTGCTGGGGTTCACCTGCACCAATGACGTGACGCTGCGCGACCTGCAGAAGCTCGATCCGATGTGGACGCGCGCCAAGGGGTTCGACACGGCTTGCCCGTTGGGCCCGTGGATTCAGACCGAGCTCAACTGGCGGGATGCGCGGATTTCGTTCAGCCTCAATGGTGAGGACGTGCCCGAGGCCAGCGGCACCACGGCCAACCTGATTCACGGCATCCCCGAGCAGATCGCCGCCATCTCCAGCTATGCCACGTTGCTGCCCGGCGACGTGATCCTGACCGGCACCCCGCACGCCTCAGGCTCATTGAAGCCGGGCGATGAGGCGGTTGTGCATGTGGAGGGCATCGGCTCGCTGAGGAATGTGGTGGTTCAGGGCTGAGCTTCAGTTCGCACTACTTCGGGGTTTTAATTCGGAGGGCTTGATTTTCCTTGCAAGAGAATTTCAACGCCGAGGTAGTGCGACCACAGGTTGGTTATTCAGCTTTAATTTGCTGGCCTTTTTGTAGTAGTTTTTCATAAAGGTTCGTCGGTCTCCAAAGAACTTTGTATCGGTGCTAGTTGCTTCGTGGAGGTTGAATTTCAAAGCGGTAAGCTCTAGCGTGCACAATAAATCAGCGGTTTGTGCAAGTCGGTAATCGTTCGGCGAGCTTTTTCTGTAGAATGTGGCTTCTTTTGCGATTGCAAATTCCACGGCTTCGTGAATGGCTTTGTTGACAATGGCCTGCCCGGAGTCATAGTAGATTTTGATCCTGTCGAAACGCTGCAGCCACGCGAGGTTACGAATGAGAAGATTCATGATGTCACGCTTCATGCGAAGGCGTAGCTGGTTTGGGGAGTTGAAGTCACTTTTTCTATATACGAGACATGTGTAGGTGATGGGAAGACGCGGGAGCGTTGAGAGGAATGCGAGAAGCAGCTGCTTACGTATCCGAGGTTCGAGAACGGCATATGCGTCGTGTCCGTTGAGAAGCGGTGAGGTGTGTAGCGGTATGTCTGGAAGATTCCGGGCATGCAACGATTGCTCGTATCGATGAATGAACTCACCGATGGGACGTGACTGATCGTGAAAGACGATTGCGAGCAGATAGTATTTGGATTCGCGGCCTTGCTCGCCACTCTCGTCAAGAAAGATACTGCATTCCCGCATCCCCTTCGCCCTTTCCCCCGAAAAGTGAAGTGCCGGGGGATATCCCCCGGCGTCTTGGAGCCCCGTTCTAGAAACAGGACATGCTAAGTATATCAAGCGCAGAAGTTTTACTTCCTCGGGGTGTCGAAACTGTGGAACTTGAAGGATGGACATGGTGTATGCGGAGGTGATGCTTCGATACGAGGTGTCGGGAGGTTTAGCGTGTGTCTTTCCGAGTGGTAAAGGATTGCCTGGATGGTGGAAACTTGAGTCAACTTCACTCAAGTTTTGGGAATAGAATAGGGGCATGGTCGGTTGACCATATCAGACAGCGGGAATCGCGCCCGAAGACGGCCCGGCAGCAAGCCGCGGCGGGGCGCGACGCATGGAGGATGATATGGAACAGAAGTTCACGACGATGGCCCAGGAGGCGATCGGCGACGCGATTCAGAGCGCGTCCGCCGCGGGCAACGCGCAGGTCGAGACCCTGCATCTGATGGATGCGCTGCTCCGCCAGGAGAACGGCGTGGTCCCCGGCCTGATCCAGGCCGCCGGCGGCGATCGCCAGCGCATCGGGGCTGAGATTCGCAACGCGCTGGTCGCGTTGCCGAGCGCCAGCGGTTCGAGCACCGCGCAGCCGCAGGCCAGCCGTCAGCTGACCGCCGCGCTCGCGCAGGCCGAGAAGGAAATGCAGGCGATGGGCGACGAATACGTCTCCACCGAACACCTGCTCATCGGCATCGCCGCGGCCACCCCGAACCAGAGCGCCGACATCCTCAAGCGCAACGGCATCACCCCCGAGGCGCTGCGCAAGGCCGTGCCCGGCGTGCGCGGCGGTGCGAAGGTCACGAGCCCGGACGCCGAAGGCAACTACAAGGCGTTGGAGAAGTACTCCACCGATCTGACCGCGCAGGCGCGCGACGGCAAACTCGACCCGGTGATCGGCCGCGATCAGGAGATTCGCCGCGTCATCCAGATCCTGAGCCGGCGCACCAAAAACAACCCGGTGCTGATCGGCGAGCCCGGCGTCGGCAAAACCGCCGTCGTGGAAGGCCTGGCGCAGCGCATCGTGGCCGGCGACGTGCCGAGCACCCTGCAGAACAAGAAGTTGATCTCCCTGGACCTGGGCTCCATGGTGGCCGGCTCCAAGTACCGCGGCGAATTCGAGGAGCGCCTCAAGAGCGTGCTCAACGAGATCAAGAACGCGAACGGCCAGATCATCACGTTCATCGACGAGATCCATACGATCGTCGGTGCGGGAGCGGCCGAGGGTTCGATGGACGCCGGCAACATGTTGAAGCCCATGCTGGCGCGCGGCGAACTCCGCCTGATCGGCGCCACCACGCTCGACGAATACCGCGAGAACGTGGAGAAGGATCCGGCGCTGGAACGCCGCTTCCAGCAGGTGTATGTGGGCGAGCCGTCCGTCGAGGACACGATTGCCATCCTGCGTGGTCTGAAGCAGCGGTACGAGGCGCACCACAAGGTCACGATCGGCGACGACGCGCTGGTCGCCGCCGCCACGCTGTCGAACCGGTACATCTCCGGCCGCCAGCTGCCGGACAAGGCCATCGACCTGGTCGACGAGGCGGCCGCGCATCTGCGCATGGAGCTCGACTCGCAGCCCGAGGAGATCGACGAGCTGCAGCGCAAGGTGACGCGTCTCGAGATGGAGGAGATGCAGCTGAAGAAGGCCGAGGACCCCGCGTCCAAGGAGCGTCTGGGCAAGCTGCAGGCCGAACTGGCCAACACGCGCGAGAAGCTGAGCGGCCTGACCGCCCGTTGGGACGCGGAGAAGGCCGGCCACAACAAGGTCGGCGACCTGCGCGCCCAGCTCGACGCCAAGCGCGTGGAGGCCGACAAGGCCGCCCGTGAGGGCGACCTGGAGAAGGCCAGCCGCATCCTGTACGGTGAGATCCCCGCCATCCAGAAGGAGCTCGCCGCCGCCGAACGCGCCGCCGACGAGGCGGACGCGGCCGAGAACGCCGACGAGCCGATGGTGCCCGACCATGTGGACGCCGATTCCGTGGCGGAGATCGTCTCCGACTGGACCGGCATCCCCGTCGGCCGCCTCATGCAGGGCGAGAACGAGAAGCTCCTGAACATGGAGGAGTACCTCGGCAAGCGCGTCATCGGCCAGAAGGAGGCCATCCAGGCCGTGTCCGACGCGGTGCGCCGTTCGCGCGCCGGCATCGCCGACCCGAACCGCCCGACCGGCTCGTTCCTGTTCCTCGGCCCCACCGGTGTGGGCAAGACCGAGCTCGCCAAGGCGCTCGCCGACTTCCTGTTCGACGATGAGAAGGCCATGGTGCGCATCGATATGAGCGAGTACATGGAGAAGTCCTCCGTGTCCCGCCTGATCGGCGCGGCGCCGGGCTACATCGGGTATGAGGAGGGCGGTCAGCTGACCGAGGCCGTGCGTCGCCGCCCGTATTCGGTGGTGCTGTTCGACGAGGTGGAGAAGGCGAACCCGGAGGTCTTCGACGTGCTCCTGCAGGTGCTCGACGACGGTCGTCTGACCGATGGTCAGGGCCGCACCGTGGACTTCAGGAACACGATCCTGATCATGACCTCGAACCTGGGCTCGCAGTTCCTGGTCCAGCCCGATCTGGACGAGGACGCCAAGCGCAAGGCCGTGATGGATGCCGTGCACATGCAGTTCAAGCCGGAGTTCGTCAACCGTCTGGACGAGCTGGTGATCTTCCACCCGCTGACGCGCGAGGAACTCGGCGGCATCGTCGACATCCAGGTGGCGCAGGTCGCGGCCCGGCTGACCGAACGCCGCATCACGCTCGACGTGACGGATTCGGCGCGCGAATGGTTGGCCAACACCGGCTACGACCCGGCGTACGGTGCCCGCCCGCTGCGTCGCCTCGTGCAGAGCGAGGTCGGCGACCAGCTGGCGCGCATGCTGCTGGGCGGTCGCGTGCACGATGGCGACACGGTGCTGGTGGATCACACCGGCGGCGAGCATCTGGAGCTCTCCGCCTGGGCGAGCGACCGACTCGTCGATGACGGCGTGACCGTGGAAGGCGTTGCCGAGGACTGATGCGGTAGTCCCCGGTCCGTTCCGATCCGTCGAATCGGGGGCTATACGCATGGTGTCCATGCCGGTAGCCCTCGGTTCGTTCCGGATCTGTCCGCTTTGGCCTCGGCCCCTTTACTGCGGCCGGGGCCTTTTGGTTGTCGCTGTTGTCTCGGCTTGCACGACGATTGGTGAATCGTGCCCGGTGTTTCGCTCACGCCCGTTCCCTCGTCCACGCCTGCCGCTTCAATAGAACATATGTTCGATTCTGCGGTGATGCCACTGGTTATGGTGGCGATGGTGGTGGTCGGTGCGGCGCTGGGGGCGTTCGCCGGCTTTGTGCTGGGGCGCGCCAAAGGTCAGGAGCAGGCTCGCGCCGTCAAGTCCAGTGAGCTGGATCAGGTGAAGGGGGAGTTGGAATCGGCCCGGCATGAGATTGCTTCGCTGTCCACGCAGTCGGCGGAGTACCGTGCGCAGGCCGATGGTCTGAACCAGCAGCTGTCGTTCGTCAAGTCGCAGTTGGCCCAGGCGCAGCAGGCCGAGCAGGTCCGAATGCAGCATGAGAAGGACCGTGCCGCGGCGGAGGCCGAGCGCAGACGGTCCGAACAGGCGCAGGCCTTGAACGAACAGGGCAAGGTGCTGTCGGCGTTGGCCCCGGTGCAGAAGAATCTGGATGCCCTGCAGCAGAAGGTCGCCCAGATTGAGGAGGGGCGCAAGCAGGAGTTGGGCGCGCTGAGCGAACAGCTGCGCGGCCTGGGCGAGCAGCAGGCCCGGTTGGATAAGGAGACCAGCACACTGTCGGCCGCGTTGCGAAACAACAAGGTGCGTGGAGCGTGGGGCGAGGCGCAGCTGCGCAATATCGTGGAATCGGCCGGCCTGCTGGAGCATGTGGATTTCGATACGCAGGTGGTGGTCACCGATTCGGACGGCCACATCCAGCGCCCCGATATGGTGGTGCATCTGCCCGGCGGCAAATCGATTCCGATCGACGCCAAGGTGCCGTATGCGGATTACCAGCGTGCCTGTGAGATCCCGGAGACCGCTTCCGCCGAGGACTTGGCCCGCCGCAACGAGCTGCTCAAGGCCCATGCCAAGGCGTTGCGCGACCATGTGAAGACGCTGGGGGATAAGGCATATTGGCAGGCGTTCGATACGGCGCCCGACTTCGTGGTGGCGTTCATTCCGAATGAGGCGTTGCTCCAGGCGGCGCTGGAGGCGGATCCCACGCTGATGGACGATGCCTTCGCCCGCAAGGTGGCGCTCACCTCGCCGGTCACACTCTGGGCGGTGCTCAAGTCCGTGGCGTATGCGTGGCGGCAGCAGGGACTGACGGATGACGCCAAGCAGCTGTTCGACCTGTCGCGTGAGCTCTATAGTCGCTTCGTGACCTTGGGCGACCATGCCAACAAGCTCGGCACGGCCATCACCCGCACCGTGGGCGCCTACAACCAGTTCGCTTCGTCGTTGGAATCGCGTGTGCTCGTCACCGCGCGCAAACTGCAGGCGGTCGATGGCAGCAAGATCATCGCACAGGTGGGAATGCTCGATGCGGAGAAGACCAACATCCGTGAACTCACCGCCCCGGAGGTCACGCAATAGCCCGGAATCGGTTTGGCGGCACTCGGCGATAGGCTGGACGTATGACCGAAGAGACCATGAACACCGCCTCCACCTCCATCGACGAGGCGACATTCGCCATGATGACGCCGTACGACCAGATGAAGACGCTGCTGCGCGCCGAGATGGCAGACAAACCCTTCAGCGAGCTGTTCTCCGTGACCTTCGATCATCGAGGGGCCGCAGTGGTGGGTCATCTCCTGCTCGACACCTTGGAGGAGCAGGGGTATTCGATCGATGATTTCGATGCCGTCGGCGCCCTGACCGCAGCCGCCGTGCCGCTGGTTGGTGCGATGGTGCAGGCGGCCGCCTCCCGCGGCGAGGACCTGGACGGTTTCGTGATGGACTTCGTCTACCCGTCCGTCAAGGGGCCGAGCATTGCGAATAAGCGCGTCATCCTTCTGGATTCCTGGCTGTCCGAGAAATCGTATGTGCAGACCTCGTCTCTGGTCACCCTGCGTAACGGCAACGAACTGAGCCTGGACTTCGGCGTCGTCGAGGCGCAGAACGCGCAGGTCGTCGCCATCGCCTCCCTGATCGGCGGCGTTGACATGACCGAACCGACCATCACCGTCGTCAATCCGGTCAACGGTGAATCGCACGCCCTGCCGTTCATCGAGATCTTCCACGAATCCGATCTCAAGGCGTGATTTCATGCACGAGCCGAATCCCATCTCCTTGGCCGCCAAGGCCTCCGGCGAACCCACCTTCCGTGAGATCGGCGTGGGGCCATGGGCGCAGGTCCATCCGGGCGAGCCGCGTCCGGACGACCCCCAGTCGCCCAACTACGACGCCCGGTATGATGGCGAGCTACTGGACGAAGGCGACCGGCGCAACGTGCTCGACCGGTACCGCTACTGGACTGTCGACGCCATCAAGGCCGACCTGGATGCGCGGGGCCGCCACGGGTTCGAGGTGGCGGTGGAGAATTGGACGCACGATTTCAACATCGGCTCGATGGTGCGTACCGCCAACGCATTCGCCGCGCGGCGTGTGCATATCGTCGGCCCGCACAAGTGGAATCGCAAGGGCGCGTTGATGACCGAGCTGTACCAGCACGTCGAATACCATCCGTCGATCGACGAACTGATCACCGGCTGGCGCGCCGGCATCGCCGCCGAGATAGCCGATTGCGAGGTCCAACTCGCACAGCTGACCCTTGACCCGTCCCATCCGGACTTTGGGCATGAGTGCATCCCCGATCTGGCTATGCAACGGGTTGAAGTGCGCGAGCGACTGCGTGTGCTGCGTGAGGCGCGGATTATCGCGCTCGACATCATTCCGGGCGCGGTGCCGATCGAGACCTACCGCTTCCCCGAACGCTGCCTGATGCTGTTCGGCGCCGAGGGGCCGGGACTGTCTGAAAAGGCCGTGTCGATGGCCGACGATGTGGTGTACATCTCTCAGTTCGGCTCCGTGCGCTCCATCAACGCCGGTGCCGCGGCCGCCGTGGCCATGCACTGTTGGATCGCCCAGCGCGCCATGTAGGGCCGGTCGTATCTGGTCCTTTTGCCGCAGCACGGTCTTGCTGGTGCACCAAAAGGTCTTCATTGGGCATGAGTTATCCACAACACGCCCGAAACCGTTCCCTGCGTACACATAGTCGGGATTCCCGTGTCTGTCATCGCATTATTCGCTAGGGTTCGATGCATGAGAATCAGCGCGGGGATCCAAACAATCATTGATCAGGCAGCCAAGGAAAAACGTTGCTTCTATGGCTCGACCCATTCGCAGCGGCGTGCGATGCTCAATCTGGCCAGAGACGGCGAACTGAAACGCACGTATTGCAATACATATATGACTGCGAATCAATGGGACGAGCTGGTTCCTCCTGATCGAATAAGGGCACTGCATTATGATTATGCGGATGCCCGGAGTGAAAACGGTGGTGAATCCGAATGTCGGGCCGTCATCATAGAAGCGGGCTTCATGGTTCCCGAACTCCAGGTGGAATTCAATATCGATGGCAGGATCAAGCGTGTTGACTTTGTGCATCAGATGGCGCCAGTGCCCCCTACCTGCGGCCGACATACCGCTGGTGGTGTAGGCTCGGAGGCATGATCGAGATTGAGGGGCTCTCCAAACGGTTCGGTGCCAAACCGGTGCTGGACCACGTCAGCTTCACCGCCGAGGATGGCAAAGTCACCGGTTTTCTCGGGCCGAATGGCGCCGGCAAGTCCACCACCATGCGTGCCGCGCTCGGCCTGATCGCCCCGGACTCCGGTCGCGCCCTCATCGATGGCCGGCCGTTCGCCGAGCATCGCGCCCCGCTGCGGACCGTCGGGGCGGTGTTGGACGCCAAATCCGCGCACAAGGGCCGTAGCGCCTACGCCCACCTGCTGAGCATCGCCCTCACCAACGGCATCCCGAAGCGCCGTGTGGACGAGGTCATGGACCTGACCGGCATCGCCGCCGTCAAAACCCGTAAGGCTGGCGCGTTCTCCCTGGGCATGAGCCAGCGCCTGTCCATCGCAGCCGCCCTGCTGGGCGACCCGCACAACCTGGTCCTCGACGAGCCGATCAACGGTCTGGATCCCGAAGGCGTCAAATGGGTGCGCGACCTGTGCCGCTACTACGCCGCGCAGGGCCGCGCCGTACTGTTGAGCTCGCATCTGATGAGCGAGGTGGCCCTCACCGCCGACAACTTGGTCATCATCGGCCAAGGCCGCATCCTGGAGACCACCACTGTGGCCGACTTCGTGGCCGAACACTCCACGCGTTCGCTGCGCGTCATCACGCCCGAGCCGGAGAAGCTGCGGGCCATCTTCGCCCACGCGCCCGAGGTCACGGTCACGCCGATCACGCGCGAAACCGGCGACCCGCAGGAGGGCGCGGCCTTCCGCATCACGGGCGCCGATCTGGGGGCCGCCGCCTGTGTCTTCGCCGCCGCGCAGCTGGTCACCTACCTGTTCGTGCAGGAGCACGCCTCGCTCGAAGAGGCCTACATGACGCTCACCCACACCAGCGCCGAATACCTGGGCCGTTCGATGTCCGGCGCCACGCAATCAGCGCAGCCCGCGCAATCCAAGGAGGTGCAGCAATGAGCAGGGGAGCCCACGCCGCGCACGCCAACCGTAACGCCCGTTCCGCCCGTTCCGCCGGCAACACCCGCACCCGCCGCCAGCCGCAGCAGACCTGGAACGTCCCCGCACCGAATACTGGAGACGGCGGCCGCGCCGGCGGGTACGGCACGCACGCCACGTTCGCCGCGCCGCGCCTGACGTTCCTGAACGCGCTGCGCGCCGAGATCTGCAAGGCGTTGAGCCTGAAGTCCACGTACGTGCTGCTGATCATCAACGCCCTGCTGCTGCCCGTCGGTTCCGCGCTGATGGCGTGGGCGATGGCGTTCCTGATGTCCCTCGACCCGGCGACCGGAACCACGACGGACGATCCGCAGCCGGTGGCCGAATCGTATATGTGGGGGTCGGCCTCCGCGTTCGTGCCGACCTGCCTGCTGGTGACCGGCATCCTGGGGGTGATGGCGGTGACGGTGGAGTATTCATCATCCACGATTCAATCCTCGCTGACGGCGAACCCGCGCCGCGTGATGTTCCTGAACGCCAAGACGCTGGTGACGGCGGCGCTCGCGTTCGTATCGTCCTTGGTCGGCCTGCTGCTGGCATGGGCCGCGGCCTATGCGCTGCTGTCCCCGGTCGGCATGACTCCGTTGGCCGACGGCGAGCATGCGCTGCCGTGGGTGAGTATCCTGGGCGGCGCGCTGCTGCTGACCGCCATGGCGGTGTTGGGCGTGGGCCTGGGCGGCGTCTGCCGGTCGACGATGGGCGGCGTGTTCGCGCTGGTCGGTCTGCTGATCATTGCCCCGTCCGCGCTGTCGATGGCCTCTCTGGCCGGCGACCGGTTTGCGTGGCTGCAGTCGGTGGCGCGTTGCCTGCCCGATCAGGCCGCGTCGAATGTTCTGACGGCGGGCGTCGATGTGGTGGTGTCGTCGTCTTCGACGAACGTGAGCATCGACGTCGGCTCGGCGGATGCCATTGCGGAGACGACGGTTGCCGCGACCCCCGAAACAAGCGGCCTGTTCGAGCCGACCTGGTGGCAGAGCGGACTGATTCTGCTGGCGTGGGTGGTTGTGGCGTATGCGATCGGCGCGATCGTGGTCCGCCGCTCCGATGTCAAGTGAGACCGGTAACCCACGTGTCACGCCGCGCTCATATAGTTGAGGCCATGCCAACATTCACACGTGAAGAGATCATGCATTTGGGCGATCTGGCCCGAATCGCGCTGACCGATGAGGAGATCGCCCGCCTGCAGGGCGAGCTCAACGTCATCGCCGACGCCATCAACAAGGTGCAGGAGGTCGCCGGAGACGACGTGCCGCCGACCGCCAACCCGGTGCCGCTTGAGGCGTATCTGCGCCCGGACGTGGCCGAGGCTCCGCTGACGCAGGAGGAGGCCGTCTCCGGCGCTCCGGTGTCCGAGAGCGGCATGTTCGTGGCGCCGCGCATTCTGGGGGAGGAGTGAGATGACCGACGAGCTGGTGAAGCTGTCCGCGGCGCAGATGGCCGCGAAGATCAAGTCCGGCGAGGTGTCCAGCCGTGAGCTGGTCGAGGCCCACCTGAAGGTGATCGAAGCCGCCGAACCGAGCATCCAGGCGTTCCTGCAGGTGTCCGCCGACGAGGCGCGCGCCCAGGCCGACGCCTTCGACGAGAAGACCGCCAAGGGGCAGACCGAGGGCCTGCCCGAGCTGGCCGGCGTGCCGATCGCGATCAAGGACATGATCGTGACTAAGGGCATCGTGACCACGGCCGCCTCGAAGATCCTCGAAGGCTGGGTGCCGCCGTATGACGCCACCGTCATCGAGAAGCTCAAGGCCGCGGGCATGCCGCTGCTGGGCAAGACGAACCTGGACGAGTTCGCGCAGGGCTCCTCCACCGAGCATTCCGCGTTCGGCCCGACCCACAACCCGTGGGACACCGACCGTGTGCCGGGTGGCTCCGGCGGCGGCTCGGCCTCCGCGGTGGCCGCCTTCGAGGCCCCGCTGGCCCTGGGCACTGACACCGGCGGCTCGATTCGCCAGCCGGGTGCGCTGACCGGTACGGTCGGCGTCAAGCCGACCTACGGTGGCGTGAGCCGTTTCGGCGCGATCGCGATGGCGAGCTCGCTGGACCAGATCGGCCCGGTGAGCCGCACGGTGCTGGATTCCGCGTTGCTGCAGGAGATCATCGGCGGCCATGACCGCCGCGATTCCACCTCGATCCCGGCCCCGGTGCGCCCGATGGCCGCCGCCGCCCGCGAAGGCATGAAGCGCGACCTGAAGGGCATGCGCATCGGCCTGGTCAAGGAACTGGGCGGCGAAGGCTTCCAGCCGGGCGTGCAGGCCCGCTTCAACGAGTCCGTCAAGCTGCTGGAGGAGATGGGCGCCGAGATCGTGGAGGTCTCCTGCCCGCACTTCCCGTATTCGCTGGGCGCGTACTACATCATCATGCCCTCCGAGGTCAGCTCCAACCTGGCCCGCTACGACGGCATGCGCTACGGCCTGCGCGTCATGCCGCCGGCCGACGTGCCGCAGACCGCCGCCAACATGATGGCCTACACTCGTGAGGCCGGCTTCGGCGACGAGGTCAAGCGCCGCATCATCCTGGGCACCTACGCGCTGTCCGCCGGCTACTACGACGCCTGGTACGGCTCCGCGCAGAAGGTGCGCACGCTGATTATCCAGGACTTCAACAAGGCGTTCGAGCAGGCCGACGTGCTGATCTCCCCGACCAGCCCCTCCACCGCGTTCAAGTTCGGCGAGAAGATGGACGACCCGCTGGCCATGTACATGAACGACATCGCCACGATCCCGGCGAACCTGGCCGGCACCCCGGCCATGAGCATCCCGTCCGGCCTGTCCGACGACGGTCTGCCCGCCGGCATCCAGTTCATCGCCCCGCAGCAGCGCGACGAGGTCATGTACAAGCCGGCCGCCGCCCTGGAGGCCGCGCTCAACGAACAGTGGGGCGGCCCGATCTGGCAGTCCCTGAAGACCCCGTGGCTCGACGGCCTGAACAAGTGAAGCATCGGAGGAGCAAGACACTATGGCTGAAAAACTGATGAAGTACGCCGATGCCGTCAAGCAGTTCGACCCGGTCATCGGCCTGGAGACGCATGTCGAGCTGAGCACGAACACCAAGCTGTTCTGCCCGGCGCATGTGGAGTTCGGCGGCGATCCGAACACGCAGCTGACCCCGGTCTCCCTCGGTCTGCCCGGCTCCCTGCCGGTGCTCAACGAGGCGGCCGTGGACTACGCGATCAAGCTGGGCCTGGCCCTGCACTGCGAGATCGCCGAATGGAGCCAGTTCTCCCGCAAGAACTACTTCTACCCGGACATGCCGCGCAACTACCAGATCTCCCAGTACGACAAGCCGACCAACGGCAACGGCTACCTGGACGTGGAACTGGATGACGGCACAATCTTCCGCGTGCCGATCGAACGCGCCCACATCGAGGACGACGCCGGCAAGAACACGCACGTCGGCGGCGCCGACGGCCGCATCGAGGGCGCGGACCATTCGCTGGTCGACTACAACCGCGCCGGCGTGCCGCTGATCGAGATCGTCACCAAGCCGATCGAGGGCGTGGGCGACCGCGGCCCGGAAATCGCCGGCGCCTACATGCGCACGCTGCGCGACATCGTGCGTGCGCTGAACATCTCGCACGCCCGCATGGAGCAGGGCAACATGCGCGCCGACGTGAACGTGTCGCTGCGCCGCAACCCGACCGACCCGTTCGGCACCCGTTCCGAAACCAAGAACGTGAACTCGTTCCGCGGCATCGAGAAGACCATCCAGTACGAGATCCGCCGCCAGGCCGCCATCCTGAACGACGGCGGCGAGGTGCTGCAGGAGACCCGCCACTGGGACGAGGCCTCGCAGACCACCGCCGGCGGGCGCGTCAAGTCCGACGCGGACGACTACCGCTACTTCCCGGATCCGGATCTGGTGATGCTGCACATCACCAAGGAGCACATCGAGCGTCTGGCCGCGCAGATGCCGGAGATGCCGCGCGAACGCCGCAACCGCCTGCAGGGCGAGTGGGGCTTCTCCGACCTGGAGATGCGCGACGTGGTCAACGCCGACGCCCTCGACCTGATCGAGGCCACCGTGGCCTCCGGCGCAAGTGCCGCCGGCGCCAAGAAGTGGTGGCTGGGCGAGCTGTCCCGCGAGGCGAACGCCAAGGGCGTGTCGCTGGAGGAGCTGCCGGTGACCCCGGCCGACGTGGCCGAGGTCGAGAAGCTCATCGCCGACGGCAAGCTCAACGACAAGCTGGCCAAGCAGACCGTCTCCGGCGTGCTCGCCGGCGAGGGCACCCCCGCCGAGGTCGTGGCCAAGCACGGTTACCAGGTCGTCTCCGACGACGGCGCGCTCGTGGCCGCCGTAGAGGAGGCCATGGCCGCCAACCCGGATGTGGTCGAGAAGCTCAAGGCCGGCAACATGAAGCCGATGGGCGCCATCATCGGCGCGGTCATGAAGGCCACCAGGGGCCAGGCCGACGCCAAGGCGGTCAACAAGATCGTGATGGAGAGGCTTCACGCCTAGTGCACAATGCTTTCAGCGAATCTTGAGATGGGTACAATACCGTCGAGAGGTAGAGTGAAAGCGAATGACCAAGGGGTGTATGTCATGGAACAGAACGCCGAACCTCCGTTGACTGATGCCGACGCGGTCTCCCGCGAACTTCCGGCGCGGATCGTCATCCCCCCGATCAGGGGCGAGATGGTGCATCTACGCCCGGCGGCCGTGGAGGATCTGCCGCGTATGGACGAACTGGGCGCCTACTGCGGCGCCTCCCGCATCACCGGCAAGGACATGCAGGCCGAACGCGCCGTGGTCCACGCCTGGGTCCGCCGCTCGGTGGCCTGGTCGGAGGGTCGCAGCGAAACCGGTGTGGACGATCCCGAATCGCGCCGCACGATTGCCTGGTCGATCCTGACCGACGCGGACCATGACGACGACGGCACAATCGACGCGGCCGAAACCGGCAACGTCATCGGCATGATCTTCCTGATCGACATCGACGGCTGGGCGCGTTCCGCGCGCATCCAGATCGTGCTCGGCAAGGACTACCGCGGCCGCGGCTATTCGCGTGACGCGATGCCTCGCGTCATGACCTTCGGGTTCGCCCCGGAACCGGCCGGACTGGGCATGCACCGCATCTGGGTCGGCGTGCCGGAGAAGAACACGCGGTCGATTTCCGTGTACCAGTCGCTCGGCTTCGTGCCCTCGGGCACCTCGCGCGACGCGCTGTGGGACGCGGAGAACAACAAGTACCAGGACCTGATCGTCATGGACACCCTGGCCGACGAATACGATCCGATCGCCTCCCTCGACGCCTTCGGCATGCATGTGCTGGAGGATAACCCCGGCGTCAAGGAGGCGCTGAGCATGCGCGAGCACTCGGTGTCCATCCGCAAGCGCAACGCCGAGGAACAGCAGACGCGGCCGGTCATCCCGGAGGAGGCCAAGGCCCCGATGCCGCAGCCGGGCGAGGAACCGGGCGAATCGCAGCGGCAGGAGCACGTCCCGCCGGAACAGTCCGAACCCCGCGCCGTCCAACGCTTCCGCGAGCCGGAGTCCGGCGACGTGCGCGAATCGTCCGACGGCGAGGAAAGCAGCTGGCCGTACGGCTCGTCCGAACGCAAATCGTCGAAGACCGCCTGGTGGCGCAACCTGGGGCGTGGCCGCAAACGCGATATGGAAGGTAAGTGATGAGCGCCGAGGATCTCGACAACTACGAAACCGACGCCGAACTCGCCCTGTACAAGGAATACCGCGACGTCATCAAACTGTTCACCTACGTGGTGGAGACGGAACGGCGCTTCTACCTGGCGAACAAGGTGGATTTCAACGTGCGTTCGGCCGGGCAGGACGTGTACTTCGACGTGCAGCTGACCGACGCATGGGTGTGGGACGTGTACCGGTCCTCCCGGTTCGCCAAGAGCGTGCGTATCGTGACGTTCAAGGATGTGAACGTGGAGGAGGTCCAGAAATCCGACATCGACATCCCCGACGGCATCTGATGTCACACGGAACCGGTCGTCCGGCATCGGGTTCGGGTCGATGAGCGGTGACGAACGGAACGTATCCGACGGGTCGATTCCAACAGACGGATCGGCCCGTTTCCTGTATTCCCGTGGAGGCACATCCGCGGGACGAATGGATGCCAATCCTTGCCGCAATCGTGAGGATTTGGCGATACCCCATGCGGGGTACCGCCTTTTCGGGTAAACTATGCGTGATTTACCGTAATGCAAGGAGAACGGAACGTGACGCAGAAGCAAACCGTGGTGATCATCGGCGGCGGCCCCGCCGGTCTGACCGCCGCATGGGAATTGATGAAGGACGGCGGCGCGGACGCGTACGACGTGACCGTGCTGGAGGCGACCCGCGAGTTCGGCGGCATCTCGCGCACGGTGAAGCACAACGGCAACCGGATGGACATCGGCGGCCACCGGTTCTTCTCGAAGGACGACCGCATCATGCAGTGGTGGCGCGACACCCTGCCGCTGCAGGGTGCGCCCAGCTACGACGACAGGAAGCTCGGCCGCCATCACGACCTGGAACCGGGCGGGCCGGACCCGGAGACCTGCGACGAGGTGATGCTCAAGCGGCACCGCGTGTCCCGCATCTACTGGAACCGGCATTTCTTCGACTACCCGATCAGCCTGAGCCCGAACACGCTCAAGGCCATGGGCCCCAAGCTGACGCTGGAGGCCGGGTTCTCGTACCTGAAGTCGATGGTGCACAAGCTGCCCGAGGACAATCTGGAGAACTTCTACATCAACCGTTTCGGGCGCAAGCTGTACTCGATGTTCTTCGAGGGCTACACCGAGAAGCTGTGGGGGCGGCACCCCTCGCAGATCTCGGCCGACTGGGGCGCGCAGCGCGTCAAGGGCCTGAGCATCACCGAGGTGCTGAAGAACGCGTTCCTCAAACTGCTGCCGAAGAAGCAGGACTCCTCCAAGGTGGAGACCAGCCTGATCGAGGAGTTCTGGTACCCCAAGTACGGGCCCGGCCAGCTGTGGGAGACCGTGGAGCGCAACTGCGAGCGCGCCGGCGTGCGTGTGATCACCGACGCGAACGTGGTCCAGGTGCGCCAGGAGGGCGGCCGCATCGAATCCGTGGTGTACGAGGATTGCGAGGGCAACCGCACCGAGCTGAAGGCCGACCAGTTCATCTCCTCCATGCCGGTGAAGGACCTGGTCAACGCCTTGGGCGCGGGTGAGGGCGCCGCGCAGGTGCCCGCCGATATGAGCGAGATCGCCAACGGCCTGCCGTACCGCGACTTCGTGACCGTGGGACTGCTGGTCAAGCACCTGAAGCTGCGCAACACCACCGACATCCCCACGCTGGGCAATCCGCCGATCGTGCCGGACTGCTGGATCTACGTGCAGGATCCGGGCTACAAGGTAGGCCGTTTGCAGATCTTCAACAATTGGAGCCCCTACCTGGTCAAGGATGTGGACGACACGGTGTGGATCGGCCTGGAGTACTTCTGCGAGGAGGGCGATTCGTTCTGGTCGATGAGCGACGAGGAAGCCCGGGATTTCGCCATCCAGGAACTCACCCGCATGCGCGTGATCAACGGTCCGCAGGATGTCATCGACTCGCACCGCGAACGCGTGAAGAAGGCGTATCCGGCGTACTTCGACACCTACAGCCGCATGGACGAGCTGGTGGAGTACCTGGATTCGTTCGGCAACCTGTACTGCGTGGGCCGCAACGGCCAGCACCGGTACAACAACATGGACCATTCGATGGCCACGGCCATGGAGGCGGTCGGCAACATCAAAACCGGCAAGACGTCCAAGAAGAACGTGTGGAGCGTCAATACCGAGCAGTCCTACCACGAAAGCAAGTAACCGGGCTGTTGGGCGGGTTTTGCGGTTGGTCGGCATGGCGTAGTATGGTGAACAACGTCCGTTAGCGATGCTTGCCATGCCGGACGTTCCATCGCGGGTTTTCCGCAATCCTGTCACCAGCCGCAGCCGGTTATGTCGTATGGCGGTTGCGGCCAAGGAAAGGTACCAACAGTGGCCAATAGCCAAAATCTTGAAGAGATGAAGCTGCCCGAGCTCAAGGAGCTCGCCAAGCAGATGGGTCTTCGTGGCACGTCGACGATGCGTAAGCCGGAATTGCTCGCCACCCTGCAGGCCGCGCGTAACGGGGGAGAGGCCCCGGAAGGTGTAACGGTCCGCGCGCCGAAGAATACTGAGCCTCGCCGTACGCGCACGGCCGAGCAAACCCCGGCGGCCGAGCCCGCCGCGCCCCAGGCGGCCGCGGCACCCGAGCATCCCGCCGCCCCCGCCGCGGAGCCGGCGGAGCAGGCCGAACGCAGGCCGCGTCGCGCCGCCCATGAGCGTCAGTCCACCGACGAATTCGCCTCCACCCTGCTCGACGAGCTGGATCTGGGCGCCAAGCCGGAATCCCGCGAGCACCGTCACCAGGATGAGGTCGATGACTCCGGGCAGCCGATGCGCCGTCGCCGCCGCGGCGAGCGCGACCAGAAGCATGCCCCCGCCGACCGTCAGCGTGTGTCCGAACCGGATCACGAGCTGGACGACATCCTCGCCGCTCTGCCCGACCAGAAGCATGAGGACGAGGGCGCGGACCATGAGTTCTCCCGCCGCAACCGCAACCGCGGCGACCGGAACAGCAACGCCGCGGGCAATGATCGCCGCCAGCGCCGCATGCGCGGCCGTGACCGCGAGAACACCGAGGATCGCGAGGAACAGCAGCGTCCGCAGGAGGAGCTGGTGCCGGTCGCGGGCATTGTGGACGTATTGGACTCCTACGCGTTCGTGCGCACCTCCGGCTATCTGCCGGGACCGAACGACGTGTACGTGTCGATGGGGCAGGTCAAGAAGTACGGCCTGCGCAAGGGCGACGCCGTGCACGGCACGATTCGCCCGCCTCGTGAGGGTGACCGCCGCAACCAGCGTCAGAAGTTCGTGCCGCTGCAGGCGATCGACTCGATCAACGGCATGAGCGTGGAGGAGGCGGCCAACCGTCCGCAGTTCGCCAAGCTCACCCCGCTGTATCCGCAGGAGCGGCTGAAGCAGGAGACCACGCCGAATAAGCTCACCGGTCGTCTGATCGACATCGTGGCCCCGATCGGCAAGGGCCAGCGCGGCCTGATCGTCTCCCCGCCGAAGGCCGGCAAGACCATCACGCTGCAGAACATCGCCAACGCGATCACCACCAACAACCCCGAGGTGCATCTGATGGTGGTGCTGGTGGACGAGCGCCCCGAAGAGGTCACCGACATGGAGCGCACGGTGCAGGGCGAGGTCATCTCCTCCACCTTCGACCGTCCGGCCTCCGACCACACGACCGTGGCCGAACTGGCGATCGAGCGCGCCAAGCGCCTGGTCGAGCTCGGCCAGGACGTGGTGGTGCTGCTGGACTCCATGACCCGTCTGGCCCGCGCCTACAACATCGCGGCCCCGGCCTCCGGCCGCATCCTGTCCGGCGGTGTGGACGCGCAGGCGCTGTACCCGCCGAAGAAGTTCTTCGGCGCGGCCCGCAACATCGAGAACGGCGGCTCGCTGACCATCATCTCGTCCGCGCTGGTGGAGACCGGCTCGAAGATGGACGAGGTGATCTTCGAGGAGTTCAAGGGCACCGGCAACATGGAGCTCAAGCTCAGCCGCGAACTGGCTGACAAGCGCCTGTTCCCGGCCATCGACGTGAACTCGTCCGGCACCCGCCGCGAGGAGCTCATCACCCCGCCCGACGAGCTACCGGTCATCTACCGTCTGCGCCGCCTGCTGGGCGGTCTGGAACCGGAGCAGGCCTATCAGACGCTCGTGCCGAGGCTTAAGAAGACGCCGACCAACCGCGACTTCCTGGCCGCGATCGTCCAGCAGAGCAACTCCAGCGCCGTCAACGGCAACTGAACTGCAGCCGGACGCCGAACGCATCAACCGCCGTGGTACGCAACGAGCCGCGGCGGTTTTTCATAACCGCGTACCACCACGACGTGGTACGTAACGGGTCTCATCCCGCATGTGGGGTTCCGTACCGTACCACATGGATGTGGCATGAACAGGAACGGCGGAATACAGCCAATCCTTAATCCGGCGGAGGGGTGTGGTACGGTACGGAGCCTCTCCGGAGGGTCGATTCGCATTACGTACCATCACATAACGGAATCCGTGGATGGTGAGTGCCTGTGTGATGCGCTAGGCTGACGGGTATGAGCGATAACGAACAGAGTGATTGGCGCAATTCCACAATCGATGCCGCCGAGACGCGGGAACATCCCGAGACGGCCGAGGCCGTGCAGGCCATCGAGCGGCTGCGTGGGTCGATCGACAACGTGGACACGGCCATCGTCATGCTGCTGGCCGAACGGTTCAAATACACGGCTCGGATAGGCCAATGGAAGGCCCGGGCCGGGTTCGCCCCCGCCGACAACGAACGGGAACACCGCCAGATCGCACGCTTGCGCACGCTCGCGGAGCAGGCCGGATTGGACCCGGACATCGCCGAGTCCTACCACACCTTCGTGGTGAGCGAATCCAAGACCCGCCACGAACGCATCGCCGCCCAGTCGTAGCACGTCTCGTATCGGTCCGACACGCCCGACTTCTGCGGACTCTGATACTTTGTGACCGTGACACAAGTTCAGAACCTTGATATTCCGCCGTTTTGTAACTTGGATCAGAGTCACGATGGATCAGAGTCCGCACAGGCCGGGCGTGTTGGGGAAGGAATGCCGAAATAACACAGGGGGCGTCCGATATCCATCGGACGCCCCCCGAGCGGAAATAGAGCCTTGGATCAGGCCTTCGGCTTCTTGGCCGGCGGCTCGCCCAGCTCGCTGGCGGTCACCGCAACGGTCGCATCCGCCTCGCCCTCGCCCGCGGCGGCCTCCACCACGGTCAGCGGACCGGTCACACGGCCGGCCTCGGCGATGTCGCTGAGCGTGCTGATGATCGCCTCCACGGCGTCGGTCGGCGCGGCCAGCGTGGCGGAGAGGATCGGGGTCTTCATCGAGACCTTGGCCTGCGACTTCAAGCCACGCAGCTCGGCCAGGGCCTTGCCGGCCCAGTCGAGCACGTCGGCGGACACCGAACCGGCGGCCGCCTCGTACACGGCCGCATCCGGCCAGGCGGCGCGGTGCACGGAGCCCTCGCCCTCATGCATCCAGCTGAACACCTCTTCGGTGGCGTACGGCAGGTACGGGGCCAGCAGACGCGCGAACGCATCCAGTCCCAGGCCCAGCGTGGTGCGCGCGGAGAGCACGGCGGCCTCGCTCGGCGTCACGCCGGTCGAATCGGCGGTGCCGTAGGCGCGGTTCTTCACCAGCTCGATGTAGTCGTCGCAGAACTGCCAGAAGAAGGTCTCGATGGCCTCCAGCGCCTTGGAATGCTCGTACGCCTCCAGCGACTCGGTGGCCTCGCGCACCACGCGGGCCATGGCGGCCATGGCGGCACGGTCCAGCGGCTCGGTCACGTCGGCCGGATTCCACGCGGCGGTGGCGGCGGCGCCCACATGATGGTTCTCGTCCTCGCGGCCGATGGCCAGCGCGAACTTGGTGGCGTTGAGCAGCTTGATGGCCAGGCGGCGGCCGATCTTCATCTGGCCCTCGTCATAGGTGGCGTCCAGGCCCAGGCGGGCGGCGGCGGCCCAGTAGCGCACCGCGTCGGCGCCGTACTTGTCGATCGGCTCGTTCGGCACCACCACGTTGCCCTTGGACTTCGACATCTTCTTGTGATCCGGGTCCAGGATCCAGCCCGAGAGCGCGGCGTGCGCCCACGGCAGGCACTTGTTCTCCAGATGCGCGCGGTCCACGGTGGAGAACAACCAGGTGCGGATGATGTCCTGGCCCTGCGGGCGCAGATCCATCGGGAACGTGGCGTTGAAGATCGCCTGATTCTCCTCGCCTGGCTCCTCCCAGCGGGTCACGATCTGCGGGGTCAGCGACGAGGTGGCCCAGGTGTCCATGATGTCCGGCTCGGCCGTGAACCCGCCCGGCACGTCGCGCTGCGACTCGTCGTAGCCCTCCGGCACGTCGGTGGTCGGGTCGATCGGGAGCACGTCCTCGCTCGGCGTGATCGGATGCTCGTAATCCGCGGTGCCGTCGGCCTTGACCGGGTACCACAGCGGGAACGGCACGCCGAAGAAGCGCTGGCGGGAGATCAGCCAGTCGCCGTTGAGGCCATTGACCCAGTTCTCATAGCGCACGCGCATGAAATCCGGGTGGAAGTTGAGCTCACGGCCGCGCTCGATCAGCTCGGCGTTCAGCTGCTGGTCGGTGCCGCCGTTCTTCAGATACCACTGGCGGGAGGTCACGATCTCCAGCGGCTTGTCGCCCTTCTCGTAGAAGTTCGTCATACGTTTGGTCGGCGTCGGCTCGCCGTCCAGGTCGCCGGACTCGCGCAGCGCGTCCACGATCGCCTTGCGTGCGGAGAACGTGGTCTTGCCGGCGATCTGCTGGAACAGCTCGCGTCCGGCCTCGTCCTCGATCCAGTCCGGGGTGTCCATGATGATGCGGCCGTTGCGCTGGATGATCGACCGCAGCGGCAGGTTCAGGTCGCGCCACCACTCCACGTCGGTCACGTCGCCGAACGTACAGCACATGGCGATGCCGGCGCCCTTGTCCATCTCGGCGGCCTTGTGCGCCAGGATCGGCACCTTGACCTTGAACAGCGGTGAATACACGGTCTGGCCGAAATACGGCTGGTAGCGCTCGTCCTCCGGGTTGGCGATCAGCGAGGTGCAGGCTGCCAGCAGCTCGGGGCGGGTGGTCTCGATGTAGATCGGGGTGCCGTCCTCGAAACGGAACGCCACCTTATGGTAGAAGCCCGGGTACTCGCGCGACTCGAGCTCGGCTTGGGCCACGGCGGTCTGGAACGTCACGTCCCACAGGCCCGGCGCCTCCTTCTGGTAGGCCTCGCCGCGCTTCAGGTTGCGCAGGAACGCCTTCTGCGCCACGCGCCGCGGATGCTCGCCGATGGTGTGGTAGGTCTGCGACCAGTCGATCGACAGGCCCAGCTTGCGCCACAGCGCCTCGAACAGCTTCTCGTCCTGCGCGGTGAGTTTCTCGCACAGCTCGATGAAGTTCTGGCGGCTGATCGGCACCTGGTCCTTGGCGTCGATCTTCTTGCCGTCGGTGCCCTCGAACGGCGGCTTGAAGTCCGGATCGTACTTCAGCGAGGTGTCCACGCGCACGCCGTAGTAGTTCTGCACACGGCGCTCGGTGGGCAGGCCGTTGTCGTCCCAACCCATCGGATAGAACACGTCGTAGCCGCGCATGCGCTTGAACCGGGCGATCACGTCGGTGTGCGTGTAGGAGAACACATGCCCCACATGCAGCGAACCGGAGACGGTGGGCGGCGGGGTGTCGATCGAATAGACGGCCTTGCGGTCGCGGGTGCCCTGGAACTTGTACGTGTCGTTGCCGTCCCAGACGCCGCGCCACTTGTCCTCAAGTCCGTCGACGCCCACCCGGTCGGGCAGCGGCGTCAGATGCGCATTGATGATGGTGTTGTGGCTCTCTGTCATACACGACAGTCTAGAAATCCGTTACGACAGCGCGATATCGGACAATGGCAGCCACCGGTCCACCATATTCGTGGTGTAGCCGCTCAACCGGGGCTGGGCCGCCACGAACGTCCGGCAGGAGTACAACCAATCGCTGGCCGCATCCTGGCTGACCGTACGGGCGAAGGCGCGCAGGCCGTCCTGGTACTCCTCATCGTTGGGGGCCGCCATGGCCGCCTTGTACTGGTCCTGCGCCTGCGAATCGGTGTACTGCGAGAGCGATTGCGGGTCGGCGTACTGCGCCGCGGAATCGTCCCCGTCCTCGGTCCGCAGCGTCAGGTCGAACTGGCGCGAGTCGATGCGCACCTGGTAGTCGTTCTCGGCCAGCGCCTCCACGTTGACCGGCACACCCCCCTGCTCGATCTGCGAGGCGATGGTGGTGGCCAGCGTCGCGTACTCCTGCTGGACGACGAACCGGAGCCCCCCGCCGTAGTACGAAGTGCCGAAATACGAGGCCAGGGCGGCACCCTGGTCCGTGTCGTGCGGGAACAGGCCGGTCAGGTCCTCGTACCCCGGGTCGAGCGGGCCGATCGGGCCGCCCAGCTCCTGCGAGGCGTCGGCCTGCGACTGGGTGATGACGGCGGTGTCGACCAGATACCGTATGGCCTGCCGCATCTGCGAATCGGAAAGGATGGAATCGGCGTCGTTGTTGAACACCAGCGTGGTCTTGTTCAGGCTCTCCCCGGTGGCGACCATCAGCGTGGGGTCCTCGCTCAGCGATTGGGCCGTGGCCGCGCTCAGCGGCAGTGCCATGTCGATCTCGCCGTTCCGCAGCGCCTCCACCATGGAGGATTCGTCGGCGAAATACCGGAGGGTGATCTGCGAGGAGGCCGGGGCCTGCCCCCAGTAGGAGTCGTTGCCGCGCAGCGCGATGGACACGCTCTGGCGGAACTCGGAGACGGTGAACGGCCCGGAGCCCAAGGCCTGGCGCGCGTAATCGATGGAGGCGTCCTCATCGTAGACGATGCCGGCGCGTCCGGCCAGGGTCCGGGGCAGCGTCGGGTCGGGGGAGGACAGCGTGATGGTGACGGTGTCCTTGTCCGGATTGGCGACCTCGGCGAGATGGTCGAGCGCCTCGGAGCCGACGTACTGCTGCTGCACGGCCTGCTGGAGGGACCAGACCACGTCGGAGGAGTCGAGCGCATGGCCGTTGGAGAACCGCAGCCCGGATTGCAGCGTGAAGGTGTAGCTGAGGCCATCCTCGGAGACGTCCCATTGCTTGGCCAGACCGGCGGTCAGGGAGTTGTCCTGGCCGCGGGAGACGAGCGTTTCGTACACGTTGCCGAGCAGCGCCTGCTCGATGGCGGGGTTGTCGTCGGTGCGGATGTCGATCGAGGACGGTGCGTCCGGAACGCCGATGGTGACGGCCGTGTCGGACTGGATCGAGCTGACGTGGTCGATGACGTGGCTGTCCTTCAGGAGCGTCCAGCCCGCCCACAGCAGCATGCACAGCGCGGCGGCGACCGCCACGAACACGGCCCAACGTTTCCATGCATCGTTCCTCTGAGTACGCATGGTATCGAGTGTAGCCACTGCGTCTGAATAACGGCTGTCAATGAGCGGAAGGACAGGTGTCGTTCAGGGGGCACGCCCCGCAGTCGGGCTTGCGCGCGTGGCAGGTGGCGCGCCCGTGCAGGATCAGCCGGTGCGACAGGTCCGTCCACTCCTCGGGCGGGAAGCAGGCGGTGATCTCCCGTTCGATGCGCACCGGGTCGGGGGTGGGGTCGTTCCAGTCGTCGCGCCAGCGCAGCCGGCCCGTCACGCGGATCACATGCGTATCCACGGGGAAGCCGGGCACGTCGAACGCGTTGCCGAGCACCACGTTGGCGGTTTTGCGGCCCACGCCGGGCAGGGTGACCAGTTCCTCCATGGTGTCGGGCACCCGGCCGGCGAACCGGGATTCAATCTGGGCGGACAGGGCGATGATGTTGCGCGTCTTGGTATGGTAGAAGCCGATGGGGCGGATGATGTCCTCCACACGCTGCGGGTCGGCCGCCGCCAGCGCCGCGGGCGTGGGATAGGCGGCGAACAGCGCGGGGGTGACCGTGTTCACGCGCTTGTCGGTGGTCTGGGCGCTCAGCACGGTGGCCACCAGCAGCTGGAACGGGGAGTCGAAATCGAGCGCGCACGCCGGCTCGGGAATGACACGGCAGAGAATCGCGTATTCGTCATGCATGCGCCGCAACCGGGCGCGTTTGGATTCGCGCGGAATGCTCACTCATCCCCCAGGGCGTCCTCGGGCGGGTCGAACCGGTAACCCACGTTGCGCACGGTGCCGATCATATGCTCGTATTCGCCGCCGAGCTTGGCGCGCAGCCGCCGGATATGCACGTCCACGGTGCGGGTGCCGCCGTAGTAGTCGTACCCCCATACCTCCTGCAGGAGCTGGGCGCGCGTGAAGACATGACCGGGGTGCTGCATGAGGTATTTGAGCAGCTCGAACTCCTTGTAGGCCAGATCGAGCGGGTGGCCGTGCAGGCTGGCCGTATAGCCGTTGACATCCATCACCAGATCGCCGCAGCGCAGCAGACCGTCCTGCTCGTCGCTCAGGGCCGGCGCGTCGAGCTTCTGCACGGTGTCGGCGCGCACCGGCTGGCGCTCGCCGGCCAGCCGCAGCCGTCCCTCCACCTCGGCGGGCGAGGCGGACGCCAGCACCATGTCCGTGGTCCCCCATTCGGCGGTGACCACGGGGAATCCGCCGTCGGTCAGGATCAGGATGATCGGTATGGTCAGCCCCGAGGCGTGCATCATCAGGCACACGGTTTTGGCGGTGGCCAGGTCGTCGCGGGCGTCGACGAACAGGATGGTGTCCTCGGGCAGACGCACGATGCTCGCCAGATCCAGCGGGAGCACGCGCACGCGGTGCGGCAGCAGCGCCAGCGAGGGCAGCACGGTGGCGGGGTCTTCCGCCGCAGTCATCAACGTCAGATCCGTCACCTGCTCCTCCTTGCGATTGTCTCCCCGACACGGACTGTTGGAACGCAACGTCCCTTTTGGTTGGATTGTACGTTTGGGATATGTCAATTGCGGGAATGCGGCGCAGTATGTGGACACTGTAGACTACATTGGAATGGCAAGGAACGGTTCGATTATCCGACAGAAAAGAGGGCGACCATGATTCAGACGCAGTCGTCGGCACAGACGGCGGAACAGCCCGATGCGATCCCGTTCCCCAAGGTGGTGGCGGTTCAGGTCTGCGCATACGTGGTGCTGGTGGCGGTGTCGGCGTGCTCGCCGATGCGGGATCTGCAGGGTGCCGTGCACGTTGCCTATACGACGGTTCCCGTGGTGGCGGCCATGGCGTTGTTCACATGGTGCTCGTCGTTGCGCGACGGGCTGGCCGGCAGGGTGATTGCGGCCGTGGCCGGTGCGCTGTCCCTGGCGTGCGCCGTGGGGCAGTCGTTGGGGGCGCTGTTCTTCCCTGTGCGTGCCACGGGCGCCGAAGGGACCGAACCGGTGGGGTTCTACCCGCAGGAGACGTGGGCCGCCGGGGTCGTGGGGCTGCTGGTGGCGCTGGTGCTGGTCTCGTTCGCGCGGCAGATGGCGCGTGAGGACCGGTCGCATCTGATCCGTTCGTTGTCCCACGGCGTGACCGGCGGGGTGGCGATGATCGCCGCCCCCGGCTGGTGCTTCCTGCCCGATCTGTTCGCCGGCTGCCGTGCCGCGGATGGTGGGCCGGCCCTGACGGTCGCATGGGCTGGCTGCGCGGTGATTGCGGTGCTGGCGGTGCTGCTGGGCATCGCCTCATATCTGTGGGCGAGGGACGCGAACCCGGTGGAGGGCGCCGCGCACCCGTGGCTCGGCATCGGGCTGATGCCGGTGATGTTCCTGGGCCCGGTGGTGGCAGTGGCCGGCCTGATTACGACGTTGCTGGTGTAGCGGTCGGTTCCCTCTCCGGACACCTATACGAACGGGGCGCATGGTTCATACCATGCGCCCCGCAAACGTTACCGAGGAGACGGACTCACTCGCCCTGGGCGGCGAGACGCTCCTTGGCGGCCACGATCTCCTTCTCGGCCTCGGCCACGCCGGCCCAGTAGTCGCCGGGCATGACCTCCTTGCCGGGCTCCAGGGCCTTGTACTGCTCGAAGAAGTGCTTGATCTCAGCCTTGTGGTACTCGGAGACGTCGTCGATGTCCTTGATGTCGTCGAAGCGCACATCGGCGGGCACGCACAGCACCTTGTCGTCGCCGCCGGCCTCATCGACCATGTGGTACAGGCCCACGGCGCGGCACTCGACCACGCAGCCCGGGAACACCGAGTTCGGGATCATGACCAGGGCGTCGAGCGGATCGCCGTCCTCGCCGAGGGTGCCGTCGATGTAGCCGTAATCATCCGGGTAGCCCATCGAGGTGAACAGCGTACGGTCCAGGAACACGCGACCGGTCTCATGGTCGACCTCGTACTTGTTCTTGGAACCGCGCGGGATCTCCACCACCACGTTGAAGGTTTCTGCCATTGTCTTCTCCTTTGGAAGGTCAGACGGATATTCCGTTACCTACGATACCTCAGCCCTGCACGCTGAGGATGTGCGCCACGTCGGCCCACGGGGCCAGCGAGACGAAGTTGTCCCAGCCCCACTGGAACTCGCGGCCGGTCAGCTCGTCGCGCATGGTGACGGCGCGGTCGGTCGGCAGGCCGAGCTCGGGCAGTTCGATGTGCACGGTGGACTGGTGGGCGTTGTAGCCGTCCAGGTTCACGACCACGATCAGCGTGTCCGCCTGGCCGGTGCCGGTCAGCTCGGCCGGCGTGTGGCGGGCGAACGCCAGGATGCTCGGATCCGAGGTCGGCAGCACCGTGAGGTTGTGGTAGCTGCGGGTGGCCGGATGGTTGCGGCGGATCTCGTTGAGCGAACCGAGCAGTTCGGCGATGCCGTACTTGTCGGCTTCCTTCCAGTCGCGGACCTTGATCTCGTACTTCTCGTTGTCGATCTGCTCCTCGAATCCCGGGCGCTGGCGGTTCTCGATCAGCTCGTAGCCGTTGTAGATGCCCCAGGACGGCGATCCCATGGCGGCCAGCACCGCGCGCACGGCGTGGCCAGCGATGCCGTTGTCGCGCACGTAGGCGGTCAGGATATCCGGCGTGGTGGGCCAGAAGGTGTTGTGCTGGTAGTAGCCCTCGTTGCCGTTGGTTTCGAGCAGGTACTCGGCCAGCTCCTCCTTGGTGTTGCGCCACGGGAAGTAGCAGTGCGACTGCGTGAAGCCCACGTAGCTCAACGCACGCATCATGCCCGGGCGGGTGAACGCCTCGGCCAGGAACAGGACCTCGGGGTGCTTCTTGGTCACCGCGGCGATGACGTCCTGCCAGAAGCGCACCGGCTTGGTGTGCGGGTTGTCGATGCGGAAGATCGTCACGCCCGCCTCGATCCACCGGTTCATGATGCGCTCGACCTCGCGCTCGATGCCGGGCATGTCCGCGTTGAAGTCGATCGGATAGATGTCCTGGTACTTCTTCGGCGGGTTCTCGGCGAACGCGATCGTGCCGTCCGGCTTGATGCGGAACCAGTTCGGATGCTGCTTGACCCACGGATGGTCGGGGGAGCACTGCAGCGCGAAGTCGAGCGCGATCTCCAGACCCAGCTCGTGGGCGTGGGCCACGAACGCCTTGAAGTCGTCCATCGTACCCAGCAGCGGGTCCACCGTGTCATGGCCGCCGAGCTCGGAACCGATGCCGAACGGGGAGCCCGGGTCGTGCGGGCCGGCCACAAGCGAATTGTTGCGGCCCTTGCGGTTGGTCACGCCGATCGGGAAGATCGGCGGCAGGTAGACGATGTCGAACCCCTCTTCGGCGGCACGGTCCAGACCGGTGAGCGCGGTCTTGAAATTGCCCTGCACGATCGTGCCGTCCTCGGCGCGGTACGCGCCTTCCGAACGCGGGAAGAACTGGTACCAGGCGGCGAAGCTGGACTTCGGACGCTCGACCTTGAAACGCTGCGGGCGGCTTTCGGAGATGCCGTCGCGCAGCGGGTGCGTCTTGTGCAGCGCCTCGATGCGCGGGTTGTCGGCCTCGGCAAGCCTGGCGGAGGCCGGACGCTCCTTGTCCGACATGCGTTCGGCGGCCTGCTCCAGATGCTTGCGGTCGCGGGCGGACAGGTGCGCGTCCGCGGTGTGTGCCCAACGGTTGAGCATCTCGGCGCCGGTTTCCAGGGCGTTCTCCACGTCGTCGCCGACCTGCACCTTGATGCGGGCGTCGTGCAGCCACGAGGTGTAGGTATCCTCCCAACCCTCGATGGTGACGGTCCACTCGCCCAGCTGGCGCTTGACGGCGGCATAGTCCTCATCCCACGGCTTCAGGTCGCTGTGCTCGCCGGCCTGGAGCATGACGGTCCAACGGTCGAGACCGGGGTTCGCGCAGGTCATGGCGGCGCGCTGCATCTCACGGCCACGCGGATTGCGCAGCACGGCGGTGGCACCGACCTTGGTGCGTCCCTCGATGAACACCTGCGCCGTGACCTCGAACGGCTCGCCCAGTTCGACGCGGGCCGGGAACATGCCCTGCTCGGCGCTCGGGGTCACGTCCATGACCACGATGCGGCCGAACTGCTCGGGCGAGGTGACGGGGATGGTAGGGGCGGGGACCTCGCCGGCGGCCATCGACTTCGCCGCGGTGGAATTCGCGGTGGCGGCCGTCTGGGTCCTCGTCGTGCGCTTGCGCGTGCTCCTCTTCGGAGCGGGTTTCTCACTGGTGGTGCGCTTGGATGCGCTGTTGTTTGTTGCCATACAGCCCATTGTAGGGGCCGGCGTCCCAACTGTCGGACGCGGCTGCGGCATATGGACGCGCGCCGGCGAATCGCGCCACCGGCGAGTCTTGCGACTGTGGATATGTGGACGGTCCACGGACGCCGCAGCCGTGGAATGTGCACAACCTCAACAGCGAGTTGTCCACAACACGCCGGCGTCACTCATCGTTCGACCACATTTGCACGAACCCCTGCCGTGCCGCGCGCAACCATGGCAGGCTCGAGAGTGACGCGTGGGGCGTGGGGGAAGGCCAATCGAAAGGACGAAGATGAACGCACAACTACGCAGACCGATGGCGCTGATCGCCGGTGTGATCGCGGCGCTGGCCATCTGCTGCGGGCTGATGGGCGCGGCGCACGCCGGCCCGCTGACGGCGCCGGCGGATGGCACATACCTGACCTACCAGTATGCGGGGCAGCGGCTCTACATCGGCGCGATCGGCTCATCGGAACAAGGGCACGTCTACTGCATCGAGGCTGGCAAGGCCTCGGAACTGTCCTACAGCCAGGAGATCGCGCTCGCTGACACCGATCAGGCGCGGCGCGTGGCCTGGCTGGCGGAGGAATACCGCGAATCGCGTGACGCACGGATTCACGCGGGCATCGGCGTGCTGGCCCACCGGTATTTCGATCTGGACGCCAACGCGTGGCAGTCCCATTGGGCGGTCATCCAGGGCCAGCATCCGGACCTGGCCCGAACCGCGGACGAGCTGTGGAACCAGGCCGGCCAATCCATGCCTGCATCCACACAGGCTTCATACGCTTATGAGGAGGGCCTGCGCTCCGGTACCGTGAGCGTGGGCGTGAAGAACTCGTCCGGCGTCATGGTGGCCGGCGTACCCTATAGCGTGACCTTATCCGGTCCGGCGGAGTTCGTCGGCGGCGGGCAGCGGGTCCAGGGCGTCTCGGCGGATAAGACGATCACCCACGCGTGGCGTGCCACCGGCGAGGGCGAGGTTTCGGTGAGCACCACCTACCAGCGCCCGGCGTTGCAGCAGCTGGTCAGCAACCAGGATTACGTGCGCTTCGCGGGTAACACCGACGTGCCGGGATCCGGCGTCCGCTTCTCGGTGCGCAAGGCGTTCACGCCGGCCCTCGGCACGGTTGCGGAGCAGCATGTGGTCGATGCCGGGCAGCCGGTGGCTGATACTGTGACCTCCGGTGTGGCCGGCGCGACCGACCACTGGGTGCCCGGATTGGAACTCAACGCCACGGGCTGGTATTTCGACCGGATCGATCCCGACGCGTTGGACGGTGCCATCAGTCCGGAGCAAGGGCAGAGCGCCGAGGCGTTCCTGGACGCCCTGGCCTCCCGCGGCTACACGCCCGCCGGCTACGGCGAAGCGGTATTCGACGGCCCCGATCAGCATGCGACCGTGCAGGCGCACACCGCGGACGGCGAACCTTATCTGGCACCGGTCGACGGTGGGTTCGGCACCTGGGTGTGGGCGTTCGAGCGCGGCAGGCAGAGCGAGCAGGCCCGGGAATACATGACGCAGGACGTGGTCACCCCATTCCTGGAGATCCCGGAGACCAATGCGAACCGTGCGCGAGCGACCGTGGAATCCACCGTCACCGAACATTCCGCCACGGTAGGCGCGGAATTGAGCGATACCATCACGGTTTCGGGCTTTCCCGACGACCACGGCTCATTCGACGGCGATGACTCGTACGGGTTCGGTGCGGACAACGCGTACGCCCAAGTGCGTGTCTGGTGGGCGGGCGACCCGGCCGATCCGAACAACGACGAGGCATACCGCCCCGACACGGTGGCGGAGCCGCGGGAGGACGACAACCATCGACTGCTGGGCGTATGGGACTATCCGGCCGCCAACGGCACGATCCGTGTGGGCGGCGGCGCTCCCGACGCGCACGGCGAACCGGTGCACATCACCGCGGAGCAGCACGGCTGGTACGTGTTCGTCTACAGCTTTGCCGGCGACGACCGGGTCATGCCTGTGACCAGCGCCTACAACGACGGCTGGGAGCGTACCAGGGTCAATGAGTATGACACTCCGGAACGGCCGGTAATCACCACGCAGGTGGGCCCGGAAACCGTCAACGTCGGCGATCCATTCCATGACACCGCACGCATCACCGGGGACATCCCTGAAGGCTCGTTCGTGGTGTTCGACGCCTATGAAGCCGTACCGGAGGGGCAGGAGCCAGGCGGCAACGGCAAGTTGGTGGATGCGCACCGCGTGCCGGTGGACCACACCCTGCCCGAACAGGTGGTCTCCAGCCCCGAGGTCCGATCGGAGGAGCCGGGATTGGTGTATTGGAGGGCCGCGCTGATATCCGGGGAGGGCGATGTGCTGGCCACCCATGAGCTCGGTGTCGAGGGCGAGGTCGTGACCGTGGAGGAGCCCGTCGAGCCCGTCACTCCGGAGAAGGCCGATCCTCTGCCCCAGGCCGGATCCGATCTGCTGGCCGTATTCGGCGTGGCGGTGGCGGCCTTGGCGGTGGGAGCCGTCATGCTCGCCAGCATCCGGCGCCGCTCCTGACACAGGCAACCCGGTGCCGTTCATAGCACCGCATCACCAATTTTCAACGTTCACATTCCCAAGGAGAAGACCATGCAACATCACATCAGCCGCACAATGTTGGCCGCAGCCTGCGCCGGCACCGCACTCCTGTACGGATTTTCACTCGCCGGAACCGCCGCGGCCGCCGACCAAGCCACACTGACGCTCAATGCCGCGCAAGGATCCACCTTGGCCGGACACACGTTCGGTGTGTACCGCATCGGCGGCTACCATGACGCCGTCAGCTCGGGAGAAGCCATCGCCAGTTTCGGCGTGCGGGGCACCACCGCATCCAACGCATGGGCCCAGGACGCCATTGACAATTACAACCAGGCCGAAGCGGAGGATATCGACATCCCCCTCGGGTATGACGCGGCCGGTGCCGTCGCCTCCCTGGCCGATACGGGCAGCGCGATGCAGATCCGCGGCATAGCCAAGGCCCTGGCCGAATCCAGCCGTAGGCCCGCCGCAGCGAAAACCGTCACCGGTTCCGGCATCCAGGCGGTTGTGACCGTGGAGGAAGGCTATTATCTGGTTGTGGATTCGCAGGGCGCCCCCATGCTCATCGGCACCAAGATCGATGGCAGGAGCCTGAACGGCACCGAACTGGGCGTGGCCACGGTCAAATCCAAAAGCATCACCGTCGACAAGCGAATCGGCGCCGATACGTCGTCGCTCAAGGACCACGGCAGCTACACGGTCGGCTCGGTGGTGACCCAGACCATCACCACCAGCGTGCCGAACGGCAAACTCGGCGGCGCGTTGGCATGGAAGATCACCGATACGCCGTCAGGTTTGGTATACGTCAAGGGCACGTTGGATGCCGAACTCCGGGACGGCACGAATGTGACCGATCTGCTGGATGTATACGATTCGGTGGGCGCCGCGGTGCCCGGTGACGAGAGTCTGAAGGACGCCTCCGGCGCGCGCACCGATCCCGACCTGACAGTGCCCGAGGGCGGATTCGTCATCGACGCCAAGCGGCTGATGGCCGCACACCCGAACCGGCAGGTGACGTTGACCTACCAGGCCCGGATCACCACCGTCAAGGCGAGCAACGTCGCCGCAGTCACCACCGTGTTCGCCGACGGCACGGACAGCACGCCCGTGAGGAACGAGGATGAATCCACCAGCACCGCCTACGGTTTCGATCTGGATAAAACCAGCTTCGACGATCCGTCGCTGAAGGTCAACGGTGCCGGATTCAAGATCTTCGACCAGGACCGCGGCCAGTGGCTGAGTTATGCGCCGTCCACCGGACAATGGAGCGACGCCCGCGACCAGGCGTCGGCCACCGAGTTCGTCACCGGCGACACCACGCATGACGGCACGGTCGACTCCCGGGACGATGCGGCCAAGGCGGGCAACCTGCGGTTCGACGGCCTGGGTGCGGGCACATATCTGATTCAGGAGACCACCGCGCCGGAGGGATATTCCAGCTACGACATCGCCATACCGAGCCTGACCGTGACGATCACGGAGAACGGTGCGGTGACGTTCGAGGGCAAGGATCTGCCCGACCTGAGCGTGGACGACGGCGACGGCAGTGTGACCGTGGCGAATATCGCCAGTCTGACCGATCTGCCGCAAACCGGTGGGGCATGGAGCGCCCTGCCGTGGATCCTGGCGGCGCTCGCCGTCGGTGGCATCGGTCTGGCCGTCGTCAAAACCGGCGGCATCATCCGCCGTGGATATACGCGTCGATGACCCTCGATGAATCGGAGATCAGATGCGTATCGGAAGAACACTCATCGTGACCTGCGCGCTGGCGGTATCCGCCGGCATGATGTGCGGCACCCACGGTATCGCCGCCGCTCAGGAACAACGGGTCGACCATATAACGGCTGCAACGGCGGACAATGCCGTCGACGAGCCCATCCCCTCCACGCTGATCGGCGTCGGTGGCGGCAAGGACACGCAGGAGGGTACGACATCTACGGACTCCTCGGGTGTCACGGACTCCTCGGGTGTTGGGGACTCTCCGGAATCCGCATCCGCTGACAATCCACAGGATGTTGGGCCGCAAGACTCCGCACCGGATACCCGGCCACAGGGCGCAACGCCGCGCAGTGCGCCGCCGGCGGCCCGGGTGGATGGATTCGTGACGCATAACCAGAAGCCCCGGAGCGTGGAGCTGGACTACTGGGCACCCGTCGACGGATACGGCAGCGCCGTGAGCGTGGGGCAGGGCAGGTTCGCGGGCGACCAGACCAGTCGGCTGCTGGAGGCCGCCGCGGTGGCCTCCGCCGGCGGGGAGGCGGTACTACACCCCGATTACCATGCCGGCCAGGGATTCAGCGGCGATCGCGACTACGAGTTCGTGGGATGGAGTCAGCTGTACCTGTCGGACTCATACCCGTGCGTGCAAGAGGACGGCCATGTGGTCACCGCTTCGGACTTCACCGACCCCAACCCGCATGACACCTGGTATTGGGAACCGGGCATGACCTACACGCCGCCGACCGCCGGCAGGCTGACCAGCAGCGATCCGAACGCCACCGAGGCGTACTGGTGGATGCAGGGCGACCTGTACGCCACCTACAAGCCGCTGATCCGCTACCACGCCAACGGCGGTGGCGGCAGCATGGAATCCACCACGGACATCGTGGCCGCCAACCGGTTCACAGCCCCATCGGGCAAGGAGTTCGAGGGGTGGAACACCAAACCGGACGGCACCGGTTCGTGGTATTCCGTCGGACAGATCGCCGGACGCGCCTACACCACGCTCGGCGGCCTGGCCGCGCACGACCCGGCCGGCACGGTGGGCGACGAGACGAAGGAACCCTACCAGCCGCTCCTGCTGTACGCGCAGTGGGATAAGGGCGGCGGGTCGAGCGAGGCCGCCAAGCTGATCTTCAACGGCGTCTGGTTCAACACCGGCGTCTACGCGTTCAACAACGATCCATGGAGGGTCTCGCCTCCTGCGGCGATGATCGACGCGCTCGAACGCAAATTCCCCGGCAACTACGGCCTATCCATGAGCGGCGACCTCGGATACCATGATAAGGTCCCGTTCGACGTGGAACATCTGCCGGACATGTCGCGCTATCAGCTGACTGTGGCCATCAACGCTAACTACGAGACACTCAGACCGATACCGTACCTGCACGACACGCTGAGAGGCGAGTGGGAGCTGATCGGGTGGAACACCGAGCCGGACGGGTCGGGCACCATGTACGCGCCGGGCGCCAAGTTTCACGTGCCGCTGGGCGTGACCCACCTGTACGCGCAGTTCCGGCCGACCAGCCCGGACGCGGTCCGCAAGGTGCACGTGACCTATGAGGCGAACGGCGGCACCGGCGGCATGGACGGGCACACCGTGCCCATCGGGGAGAACGTCACCATCAAACGCAACGAATTCACGCGGGAGGGGTACCAGTTCGTCACCTGGAATACCGAACCGGACGGCAGCGGACAGGAATATGGGCCGGGCACGGCCATCCAACCCGCCGACGACATCACCCTCTACGCCCAATGGCGGACGGCGCTGACCACCCTGCCGTTGACCGGCGGCACAGGGCGGACGCCTCCGGTCGGGGTGGGAATGGCTGCGGTCGGAGGACTGCTGGCCGTGTCGGCGGGAACGGCGGGTGTGGCGTTCCGGGTGATGCGGCGCAGACGACGATCCGGAGACCCGGGCGGCAGCGGCGGTTCCGAGTCGAAGGGCGAGGACGATCTCAACGGCATGCTGCAGGGCGGCATTCAGGATCGGTTTCACATCGCGGGCGAGGGCACCCGGGCATGAGCATGGACGCCGCTGACACCGCCTATGACGCCTCGCGGAATGTGGTGTGGTCCGGCTGGTATACGATTCTGGCCGGGCCGCGGCCACGGCGGGAACACCGGCTGCTGCGGTCGGCATCCAGCCTGTTGCTGGGTGCGGGCGTGATGATGCTGGCCGCCGCGCCGGTGATCGGATGCTGGCCATTGGTCGAACAGGCGGCGAATGCGCACGTGCAAGCCGAACAGGTGCGCAGCGTGGTGGCCGCCAACTGGCCGCAGCAGGAACGCGACGTGGGGGAATTGCGGCGAGCGCGTGCATACAACGCCGCCATATTGGCTTCGGGGCAGCCGACCCTGGGTGAGCCGGTCGACCCGTTCAGCGGCAGCGTCCACGGCGATTTCAGCGGGCGCGACGATGCGGAGTATCTCGGTCAATTGGATGACGACCACGGGGCGATGGCCGTAATCGACGTGCCTTCGATCGGGGTCTCCCTGCCTATCGGCCATGGGTCCGACGAGGCCACGCTGGAGCGCGGGGCCGGGCATTTGCACGGCACGAGCCTGCCCGTCGGTGGTATGGGCAGCCATAGCGTCATCACCGCGCACCGAGGGTTGCGGGATAAGCTTATGTTCACGAGGTTGGATGAGATGGAAAGCGGCGATCTGATGTACATCCGCGTGGAGGGTGAAACCTTGGCCTACCGGGTGGATCGCATCGCCGTGGTCGAGCCTGACGACACCGCGGCGCTCAGGGCATCGGCGGATGAGGATCGACTCACGTTGATGACTTGTACGCCGTATGGGGTGAATACGCACCGGCTGCTGGTCTCCGGCGTGCGCGCTTCAATTCCCGACGATGCGCCTCCCATGGATCAGGCTCCGGATGATGGGCGGTTTGCGCTCGTCATCGGCGGTCTGACGGCGTTCGCCGCGGGTGCGGCCGGGTGCACCGTCATCGCGCTGCGCCGATGTCGCAGACCCATCTACGCCCGTCATGCCGCTGCACTAACGCACTGACACACCGCTGCGCCGCGCGCTGCGTGTCTCGGTCGGCAGCCCAACCGGACTCCGGCGAGGCGCCGTCCTGACGGCGCATGTCTTCCGCGAACACGAATAAAAATACCGCCGCTTCGGAGGATTCCGAGGACGGCGGTCAAGTGGTAGCGGGGCATGGATTTGAACCATGGACCTCTGGGTTATGAGCCCAGCGAGCTACCGAGCTGCTCCACCCCGCGTCGGCTTGCCTTGCGGCAGCTCTATCTACGATAGGAGTTGTTTTCGGAAAGTCAAACCGGCGTGTCGTGTGTGTTGGACGCATGCGCCCACCGTACGTGCTGACGTGGGATTCAGCGGAGCGTCTGCGTCGGGTTTGCGCCTGTCCGCGCGAACCGCGCAGGCGCCGTAGCCGTACCGGCCATCCGTTTGCCATAATGGGAACCATGCCTATCAAGATCCCCAGCGGCCTGCCGGCCAGAGCCATACTCGATTCGGAACGCATCTTCGCGTTGGAGAAGCCCGAGGCGGAACGTCAGCGTGTCCGCCCGCTCAAGCTGGTGATCCTCAACCTCATGCCCAAGAAGATCGAGACGGAGACCCAGCTGCTCCGCCTGATCTCCAAGTCCCCGCTGCAGGTGGAGATCGACTTCATGAAGACCTCCACGCACGAGTCCACCCACGTCAGCGCCGACCATCTGGTCAAGTTCTACGAGACGCTTGACTCGTTCCGCAACAACTACTACGACGGATTCGTGGTCACCGGCGCGCCTGTGGAGCATCTGGCGTTCGAGCAGGTGGACTATTGGGACGAGTTCGAGGCGATCCTGGACTGGGCCGGGTCTCATGTGTTCTCCACCATGTACCTGTGCTGGGGCGCGATGGCCGCGCTCAACCACCGGTACGGCGTGCGCAAACGCGATCTGCCCACCAAACTGTTCGGCGTGTTCCCGCAGTATCTGCAGGATGAATACTGCTTCCTGACCAACGGTTTCGATGAGATCGCCCTGCAGCCCCACTCCCGGCTGGCCGGTGTGGATGAGGACGATGTGGCGGCCAATCCCGACCTGCAGGTGCTGACATGGGGCCCCCGATCCGGCCCCGGCCTGATCGCCACGCGCGACTTCTCCGAAGTGTTCGCGCTGGGCCACTGGGAGTACGGCAAAACCACGCTTGCCGAGGAATACGAGCGCGATATGGCCAAGGGGCTGACCAACGTGCCGTTCCCGGAGAACTACTTCCCGCATGACGATCCGTCGCTGGAGCCGTTGTTCTCGTGGCGCGCGCATGCCAACCTGCTGTGGCGCAACTGGCTTAATTGGGTATATCAGACCACGCCATACGATTTGACCGAGGTGCCGCGGCTGCGCGCCGAGAAGCGACTGGGCACCGACCGGTCGATCCGCCATGAGCCGGGCGCCCCTCGCACCGACGGGTTCCGACCCTTCCTCGACGACGGATACGGGGTGGTGCGGGCGGCGGCGACCACGATGTGAACGCCTGAATTGTGAAGAAAATCGATGCCGCCGGCTGGAGTGTCGCGTTGATGGCAGGAAGTCGGGGCCGGTGGTAGTATGCGTATCCAGCCGTTCGGAACCGGCTCCGAATCCCTGATGGGGACCGCCGGAGTCGTGTTCCGCAACCGGGATGGACGGAAGTAACCGTAACGTCACATTTCGCCCGTTCTGTTGGGTTACACTGACAGCAGACATGAAACAGGAGGCGAGAGTATGGGTTCAGTGAGCGACGCGATGCTGCTGGCGGCCGAATCGGGGCCGCACCTTCCCTCCGTGAGCGACTTCCTGCCTCCGGAGATCCTGTTCGAGGGCACGCCGTTCGCCATCAACCGCATCATTCTGGTACGCCTGGTGGCCACCGTTATCATGCTGACGGTCCTGATCATCACCGCGCGCCGCGCCAAGGTCATTCCGGGCCGTTGGCAGGCTGCGGTCGAATGGCTGCTCGATTACATCCGCGACAACATCATCTATCAGGTCATGGGGCCGATTCGCGGTCGCCGTTACGTGCCGATGATCACCACCATCTTCATGACGGTGTTCATCTTCAATCTGTGCGGCATCATCCCCGGTATGAATATCGCGGCCACCGCTTCGGTGGTGATGCCGTTGGCCTTCGCGCTGTGGGTGTTCGTGCAGTATTGGCGCGCCGGCATCAAGGAGCACGGCTTGGGCGGCTTCCTCAAGGAGGAGCTGCTCCCCGCCGGAGTGCCGTGGCCGATCTACATCATCCTGACGCCTGTGCAGCTGCTTGAGCTCGTGCTGATTCGCCCGATCTCGCTGACGGTGCGACTGTTCGCCAACATGGTCGCCGGTCATCTGCTGGTCGCCACCTGTTACGCGTTCACCCAGTTCTACCTGATTGAATCCGCGGGAGCCGCGGTCAAGGTCGGTGGCGCGTTGTGGCTGTGCGGTGGTCTGGTGTTCACCTGCTTCGAGATGTTCGTGGCCGCATTGCAGGCATACGTGTTCGCGATCCTCGCCACGGTCTACATCAACCAGAGCTACCCGGAGGCGGAGTAGCCCGGAATATACAGATTTCGGCCCGTGGAGGTCACGGTGCCGTTCGGAATTGTCAGATTTCGGTAAGAAAGGACAACACCATGGATATCATCACCCTCGCCGAAGTTGCCGGTAACATCAGCCTGATCGGTTACGGCATCGCTGCTCTGGGCCCGGGCCTGGGCATCGGCATCGTGGTCGGCAAGGCTCTTGAGTCCACCGCCCGCCAGCCTGAGGTCGCCGGCCGTCTGCAGACCCTCATGCTGATCGGCGCCGCCATGATCGAGCTTCTGGGCCTGCTGGGCTTCGTCGCGTTCATGCTGGCGATGTGATCCGGAGCTGTTCGCTCATCATTGACGGCAGCCCGGTAAACAGAAAGGAGAAGCCATGCCGCTAGCGGAGGAAGAAGTTTCGGGAATCGCGTTGTTCATTCCCGAGATCTACGACATCGTGTGGTCGCTGGTCGTTCTCATCGTCATCGCCGTGGCGTTCTATGTGGTGATCATGCCGAAGTTCCAGGCCGTGTTCGATGAACGCGCCGCCCGGATCGAAGGCGGCATCGCCAAGGCCGAGCAGGCTCAGCGCGAGGCTGAGGACACAAAGCGCAAGTATGAGGAGCAGCTGAGCCAGGCGCGCGTCGAAGCGTCCAAGATCCGCGACGACGCCCGTAGCGAGGCCTCCCACATCATCGCCGACGCTCGTTCCCGTGCCGAGTCCGAAGCGGAACAGATCACCGCCAATGCGCAGCGAGCCATCGAATCGCAGCAGCAGCAGGCGATGGTCAGCCTTAAGGGCGAGATCGGCACCCTGGCCACCGCGCTTGCCGGCAAGATCCTTGGCGCCAAGTTGCAGGACAACGCCACCCAGTCCGCGATGATCGACCAGATGATCGCCGATCTGGACGATGACAAGCAGTGACCGGCGTATCCGACCACGGGAATATGAGGAAAGGGAGGTGACAGATGCGAGGAGAGGCCTCACGTATCGCCGACCGCGTCTCGCGTGACTCACTGGCCCCGAAGCTTCGGGCCACGGCTGAGGACGCGTGGCGCATCGGTAACGAGCTGTTCTCGGTCACCAATGTGCTCGATCGCAATATCAGGCTCGAACGCGCCCTCACCGACCCATCGCGTCCGGTGGAGGACAAGGTCGCGCTGCTGAACAAGCTGGTCGGCGACCAGGCCCACGAGATGACGATGGAGATCCTCACCGATCTGGTCGGTCGCCGGTGGAGCCGCGTCTCGGACATCGCGAACGCCGTCGAGGATTTCGGCGTGGACGGCATGATGTACTATGCCGACGCCACTGACGCCACGCTGCAAGTCTCGATCGAACTGGCCGAGCTGCATTCGGCCTTGCTCAACCTGCCGGTGATCCGCTCCGGCCTGAGCAGCGACCACGCCCCCGCCGAGGCCCGCATCAAGCTGCTGTACGCGCTGGTCGGAAATAAGGACCTCAACAAGGTCACCATGCGTCTGGCGGAACACGCCGCATGCAATCCACGCAACCGCAGGTACCTGTCCACGATTCACTGGCTGATCAACAAGTTCTCCCGGCATATGGGCGAATCGATGGTCACCGTGACCACCGCCGCGCCGCTGAATCAGGAGCAGGTCGACAAGCTGATCGCCGTGTATTCGAAGAAGCTCGGACGTCCGGTGCACATCAATTCGAACGTCGACCCCACGGTGATCGGCGGCATGCGCATCGAGATCGGTGACGAGGTGACCGACAACACCGTGGTGGCCCAGCTGCAGCAACTGCAGCGCCGTGTGACCAACGGGATGCGGACCTGAGAGACGTACCAGACAACACAACAATCATCAATAAGGAGTGATCATGGCAGAACTGACCATTGATCCCGCCGCGATACGCAGTGCGCTCGAGGATTTCGTCGAGTCGTACAAGCCGAGCGACACACCCACTCAGGAAGTGGGCTATGTGGCCACGGCCGGCGATGGCATTGCGCACGTGGAGGGACTGCCTGGTTGCATGGCCAACGAGCTGTTGACCTTCGAGGACGGCACCCTCGGCCTGGCGTTCAACCTTGACGCCCGCGAGATCGGTGTGGTTATCCTCGGCGACTTCGCAGGCATCGAGGAAGGCCAGGAGGTCCGCCGCACCGGCGAAGTGCTGTCCGTGCCCGTCGGCGACGGATATCTGGGCCGCGTCGTGGACCCGCTGGGCAACCCGATCGACGGTTTGGGCCCGATTCAGAGTGAAGGCCGTCGTATTCTCGAGGCGCAGGCCCCGGACGTCATGCACCGTCATCCGGTCGACGAGCCGATGTCCACCGGTCTGAAGGCCATCGACGCCATGACGCCGATCGGCCGCGGCCAGCGTCAGCTCATCATCGGCGACCGCCAGACCGGCAAGACCGCCATCGCGATCGACACCATCATCAACCAGAAGGCGAACTGGGAGAGCGGTGACCCGAAGAAGCAGGTCCGTTGCATCTACGTGGCCATCGGCCAGAAGGGCTCGACCATCGCCTCGGTCAAGCAGAGCCTTGAGGAATCCGGCGCGATGGAGTACACCACCATCGTGGCCTCCCCGGCCTCCGACTCCGCCGGCTTCAAGTACATCGCCCCGTACACCGGTTCGGCCATCGGCCAGCACTGGATGTACAACGGCAAGCACGTGCTCATCGTCTTCGACGACCTGTCCAAGCAGGCCGAAGCCTACCGTTCGATTTCGCTGCTGCTGCGCCGCCCGCCGGGGCGTGAGGCCTACCCGGGCGACGTCTTCTACCTGCACTCCCGCCTGCTCGAACGCTGCGCCAAGTTGTCGGACGACCTGGGCGGCGGCTCGATGACCGGCCTGCCGATCATCGAGACCAAGGCGAACGACGTCTCCGCGTACATCCCGACCAACGTGATCTCCATCACCGACGGTCAGATCTTCCTGCAGTCCGATCTGTTCAACGCCAACCAGCGTCCGGCCGTGGACGTCGGCATCTCGGTGTCCCGAGTCGGCGGCGCGGCGCAGACCAAGGCGCTCAAGAAGGTCTCCGGCACGCTGAAGATCTCGCTGGCCCAGTACCGTTCGCTCGAGTCCTTCGCCATGTTCGCCTCCGATTTGGATGCGGCTTCGAAGGCCCAGCTGACGCGTGGCGCCCGACTGACCGAGCTGCTCAAGCAGCCGCAGTTCTCCCCCTACTCGATGGAGCAGGAGGTCGTGTCGGTGTGGGCCGGCACGCACGGCAAGCTCGACGATCTCGAGTTGGGCGACGTGCTGCCGTTCGAGCGCGGTCTGCTGGATTATCTTGACCACAACACGGATATCCTCGCCACGATCCGCGACACCGAGGACTTCACGGCTGATACCGAGGCTGCTCTGGATAAGGCGGTCGACGACTTCCGCGCCACATTCGTGACCGGCGCCGGCAAGCCGCTGATCGAGAAGAAGCAGGCCCCGGTCAAGCCCACCCCGGTCGAGCAGGAGCGCATCGTGGCCAACGCCGAGCGCCCCGAGCACGATCCGGACAAGCATCCGCTGGCAGGGGAGAAGAAGTAGACATGGCATCGCAGCTCGCATTCAAGTCAAGGATCGCCTCCACCGCGTCGCTTGAGAAGATCTTCAACGCGCAGGAGATGATCGCGTCTTCGCATATCGCCAAGGCCCGTCAGGTGGCGTTGGAGGCGAAGCCGTACGCTGATGCGATCTTCGATGCAGTCCAGGCGGTGGTGGCCCACGGCCATATCTCGCATCCGATCGTGCGCAAGGAGGAGAACAACCCCAAGGTTGCCGTCCTGGCGCTCACCTCGGACCGTGGTATGGCCGGCCCTTACACCTCGTCGATCATCCGTGAGACCGAGCAGCTGCTCGCCCGTCTCGACGAGGCCGGCAAACAGCCGGAACTTTATGTGTATGGTCGCCGCGGAGTGACGTACTACAAGTACCGCAACCGCGACATCGTGCAGACGTGGGAGGGCGATACCGACAAGCCTGGCGTCGAGGTCGCCGACTCGATCTCCAATGCGCTGATGGACGCGTACATGCGGTCGGCTGCGGAGGGCGGTGTCTCGGAACTGTACATCGTCTACACCGAGTTCATCAACATGGTGGTGCAGAAGGTGCGCGTGCTGCGCATGCTGCCGGTGGAGCTGGTCGAGGCCGAGACCACGGTGGGCACGGACCCCGAGGTCGACGCCGTGCAGGACGTTTCCCCGCTGTACATCTTCGAGCCGAGCATTGAAGAGGTGCTGGACGTGGTGCTGCCCAAGTACATCCGCTCCCGCATCCACGAATGCCTGCTCGAGGCTGCGGCCTCGGAGACCGCCAGCCGCCAGAACGCCATGCATACCGCCACGGACAACGCGCGGAAGCTGATCGACGACCTGACCCGCAAGCTCAACGCCTCGCGTCAGGCCTCGATCACCCAGGAACTCACCGAAATCATCGGCAGCGCCGACGCGCTGAACACAAAGGAAGAGTAGGAACGCGAAATGGCTGAGAATCAGACCACAGCGGCTCCCCAGGCAGCGGCGGCGGAACCGTCGATCACCGGACGCGTGACCCGCATCCAGGGATCGGTTATCGACGTCGAATTCCCGGTGGGCCACCTGCCCGACATCTACAACGCCCTGAAGGTGAACATCAACAATGTGGGCAGCACCGAAGGCGAGACGCTTCATGAGATCACGCTTGAGGTGGAACAGCATCTGGGCGACTCCACCGTGCGTACCGTGGCGCTGAAGCCCACCGACGGCCTCGTGCGCGGCGCCACCGTCACCGATACCGGCGGCCCGATCAAGGTGCCGGTCGGCGACGTGACCAAGGGACACGTCTTCGACGTCTCCGGCAACATCCTGAACAAGAAGGAAGGCGAGACGATCACCGTCACCGAGCGGTGGCCGATCCATCGCAATCCTCCGGCGTTCGACCAGCTCGAATCCAAGACGCAGATGTTCGAGACCGGCATCAAGGTCATCGATCTGCTCACCCCGTACGTGCAGGGCGGCAAGATCGGCCTGTTCGGCGGCGCGGGCGTCGGCAAGACCGTGCTGATCCAGGAGATGATCCAGCGCGTGGCCCAGAACCACGGCGGCGTCTCCGTGTTCGCCGGCGTCGGCGAACGTACCCGTGAGGGCAACGACCTGATCGGCGAGATGGAGGAGGCTGGCGTCCTTGAGAAGACCGCGCTGGTCTTCGGACAGATGGACGAGCCGCCGGGGACGCGTCTGCGCGTGCCGCTGACCGCCCTGACGATGGCCGAGTACTTCCGCGACGTGCAGAACCAGGACGTGCTGCTGTTCATCGACAACATCTTCCGCTTCACCCAGGCGGGCTCCGAGGTGTCCACGCTGCTCGGCCGTATGCCGTCCGCCGTGGGCTACCAGCCGAACCTGGCGGACGAGATGGGTTCGTTGCAGGAGCGCATCACCTCCACCCGCGGCCACTCGATCACCTCGTTGCAGGCCATCTACGTGCCCGCCGACGATTACACCGACCCGGCCCCGGCCACGACCTTCGCCCACTTGGATGCGACCACCGAGTTGTCCCGCGACATCGCCTCCAAGGGCATCTACCCGGCCGTGGACCCGCTGGCCTCCACCTCGCGAATCCTGGACCCGCGCTACGTGGGCCAGGCGCATTACGAGTGCGCCAACCGCGTCAAGGCCATCCTGCAGCGCAACAAGGAGCTGCAGGACATCATCGCCCTGATCGGCATCGACGAGCTCGGCGAGGAGGACAAGACCACCGTCAACCGCGCCCGCAAGATCGAGCAGTTCCTCGGCCAGAACTTCTACGTGGCCGAGAAGTTCACCGGTCGTCCGGGCTCGTACGTGCCCGCGGAGGAGACCATCGAGGCCTTCACCCGCATCTGCGACGGCGTCTATGACGAGGTGCCGGAGCAGGCGTTCTCGGGCATCGGCGGCATCGACGACCTTGAGCGTCGCTGGCACGATATGCAGAAGGAGTTTGGTGCGTGATGGCCACTTCGAGCATGCAGGTGAACATCGTCGCCGCCGACCATCCGGTCTGGGCGGGGCAGGCGAAGTCCGTCGTCATTCCCGCATATGAGGGCGCGATGGGCATCCTGCCTGACCACCAGCCGATCCTGACCCTGTTCAAGGAGGGCGTGGTCACGGTCACCGACATGAACGACGAGAAACACGAGTTCGAGGTCACCGACGGGTTCATCTCGTTCGACTCGAACAAGCTCACGGTCGCCGTGGAACGCGGTCGTGACGTGGTCCGCCGCGCCGGAGAGCAGTCCGAAGCGGAATAGAACGCCAACAACCCCGTATATCGGCCCCTCGCGCACAACGCTTGCGCGAGGGGCCGATTCGTTACAGGGCCGCTTGTTCCCCGCACACTTTTCCGCAGTCGCGAAGCGGCCGGGCGCGGCATGGGGTATGGTGGTGGCTTGTGCGAATCATAGTTGCCGATTGCTCCGCCGAATATTCCGGCCGTCTGAACGCGTCCCTGCCGCTGGCCAGGCGCGTGCTGCTGATCAAGGCCGACAACAGCCTGCTCATCTTCTCCGAGCTGGGCTCGTACAAGCCGCTGAATTGGATGGCCGCGCCTTGCACAATCAAGGAGATCGTCCCGGCCGACGCGGACGCCGACGTGGACACCGCCGTCCCGGAGAAGATGCTGCGCGTCTGCTCGGACAAGTCCAGCGACATCCTGGAGGTCACGCTCCAGCACATCTACAGCGACGAATCCTATGACCTGGGCGAGGACCCCGGTCTGGTCAAGGATGGTGTGGAGGATCATCTGCAGCGCTATCTGGCCGAGCAGATCGAGCGCATCGGTCGGGGCGCCAAGCTGGTGCGCCGCGAATACCCGACCGCCATCGGCCCGGTGGATATCATGGCCGTGGACGCGGAAGGGCGGCATGTGGCCATCGAGATCAAGCGGCATGGCGGCATCGACGGCGTCGAGCAGCTGACCCGGTACTGCGAACTGCTCAACCGGGACCCGTTGCTGGCTCCGGTGCGGGGCATCTTCGCCGCGCAGACCATCACCCCGCAGGCCCGTGTGCTGGCGCAGGACCGCGGCTTCGAGTGCCTGATCCTGGATTACGACGAGATGAAGGGCACCGACTCGGACGAGATCAGGTTGTTCTGAAACACGGTTCGCACCACTTCAGGGTTTAACGAGAAGAGCCGCGGAATTCCGCGGCTCTTCATCATATTATCCGAGGTAGTGCGAACCTATGTCAGTACGCCGCCAGGATATCGACCACGAACACCAGCGTGGCGCCGCCCGGAATCGTATCCCCGGAGCCGGAATCGCCGTAGCCCAGGTCGGAAGGCACGATCAGCAGCACCTGCGAGCCCACCGTCTGTCCGGTCAGGCCCTGCTGCCAGCCGTCAATCACGCCATCAAGCGAGAAGTCGGAGGGCTCGCCGCGGTCCCAGGACGAGTCGAACTGCGTGCCGTCCAGCAGCCAGCCGGTGTAGTGCGCCCGCACCGTGTCGCTCTCCTGCACCTCCTTGCCCTCGCCCTTGATTAGCGTCTGCACCACCAGCTGGTCCACGTCGCCCTGGCCGTTCATATCGATCGACGGCTTGCCGTCCTTGGCAAGGGTGACCTTCGGCAGATCGGCCGGGATATCGGTGACGGCCTCGCCTTCGGCACGGGTCGGATCGGTGGATTGGGAGACGATGGTCCATATCCATGCGTACGGCTGACCGCTGTCGTCATTCGAACCGATCGCGAAGGTGGTGTTGATGGTCGCGTCGGCGATCAGCGAATAGATCGGGTACTGTGCCACCGTATCCTCGGTCAGCAGCGTCGAGCAATCGGGGGTGTTCTTCTCCCAGGAGCTGGCCATCTCGGAGCCGTCGTTGAGATTGACGGCAAAGGCCTGCATGCACACGCGATTGCCTACCTTGACCTTGTCCCCATTCCCCTTTTGGAGTACCGCGTACGCGCCATCCTCCACGCTCATCGGGGCATGGAATTTGACCGTCGGCTTCTGCCCGGGCTCGCCCTCGGCCACCAGTCCGGCGATCTGCGGCAGGTCCTCCAACGCGTCGGCGGACGACTGCGAGGAATCGCTCGAATCGTTGGAATCCTTGGAACCCTCGGCCTGGTCGCCGCCGTTGCACGCCGCAAGCGTGGCACACATGACCAGCGCGCACAGCGCCGCGAGCAGCTTGCCGAACAGGGAAATCGATGTCTTGATATGCATGGCATCAACACTAGCGCCTCACCCTGATTTCCAGTCCTTTCCAAGCAAAGGGTTATGGGCTAACGGTAGAATGGGCGTTGCTATGACTGTTGAAGAACGTGAACAAGAAGAGCCGCAGGTCCCGGCCGGCCCGACCCGTCATGCCAAGATCATGCGGGGCGTGGTCACGCCCGTTTTCGGGCTGATCGCCGTGGCCTGCGTTGTGCTCGGTGTGCTGAACGCCACGATCTGGCAGCCCAGCCGCGAGATCGTGGCCACGGCCACGGTCTCCGGCACGCGCTACGTGGTCACCGATCCCGGCGTGCTGGGGCTGGTCGATGACCGGGTGTCGATGACGGTGAAAAGCAAGAATGCCGAGGCCACGGTGTGTGTGGCCGAGGGATCGATGAAGGACATCACCGGCTGGATTTCCGGCAACCCCTACGTCCGCGTGACCGGACTGAGCGAGTGGACCGCACTGTCGGTGACCGACGCCGAGGCCCAGGGGTCGGATCTGTCCGGCGAGGGCGATGTGGCGTTCGCCGATTCTGACATGTGGACCACCGTGTCTTGCGATACGGGTGCCGTCACGTTGAAGACGACCGATGAGGATGCATCCCGTGTCGCTCTGGTGGATCTGGGGGAGGATGACGTCTCCGCCACCGTGACCATGGATTGGGTGCGCCAGAGCGTGCCCGATTTCGCGATGCCGTTCTACTTCGCCGGCGGTATCTGCGTGGTGCTGGCGGTGCTGTGTGCATCGGTGTTCGCCATGTCGCCGCACAAGCGCCGCAAAGCGGTTTCGGAAGCCGCCGAGGCGGAAGCCGAAGAGCCGACGGAGGGCATGGGGCCGGGCAACGCCGTGGCGGAGCCGGAAAGCCGTCGCGCTCGCCGCCGTAGGCACGGACGCGGCAGAACGGCCGAACAGGTCGAACAGTCTGAGGTCGAAGGGCCGAACATCGTCGACCCCGCGGCCCGAAACCTGGTGTCGGATCAGATGCGGTCCTCGGAGCAGTCCGGAGACGAGGGGGCTGGCGAACAGACCTCGGTGATCTCCCCCGATGAGTTGGCGGCGTACTTCGCGCGCCTTGCCCAGGAGAGCGCCCCCGAGACCGGATCGTCCGAGGCCGAATCGTCCGAGGCCGGCGAAAACGACGATGCCAAGGAAGGGGAGTGATATGCGTTCACGAATCACGAAGCTGCTGGCCGCGGTTGCGGCGTTGGGGCTGACGCTGGGATTGGGCGCGTGCGAGGGCCGGATCCCCGAACCGCAGGCGGCGCCGGCCGATGTGGACCAGATTCCCGATCTGACCGAGGAGCAGGAGAGCAAGATCCGCGCCTCGATCCTGGAGACGCTGGATCAGGCTACGCAGAATATGAGCGGCGACGGATTGTCGGCGCGCGTGACCGGGCCGATGCTGGACGTGCGCAACAGTGCGATCACGGTGGGCAAGGCCACCGGCGGTCTGGACAAGACCAACACGATCCCCTCCGACATGATGCAGACGGTGATCCCCGTCGATTCCGGATGGCCGCGCACGGTGTACACGATCACCACCACCACCGAGGATCAGCAGTCGCAACGTCTGCTGGTGTTCACGCAGGATTCGCCGCGTCAGAACTACAAGCTGTGGGGCGTGGCCCGTCTGTTCGCCGGCGCCCAGCTGCCGCGGTTCACCGTGCCCGAGATCGGCACCCAGATGGGTCTGCCGAATGACACGGGTCTGGTGGCCACGCCGCAGGAGGCCGTGGAACGATACGCCGACGTGCTGCAGAATGGGGCGAACAGCGAGTTCGCCGACCAGTTCGCGGACGATTCGCTGCGCCAGACCATCGCCTCGGTGGCGCAGACCGTGCAGGAGGGCATGGAGCGCAACAACGGCACGCAGACGCAGACGTTCACCGTGGTCCCGGACGCCATCAAGATCATGCGCTCGAGCGACGGCGGCGATCTGGTGGTGGCGCAGATCAACTCCGAATGGACCCGCGCCGCAGGCGACGGTCGCGAATCGCTGCCCGCCTCGGACGAGGAGCAGGCCCTGTTCGGCGACGGCACCGCCACGAGCACGATGAAGGTCACATACGTCAACATCGTGGCGCTGTACGTGCCGCCGGAGGATTCCGGGGAACCGATCACGGCGGTCGGCGCGGAACGCAAGCCGATCAAGGTCGAGGCGATCTGATTCCGACTGATTGTTGCCGATCGAACCCCGCCGGCGTGCGGGGGTCGATCATATCTCGACCGCCTTCGGGCGTCGCCTGCCGCCGCGGGAATCGTCCGTCCCATATGGCGACACGGCCGCTATGCCGTTGGGGAACCGCACGATTCTTGGCGGCGCGATGGAGTAAGTTGTGAATCAGTACGGTTCTTCGAGTTTGGAGGCATGATGGCAGGTCAGCAGCGGCAGTTCAATCCGGGTGTGTCCCTGGCGGGCGCGGTGGATCTGGAGGCGTTGAAGCACCAGGTCACGGCCGAACCGGGGCAGGCGGGAGGCGCGCCCGCGGCCGGCGGGTACGTCATCGACACCACGGAGAACACGTTCCAGGCCATGGTGCAGACCTCGGCCACGTTCCCGATCCTGCTGCTGTTGTGGCTGCCGACCGACGATCGCCTCTTCCCGATGGCCAAGGCCCTGGGCGACGCGGTGAACGCGATGAACGGCCAGCTGCAGCTTTCCCGCATCGACGTGGCCTCGTTCCCCGCGGTGGCTCAGGCGTTCGGCATCCAGGGGGCGCCGGCCCTGTTCGCGCTGATCAACGGGCGGCCGATGCCCTTGCTGCAGGGGGTGCCGTCGGATCAGGAGATGCAGCAGATCGTGGATGAGGTGCTGCCGAAGATCGTGCAGGTGGCGCAGCAGGCGGGCGTGACCGGCACGGCGCCGTATTCGGGCGATCCGGACGCCGAGCAGACCCCGTTGCCGGAGCAGACGGTGCCGCCGGAGCACGAACAGGCCCATCGCCTGGCGATGGAGGGCGATTATGCCGGTGCCGCGGCCGCGTACGACAAGGTGCTGGAAGCCGACCCGAACGATGCCTTGGCCGCGCGCGAACGCGCGAAGGCGTTGCTGCTGGCTCGTTCCGCGGACGCCGATGTGCGTGAGGTGCGTGCCGCCGCCGCGGATCATCCGGAGGATGTGGACGCGCAGATGGCCGTGGCCGATATCGATATGATCGGCGGGCAGATTCAGGATGCGTTCGATCGACTGCTGGATTATCTGGCGGCCGGGCACCGGGACCAGATGGAGACGGTGCGCGTGCGTCTGCTGGAATACTTCGCCATCCCCGATCCGTCAGACGAACGCCTCAAGCGTGCCCGTCGCCGTCTGGCCACGCTGCTGTACTGACCCATCGGCGGGCGGAACGGGCGTCAGCGCACCGTATGACGCATACGGTTGCGGCCGAAGATCTGCTGGAATTGCGGCCCCTGCTCGGCCAGCTCCCGCTCGAACTCGTCCTCCCAGGCCGAGTACGGTTTGGACGCCAGTCCGTCGTTGGAGAATCGCGCCTGATCGGTGACCTCGGTGATGCAGAACGAGGGGATGATCAGGTTGGTGACCGGTCCGCTGCGTTCCGCTTCGGCGATGACCAGCGGGGCGTTCGGACCGCCGAACACGTCGATGTTCCACCCGTCCTCATCGATCCACACGGAGTAGCGGTTCTTGATGATGATATCGCCGCCGCGCTTGACGAGTTCGACGGCGATGCGCGTATCGATCTCCCGTTCCGCCTCGTACCTCGTGCCGCCCACGGCCGGGCCCTTGATGGTGACGAAGGCTTGGGAGAACAGGTCACGGCAACGGTCGAGCACGTCGAGCGGGTCGGTGCTTCGGTCCATGGGGATGCGTGTTCTGCGGGTTTTCAGGCGAACGCGCAGCGCGTAGTTGTCGGAGTGCACGTAATAGCTCTGTACAATCAGCGTCGGCGCGTCGCCATCGTCGAGTTGGGGCGGCATTTCGCGGCAGAAGAAGCGACGCTCATACTCGAAATCATCCATGAACCCAGTCTAGTGCGAAACGCCGCGGAATTCCGGCAATCTTACGATATGTCCGGATATCGGACGGGGTTTGGGGAGACTCGCCGATGTTAGAAGACGCGCGGAAGTCATGTCGGCGTGTAAAGTAGAGGGGCACGGGTCCGTAGCTCAGTGGATAGAGCGTCTGTCTCCGGAACAGAAGGTCGTGAGTTCGAACCTCATCGGGCCCACCATGCAACCCCGGTGCGCGTTGAAGGCATGTCTCCGCGCATCGGGGTTTTTGGTTTGCGCACGGTTGTCTGTTGTCTGTCCACGGCGTTGACGGCAGCGCGTCCGGAGCGTGAGGCGCGGCCCCCGCATCCCGGTGCCGGGGTGGTATCGTGGCTGCATCCACCGACCGGCGGCTGTGCCGGTCGGACCAACCGACCGACATACCGTAAGGAGGGTCATATGACCGCCATCGAAGAGATCGCCACCGCATCCGCCCCCGCCGCGCTGGGCGCCTACAGCCAAGCCGTCAAGGCCAACGGTTTCGTATTCGTCTCGGGCCAGCTGGGCATCGACCCGGCCACCGGCGAACTGGCCGGCGAAACCGCCGGCGAGCAGGCGGCCCAGTCCCTGAAGAACATCGCCAGCATTCTGGCCGCCGCGGGCACCGACATGACCCGCGTGGTGCGCGCCACCATCTATCTGAAGAACGTGGACGACTTCGCCGAGGTCAACGCCCGCTACGCCGAGGTGTTCACCGGATCGGTCAAGCCGGCCCGCTGCGCGTTCGGCGGCAACGAGATCCCCAAGGGCGCACTCGTCGAGATCGACGCGATCGCGGCCCTGTGACGTCCGATCGCTCCGACAGGACCGTCCGATTCGACCAGATCCGACCCGATACGCCCGTGGACGCCGCCGTGCGCCTGCGGGCGTTTGCGCTGTCAGGCCGCCCGGTATCCTTGGATACCATGAGTCCAGAAGCGCTGAGTGAACTGATTTCCGCCATCGCCCATGACCTTGTCGCGCAAGGCAAGGCGGGCGATCTGACCGATGACCTGATTCCGCCCGTGGACAAGCTGACCGTCATGCGCCCGAAGGATCGCGCACACGGCGACTGGGCGTCCAACATCGCCATGCAGCTGGCCAAGAAGGCTAGCATGAAGCCGCGTGACCTGGCCGAGCCGTTCGCGGCCGCGCTCGCCGAGGCCGAAGGCGTCAAATCCGTTGAGGTGGCGGGCCCCGGCTTCATCAACATCACCCTCGACTCCGCCTCCGCCGCGGCCGTGGTGGACAAGGTCCTGGCCGAGGGCGCCGCGTTCGGCCGGAACGGCCACCTGGGCGGCGAGACGCTGAACCTGGAGTTCGTCTCCGCCAACCCCACCGGACCGATCCACATCGGCGGCACCCGCTGGGCCGCCGTCGGCGATTCGATGGCCCGCGTGCTGGAGGCCAACGGCGCCACGGTGGTGCGCGAATACTACTTCAACGACCACGGCGAGCAGATCAACCGCTTCGCCAAGTCGCTGGTGGCCGCCGCTCATGGCGAGGAGTGCCCGGCCGACGGGTACAAGGGCGCGTACATCGACGAGATCGCCCGTCGCGTGATCGACGAGGCCCAGGCCGACGGCGTGGACGTGCTGAGCCTGCCGCGTGTGGACGGCGGCGTGGACGCCGACGGCAACCCGCTCGGCGAGGGCGACTCGCAGCAGCGCGAGGAGTTCCGCAAGCGCGCCGTGCCGATGATGTTCGCCGAGATCCGCGAATCGATGAAGAACTTCCGCGTGAGCTTCGACGTCTGGTTCCATGAGAACAGCCTGTACGAGGACGGCGAGGTCGAGCGCGCAATCGCCGATCTGCGTGAACGCGGCGACATCTACGAGAAGGACGGCGCCACCTGGTTCGCCTCCACCAACCACGGCGACGACAAGGACCGCGTCATCGTCAAGTCCGACGGCAACTACGCCTACTTCGCCGCCGACATCGCCTACTACCGCAACAAGCGCCACCGCGAGTCCAACCCCGCCGACGTGGCCATCTACATGCTCGGCGCCGACCACCACGGCTACATCGGCCGCATGATGGCCATGTGCGCCGCGTTCGGCGACGAGCCGGGCCGGAACATGCAGATCCTCATCGGCCAGCTGGTCAACGTGATGAAGGATGGCAAGCCCGTGCGCATGTCCAAGCGCGCCGGCAACGTGGTCACGATCGACGACCTGGTGGAGGCCGTGGGCGTGGACGCGGCCCGCTACTCGCTGGCCCGCACCGACTACAACACCCCGGTGGACATCGACCTGGACCTGCTGGCCTCGCACACCAACGAGAACCCGGTGTACTACGTGCAGTATGCGCACGCCCGTGCCTGCAACGTGGACCGCAACGCGGCCGACGCCGGCATCACCCACGAGGGCGCGGACCTGGCGCTGCTGGACACCGAGGCCGACGGCGAGGTGCTCGCCGCGCTCGCCCAGTGGCCGGCGCTGCTCTCGCTGGCGGGCGACCTGCGCGCTCCGCACCGCGTGGCCCACTATCTGGAGGACCTGGCCGCCACGTACCACAAGTGGTACAACGTGGAGCGCGTGGTCCCGATGGCCCTGACCGACCCGGAGGAGCGTCAGGACGACGCGGCCCGCGAGGCGCTGCGCATCGCCAAGAACCCGGAGCCGGCCCGCGCCGCCGCGCGTCTGAAGCTCAACGACGCCGTGCGCATCGTCATCGCCGCCGGCCTGGACCTGCTGGGCGTCGAGGCACCGGAGCGGATGTAACAATCGCGATGCGCCGTCCGACGGACACCGATCCGCGGGCGGCGCAATCGCATATACGGCACGTATGCCGGTACCACCAGCCGATGCCGGCATACGGCCGCAACGCAACATGAGTTGGAGAAGATATGGCAATCACCCCGATCTGGCCCGAGGCCACGGCGCTCGACGCCAACGGCGAACTGACCTTCCATGGGCGCACCGCATCGAGCCTGCTCGATGAGTTCGGCTCTCCGCTGTACCTCATCGACACCGACGAAGTGGCCGCCCGAGCCCGCCGGTTCGTGCGCGCCGCGGCCGACGCGTTCCACAACACCACCACGCACGTCAGCTTCGCCGGCAAGGCGTTCCTGTCCAAGGAGGTGGTCCGGATCGTCACCGAGGCGGGCATGCTGGTGGACACCTGCTCGATGGGCGAGATGCGCATCGCGCTCGCCGCCGGCGCCCCCGGACGCCGCCTGGTGCTGCACGGCAACAACAAGTCGGACGAGGAGATCGCGCTCGCCATCGAACAGGGCTTCGCCAAGATCGTGGTCGACTCCCCGGACGAGCCGGCCCGCATCGCCGCCATCGCCCGCCGGCTCGGCAAACGCGCCCGCGTCATGCTGCGCGTGACCGCCGGCATCCACGCGGGCGGCCACGAGTTCATCTCCACCGCGCACGAGGACCAGAAGTTCGGCGTGCCGCTGCTGCCGGCCGGCGCCGACGCGTCGGTACTGGCCATCCTCGACGCCCTCGACGGCATCACGCCGGCCGGCGCGAACGTCCGCGTCAAACCGGTCGAATCCAACGACCGCGCCCTGCGCTACGACGTGCGTTACCCGTACGACCTGCGCGCCGAAGACATCAATCCCGCCGACCGGGCGCTCGCCGCGGCGATGGAGACCGTGGCCGACGGCCCGGCTCTGGCCGTGCTCAAGGACATCCTCGCGCATGGCGACGATCTGGAACTGGTCGGCATCCACTCGCATATCGGCTCGCAGATCCACGACGCGGACGCGTTCGTGCAGGCGGCCAAGCGCATGATGCTGCTGCGCAAGACCTTCTACGCCACCGACGCCTACACGCTGCCCGAGGTCGATCTGGGCGGCGGCTACTCGGTGGCGTACACCGACGGCGAGGATTCGATGGATATCGACGTGGAGCTGCATCGCCTGGCCGACGCGGTGACCGCCGTCAATCGCGCGCTCGGCATGCCCGCGCCGGTGATCTCCTTCGAACCCGGCCGCTGGATCGTGGCCCCGGCCGGTGCGACGCTGTACCGCGTCGGCACGATCAAGCCCGTGCATCTGCCGGAAGGCACGACCGATGCGGCGGGCGAGCCGATCGACGAACGCGTGTACGTGTCCGTGGACGGCGGCATGAGCGACAACATCCGCCCGGCGCTGTACGGCGCGGACTATACGGCGCGGTTGGCGAACCGTGAGGGGTCGGTGGATACGATGCTCGCCCGCGTCGTCGGCATGCACTGCGAATCCGGCGACATCATCGTGCACGAATGCCGACTGCCCAGGGACTTGAAGCGCGGCGACGTCCTGGCCGTGCCGGTCACCGGCGCGTACGGACGCACGATGGCCAGCAACTACAACCAGGCGCTGATTCCGGCGGTCGCGGCCGTGTCCGCTTCCGGCGCGCATGTGATGCTGCGCCGGCAGACCGTGGACGATCTGCTCGCGCTGGATGTGAGCTGAACCGCCGGCTGTGTCTCCCTTGCCATCGGTTCATTCCGCATTTCCGCCGCCCGGTGCGCATCCGTGCCCGGGCGGCGGAAGTATGAGACGCGTGCCCGGTAAATCGGCGGCGTTCCGTAGGATGGCAGTACACACCCGTCATCGCTAGGGAAGGACACTCGTGGCACAGCATAATGAAGCCCCCATCCGCGTCGGACTGTTGGGCGCGGGCACCGTCGGATCGCAGACCGCGCGTCTGCTGGTGGAACAGCGGGACGAACTCTCCCAGCGCATCGGCCGGGACATCGAACTCGTCGGCGTGGCCTGTCTGGATCCGGACGAGGTCGACTTCCCCTGGATCGACCGGTCGCTGCTGACCAGCGACACCATGGCCGTGGCCACGAACGCCGACATCGTCGTCGAACTGATCGGCGGACTCGAACCGGCGCGCACCTTCGTGCTGGCCGCCATCGAATCCGGCGCGTCCGTGGTGACCGCCAACAAGGCGCTGCTGGCCAAGTACGGCCCCGAGATCTACCAGGCCGCCGAAGCCAAGGGCGTGGACATCTACTTCGAAGCCGCGGTCGGCGGCGCGATCCCGATCGTGCGCCCGCTGCGCGAATCGTTGGTCGGTGACAAGGTCACCAGCATGCTCGGCATCGTCAACGGCACCACCAACTACATCCTCGACGAGATGACCACCAAGGGCCTCGACTTCGACGTGGCGCTCAAGGACGCGCAGGCCAAGGGGTACGCCGAGGCGGATCCGACCGGCGACATCGAGGGGCATGACGCGGCGAACAAGGCCGCCATCATGGCCACGCTCGGCTTCCACGCCAACGTCGGCATCGACGACGTGACCGTGGAGGGCATCACCAAGGTCACCGCGGACGACATCGCCGCGGCCACCGCCGAACACAAGGTGGTCAAGCTGCTCGCGGTGGTGGAGAACGGCGAGACCGGCGTCTCCGCGCGCGTCTACCCGGCGTTGATCGATGAGAACCATCCGCTGGCCTCCGTGCACGGCAGCTTCAACGCCGTGTTCGTCAAAGCCGAGGCCGCCGACGACCTCATGTTCTACGGTCGCGGCGCCGGCGGCGCACCCACCGCCTCCGCCGTGGTCGGCGACGTGGTCACCGTGGCCCGCCACATCGCCCAAGGCTGCACTGGCCCGGCCATCACGCTGTACAACGACCTGCCCAAGGCCCCGATCGAAGCCTCCAAGGCCGCGTTCGCCGTGCGGTTCGTCATCCATGATAAGCCGGGCGTGCTCGCCGCCATCGCGGAGGAATTCGCCAAGCGCGGCGTATCGATCAACGGCGTGAACCAGGACCTGAAGCCCACGCTGCATGAGCCGGGCTACTCCGGCGAACTCCAGCAGCTGCGCCTGGTGACCCACCTGACCGACGAGGTCACGCTGCGCGAAACCGTGGAGGCCGTCTGCCAGCTCGACTTCGTGACCGGCGAGCCTTCCATCCTTCGCGTACTGTAACCCGCGGCACGGCCGCCCCTCCTGCCGCAAGCCGGTGCAACGATGCGGCAGCGGGGGGCAGACCGGCCGATTCTCGTTTCACCATCGATCCTGGAACCAGCCCACCCGACCCCTCGTAAGGAGTACGTCATGAATCCTGTGACACGTCGTGTACATGTCCGCGTCCCCGCCACCAGCGCGAATCTGGGGTCGGGGTTCGACACGGTCGGTCTGGCACTGGACTACCACGACGAACTCACCTTCACGCTGAGCGACGATCCGGCGGACACCGATGCGCACGTGAACATCGAGGGGGAGGGCGCGCAGACGCTGCCGCGCGACGAAACCCATCTGGTGGTCTCCACCTTCCGTCGCGCCTGTCGCACCTTCGGCCTGGGGCGGCTCGGCTTCACGCTTGAGGCGCACAACCGCATCCCGCAGGCGCGCGGCATGGGTTCCTCCGCCGAGGCGATCGTGGCTGGCATCGCGGCGGCCGCCGCCTTCGCGCAGGACGGTGGGCTCAACCGTTCGGCCATCTTCGACCTGGCCGCCACCATCGAAGGCCATCCGGACAACGTGGCGCCGGCCGTGTTCGGCGGCCTGACCGTGTCCTGGGATTTGTCCACCGCCGAAGGCGTGGGCTCCGTGCCGATTCCCGGCGGCGAACCGCTGCATGGAGGTTTCCACACCGTCAACTATCCGGTCGACCCGGCCATCACCGCCGCCGTGTTTGTGCCGGACTACGAGCTTTCCACCGAAAAGGCGCGGCAGGCGCTGCCGGCCACGCTGCCCTACCGGGATGCGGTCTACAACGTCTCACGCGTGGGCCTGCTGCCTGCGGCCATGAACCCCGGCGCACTGGCCGCGGCCTCCACTTCCTCGGACGGCTCCGACGCCGACGGGGGCATCGCCGCATCCGTCGCACCGTCCGCGCTCGCGGCCACGGCGAACACCCTGCTGTACACGGCTACGCAGGACAAGCTGCATCAGCCGTATCGCGCCGCGTTGATGGAACCTTCATGGAACCTCATCGAACGTTTCCGTTCACACGGCTACGCGGCCGCCGTCTCCGGCGCGGGCCCGTGCGTGCTGGTGCTGCACTACGGCGACGCGCGCGAGGCCATCGACGCCATTGCGGCCGAGGATCTGGCCTCCGGCCACTGGCGCGTGCTGCATCTGCCCATCGATACCACCGGCGTAACCGTGGAACGCGGCTGAACGGATATCCTGGGCGGATCCGGAGTCGGGCGGCGCATCCGCCGATCTCCGGCGATATCCGGCGACCATGCGCACGGCGGTTGCGGTACAGTGGGCGGTATGACGATTCCGCTGATCCTTGCCTCGAAGTCCGTCCCGCGCCGCAATGTGCTGTACTCGGCCGGCGTGTGCCCGACCATCCGCGTCTCGCATGTCGACGAACCGGCCGCATTGGAACATGCCGCCGAACAGGCCGGTGTGAGCGTCGATGAGCTGAGCGTGAATCAGCGGGTCATGATCCTGGCCGAGGCCAAGGCCCAGGCCGTGTATCAGGCGTACCGGAACGTGGCCGATGCGGCCGCCGCCGCGACCGGCGAACGCGTGACCGCCTATCCGCTCAAGGCCGTGGGGGTGGGCGATGCGGGTTCAGTTCCCTCATCATCCGATCTGACCGCTGTCCCGGCTTCCGCTTCGTCTTCCGCGTCCCCGGCGTCCGGCGTTACAGGCGGCAAAGCCTCCGACATCACCCGCGATTTCTCCGGCGTGGACGTGCCCACAACCGTGGAACCAATCCACACGCCCGCGGATGGCGCCGGCAAGGGCGGTTCCGGCGTCAACGGCACCGATGCCGATGATACCGGCAGCACTGGCGCCAACGGTTCCGGCACCAACAACGCCTCCGCAATCCAAGGCCTGACCACCGCCGCGGTCGGCCCGCTGATCTTGGGCTGCGACTCGATGTTCCTGTTCAACGGCGAATGCCACGGCAAGCCCCACAGCGCGGACGTGGCACGCGAACGGCTCCGGGCCATGCGCGGCCACAGCGGCGAGCTGTGGACCGGCCACTGCCTGATCGACTTCGCCACCGGGCGCGTGGCCCGCGGCGCCAGCCACGCCATCGTGCATTTCAGCGACTATTCCGACCGTGACATCGAGCGCTACATCGCCACCGGCGAACCGTTGGAGGTGGCCGGCTCCTTTACGCTGGAAGGCTTCGGCGGCGCGTTCATCGACGGCATCGAGGGCGATCCGCACGGCATCATCGGCCTGAGCCTGCCGTTGGCCCGGCGGCTGGCCGGCGAGCTGGGTGTGGAATGGACGGACCTGTGGAACGTGGCCCGCGGCGAACACGATCCCGCACCCAAAGCCGACGGCGTGACCAGCTCCGCCAGCGGTTCGGTGCCGCCCAAGGAGAACGTGCGTCAGCCGGGCGACGGTTGGATCGACTGCGACTGCGGCCGCCGCCACTGGGGACTCAACGGCGCCTCCGGCGTGCTGCTGGCCCGTCGTGACGCCGTCACCGGCAAGGTGACGCATGTGGTGATGCAGCATCGCGCGTTGTGGAGCGCCGAAGGCGGCACCTGGGGCATCCCGGGCGGCGCCACGGCGGACGGCGAGAGCGCCATCGAGGGTGCGTTGCGCGAAAGCTACGAGGAGGCGAACATCACCCCCGAGGACATCGAGGTGGTCGGCGCCTACCGGGAGGACCACGGCAACTGGGCGTACACCACCGTGTTCGCGTTCGAGAAGCCCGGCCACACGGTCATGCCGCGCGCCAATGACGACGAGAGCATGGAGATCGAGTGGGTGTCGATCGACGAGGTGCCCAACCGCAAGCTGCTGACGGCCATGCGCACCGACTGGCCGCGCTTCCGCGCACGCCTTGACACCATCGCCGAGGAGCCCGCGCGATGACGGCGGCCAAGGGCAGGGGCGGCAAGCGTCCGTCGATGTTCGAAGTGGCCAAGCTGGCCGGTGTGAGTCATCAGACCGTCTCCCGCGTGATCAACCATTCCCCGGACGTGTCCGAGGTCACGCGCGCCAAGGTGCAGGCCGCCATCGACCGTCTGGGCTACCGTCCGAGCAATTCGGCCCGCGCGCTCGCCTCGCAGCGCTCGCGCACGATCGGCCTGATCGCCGGCGGCCTGCGCTTCTTCGGGCCGATCTCCGCCATCTCCTCGATCGAGACGATGGCCCGCGCCCATGAGCTGTTCATGTCCGTCATGCTGGTGCATGAGGCGTTCTGCTCGCAGAAGGATTTCGAGACGCTGTGCGACACGTTCGACGAGCAGAACGTGGATGCGTTCATCTTCCTGACGCCCACCGACGCCATGTTCTCGGCCGCCTGCCACGCGCCGGTGCAGCAGCCGCGCGTGCTGATCACCTCGACGCACGGCGCGGTGGACATCCGCACCGCCATGGCGGCCATCCGTCCCATGGATCAGCGCAAGGTGGCGCTGGTGGGCATCGACCAGTGGGGGGCAATGGCCGAGGTGATGCGGCTGGTCGCGGAATACGGGCATCGTCGTGCGCTGTATTTCGCCGGCCCGCAGGAATGGCGCGACGCGGGCACCCGATTGGCGGCGTGGCGGCAGTTGTGCGCGGAGCATGCCGTGGAGTGCGTGGTCGAGCAGTGCGAGTCCTGGGAGTCGGCCGAGGCGTATACGCGGATGAACCATGTGCTTGAGGATTTCGGCAGCCGTGGCGCCGCGTTGCCGTCGCTGGTGGTGACGGCGAACGACAGCCAGGCGGTGGGCGTGATGCGCGCGCTGCACGAGCATCGGCTGCGGATTCCGCAGGATGTGAGCCTGGTGGGCTTCGACGATATGCCCGCGATGGATAACATGCTGCCGCCGTTGACCACGGTGCGCCCCGATTTCGAGCAGTTGGGCGTGGCCGCGATGAAGCAGGTGCTGCATCTGCTGGGTGAGGGGCCGGAGCCGACGTTCGCGGCGGCATCGCACGGCGTGGGGCTAGTGCCGGCGAAGGTGATGCTGCGCAACTCGCTGGGCCCGGCCGCGCACTGACGTCGACGCGGCTGTCGGCCGTCATGACGACACACCCTCGGGCGGTTGGCCCAAAGTGTGTGTTGTCATATGTCCATGACGACACGCCCTTTAACGGTGGTTTGGAGTCCGTGTCGTCATACAGCCGTGACAACACGGCATCTGAAGGAATCGTTGGAGGGCGTGTTGTCGCGAGCGGACGACGACACGGCTTCGTGCGGTTGGCTGGGGAGGCGTGTTGTCATGCGGACATGACGACACGGGGTTTGCGGTGCCTGGCAATCGAAATTTACAACGATGAAACAAGACACTCGTCGGGTTGAGATTCGGGGTGTCGGCGCGTATAATCGGCACTACAAATTGTGAGCGCTAACACTGGCCGATGAAGGCGGCTGTTAACGTTCACGAACAACGGTAGTGCAGCGGACGGTACGGGCCGGCCGGGCAGGGTAAGGAGTCCACCACCATGGCAGTAATGCAGAACGATTCCGATCAGGTTGCCGCGATCGCGGAGAAGATCCGCGCGGGCAAGACCTCGCTCGGCATCGAGTTCGGTTCCACGCGAATCAAGGCCGTCCTCATCGACGACACCTACCGCACCATCGCCTCCGGCGATTACGGCTGGGCCAGCCATCTGGAGCACGGCCTGTGGAGCTACACCGTCGAGGAGATCTGGAAGGGCCTGCAGGCCGCCTACGCCGAGATGGCCGGCGATGTGGAGGCCGCCTACGGCGAGAAGCTCACCCACATCGGTCACATCGGATTCTCCGCCATGATGCACGGCTATCTGGCCTTCGACGAGGCCGGCGAGCTGCTGGTGCCGTTCCGCACCTGGCAGAACACCAACACCCACGAGGCTCATGAGAAGCTCTCCGAGCTGTTCCAGTACAACATCCCGGAACGCTGGTCCATCGCCCACCTGTACCAGTGCGTGCTCGACAACGAGGAGCACGTCTCCAAGGTCGCCTTCTTCACCACCCTGGCCGGCTACGTGCACTGGAAGCTCACCGGCAGGAAGGTGCTCGGCGTCGGCGACGCCTCCGGCATGTTCCCGATCGATCCGACCACCCGCACCTGGGAGGCCGAATTCATCCGCCAGTTCAACGAACTGCCCGAGGTGGCCGCCCAGCCGTGGAAGCTCGAGGACCTGCTGCCCGAACCGCTCGTGGCCGGCACCCCTGCCGGCGAGCTCACCGAGGAGGGCGCCAAACTGCTCGACCCGACCGGCACCCTGCAGCCGGGCATCACGCTGGCCCCGCCGGAAGGCGACGCCGGTACCGGCATGATGGCCACCAACTCCGTGCGCAAGCGCACCGGCAACGTATCCGCCGGCACCTCCATCTTCGCCACCGTGGTGCTCGAAGGCAAGCTCAAGGCCCTGCACCCGGAGGTCGACCTGGTCACCACCCCGGCCGGCGACCTGGCCGGCATGAGCCACGCCAACAACTTCACCTCCGACCTGAACGCCTGGGTCGGCCTGTTCGGCCAGTTCGCCGAGGCCCTCGGCCACCCGGTCGACGCGGGCACGCTGTATGGCACGCTGTTCCGCGCGGCCATCGCCGACGATGTGGACGCCAACTGCGGCGGCCTGCTCAACTATCCGTTCCGCTCCGGCGAGTTCCTGGCTGGCCTGCCCGAAGGCCGCCCGCTGTTCGCCCGCAAGCCCGAAGCCCGCATGAGCCTCGGCAACTTCATGCGCGCGCAGCTGTTCGGCGCGTTCTCGCCGGTCAAGATCGGCATGGACGTCATGACCAAGGACGAGCACGTCCAGGTCGATTCCCTCGTGGGCCACGGCGGCATCTTCACCACCCCCAAGGTGGCGCAGAAGATCCTCGCCGCCGCGTTCGACACCCCGATCAAGGTCATGGCCACCGCCGCGGAGGGCGGCGCCTGGGGCATGGCCGTGCTCGGCGACTACCTGTGGCACGCCGACGAGGACCTGGCCGACTATTTGGACAACCGCGTGTTCGCGGACGCCGAGTCGGTCACCGAAACCCCGGACGAGAAGGACGTGGAGGGCTTCGAGGACTTCTTCGCCCGCTTCCGCGCCGGTCTGCCGATCGAACACGCCGCCATTGCGGCGATCCCGCTCGAGGACTGACGCCGGCCGATCAAGACCTGATACAGACCTGATCAATTAGAAAGGAAACACAATATGGCAACATTGGCTGATTACGGTCCCGAAGTCCGGGCCGAAGTCAAGCAGGTGCGCGAGGTCGTCGCGACGCTGCACGACCAGCTCATCAAGTGGAATCTGGTCGTGTGGACCGCGGGCAACGTCTCCCAGCGTCTGCACACCGCCGACCTCATGGTGATCAAGCCCTCCGGCCTGCGCTACGAATACCTGACCCCGAGCTCGATGGTCGTCTGCGACCTCGACGGCAACGTGGTCGACGGCTCCGAGGCCCCGTCCTCCGACACCGCCTCCCACTGCTACATCTACCGCAACATGCCGGACGTGTACGGCGTCGTGCACACGCACTCCACCTACGCCACCGCCTGGGCGGCCACCGGCCAGAACATCCCGTGCGGCCTGACCATGATGGGCGACGAGTTCGGCGGCGAGGTGCCGGTCGGCCCGTTCCGTCTCATCGGCTCCGAGGCGATCGGCGAGGGCGTCGTCGAGACGCTCAAGAAGTACCCGAAGTCCCCGGCCGTCCTCATGCAGAACCATGGCCCGTTCACCATCGGCAAGGACGCCGAGTCCGCCGTCAAGGCCGCCGCCATGACCGAGGAGGTCGCCCACACCATGTGGGCCGCCCGCCAGCTCGGCGATATCATCCCGATTCCGCAGGAGGATATCGACAAGCTGAACGACCGCTATCAGAACGTCTACGGGCAGCACTGACAGCAATCGAAATAACCCAACCAATACAACAAAGGAACATATCACTATGGTTATGGCAAACCCGTTCGAGGGCAAGGAAGTCTGGTTCGGCGTCGGCTCGCAGGACCTGTACGGCGAGGAGGCGCTGCGCCAGGTCGCCGAGCAGTCCACCGAGATCGTCGATTACCTGAACGGCACCGGCGTCATTCCGGTCAAGATCGTCCTCAAGCCCACGCTGAAGTCCTCCGACGGCGTCAAGCAGTTCATGGTCGAGGCCTCGGCCAACCCGAACGTCATCGGCGTGATCACCTGGTGCCACACCTTCTCCCCGGCCAAGATGTGGATCCGTGGCCTGGAGGTGCTCACCAAGCCGATGCTGCAGCTGAACACCCAGCATCACATGGAGATCCCGTGGGAGACCATCGACATGGACTTCATGAACCTGAACCAGGCCGCCCACGGCGACCGTGAGTTCGGGTACATCGTCTCCCGCCTGGGCATCAACCGCAAGATCGTGGTCGGCCACTACACCGACCCCGAGGTGGCCGAGAAGATCGCCACTTGGACCCGCGCCTGCGCCGGCTGGGATGCCTCCAACAACATGAAGGTCATGCGCTGGGGCGACAACATGCGCAACGTGGCCGTCACCGAGGGCGACAAGACCGAGGCCGAGCGTGTGTTCGGCGCCTCGATCAACACCTGGGCCGTCAACGAGCTGGTCGCCGCCTACGAGGCCGTCAAGGACGACCAGGTCAAGGCCATCATCGAGGACTACAAGGCCAAGTACGACGTGGCCCCCGAGCTGCTCGACGCCAAGTACGACTCGCTGTTCATCGCCGCCAAGGAAGAGGCCGCGATGATCAACATGATGAACGCCAACGGCTGCACCGCCGGCGTCGACAACTTCGAGGACCTGGGCGCCCTGCCGCAGCTGCCGGGCGTGGGCCCGCAGCGCTTCCCGTCCGAGTACGGCTTCGGCTTCTCCGCCGAAGGCGACTGGAAGACCGCCGTGCTGGTGCGCATCGGCGCCGTGATGGGCTACGGCCTGGACGGCGGCGCCTCCCTGATGGAGGACTACTCCTACAACTTCGTGCCCGGCCATGAGATGAACATGGGCGCGCACATGCTGGAGGTCTCCCCGGCCATCGGCACCATCGCCAAGCCGCGTCTGGAGATCCACCCGCTCGGCATCGGCGGCAAGGCCGATCCTGTGCGTCTGGTGTTCACCGCCGCCCCGAAGAAGGATGCGGTCGTGGTTTCGATGGCCGACATGCGCGAGCGCTTCCGTCTGCTGATGAACGTGGTCGACGTGGTCGAGCCGGAAGGCTCCCTCAAGGCCCTGCCGTGCGCCCGCGCCCTGTGGCAGCCGCGCCCGAGCCTCAAGGATTCGGCCGAGTGCTGGCTGCGCGCCGGCGGCTCGCACCACACCTGCATGACCACCTCCGTCGGCCGTGAGGCGTGGGAGGACTTCGCCCGCATGGCCGGCGTCGAGCTGGCCGTCATCGACGAGAACACCACCCCGCGCCAGTTCGAGCGCGAGCTCGAGCTCAGCGAGATGGTGCACCGTCTGAACAACCGCCACTGAGCGAAGGAACATGCATCGCCGTCCGGCTGTCATCCCTCAGCCGGACGGCTTTTTTGGACTCTGACACATTTGTGACTCTGATGCAAGTGAGGAACGTTGGAAAATCAACGTTTTCGTGAATAGATCACGGTCACGATGCATCAGGGTCCGGAGAAGCCGGGCGTGTCCGGGAAGGTGACCTCCCGGACACGCCGATTAGCGCCCGCCGTAGATCTCGTGGGCGATCACGTCGGCGAAGACCGTGTTCACCTTCGGGCGCACCACCTTGAGCGACGGGGTCAGGCAGCCGTTGTCCTGCGAGAACTGCGTATCCAGGATCGTGAACTTGCGCACCGACTCGGCGCGCGAGACCGAAGCGTTCGCCTTGTCCACATATTCCTGCACCAAGTCGCGCACAGCCGGCAGCTTCGCCGCTTCGGCCAACGGCAGATCCGCCGGCAGACCCTGCGCGGGCAGCCATGCGGCCAGCCCCTCCGGGTCGAGCGTGACCAGCGCCGCAATGAACGGCCGCCCGTCGCCCACCACCACGGCATGCTCCACGATCGGGCAGTCCATCATCGTGTGCTCCATCGGAATCGGAGACACGTTCTTGCCGCCGGCGGTGATGATGATGTCTTTCTTGCGTCCGGTGATTGTGATGCGGCCCTCATCGTCGATCGACCCCAGGTCGCCGGTCCTGAACCAGCCGTCCTCGGTGAACACCTCGGCCGTCTTATCGGGCAGGTTGTGGTAGCCGCGGAACACGTTCGCGCCCTTGAGCTGCAGCTCGCCTTCCTCCGAGATGCGCGCCGAGCAGCCCGGAGCCGGCTGGCCGACCGTGCCGATCACGTTGTCGTCCACACGGCACACGGTGAACGGCGCGGCCGTCTCCGTCAGTCCGTAGCCCTGGATCATCGGCAGTCCGATGCCGCAGTAGAAATGCGCCAGATCGGCGTTCAACGGCGCGCCGCCGCAGGCCACATACCGGATATTCGGGCCGAGCGCGCCGCGCACCGTGCGGTACACCGACGCCTCGTACCCCAGATGCTCCGCCACCTGCTTGGGCGTGGGCCTGATGCCCGCCTGCTGCATCCGCGACCAGGCGCGCGCCGATTCGGCGGCCTTGAGGAACACGCGCCCCTTGAACCCCATGCCGGCCTTGCGCGAGGCCGCGTTGTACACCTTCTCGAACACGCGCGGCACACCCAGCAGATAGGTCGGCTTGAACGAGCGCAGGTCCGGCAGCAGCGACTTGGTGTCCGGCAGGAAGCCGACCACGCCGTCGTCCGACCCGATCGAGCAGTATTCGATGAACCGTGCGAAGCAGTGCGCCAGCGGCAGGAACAGTAGCAGCCGCGGATGATCGTCCCAGATGACTTCCGGCAGGCACGCGAACCCGGCGCGCACGATGCTCAGGAAGTTGCGATGCGTCAGCTCCGCGCCCTTCGGCGTGCCCGTGGACCCGGACGTGTACACGATGGTGGCCAGGTCGTCCGCGCCCACCGACGCGATCCGCGCCTCCAGTTCCTCGTCCGAAACGGCGACGCCCAGGCCTTCGAGCGCGCCGAGCGCGTTGCCGTCGAGCATGAGGATGCGCTGCAGCGTCGGGCAGTTGTCGATCACCGAGTCCAGGCGGTCGTAGCGCTCGCGGTTGTCCGCGATGGCGAGCTTGACCGTGGAGTCGTTGATGATGCGTTCGGCCTGCGGGGCGGAATCCGTGTCATAGATCGGCACGTTCACCGCGCCGATCGCGGCCAGCGCGAAGTCGAGCACGCCCCACTCCCAGCGGGTGGGGGAGAAGATGGAGACCGCGTCCCCCTTCCGGATGCCGAAGGCGATGAAGCCCTTGGCGGCGGCCAGCACCATGCGATGGAATTCGCCGGTGGTGATCTGCTCCCAACGGCCGGGGCCGGTTTTGCGCGTGGCGATGACCGTGTCCTCTCCGGTGCGTTCGATGCGCTGGGTGAGCAGGGAGTACAGGGTTTCGTTACTGCGGACCTCGATGGATCCGGGGGTGGTGTATTCGGTGAGCATATGCGGTCCTTCATGGTGGTGCGTGGCGCGTCGCGCCGCCTGCCGAGCGGTTGGGCGCGTCCCCGCATGGTGTGCGTGGCGTGCTGCGCAGTTCGCGTGGTGCGTGATCTCGGTCTTTGCGACCAAGCGCGTGTGGCACGGCTGCGATGCCGTGCCGGAGTAATAGACACGGTGGCGTGAACTGTTGTGTTATGCATCCCATGTTACGCGACCGTAACCACGATGGTTTGGTATCGGGCAACAGTTTTTCCGTGTTTCTTTGGACGTTCCCGACAAAAGCGGGCAGGATGCCGCGGGTGTCGTCGTGTGCGGAGAAACGATGCGTCCGATGGGGAAAATGGGTCTGGCGCGTACCCGGTGATTCCGTTAGGGTGGCAAGAAGTTCCAGAAAAGAGGTATGCGCCGTGTTCGACAAACGCCTGTTCTCCCTGACCCCGGGTATCGGCAAGCTGGTGGCCGCCAAGGTGGCGGCCTTGTGGCTGTCGCTGATGGCCGACGTGCTGTTCGCGTTCATGATGGCGAACCTGCTGGTCAGCGTGCTCCAATGCGCCATCTGGACGGCCCAGGGGTTGGACGTCGTCGTGCCGGCGACCAACCTGCTGTTGGCATTGCTGACGCTGTTAGCGGTCTGCGCGGTCAAATACCTGACGTCGCGATCCGCCGCATCCTTCGGTACCGAGGCCGCCGAACGCGTGAAACTGGCTTTGCGTGAGCGCCTGTACCGCAAGATGCTGGCGCTTGGGCCGTCGTATTCCTCCCGTGTGCGCACGTCCGACGTGGTGCAGTCCGCGGGTGAGGGCATCGACCAAATCCAGAGTTTCTTCGAACTGTTCCTGCCGCAGCTGTTCTATGCGGTGCTGGCACCGGTGACGCTGTTCGCGGTGCTGATGCCGGTGAACATCCCCGCGGCCGTGGTATTGCTGGTATGCGCCCCGCTGATCGTGCTGGTGGTGGGTGTGGTGGCGATGAGCGCCGCACGCGCGTTCAAGCGGTATTGGGGCAAATACACGGATATGGGCGCCGCGTTCCTGGACAATATGCAGGGATTGGAGACGTTGAAGGCGTTCGACGCCGATGAGCGCGCCGCAGCCGACATGGACGAGAAGGCCGAGGCGTTCCGCCGGATGACGATGCAGGTGTTGCAGATCCAGCTGCGCTCGCTGACCGCCATGGATGCCGTGGCCTACGGCGGCACCGCGGCCGGCATCGGCGTGGCGGTCTGGCAGTTCCTCGTCGGCGGCGTGGATATGGCGGGGGCGATGATCGTGGTGTTCCTCTCCGCCAGCTTCTTCCTGCCGCTGCGCCAGTTGGGATCATATTTCCACGTGGCGATGAACGGTATGACCTCCACGAAGCGGATCTTCGCGCTGCTGGACGCTCCCGAGCCGGCCCGCGGCGATGCCGCCCTGCCCGGCGACGGTCGTGACTTGACCGTGACCTTCGACGCCGTGGGTTACCGCTACGCCGATGCCGCCAATTGCGCAGATACGGACTCTGACACATCTCAGGTTCCCCTCTCCGCTGACGACTCCACCGGTACGGACTCTGACACATCAGCCACGGCCACTGCGCTCCCTGCCCCCGCACTGACGGACGTCTCGTTCACCGCCCGACCGGGCACGCTGACCGCCATCGTCGGCGAATCCGGCTCCGGCAAGTCGACGACCGCCGCGCTGCTGGCCGGCACGCTGGCCGGATATGAGGGGTCGATCACGCTGTCCGCAGGCGCGGCGATTAACGGCACGACTCCTGATCCCGCGGAGCTGGGTGCGATCGATCTGCAGTCCGTGGAACTGCGCGATCTGAGCGCCGATGCGATGACCTCCGCGGTCTCTCTGGTCTCCTCGCGCAGCCACTTGTTTGCGGGCACGCTGCGTGAGAACCTGCTGATGGCCGCGCCCCAAGCCGATGACGACGAATTGTGGGCCGCGCTGGAGCTGACGCACATCGCCGATTTCGTGCGCGCACAGCCCGAGGGGTTGGCCATGCCGATCGCTCCCGATGCGACGAACCTGTCCGGTGGTCAGCGTCAGCGCATCGCCATCGCCCGTGCGCTGCTGCGCAACACTCCGATCTACATCTTCGACGAGGCCACCAGCAGCGTGGACGCCGAAAGCGAGGCCGTGATCCTGAGCACGATTCAGGAATTGGCACAGTCCGCCACCGTGATCATGATCACGCACCGCATGGCGAACGCCGTGACCGCCGGACAGGTGGTGGTGTTCGACCACGGGCATGTGGCCGAAACCGGCACGCACACGGCGCTTATGGCACGGAACGGCGTGTACGCCGACCTGTTCCGGGCACAGCAGGTCATCGAGCATGTCGGACACCGGTCCGCGACGGGCGCGCGGCCCGCCGATGTCGTCGATGGATCGTCCGAGCCGGTCAATCCGGTCGGGCTCGTGGAATCAGCCGAGCCGGTCGAATCGGCCGAACCGGCCGTGCGGAACGAATCGGTGGCGAATCATGGGCAAAGCGAGGACACCGCGCCCGCAGGCGGCATCGGCGCGCTCGTGCGCCGCCTGCTGCACGAGGTCGGTCCGCTGCGCCCGACGATGATCGCCGCCTGCGCGTTCGGCACACTCGGCCACCTGGCCGCCACCTTCCTGCCCGTGTTCGGCGTGCTCGCACTGTTCGCCGTGCTGGAGGAACCGGTGTGGGGAATGACCATGACTGCTGGATTCGCGGCGATGGCCGTGTGCGCCGTCATCCGTGGACTGATGCGGTATGCCGAGCAGTATATGAACCACAACGTGGCGTTCAAGCTGCTCGCGCTGTTCCGGTCGAAGGCGTTCGCCGCCATGCGTCGTCTGGCGCCGGCCAAACTGGACGGGCGCGGCAAGGGCGACCTGATCGCCCTGATCACCACCGACGTGGAACTGCTGGAGATCTTCTTCGCGCACACCATCTCACCGGTGGTGATCGCCGTCGTGACCACGGTGGCGTTCGCTGTGGCGCTCGCGTTCCTCAACCCGTGGTTCGTGCCGTTGCTGATCGTCATGCATCTGCTGGTCGGCGTGGTGCTGCCGCGCCTGTTCGCGACCGGCGTGCGGTATCTGGGGCCGAATATTCGCCGCGACGCCGCCTCGCTGGATGACACGATGCTGGACGACATGCATGGACTGGACGAGATCATTCGCTTCGGCGCGGGCGAACGGCGTCTGGGTACGATTCTGGAGCGGTCGCGTGAACTGTGGCATCAACGGGTCAAGCTGAGCCTGAACAACGGCCGATTCGGCGGCATCGGCGGGGTGATGGTGGTGCTGGCCACCGCGCTCGCCGGGGCGTTGGCCCTGGTACTGGCCTGGTATGGGCTGGCCGATGTGGATGGGGTCGGTGAGTTGTTCGCCGCCGTGGTGCTGATCGCCAGCTCCTTCGGCCCGACGCTGGCATTGAGCGCATTGCCGGCGAGCCTGACCCAGACCTTCGCCTCCGCGCGGCGACTGTTTGCGCTTATGGACGAGGTTCCGGCCGTGGAGGAAACCGGCACATCGACGCCGGCGTACAGCGGCATGGCCTTGGATCATGTGAGTTTCGCGTATCCCGATCAGATGACGGGACATGGCTCCGATCCCAATGCCGACCTTGACCAGGGCGCAAGCGGAACGACGCGGCATGCGGAGGAGGACCATACAGCTGGCGTGTTTACGGATTTGTCGCTGGAGATTCCCATGCATGGCATCCTCGGCGTGCAGGGGCCGTCCGGGCGCGGCAAGTCCACGATGCTCAAACTGCTGATGCGGTATTGGGACCCGCAATCCGGCATCGTGACGATGTCCGGCGAGGACCTGCGAACGGTGGATGTGCATCATCGCCGCCGTGTGCAGACCATGCTCGCACAGGAGACCTACCTGTTCGATGGCACGATCCGCGAGAATCTGCGCCTGGCCAACCAGGAAGCCGACGACGCCATGCTGCGCGGAGCGCTCGCCAAGGCGTCGGCATTGCAGCTGGTTGAATCACTGCCGGATGGCCTGGACACCCAGGTGGGTGAGTTGGGCGGACGCCTGTCCGAGGGCGAACGCCAACGCATCGGCCTGGCCCGCGTGTTCCTGCGCCATGCCGACCTGGTGCTGCTGGACGAACCCACCAGTCGCCTCGATGCCTTCAACGAGGCCGTGATCCTGCAATCCATCAACGAGCTGGCGAGCGAACCTCGCAGGGATGATGGCGCCGGGCAAGGCGTGGCCATTGTACTGGTCTCCCACCGCGATTCCACGATGCGCGTGGCCGACACCGTCGTTCGTGTGTAGAACGCGTCAACGTTGTGTTGGGGCGGTGGGTTGACATTCTTGCAGCGGGAGTGGTTCGCACTACCTCAAGGTTGCCTCTAAGTAAGGCAGGAAAATCAAGGGGTCCGGAATTTATCCTTGAGGTAGTGCGAACCACCTCTCTGTTAGGGTCCGAGTTATATTGCTGTGTATAAGCGTTTGACATGTTGAACCGACAAGGAGTCCCCATGAGCGAGCAGCACATGTCCCCTGTTCCGATGATCCGCCTGCATGACGGCACTGAGATTCCGCAGGTGGGCCTTGGCGTGCTGCGCATCGACGATGAGGGCGTGACCCCGGTGGTGGAGTCGGCGCTCGCCGCCGGATACCGTCACATCGACGGTGCGGCCGGCTACAACAACGAGGGCGGCGTGGGCCGTGCGCTGGTGAATGCCGGCTACGCCACGGGGGAGCGTCGCCGCGAGTTGTGGGTCACCACCAAGCTGCGCGACTCCGAGCAGGGGTATGACAGCGCGCTGAAGGCGTTCGACCGCCAGATCGGCCTGCTGCAGCTCGAGTATGTGGACATGTACATGATCCACTGGCCCACGCCGTTCGACTGGCGCTCTGGGGAGACCTGGAAGGCGTTCGTGCGCCTGCGCGAGGAGGGGCGCGTGCGGACACTGGGCGTATGCAACTTCCTGCCTGAGCATTTGGAACGACTGCATGAGGAGACCGGCGAGTGGCCGACCGTGAACCAGATCGAACTGCACCCCACCTGGCAGCAGCGTGAGGTCACCGCGTTCTGCCGGGAGCATGGCATCGCCGTGGAGGCGTACTCGCCGATGGCACGCGGCGCCGACCTGAACGCCGGGAACGGCACCGTCGAACGCATTGCCGCCGCGAACGGCGTCAGCCCCGCCCAGGCCATCCTGCGCTGGCACATCGAGAACGGCACGATCATCATCCCCAAGTCGGTGCACGCCGAGCGTCAGCGTGAGAACCTTGACCTGTTCGGCTTCGAGCTCACCCCGGAGGAGCATGCCGCCATCGATGCGCTGGACGGCCCCACCCGCGCCGGCCACGATCCCCTCACCTTCTCCTACGCGTGATGGGCGTCTTTGTGCTCATGAGCGGTATACGACCGATGGATGCTCTTCTGTCGAGATAACGGGTGCTGTCGGTTTTTATCAGAGGCTGTTGTCTCGACTGATGCTGGTAACCTATGGCTTCTGTTGGGCTGCCGTATGCTATGACTCAAACCAGCGCATCACCCGTTCGCATTGCCGTAATCAAGTCGTTTAGCATTGCGCTGGACAGCTTGCTGCCGTTGTTTGAGCGCAAGGAGGGTCTCTTCAAACGGTGAATTGGATTGCGGCGTCGGCGTATGATTGCCGGTATCGGTTGGTACTGCATCGGTCTGGACGACATATCCTAATTGACGGAGCAATGCCATGTATTGCTGTAACGATGCGTTGTCCGACGTGGCTGCGGAGTACTCGGCGTGCAATGATATGCCGAGTGCGGAGCAGATTGTCAGGCATTTCGCCAATCCGGGATTCTCTATTCGCCCTTGTTCCAGCTGACTGATCCAGGGCCTGGGGATTCCCGTTCGCGCTGAAAGCTCCTGCTGGCTGATCCTGAGTGACAACCGAGCGTCTTTTACAGTGACTGCAAAGTCCTTCGTGGAGGAGAGGATTCTCTGCTGCATTGTTGGTTCTGCCATGATAATTGTCGTTTGTTTCAAAAGTCGAACATATTGCTTTGTTTGATTATCCTAACATCTTGTGTTTCAAAAATCAAACATAACAAGATGTTTGGTTTTTGAAACAACGCTGTCTTCTGGTCTTGTTTCGAATGCTTCTTCGCGTTAATGAGTCTACTTGTGAGGAGTTTACTTACGAGTAGACTACTCGCGGCCCGCCGTTTGGGTATAGTGGGGCAGTATGTCTCGCAATCATCGTCGCCCTTCTCACCGCGACCAGTCCGAATTCACTCGTAACACCGCGCGGTATGTCAACAAGCGGTTCAACGTGTCAAATCCGTTCGAGCGCGTGCTGGTCCTGCTGGTCATCGCCGTCGTGGTGGGTGTCATGGTCGGCGTGGTGCTGCCGAAGATCAGCCCCGAGGTGGGGGAGCTGACCGGCGAGTATGCGGCATCCGGCCCTGCGGCGGACGTGCTGGAGACGCTTCGCGTGGATGACGCGCAGAGCAAGGATGGCTATGACCGCGACCTGTTCGGCTACCGCGAAACCGACGACGATGGCGACGGCTGCGATGTGCGCGACGAGGTGCTGGCCCGCGATCTGGAGGATGTGACGTTCACGACGCCAGGCGGCTGTCAGGTGCAGTCCGGCGTGCTGCATGACCTGTACACCGGCAAGACGATCGATTTCGTGCGCGGTCCGCAGACCAGCAGCGCCGTGCAGATCGAGCATGTGGTGGCGTTGGAGAACGCCTGGCAGTCGGGCGCGCGTGATTGGGATACCGCCAAGCGGTACAAGTTCGGCAACGACATGTACAACCTACTGGCCGCCGACGGCGAGGCGAACAGTGAGAAGGGGTCGGCGTCCGCGGCCTACTGGCTGCCGACCAACGCCGACTTCCGCTGCGAGTATGTGGCCCGGCAGATCGGGGTCAAGGACAAATACGACCTGAGCGTGACCACCAAGGAGAAACAGGCGATGCTGTCCGTGCTCCGCTCCTGCCCCGGCCAGGAGGTGCCCGCCGAGTAGCCGTACCGTTTAAGGAAAACGGACTATTCGTTCCCGATGATGTCATCGGAATTCAGCGACTGATCAATCAAGCCCGCATAGTCCCTAGGAGATAATGCATTTGAGGCGGCGCCGAGCTGAGCATTCTCCATCTGTTCGGCGGGGATGTCCCCCTCTCCCTTCGGCCCCATGCCGGCATCCACGCGACGCATCATATCCTGCCACTCGGCGTATTCAACGCCCACATAGCTCACGCCATCCTGAGAGAACGCATATGAGGGGCAGCCGGCCGTATTGATGGTGACCCCATGTCCGTAGAATTGCATGCCGAGATCAACCAGATCCATGGTGGACATATCCGTGGAGATCATTGCGGCGAATTCCTGTACCAGCCCGGGAATCTCGGTAGCCGGCTGTTCAAGCATCTTCTTGAGAATGGCCGTCAGCACGATGCGTTGCGCCTGGGCACGCGAAAAATCACCGCCCTGAACCTGGTAGCGTTCGCGTGCAAAACCAAGCGCCTGTTCCCCGTTGAGCGTCTGTTCTCCGGCTTGCAATGAAACACCGCCGTTCCCCCCGGAGAAGGATTCAGGTACATTGACGGTGATGCCGCCAAGCCTATCCACCAGCTGTTCAAGACCGTCGAACCCCACTTTGATGTAGTGGGAAATCGGCACGCCGGCAAAATCCGAAACGGTGGAGATCATGAGCGAGGAACCGCCCATGGCATAGGCGGCGTTGATTTTCTGCGGTGTGCTGCCCCCATTGATGCTGACCTGCATGTCACGAGGGATGGATACAAGGTCAACTTGCTTGTTCTCGGTATCAATGCGAGCCAGCATCATACTGTCCGAACGACCGTAGACCTCATTGCCGCGATTGTCCGAGCCGATGATGAGCGCGTAAAACGGCTTGTCGCTCCCCTCAACGGGGGTCAGCACCTCCGCAACCTGTTCCCGCTCCTCCTCCGGCATCGAAATCTCGGAATCCAAGGACCGCATGAAGAGCATGATAGCCGTTCCGGGAAGAACCACCAGCAATAGCAGCAACACCGCCAACACAATAACGACCGTGCGCCACGGATGCTTCTTGGAAGCAACATGTCTTGCGCTATGGCTTGGTGTTTGCGGGTTGTTGGTATGGGTTTTGCTCATAATTCGTCCCCTAACGGTTTGTTGACGGATATGCTTGTTCGATCAGTAGCTATAGTAGGCAGACACGTAGTCATATGGGGCATGGGGTATCTACCGGATCGGACTGCAGCGACAAGGACCGGTGCCCATTCTTCCGCAGAATAGAGTAGACTTGATAAGTCATTGTAAAGGTGTGTGTCCGGCATACGGACGCAGCGGATATCGAGAACAAGGATTCCCATACATGCACATCATGTTCGTATGTACCGGAAACATCTGCCGCTCACCCATGGGGGAGCTGCTGATGAGTCGCTACTTGGCAAATACGACGGTGCAGGTGACCAGCGCGGGAACCCGAGGTCTGCCCATGCACCAGATCGATCCCTCCAGCGCGCGGCTCATGGATAGCGTTGGCATTGATTCCAGCGGATTCCGGTCCCGCCGACTGACCCGTGAGATGGCTGAATCGGCTGATTTGATTCTGTGCTTCGAGTCCTCGCAGCGTAAGGAAATCGTTACGGTGGCGCCGAAGGCGGTGCGCTACACGTTCCTGTTGGATGATTTCGCCAACATGTGTCGATATAGCGCCGAACATGGACTGGTCAAGGGGACGACCATCCAGGAGCGTCTCCAATCGGTGATCGATGCCTCGTCGTTCATCCGTCCGCTGATTGCCGCGCCGAAGGATATCGCCGATCCGCATGGGCGGGAATATGCTAAGTTCCGCCAGGCGGCGGAGGAGACGAACCGTGCGCTGCGTACGATTCTGACCAGCATGCGTAAGCATTACCGTGTGGAGCCGGCACCGGTGCGTCCGCAGATCGCACGTCCCGATTTCAACTCGATCATCTACGCCAGCTGACGGCTGCAACCTCGACAATCGTGGTATGCTCCGCTGCTTTGTTCACGGCTGAATACCCCGTTCATCGGTGTCTCGTGCCACAATGGGCTTGAAACATCAACGGGGGTATGGCTTGAACAACGATAGCGAAGAGATTGAGCGTTTTCTGGAGGAGTTTGCCGAGCCATCTCGGGAACAGGTTCCTGATGGGCGCGCGTGCGCGCCTGTGCAGTCACGTTCGCGTACTCACCGTTATCCGGATGGATTGTTATGGGTGGTGACTTTTGGCGTCATAGCGGTGATGGTATTGCGGATGACGCCGAATGGACTGGATGGGAAACGGTATATTCCACTGATCGTGGCGTTCGTGCCGTGGATGGCGGTTCTCTCCGCGGCGATTCTGCTGATATCGCTGATTAGTCGTCGCCGCGTACTGGCCGTAATCAGCGCGTTGTGCTTGTTGACGCAACTGGTGTGGCATGCGGGATTCCTCTATCCACGCGTCTCGCTGTCTTCTGCGGCACGCACGGCGGTTGCCTCCGCGACCGCATCCGTCGATGATCGGTACGCGCGCCTCATGACGTTGAATACGCGCAATGGACAGGCTGATGCTGCGCAGATCGTCCGGACGGTGCGTGAACAGCATGTGGAGGTACTGGCGCTGCAGGAGTTGAACTCGTCAATGATTTCCCGTCTGAATGAGGCTGGTATTCGTGAGTTGCTGCCGTACTCGGTTGTCGCCAACACTTCCTCGTCCGACAACGGTGGGGTGAACGGGTTATGGAGCGCCGCTCCGATGTCCGAGCGGACGGGCGATCTGATTCCCATCGAGGCTTCAAGTATTCCCGCTGCGAGTATTGATTTCGATGGTACGGTGATCCGGTTCGGCTCCGTGCATCCGTTCTCGCCGCGCCCCAGCAACCAGGGATTATGGGACCGAGGGTTGGGTTCGATCAGCCAGCTGCGTGAGGATGATCATACGTTTGTACTGATGGGCGACTTCAACGCGACCTGGGACCATGCAAGCTTCCGGTATTTGTTGGGCGGCAGGTTTGTGGATGCCGGCGAGAACGCGGGGGAGTGGTTCCAAATGACCTATCCGGCGAACAAACGATTGTTTGGCTGGATACCGGTGCCGGCCGCCGTGGAGATTGACCACATTGTGCACGACCGTAGCGTGGTGGTGGGCGATTTGGATGCCGTGACTGTGTCAGGCAGCGATCACAAGGCATTGCTTGGTACGCTGGAGGTGCGGTAGAAGGCCGCAGCCTGACTAGATCAGATACGGTAGCTCCGGCACCGTCACGGGGAAATCGCGGATGATTCGAGTGAGTCGCTCTCGGCAATACGGCCAGATTGCAGTTCGTGCTTCGCTTTGCTGTGTGTCGGAATTGATAGTGGCATCATCCAAATCGCAACGCAGTACTAGTTCTATATGAAGGAGACGTTCATAGTTGTCGCCGGACTCATCGCTACCATCCTGCTGGCGACTGACGCACACGGTGACATCGAACTCAACGTTGACGGTAATGGGCCAATTCGTCGCGTCAGTGCCGTTAACGTCAAGATTGACGTTCGCTTGGAACTGGACGTTGTCATCTTCTCCCGGAACGGGGTATACCTCGGGAAGATACTCCGCGTGTTCTGAAAGCTGCTCAAGTTTGGTCAAGCGTTTCATACTGCTGATTCCTTTCGTGCATAAGATGTGGCGTACGGGGGGATACTGATTCGCGTCGATGCGCCTACGCTGGCGACTTTCGTCTTCGGTGTGGCCAAAGACAGCTGCTCTTTTGATGTCGACCACAGCAGTACCGGCTTTGTCGGAACCGAATCTTTTTCCACATGATGGGATACCGTTGCACCGACGGCATGTGCCAGACGCCGCACCGTGCCTATAGTGGGGTCGGCTGTGCCGCCTTCTATGGCCTGCAGCTCTTCGAGTGCGACTCCCATGTGTCGTGCCACGTCTTCTTCGCTGAGTTGACGCTCGTACATGATTGATATCAGTTCATCGATAAGACGCTCATCGTTCTGCACGAGCACGGCTGCACGCTTCAGCAGGGCGGAATATCGTGCCGTTTTGTGACGTCTCATGGTTCCTCGTTTCATTTCGATACGTCTCTCACAGTGTACCTGTTTCCGCAGTCATCGTGGCAGTCTATGATAAGGTGAATTCGTCGCTTCGGTACTCTTCCCACGCATTGGCGCGGTCAGGCTCGGATTCCTCCACCGCATGTTTGGCTGACTTCGCTCCACCTGTTTGTTTGAAGTAGGTTGACAAATCGTCCGTATCGGATTTCTTGCACATAAGATATGCTGCAATAATCCAACGTTCCATGACCTTTTCCATATGAAACAGCCTGGCACCGATGTACTGTTTCTTTCCGTTTGCGTAGTCGTGCCAGTTCCACCGTATCTCAAATACCCCCGGAGCCTCATGCATGGGCTTGACCTGTTCGACCGGAACAAGTTGGCCGCGCATGGCCCGCTGGATGCGCGCGTAGAATTCCGCTTCCGCCATCGAGGCCTGATAGTCGTCCGTGAAACGTTCCCATACATATGTTGTAAAGGCATCGAACAGTGTAGGTGCGTTTGAGGATTTTACCCAAAAGAACCGGTTCTGTCCCGGTACTGAACAAATTGACCTTTTGACAGGTCTGGGCGCGACGTGCACGTCGGAGGGCAATGGCATCACTGACATAACTGTACGGTACCGTATGGGTTGTACGGTCGGCTTCTAGCTGAATTCACTTCGCCGGATCCTGATAGATGTCTGTCTGCGGAATTGTTGCACCGGCGTGGCAATGAGATTCTTTAAAAGACAGGACATCTGCGCGAGCATCCTGCCAGTGGTAACGCACGGATATACGGGGTGTCATAGGTAGAACGCAGAACGCAGCAGTGTTGATCGGGAAGTACCTGTACCCCCTTATCCAGCCAATGGATATATAGACCGGCACTAGGTGCTGCGTGACATTGCGATGCATGATGAGTTGATAAAACGTTGCAGGGGCGTGAATTTTAGATTGCTGGAGGGTTGCGGATGTGAAAGAACCATGAAAGGAGACATGACCATGCGGGTTCTAGATAGAAGTGCAACACCTGCCTAGGGTTGGAAGGGGGCTGCGGACGTTTTCTTGGAGACTGAGCGGAAGGTTTCTCGTATGTTCAGTCTTGAGGAGCGTTCGAGGGCGGTGGAGCTATACCTCACAACGCCGATGACCACCGCGCAGGTGGTGGAGTGCCTGGGCTATCCGACCAGACAGTGCCTGGAGCGCTGGCTGGCGATGGATCCCCGGTATGCTGGCCGTATGGCCAAACCCATAATTCCTCTGGGGACAAGACGGAAGGCGATCGAACTGGTGCTGGGCGGCATGCAGCAGAAGCAGGCCGCCAAACAGCTTGGCGTGAGCGTTGGTGCGGTGCACAACTGGGTCAGGGCGTACCGCAGGGGCGGCATGGCCGCGTTGCAGCCCCGGAACCAGAATGCCGCCCAGGGCGGGAAATCGGCGTCCGTCCGTCCTCGGGGCGGGGCGGATGCCGGGGGCGGCGATGACGTGGAGGCGTTGCGCCGTAGGGTCGAGGAGCTGGAGTTGGGGAACGCGTTGATGCGGGAGGTGGTGGAGGTCGCAGAAAAAAGACTGTATTTTGTCAACTCGGCGTGTGCCGTCTTACCGTGGGGAAGTTGACCGGGTTACCGGTCGTTATGTTGCCGGTTTGTCGTGGCTGGGCCTGTCCGGTCGGTGGTTTCTGGGTTATTGCATGAGGGCGTGGGTTTTGCGGTAGCTGTCGCCCTCGAATCTGATCATCCTGCCGTGGTGGACGGTGCGGTCGATTGACAAGCGGCGTGCCGTGTTGGGGTCGCCGAAGATCCTGCCCCATCCGCTGAACTCGATGTTGGTGGTGTAGACGATGCTCTGTCTTTCGTACGCGTTGGTGACGACCTGGAACAGGAGGCGGCTGCCTTCCTCGTCGATCGGGATGTATCCGAGCTCGTCGACGACCAGGAGCCTGGCCCTGCCGATCTGGGAGAGCTCCCGGTCGAGCCTGTTCTCCGCGTTGGCGCGCAGTAGTCGCATGACGAGCTCGGCGGCGGTGAAGAACCTGGTCGGTACGCCCTCCAGGCAGGCCTGCCGGGCCAGCGCGATGGCCAGGTGGGTCTTGCCGGTGCCGGGAGGGCCGAACATGACCACGTCCTCCGTGTGCTCGACGAAGTCGAGGGATTCCAATGCCTGCCGCCCGTAGTCGACGGGGAAGCGCAGGGGTGTCCAGTCGTAGCCGTCGAGCGTCTTGGTTTGGGGGAACCCGGCCTGCTTGAGCAGTCGCGCGCGTTTGGAACGTTCCCGGGAATCGATCTCGGCGTTCATCCACGCGTGCATGAACCCCCGTCTGCGCGGGCGTGGCCGTCTCCAATTGGTCGGCCAATACCTGGCGGGTCAGCGGCAGCCGGCGGGCGAGTCCCATGATCCCGTCCATCAGCTGCCCGGTCGACGCGCGACGCCGTCTCGTGTCGGGCTGTGCGGTTCCGGGTTTGGTCATCATGCCTCCTTCCGGTCGTCGGACGGCCGCATGAACCGGTCGTAGTCGTGCAGGTCCGGGGCGGGCTCGTCGTGCGGCGTCTCGCCCGCGGCGATCCTGCGCGCCAGCGTCATCAGGCTCGCCTCGTCGATGCCGTGCCCCTGTTCCACGAGGCGTTCGGCGGCACGGGCCGCGGCATCGAATCCGGCGCTCTCCGATGCCCTGTGAATCAGCCGGAGCGTACGCTGCCGCTCCCTGGACTCCATCGCGTCGATGCTCAGCCGGAGCCTGTCGGGGAAATCCGCGCGTATGGGGCTCTCTCCCCACGCGCGCGGTTTTCTGGCCAACGCGGGCAGCAGCACCGCCGGATCCCGCACCGTGCCGGTGTCCCCGCCGTAGGCGCGGGGCAACTTGCCGACCCTGCGCCCGTCACGGGTGCGGATCCCCCGCGTCGAACGCGCGCAGCCCGACGTCGAGCGTCCACCCGCGCCACGACGGACCCGCGAGATAACGGTGCGAGTCCACGCTCACGCATCCCTCGCCATCGGCCTTGCGCACCTCCCACCGGCACGCGTCGAACCGGGTTCCAGGCATCGGGGCCATCGCCTCCCGATCCCGCGCGAACAGGTCCCTGACCGGCTCGCCCTTGCGGTAATGGGGATCCTCGGCGATCCGGTCGCACCTGGAGAGCATGAACCGCCGCCGGCTGCGCATGCGACTCGGCGTTCGGCAACGGCACCATCACGTTGCGGCGCAGGAACCCGACCGCGTTCTCCACGCTGCCCTTCTCGTTGCCCGCGCCCGGATTGCAGAACCTGACCTCGATCCGGTGATGCGCGACGAACCTCTGGAACACCTCCACCACCACGATCCTGTCCCACGAGACCCGGTGCGCCGCGCCGGTGGCGTTGTCGAGCACCAGCACCGGCGGCACGGCGCCGATGTGCTCGAACACCTCGAGCAGCCCCTCGCACACGCACTCCGCGTTCTCCCCGGGCAACGCCACCGCGTACCGCATGTTCGAATACGGAAACGACGCCACCAGGCAGTGCACGTCCGTCCGGCTCCCCGCCACCACGGCCTGCGCCAAACCGAAATCCGCCTGCATCACGCCCGGCGACCACTCCAATTCCAGATACCCGTCACCGGGAAGCCGATGCTCCTGCCTCCAGCGCTTCACGTACCGCTGCACGATCTGGTACGAACCATCGAACCCCTGCTCCTCGACCAGCCTGTCATACACGCGCCTGGCCGTATGCCGCTGCTTGCGCGGCATGAACCGGTCCGCCTCCAACCACTTGCCGATCAACGGCTTGTACGGGTCGAGCTTCGAGACCGCCGCAGGACGGGCCGGGGGCTCCGGCGAGCAGTCCTCCAACTGCGCGTACTTGCGCACCGTCTGTCTGGACACCCCGACCTCCCTCGATATGCGACGCCAGGACACACCCCTCGCGTCGAGAATCCTGATACGTTGTTGTATGGGCGTTGGCACAGTCATGTCCTTTCCTTCCCGAGATACCTGCGAATGGTTGCCTCAACTCGGGAATCTAACAAGACCGGACGGGCCAACGCCTCTCCACGCCGACAACACGATCACATGGTCAACTTTTCACCGGTAACACGGCCAACAAACCCGCGATAAACCGGCACACAAACCATTAAACAAATACAGGAGTCGGGGGGAACGCGTTGATGCGGGAGGTGGTGGAGGTCGCAGAAAAAGACCCGGGCGCCGACCTGCGGCGCCTGTCGAACCGGGAGAAGACGATGCCGGTCGACCGGCCGGGGCCGAGGTATTCGCTGAGGTCGATGGCCTGCTTGCTGCGCATAGCGCCGAGCAGCTACCACTACCACCATGCCGGGATCGGCGTCGGCAAGTACGCCGGGCTGCGCGCCCGCGTGGCGCGGGCGTTCGCCGACTCCAAGGGCAGGTACGGGTACCGTCGCGTCAAGGCCGCGCTCGGGACGGACGTCTCGGAGAACGCGGTCCGCAGGCTCATGGCCGAGGGCGGGCTCTCGGCGCATGTTCCCAAACGGCGGCGTTACAGCTCCTACGAGGGGGAGGCCACGCCCGCTCCCGGTAATCTCGTCAACCGGGACTTCACCGCCGAACGGCCCAATGAGAAGTGGCTCACGGACACCACGCGGGATCAAGGCCAGCGACGGGAAGGTGTACCTCTCGCCGATGATCGACTGCCATGACGGCAAGATCGTCGCCTACACGGCCGGCTTCCATCCCAACGCGGAGCTCGCCAACCGGATGCTCGCCGAGGCGGCGGAGACACTGCCCGACAACGCCCGTCCCGTGGTCCATTCCGACCGGGGATGCCACTACCGGTGGCCCGGATGGCTGGAGCTCATGGAACGCTACGGGCTGATCCGGTCCATGAGCGCGAAGGGCTGCAGCCCCGACAACGCCGCCGCGGAGGGATTCTTCGGTCGCATGAAGACGGAGTCCGTCTATCCCGAGCATTGGGAGAAACGCACCCGCGACGAGGTGCTTGTCCTGATCGACGAGTACATCCACTGGTACAACCACGAGCGCATCAAACAGTCGCTGGGCTGGATGAGTCCGGTACAATATCGTCAAAGCCAAGGAATGGCTGCATGACTATCTCCAAGAAAACGTCCGCAGCCCCTAACGTCCGGATTCTTGCGCGCTTTGGGTTTCCGTCTTTGATGTGAAAGGCATGGCCCGCGTCCTGTGCACGATTTCTTCATTCGCCAAAACGAAAGAACCGCGGTTGGAAACCAGGAGACGGAACCATGCCCGAGAATACCGTGCGGTTTGAATCGTCTGCGCGTGTACGCGCTCGTCATGCCCTGTTCGTGCATGATGCCGCCGATGCGTCTCCCGGACGCGGTGACGCCCTTCCTTTCCAAGGCGGCCTTGATCTTCCTGGCGCCGTAGCGTTCGCGGCTGTTGCGCCGGACCGCGCGTACGTCGCCGGCGATCGAATCCACGCGCTCCGTCCCGGGATGCCCGGTCATCCAGTAACAGGTGGAGCGGGGACGCCCAGTATCCTGCATTGCGCTGATATCGGGTAACGGGCGGCGTTGGCCCGTATCACGTCTACTTTCGGCACTACCCTTATCCTTATAGCTTTGTATAGGAGTTCATGTACCCTCGTTTATTGCCCCTTGAAATATCGGGGGGGTAGTTGTGGAGAGAAGAATGTTCCAAGGCGGTAGTGCTGAAACGAATCTGAGTGAAACCTCCCGTAACCGGGTGCTTAGCGTCGCTTATTGGCGTTTTTTCGTCAATGCTCTTTTGATTCTGTGCGACATGGCTTCATTTATTGCCGCTTCGGCAATCATATATGTGTGGCAGGGCGGGGAAGCGTTGTATTCTTCCCGTTTCCATTTCCATATTGGTTTGTGGTTGTATGCGCTTGTTTGCTCGTTGATTTGGATCTACTGCCTGCATAGTGTTGGCGTGTACCACCGTCATGTGATGGGTGACGGTTACCAGTTGAACGCGCTACTGGTCAAAGGCACGTTTTTCACGGGATTGATGATTTGTGCAATCGATTCTATTCTCAACGTTTATATACCTTTGCTGCATACCGGCTTGGTGTTGCTGTGCGCATTCCTGATTACCATGCTGGAGCGTTTGACTATCCGCCAGTTTGTACTGTCCAGCCGTGAAAAGGGCGCGTATTCGTATGGCACCGTAGTGGTTGGTTCCCCTGAGGGCATTGAGCATGCTTTGGCGTTCCTGAGCCAGAAGTGCCAACTGAATTATCATGCTATTGCGGTGTGCCCGATTGGTTTGAACAAGCGGACTGGGCTTGTGGCGGCTGTTGCCGCACCTGCCGATTTCAAGGAACGAATCCGCAAGATCAGTGGTAGGGACATCGCCACATTGCCGTATTGCGGAAACTTCGCCGAACGTGCCGCTTCGATGGGCGTACAGACGGTGATGGCCACGGATGTTATGCAGCGCTTCTCGGATAATTTCAACACGTTCGTGCTGAACATGGAAACCATGAATCTGGAGATTGCGGTGGTCACTTCCGCAGTGGACGTGAGTGGTCATGAGACTAATATCCGTGTGATTCAGGGTACGACGGTGATGACGATCAGCCTACCGCAGTATTCGCCATGGGATATGTGCAAAAAACGCGTTTTTGATGTGCTGATTTCGCTGTTTGCCGTGATTGTTACTGTGATTGTTACCGTTCCTATTGCGATTGCTATCAAGCTTACCGACGGCGGTCCTATTTTCTACACGCAGACTCGCGTGGGGCGCCGTGACAAGCCGTTTAAGATGATCAAGTTCCGTTCTATGGTGGTGAACGCGGACAAGATGAAGGCAGAACTGGCGAAAGAAACCGGTCAGGATGGTCGTTTCATCTTTAAGATGAAGGACGATCCGCGAGTCACCAAGGTGGGCAAGTTTATCCGTAAGTTCTCCATTGACGAGTTTCCGCAGTTCCTGAACGTGTTGAAGGGTGATATGAGCGTGGTGGGCCCGCGCCCGTCGTTACCTGAGGAGGTGGGTGGCTCAATACAACCAGACGTATGCCACTCGTATGCTGGTGAAGCCTGGTATTACCGGTCCGTGGCAGGTGTCTGGCAGATCCAACTTGAGTAAGGAAGAATCCGAGTCTTTGGACGTCAGCTATGTGCAGAACTGGTCCATGCTGGGAGACATCGTGCTGCTTTTCCGCACTGTCGGTGCCGTCGTCACTATAAGGGTGCATACTGATAGAAGGAATGAAGACGTAACAAAGTAAGTCATAAGAGTGCATGCTGAGTTGGGAGATTGTAATGAAAATTTGTTTAGTCGGCTCCAGTGGTGGGCATCTTGCGCATTTACATATGCTTAAACCCTTTTGGAAAAATAAAGATCGTTTCTGGGTCACTTTTGACAAGGAAGATGCGCGTAGTCTTCTTGAGGGTGAGCGGGTTTATGCATGCTACTATCCTACGAACAGGAATCTAAAGAATCTTATTCGGAACACTGCGGTTGCTTGGAAAGTGCTACGTAAAGAAAAACCGGATCTGATTATTTCCAGCGGGGCTGCAGTTGCTGTTCCTTTCTTCTACATTGGCAAATTATTTGGAGCAAAGCTTATCTATATTGAGGTGTTCGATCGCATCGATAAGCCAACGATGACAGGCAAGCTCGTATATCCGATTGTTGATAAATTCATTGTGCAATGGGAAGAGATGAAAAAAGTCTATCCTAAAGCGATTAATCTGGGAAGCATCTTCTAAGACAAGGTGGTTGAGCAATGATTTTCGTAACAGTGGGGACTCATGAGCAACCGTTCAACAGATTGATTGAGGCTGTGGACCAGTTAAAAAGTTCTGGCGCAATTCATGAAGATGTGATCATGCAGACTGGTTTCAGCACGTATGAGCCCAAGTATTGTGAGTGGCATAAACTCCTTCCATACGCTCAGATGAAAGAGAAAGTAGCTGAAGCGCGCATTGTAATTACACATGGTGGTCCGGCTAGTTTTATTATGCCGTTGCAGATTGGAAAGATTCCGATTGTGGTGCCACGTCAGCTGCAATTCAATGAGCATGTAAATAATCATCAAGTTGATTTTGCAAAGGCTGTAGCTGAGCGCATGGGCAATATTATTCCTGTATATGATATGACTGAGCTTAGTGATGTGCTTGGACAATATGACAAAATTATTGTCGCTATGAAAAAAAAGAATTTTGAAAAGTAATAATCAACAGTTTAATTCAAATCTTGAAGATATTGCAAAGGCTCTTTTTAATGAAAATCGAAAGGAGGGAAAATGAAAAATAGAATTGCTGCTGGTATTGTTTTATATAATCCCGATGATATTAATCGCGTACAGCAGTGCATTGAATCAGTTCTTGAACAGATTGAACATGTGTATATTTTTGATAACAGTGTCCAACCTGTACAATTATTGAAGACATCACAGATTACGTATGTAACGAAGGCAAATGGGGATGAACCTTCTTGTGAGAAAGTCAACAATGTCGTTAATAGCAGCAAGGTAAATAAAAACTATGGCATTGCATATGCTCTGAATCGTATTATGGAGCGGGCGCAGCAGGATGGATTTGATTGGGTACTCACCATGGATCAGGATTCAATCCTGCCATCTGGGATGATTCCGGATTTTCGTAACCGGATTAATAGTGATTCTGGTCGTACTGCTATTTTCTGTCCACAAGTGATAGATAAGCGCCGCGCATATATGAAGGCGGAAAGGCGAGATTGCGTAGTCAATGTAGAGGAATGCATTACTTCAGCAAGTTGCACATCAATTCAAGCATGGAAAGATGTCGGCGGTTTTGATGAGTGGCTTTTCATTGATCTTGTTGATAATGAGTTCTGTAAAAGGCTTGTGTCTTCTGGTTATCAAATTAAGCGTGTTAATCGTTGGGTTCTTGATCAGGAGTTCGGGAAGATTATTCCTAAATCTAAGCGCAGTCAGAAGTTTTGGATTCGCTTAAGTCAATTATTGCATAATAAAAATATAGCCAAGTTTTCTTATCGGAAATATGTGAGTCCGCTTCGTGTATATTATACAAATCGTAATATTATTTACGCCAATCGTAAATTAAAGGCATATGGACCTGTAGCATATAATAATTATAATTGTAAAGGATATCTAGGTTTCATTATCAGTTTTAACCTGCCAAGTTTGCTAAGAGCTAGGCATAAAGGACAAGTTTTTTCGGCCATTGTTCGTGGAACGTTTGATGGATTATCTGCGCATGTGAAATTATGGAGTCCAAATAATGAATAATCTTGCATATATAGTTAAAGATTTATATAATATCGGTTTGCGTAGGCATGAACGGCGCATTATCGATACTGTTCTTGATAGTCCAGGATTTGCTCAGCCTGTATTTAATATTCGCCCCAAATCTGTCCAGAAAATAGCTTTTATTGTTCCGGGTATAGATAAGTACTCTGGTGGCATTACCTCTGTGCTGAGGCTAGGTACATATTTGGCTCAATTTGGTCATGAAATTACCTATGCAGATTATACTAATGCTTCAATTAATGAATTATGTAAAAATGCCTCAGACAATTTATTGGGATATCAAGGGAAAATAGCTTCCGTTGATTCTTTATCGGCAAATGCATTTGATGTTGTTATAGCAACAAATTGGCAAAGTGTTTATTGTCTACATAAATTTAATGCATATAAAATGTATTTTGTTCAAGATTATGAACCGTTTTTCTTCAATTTGAGTGAAAGATATCTTTTAGCGAAGCTTACATATGAGCTTGGTCTTCATATCGTTAGTTTAGGATCCTGGAATGTTAAACAAATTCAGCGAGAATGTCCAAGTACGCCTTCAATACTAGAATATATTGATTTTCCTTTTGAGCCGAAAGAATACCCTCATTGCGCTAGAAATTATTCATCATATGAAGAAACGAAAAAATATGTTCTAGCGGTGTATACCAAGGAAGACGGGAAAAGAATGCCTAACATTATGCAGTCCTTACTCTACCGAACTTCTTCTGTTTTAAGTGGGTGTGGATTACAGCTTGACATTCGTTTTTTTGGTGCAAAAAAAAAGTTTTAAGCCGTGTATCGGGAAAAACCTAGGAAAACTTAGTAAATCTGAAATGCTAGAACTCTATAAAAAAAGCGATTTTGGAATGGTTGCTTCAATGTCAAATATTTCACTTGTACCATATGAAATGTTGGCAACAGGTCTACCTGTTATTGAATTTAAATCGGGGTCCTTCGAATCTTTTTTCCCCTCGGAAGCAGGGATACTTATTGATTATAATTATCAAACTTTGGCTAATCGACTTCTTTCTATCCACAACGATGCGAGTCAACTTACCAAAATGCTCGAGCAGGCTAATGCAATCTTAGGGAAATCAAATTGGTTTAGAAGTGCTTTGCAATTTGAAAAGATACTTAAAAAAATTGTTGCTTGAGAAGAATGAGAAAATTCATGAACGCACCTTTGATTACAGTCGTAGTAGCTGTATACAACATCGAGGAATATCTTCATAGATGTGTTGAAAGTATACTTAACCAAACATATCAAAATCTAGAAATAATACTTGTTGATGATGGATCGACTGATAGAAGTGGGAAAATCTGTGATGAATTCTGTTATGATTCCAGAATAAAGGTAATTCATAAATCGAATGCCGGACTTGGTATGGCTCGTAACAGCGGTATTAAAACCATGCGAGGAGAATATGTCACTTTCGTTGACGGCGATGATTATCTTGAAGACTACATGATTGAGAGATTGTATCATGACTTAGCTGAGGCAAATGGTGATACAGCAATCGGTGGTTTTGTACGTGTCTCTCGCAAGAAAAAGATTGTTGTACCCAATCCTTTACGAGGAAAAGCGCTTAGCCAGCCAGATATCATTCATAAAATTTTGGTGCCAATGCTCGGATATGCCAAGTCAGATGATAATCATCTTGAAATGTCGGTATGGAAGAGTCTATTCTCATCTCAGATTATTAGAGATTGTGGAATCTTTTTTCATTCAGAAAGAGAATTTATCAGTGAAGACATTATTTTTAACTTTGACTATTATCCACATGCACGCCGTGTCGTCATGAGTGGTTGCAATGGTTATTACTATTGCGACAATTCTGGTTCTTTGACAACTAGCTATCGTGCAGATAGATTCCAGATGCAAAAAAAATTGTATTTGGAATTAGCAGAACGTACGAAAAGAATGAAGATCTATCATGAGTCATCACAACGACTTATGTCAACGCTAGTGTCAATTGCTCGCTATTCGATAAAACTTGAGCAGTTGTATGCTAAAACAAATGGACGGGAAAAAGCGTGGATAAATATTCGGAAAATCTGTGAAGATGACTTATTGAATAATATTTTGAGTACACATGACGTTTTTGGTTCGATTCCATCTAGAGTAATTAATTATCTCATTAAAAAACAATATGTAGTATTGCTTTGGATTGTGATGTCTTTAAAGAATAAGTTTAACGTATAGGTTAATTATGAAAAAATATGAATATACGCATTCGGACATGCCTTTTTTGAAGAAACTTACAAAAAAGGAAAGAATTCGCCTAGTTCTTCAAAAAGATCATTGGATTCAATTAAGGAGATATTGCATTCGTCTGCGTAAGGAAGAGTACTATTATCGTATAGGCGGATTTTGGGGACATTTTTTAAGTTTGTTTTGGTGCAGAAGAAAGAATAGTCTTGGCAATAAACTGGGTATATATATACCTAAAAATGTTGTTGGTCCGGGATTAACTATATATCATCATGGGGCTGTAATAATTAGTGGTGACGCGTCGATAGGGTATGGTTGCAAACTTCACGGAATGAATTGCATCGGTAATAATGGAACAAGCTCTGGAGCTCCATGCATAGGTAACAATGTCGATATTGGTGTTGGTGCATCGGTAATTGGCCCCATACATTTAGGCAACAATGTGGTTATCGGGGCTAATGCAACTGTTGTACATGATTGTAGATATGATGATGTTACTTTGATTGGTACTCCGGAAAAAATAATGAGGACAAAGGATACTTTATGATTCCCAAGAAAATACATTACATCTGGCTTGGTGGCAAAACGAAGCCGTCTTTAGCAATTGCTTGTATAAATTCGTGGAAGCGTACATTGCCTGACTACGAAATTATTGAGTGGAATGAAGAAAACCTAAATCTACAGAAGCTATGTAAAGAGTCTCGTTTTTTAGATGCTTGTGTTCGTCTTAAACTATGGGCATTTGCCTCTGATTGGCTACGTTTGTATATCTTATATAAAGAGGGTGGCATTTACCTTGATACAGACGTCGAAGTACTTAAATCATATAATGAGTTACTTGCCAACATAATGTTTATTGGAATGGAAAAGGATAATTATATTGGTACAGGAGTCATTGGAGCTGAAAAAGATAATCAGACTATAAAGAAGCTACTTGATTTTTACGAAAATGAAATATGGAATGTTGATTTTATCAATAATCCAATTATTTTTCGATACCTTTATGACCGTAATCCTGATATTTTTGTAAATTGTAAAATATATCCTCGGGATTATTTTTCGCCATATAGTCCTGGGCAAGAATGTCGGGGAGCGGTGGAGACGTCGAATACCTTCTCCATTCACTGGTATTCTGGGAACTGGAATCTATCCCGTAAGGGATATGTATTTATGAATACTAAACATATTGCTAATCCTCTGAAACACTGTGTTCAAGTAATTCGTAAGTCCATTGGATATTCTTTAAAAAGAAATAATAAGTTGAGATAAGATTTTATGCATGGCATTAGGTATTTAATTAAGAATATAGGGCTATTAACTATTAGCAGTTTTGGAACAAAACTGCTAAGTTTTTTTCTAGTTCCTTTATATACAAACATATTGTCAACGAGTGAATACGGTCTTTATGATCTTCTGAATACGACAATTGCTGTACTTGTACCCCTGCTTACAGTGAACATAGCTGATGCTGTGATGCGTTTTCCTCTTGATAAGGGTAGCAATCCGAATGCTATCTTATCTGTAGGATTCCAATTTTTCTTGATTGGTTTTATACCTCTTACTATTATTGTTTTTTTGAATTATTTGATAAACTTCCTCCCTATTTTGCACGATTATTCGATATATTTCATTCTCTTGTATATGGTTACTGCCTTGAATGGAATTATGAATTCTTACGCTAGAGGTATAGAAAAGATAGCTGCACTGTCCATTTCAGGAATTATTAGCACTATTTTTATTATTATATTGAACATACTTCTTCTAGTGTTTTTTCCTTTCGGTATTAATGGTTATTTTATTGCCAATATTGTTGGAATTGCTGCTCAGACTGCATATTTATTCATTGCTGCTGAGGCATGGAAAGGTTTTAAATATTCACTCCGAAGTACATCGGATTTACGGCATGAAATGAAGACATATAGTCTTCCTCTGATGACAAATACTCTTGCTTGGTGGGTTAACAATTCATCTGCGAGATATATCATTACTTGGTTACGGGGTTTATCCGAGAACGGGATTTTTTCTGTCTCATATAAGATTCCATCTATTCTCAGTATTTTTCAAACAATTTTCATGCAAGCATGGACGATTTCTGCGACAAAAGACTTTGATCCTGAAGATAGAAAAGGTTTTTTTACAAAAGTATATAACTATTATAACTTTGCAATGACCATAATTTGCTCTTTCCTGATTATGACGGCTAGACTTATGGCTTCCTTCTTATATGCCAAAGGGTTTTATACAGCGTGGAGATGTGTTCCTTTTTTGCTTATCTCTATTTTGTTCGGTGCGATTTCTGGCTATTTAGGTGGTATTTTTGCTGCCGTTAAGGATTCAAGATCAATTGCTACAACTACCCTTATAGGGGCAATAACTAATATTATCCTTGATTTTGGTCTTGTTTTTATCTTTGGCTCTATTGGAGCAGCAATTGCAAATATGGTAAGTTATTGGGTTGTCTGGGCAATGCGAATGCGAATTGTTCGACGTCATGTAAGAATTGTTTTTCATGTATTTAGAGATTATGTTTCGTATGCTTTACTTATGGTACAATGTTGCTTATTGCTTTCTTTTCCACGAGACGATTGGGGGCTCTACATTATCGAATTCGGCTTGTTTATAGCTATATTTGTTTTATACTTTAGAGAAGTCTCTCAATTATTCACAGAAATTATCAATCTGTTTGTAGCTAAAAGAATATAAAGGGCGTAAAATGAAGTTGGGTATAATTACTTGGTTTAATTATGAAAATTACGGAACTAAACTTCAAGCAGTTGCTTTACAGTATTATTTAAGACAGCAAGGTTATGATGCTGAGCTTATTGATTTTGTTGTCAACGATTCAACGAATAAAGTGAAGCATCAGAATCCTCCTTTTCTTAAAAGAATTTATGGACGTATCAGCTATGATCTAAAGAAAATCGCTTTTAAAAAATATGCTTCTTCTTTTGAAGAAAGATCAAAAAAGTTTAATTCATTTATTGTTGAACATTGTTGTTTATCTCGTCCCATTTATTCTGATAAAGACTATATTGAGGTTTGCAATCAGTATGATGCTCTAATTTTTGGAAGTGATCAAATTTGGAATCCAAATTGGATGCATCCATATTATTATGCTGACTTTGACAAGATAAATATACCACGTATCTCGTATGCACCTAGCCTTGGGGTTGCTGATTTTCCGGTGGAATTATCCTCTGACATGAGGAATAAGTTAAATCGTTTTCAATCTCTATCCGTGAGAGAAAAGAGAGGATGTCAAATCGTTCATGCTCTCACGGGACGCCAACCTCAACTTGTGGCCGATCCGACTTTGTTGCTCACTTCTGAAGATTGGGAGCGAATATCAGGGGCAACTTGTTCCAGTGATACGGATAAACGATACATTTTATGCTATTTCTTATCGGATAATCAAAACCATTGGAAGGCTGCTCGACGTTATTCGAAAAAGCGTGATTTACCTTTACGCGTAATTCCACAGACAGGATTTGCTTATTGGCAAAGGAATATTTCTTTAGAAGCATCTGCCGGTGTGGAAGAGTTTATCGATTTAATACGAAATGCAGATTGTGTGATTACTGATTCATTCCATGCATGTGTTTTTAGTATAATTTTTAAAAAGCCTTTTGCTGTTTTTGAACGTTTTTCTTCGAAGAATCCAGTCGCTCAGAATACACGAATCTATAATCTGCTTGATATTACTAATACTCAAAATGGGTTGCAGAAGTATGATTCGAAGTTTATTCATGATTTTGCACGGCCTGTAATGCGGCCTTCTAAATCTTTCTCAGATTTGTTAGATGAATCCAAGCAATACTTAATTGAATCTATTGAAAAGGCAGAAAAATTCAGAAAGGAACAAATACAATGAAGCCTCTGGTATCTATTATTGTTGCTATTTATAAATCGGAAAAATTTCTTGATAAGCTTATCAAATCTTTAATTAATCAGACATATGACAATATTGAGATTATTTTAGTGGACGATGGCTCGCCGGATAAAAGTGGAGAAATTTGTGATTATTGGGCGTCCTGTGATAAAAGAATTCGAGTAATTCACAAGGTTAACGGTGGCGCTTGTGAGGCTAGGAACGAGGGACTTAAAGCGGTAACAGGTGATTACATTTCAATTATTGATGGCGATGACTGGTTGGAACCTGAATATGTTGAGTACCTTATAAACATGATTGACAAGACGGGTGCTCAGATGGCTATGACAGATGCTATCTTCACAACTCGAGATCGTGAGCAAGTTAAACATGATCGGATTAAAGTGATTACCGCTGAAGAAGCTACTGCTGATATCCTCTACCCGATTATTCCTATTGGTCCGTGGAATAAGCTCTATAGCACTAAACTCATTAAAGACAATAATATAACTTTTTGTACACCATGGTCTGGCGAAGGGCTATATTTTTCTGTTATGGCAGCCCAATATGCCAATCGAATTGCACTTGGACATCGTAAAATCTATAATTATAGACTAAATAATACTAATAGTGGTTTAACTCATTATAATGTGCAAATTGGTATTAATGCTTTATATAATATAAAAAATATTGGTGAAAATCTACGTGTTCGTACTAAAAAGACAGTTCATGCTGTAAATTGGCATATTTGGAAGAATTACAACTATTTACTTTTTTTGATTATTGCTACTAATTCTATTGAGGAAAATAAAACTCTGTATAATGATTGCTTGAAAAATATTCGTTGTCGCTTGCCAAGAGTGCTATTGGAATCGGATTTTGGTCCACGTAATAAAGCAAAGATGCTTTTCACTGGCATTTTCCCAAGGACTAAGGCGAAGATAGATCTTAAAAATCAGTTACAGGCACGTTCAAAAGACCATATGGAATGAAATGGAGGAAAAATGTTTGGAATTAAAACAAGAATGCAGTCTATGCTTAAGAAGCGTCACAAGGTCATCGCTATTACTCATCCGATTTTTGAAACGCAACTTCTTTCCGGGAAAACAGCGCTAATTACTGGAGGAACAGGAGGAATTGGTTTTGCAATTGCGAAATCTCTTATAGAGAGCGGTTGCAACGTTATTATATGCGGAACAAATTCTAATAAGTTAGCTAATCTTACAGAAAAGATTCAAAATTCTGACAGAGTCAAGACTATGAGGTTCGATATTGCAGACACTGCTGATGTAACGACCTTTGTGGAAAAGGCTTCTACTTTATTTGGATCTATTGATATATTGATTAATTCTGCCGGTGTACATACTGAAAAAGCAAATTTCTGGACGATGACACCAGACGAATATAATCGTGTTATGAATATAAATTTGACTGGAACTTTTTTCCTCTGCCAAGCTGTTGCTAGGTATATGTGCCAGAATGAAATTCATGGACGGATTCTTCTTGTGTCTTCTTCTAGAGGGTCCGAACCGGCGTGGTCTCCTTATGGTATTTCTAAGTGGGGCCTCAATGGTTTTACAAAGGGTTTAGCCGAAATACTGATTTCGCGTGGAATAACGGTAAATGCAATCGCTCCAGGGACGACAGCTACTGCTCTTATTGGAGCTAATGAGAAAGGTAATTTGTTTACTGATGACAATAGAAAGGGAAGATACGCGACGCCGGATGAAATTGCGGTTTGGGCAAAGATGCTTGTCAGTGACGCTAGTGATATGATTACTGGTGAAGTATTACATGTTTCTGCAGGTCGTGGAACTATAGATATACGCTAGTCTTTACCATATTAGAAGTCTCGTCCAAAATGTTGGTTGTATTACATTAATCGTTTTCTTGAAGACGCGTAAAATACTATGAAAAAGTTTTTTTTGCATTTAGATTTAAAGAATATAGTCATATTTGTATTTATTCTTATATTATCGGTTCAATATGGATTACAATACACTAATTATGAATTAGGAACAGTGAACGAAAGAATACTTCTCATTCCTTATATGGCACTTTTCCTTTATTTTATATTTACGCGAAATTATAATCTTAGAGAACTTGCTATTTTTACAGTATTAATTATTATAGGTGTTGTTGTCGTCTTTAAAACGCATTTTACTGGATTTTTATTGATGGTAATTACCCCAATTGTTATTTCGACATGGGATTGGAAGTCTGTTTTTAAATCTTTTTTTTTATATTAGAAGTATTATCTTTATTTCTATAATATTGCTGTCGTTGATGGGTGTATTGAATCTATATAAAACCGTTGTCATCAAAGGGAATTATTCTACAATAGGGTATGGTCTTGGATTCTCTCATCCTAATCGTCTTGCATATGGTTTTGTGTACCTTCTATTTACGTATATAGCTTTTGTTGGAAAGAGTTTTAACAAAAAAGATTATATATGTATTACTTTTGGATTGATAGTTTGTTATGCAATTACGCAGTCGAGAACTGCGATACTATGCGTTGTATCCATTTTGTTGCTTGTGACTTTAGTTAAATCACGTTTCCTTAATAAAAACATAAAGAGGCTTGTAGCTTTCCTTGGATATGTTTGCCCTCCGCTCTGTGTTTTTATTTCCATTGGTGTACCACAATTGATGTTATCCAGTAACCACAATTTGCGAATTCTAGCTGATTTAATTGATAAATTATTTAGTGGAAGATTTAAATTAATTAGCAGAACATTTAAGTACTATGATATGACTTTATTTGGTGGGGTTAACAGTTTTGATATCCTTGATAGAATTTATAAATACTCTACCGTTGATAATGGTTATATTCGTTTTTTATATGCGTACGGTATAGTTGGACTTTTTGTTTATATTGTGCTCACATTGTTAACTGTGAATGCTCTAAGTAAGCATGGAAATTACCTCTTTGTTTCTTTGATTATAGTGACATCTTTTTGGGGTATTTCAGAAAATGTGCTTATGTCGGTCGGCTTTAACATTACTGTACTTTTTTGGTCAGTGCTATTGAGAAGAACATCAACCAACGAAAAGATGATTTCGACTTGTTCCCTTTCGTAAGGGGTAGGGGGCTGCGGACGTTTTCTTGGAGACCGAACGGAAAGATTTTCGTATGTTCAGTCTTGAGGAACGAGAGCGTGCGGTGGAGTTGTATTTCACCACGCCGATGACGACGGCCCAGGTGGTGGAGCATCTGGGTTATCCGACCAGGCAGTGTCTGGAGCGTTGGCTGGCGATGGATTCCCGGTATGCTGGCCATATGGCCAAACCCATCATCCCACTGGAGACCAGGCGAAGGGCAGTGATAACGCCCGGTTTGTTGCGCATTTTGGTTGAGGCTTGAGTTGAGAGACATGGTCCGTCGTCCGGGTACGATTTCAGTCGCCAAACCAAATCAACCTATTTAGGAAGGCGACGGAACCATGCCGAATCAGATTCTACAGGTCGACGAGAACATGCTCGAGACGAAGCTGGACCGGTTGGTGTCGGAGAAGGTCGAACAGCTGTTGAACGCGATGCTGGACGCGGAGGCCGACGAGATCACGGGCGCGGCCAGGTACGAGCGGTCCGGGGAGCGCAGGGCGTACCGGGCCGGCCACTACGAGCGGAACCTGACCGTGAAGGCCGGGACCATGACCCTGAAGGTCCCGAAGCTCAAGGGCGCGCTGTTCGAGTCGGCGGTCATCGAACGATATCGCAGGAGGGAGGAGAGCGTCGAGGAGGCGCTGATCGACATGTACCTGGCGGGAGTGAGTACGCGTCAGGTCGACGACATCAGCAGGCTTTTGTGGGGAGAACGCATGCCCTCCCAGACGT